>CAZHED010000031.1:5662-67954 GCA_964531095.1 uncultured Polyangiaceae bacterium | reverse complement strand
TCGCGCAGGATATGCGCCACATGCAGGTCCACGCCGCGGTGGACGAGGCCGACGTCGGCGGGGTCCATGCCGGCCAAAGCGCCACGTTCACGGTCGATGCGTTCCGCGATCAGACTTTCAAAGCGCTGGTACACGAAGTACGGAACGCGCCGCAAACCCTGTCGAACGTGGTGACCTACGACGTGGTCCTCGATGTGGACAACCCGGACCTGTTGCTGCGTCCCGGAATGACCGCGAACGTTCTCATCCTCATTGCCCAAAAGACCCAGGTTGCAGCGGTGCCGAACGAGGCCCTGCGGTTTCGCCCGGCAGTCGCGCAAATCCCGGCCGGCAGTCCAAAGGCTGCGAGCGTCCGGCCGGGCGGGGCCGTCTACGTCCCCCAAGGGACCAGTGCCGTGCGCACGCCGATCAAGATCGGGGTGACCGATGGCAACATGACCGAGGTGGAAGGCTTGGAGCCGGGCCGCGAAGTGATCATCGATGTCGCTCGCGACAAGAGCAAGGCGCCTCCGGCCGCGGGGGCTGCACGTGGACTCTGACCCCATCATCCGGCTCGAGGGCATCGCCAAGACGTACAGGGCGGGCGAGATGGAGGTGCACGCCCTCGTCGACGTGAATCTGACGATCGCGAAAGGCGAGATGGTCGCGATCATGGGCCCCTCCGGCTCCGGGAAGTCGACGCTCATGAACGTGCTCGGCTGCCTCGATCAGCCGACGAAAGGCAGTTATCGCTTCGAGGGGCGCGAGGTGGCGACGCTGCCGAGGCGGGAGCTTTCGGCGCTCCGACTATCGGCGTTCGGTTTCGTGTTCCAGGGCTTCCAGCTCATCGCCCGCACCAGCGCAGTCGACAACGTAGCGCTCCCGCTCGTCTATGCCGAAGTGCCGGCGGACGAGCGATGGCTGCGGGCCAAGGAGGCGCTCGGACGCGTCGGACTGGCGGGTCGAGAGGCGCACACGCCCGCTCAGCTATCCGGCGGCCAGCAGCAGCGCGTCGCCATCGCCCGTGCGCTCGTGAATCGTCCCCGACTGATCCTTGCTGACGAGCCCACCGGCGCGCTCGACACCCGCACGTCGGTGGAGATCGTGGGCTTGCTTCAGTCGCTCCACAAGACCGGGATCACGATCGTGATCGTCACCCACGAGACGGACATCGCCGCATACGCGGGCCGGCGCCTGGTCGTGCGCGACGGGCGGATCCTGTCCGACGAGCAGCAAGCCCCCCACGACGCCGCGGCCGATCTCGCCGGGACGCCGGAGAGGGCAGCGTGAGCGCCGTCGCGTCCATCGTTCCGCTCGCGTTCGGCGCGCTGCGGCGGAACAGGATGCGTTCGGCGCTCACCTCGTTGGGCGTCATCATCGGCGTCGCCGCGCTCATCTTGACCGTCGCGTCCGGCGAGGGCTCCAAGGCCGTTCTCGAGGAGCAGCTCGCGACGCTCGGGACCAACCTGTTGATCGTGCTCCCCGGCTCGAGCACGCTTGGCGGAGCCCGCGGCGGGCCCGGTACCGGCAAGCCGCTCACCTACGCCGACCTCCTCGCCATCGCGAAGGGGACCAGCGCTGCCCGTTACGCCGCACCCCTCGACCGGACCGTCGTGCAGGTCGTGCTCGACAACGAGAACTGGCTCACGACTGTGTACGGCTCCACGCCGGACTTCTTCGCCATCCGTGAGTGGACGATCGCGAACGGGCGAACCTTCAATAGCGCCGAGTCCGACTCCGGAGCCAAGGTCTGCGTGCTGGGGCTGACGGTTGCGACCCAGCTTTTCGGCGACGGCGATCCCCTTGGCCAGCTCGTGCGCGTCCGATCGATGCCTTGCGAGGTGGTCGGTGTACTCGCGAGCAAAGGACAGTCGTCGCAGGGCCAGGATCAAGACGATCTGGTGGTGATGCCGTGGGTCACCTTCAAGTCGCGGATGATGAGCCAGGACCGCGTCCATGTCGGCAGCATCCTGGTCTCTGCGGTGTCCCCCGACGAGGTGTCGCATGCGCAGACGCAGGTTACCGGCATCCTGCGCCAGCAGCATCGCCAGCCTGACGGCGACCTCGACGACTTCACGGTGCGAAACCTCGCCGACCTCGCTGCCACCCAGGAGAAGGCGGCGGACGCGCAGACGGGAATGCTGCGCAACGTCTCCGCCGTGTCGCTGCTCGTGGGCGGGATCGGGATCATGAACATCATGCTCGTATCGGTGACCGAGCGGACGCGCGAGATCGGGATCCGCCTCGCCATCGGCGCCAGCGAGAACAAGGTACTGCTTCAGTTCCTGGTCGAAGCCGTCGTGCTGTCGGCAGCCGGGGGCTTGATCGGGATCGGGGTCGGGATCGGCGGAGCCGTGGTGCTTGCCTCGGTCATGGGATGGCCCTTCGTCCTCACGCCGGTCTGGATCTTCGTCGCCTTCGGAGTCTCGATGGCGATTGGTGTCGTGTTCGGCTTTTATCCGGCTCGCAAGGCCGCGCAGATGAACCCGATCGACGCATTGCGCTTCGAGTGAGTCATAGGAAGCCGATGGCTCGGTAAGTCATGCGGCGCCGGCTACGAAATGCTCGTCGACCGAGACGGCGCCCGTCCTATCGAGGATCCGCTTCGCCGCCGCCACGTCGTCGGGGGTGCCATGTGCGACGAGGACGAACTGATCGGCTTTGAGCGCCGTCTCGTACTTGAGGATGCTGTCCTTGGGGATGCCGATGCTGTAGAGGCCAGCCCCGAGCGCGGTCAGGCCCCCGATCACCGCGCCCTCGGCCAGGGCGCCAACTATCCATCCCACCAGCGGGCCGAGCACCATCAGGTGTCCGACGCCCGGGATGAGAAAGAGAGCGGAGCCGAACAACATGCCCCAGAACGTGCCCCAGAAGGCACCACGCTTGCCCCAGACTTTCATGCGGTCGCCGGTGTTGTAAAAGCCGATGACGTGCTCTTCGGTGCGGTAGTCCTTTCCGACGATCGACAGCTTCTTCATGTCGAAGCCCGAGCTCTGGAAGGCGCGCAGCGCCTCTTCGGCCTTGGGATGCGTGTCGTAGACAGCCACCACGGTATCGATCTTTGGCATGCTGTCGGTTGCCTGAAGCAGGATCCGAGCCGTGACGAACACGTTCGGGTAAGCGGATCACCACTGCTCACCGATTGCGCTGGTGTGCAGGACCGCATTCCTGGGCCGCACGTCGGCAAAGCGCACCGAGACGGTCGCCGTCGATCCGCGAAGCCCTTCCGCGAGTGATTCCGCGAGCGCGAACAGCTCTTGTCTTTGCTGACGCGACGCGATCCCGCTGGCGCGCAGAACCATCCGCCCACAGTTCGTGCTTGCCACGGCGTCGAGCAGCGCTCGGGCAAGTTGCGCACGGCGGTCAGCGGCGGCACCGCCCGTCGCCAAGTTGCATGCGAGGACAGCCACGCGGACCACGCTGTCGCGGCGGTGGAGAGCGCCGACGCTCTGTTGGGTCCGCCGAAGCAGATCCGCACCATCGTGGCTGAATGCGATCACCCTCATGGAGTCCCCGATCTGGCCAGGCCAGTCACTTCCGGGCTCCATCACAACCATCGCTGTCGTCATCGTGCCTGTCGGTTAGGGGTACCGAGCAATGTTCGGGCCATGGCTGACCGCTTTCGCGTTGCGCCGGCAAAGTCCGAAAAGCCCTCGTGCTTTTGCTCTGCGCCATTTCGCAAAACGAGAAGCTCGTGTCGGCGAAGCAAGAACGGGGGGAAGACGGTAGGCTACTCGACGTCGCCAGGAAGCTCCGGTTTCTCTTGATGCTATGAATACCGTTCGGATTATGGTTTGCGATTCGGCGAGCGCCTCCTTCACAACGCTCCTGCGCCTCCCGTCCTTGTCAAAAGATGTCGAGAAGGCGCGTTTCGAGCCCCCGGCACGGGATCTGCCGGCCTCCCTTCTGCGTGCATTCTGCCCACAGTTCGTCGCCCGATCGTCTCCGTATGGCGGTCCGCGGCCCGATCAGATTGCGTGACCGCCATAGCCCCCACACTTTCACCGGATGATTTGCCGAAAACGGACGAGCGCGTGCCGACGCACCGCGCTGTGCCCAAGCCCGGCTCATTCGTAGGGGGCACCTACCGCGTCATCCGCACGCTTGGAGAAGGCTCGATGGGTGTCGTCCTGCTCGCGCACGACATCACACTCGACCGCCGCGTCGCGATGAAGTTCACCCACCCGAATCTGGTGGGTCCAGGCTTCCAGCAGCGTTTTCTCGACGAAGCTCGTGCAATGGCGGACATCAACGCCCCCAACGTTGTGCAGGTCTACGCCTTCGGCGAGCACGACGAGGTGCCATACATCGTGATGGAGTTCGTCGAGGGTCGCACGCTGGAGCAATGGCTCTTCGAGCGCAGCTCGCCTCCTGATTTGGACCTTGCATTGCGCATCCTCGACGAAGTGTGTCTTGGCGTCGCCGCGATTCACGCGCGAAACACCGTGCATCACGACATCAAGCCCAGCAACATCCTTCTCGACGACCACCTCCGACCCCGAGTGTCCGACCTCGGGCTTGCGGCTCTCTGGCGTCGAGAGCCGCCGAGCAAGTCCGTATTCGTAGGCACGCCTGCTTACATGGCGCCGGAAGTCGCGTTCTCCAGCGGCGGCGATCCGGAGATGCGCGCGCGAGCCGACGTATACTCGCTCGCGTGCGTGTCCTACGAGCTTCTCACGGGCCGCCCCCCTTTCGACGGACTGGCGACGACGGCGGTACTTCTTCAGCACGCCAGGGAGCCCGTCCGGCCGCCAAGCAGCCTGCGCGAGAACCTCTCCCCAGCGCTGGATTACGCGGTACTACGTGCGCTCGCGAAAGACCCTCGCGCCCGTACGCCGTCTGTCGACGCGTTTCGCAGCGACCTCGTTGCCGCACGTGGGGGATACTTCGAGCCCGCGCGGATTCTGGTCGCGGACGACGATGACGATTTCCGCGAAGCGCTGAAATCGATCTTGGCTCTGGGGTTTCCGAACGCCGAGATCGAATGCGTGCGGGACGGGTTGAGCGCCCTCGAAGCGTTCGAGAGAAAGGCACCTTCGGTGACCATCCTGGATCTCCGCATGCCCGGAATCGACGGCATGGCTCTCACAAAGCGGCTCCGCGAGCGCGGCACCTCGGCGGCGATGCCCATCATCGTCGTCACCGCGTCCGGAGGCCCGGGCGAATGGCGGAAGGCCGCGCGGTTGGGGGCCGATCGCCTCTTGCTGAAGCCGGTGATCGCGAATGACCTGGTCGCCCTCGTCCGGCGCACGCTCGGTGAGCGCTCCAACGGTGCGCGGAAACCTGGTGCGTAGAGCGTGCCAGCCCGAATGGCATGGATGCAACGCCCGTGACTCTCAGCAGACCTCCGCTCAGTCCTCTTCCGACGGAGCTCCACGCTCGGCGATTCAATGCAGGAGAGCGCAACCCTTGCGCCGGCGAAGGGAGCGCTGGAAGGCCGCTTCATGCGCGCGAGATGTCCGTGACCGGACGCGCGACCATTCTTGTCTCGCGAGGCATCTCTGTAGCGGATTGATGGCGTTCATGGCGCCGGATCGGTGGTTACGCATGTCAACGACGATGGCGCGCGCGCGACAGCCGTGCCACCGCGCGGGAAGTGCCGGATCCCCCCTTCAGCGCGTCGTTCGGGTCGCCGGTGACGACGCCCACCTCTGGCGCGGCGTTTGTATAGACGGCCGCCATGCTGTCCTCGCGGGGAAAGCCTCTGGACGCCACAAGGCGCACCGTCCTCATCGTGGAGGACGACCCGCACCTGCAAAGGGCCATGACCCGGGAGCTCGCAAGGATGGACTTTCAGGTGCTTCTCGCAGGCCACTACGACGCGGCGGTCCCGCACTTGATGGAGCGCGAGCTCCACGTCGCTTGCATCGACGTCGGACTGCCCACCAAGTCTGGCTATGAGCTCTGTGAGCACATACGCGGATCCCTGGGGCTGGCCGGGCTGCCGATCCTCATGACGGGTGACTACGGCAGCGCGCAGGACAGGGCGTACGCGGAGGACGCGGGCGGCGACGCGTTTCTCTGCAAGCCCTTTTCGATGGGCCAATTCGCGTGGTGCATCGAGTCGCTGTCCCGGATGACTCGCTGGGGCGGGCCGCCGGTGACCGGTGTGCAGATCGCGGGTCATCGACCCGCTACTCATCGATATCCCTCCAGTCGAGTCGTGGCCCCCGCGGGCATCGTCGCCGCGTAAGGTTTGCGCAGCGCGCTGATCTGTCCGCTGCCCCCATCGGGCATGGACTTCCAATCGGGCATGGACGAGGAGGACGGCCTCACTCGCGAGGTCGCGGGAGAGCGCGGTTGGGAGCACGCGCCGTTGCGCAGCAGGGTCGACATCGCGTGGTTACACTGAGGGGCATGCGAGGCCTCTCCTTGACGGTGATCTTGCTCTCGGCTGCGTGCGCAACGGGTGATGGAATGCGCGTCGAGGTTCTCAGCATGGAGCGCCCTCCGGAGGGCCTCGGCCTTGCGCCGCCGCCGGATTACGAGCCCTGCTACGTGGGGGAGGCCCGCGGGTACGATCGCAACGGCGATGGCAAGATCGACGAGGTGCGCGTGACCATCAAGGGCCGCGAGCGGTGCTACGGCGAGGACATGAATCACGACGGCGTCATCGACACGTGGGACGTGATGGACGAGAGTGGCAACCTCGTGAAGCGGGCGCATGACTCGAACGGTGACGGCCGCGCCGACCAGGTCTGGACGTTCGATCCGTCGCGAAAGGGTTGCGCGACGATCGCCCCCGACCGCAACGGCGACGGCAAGCCCGACCCAGGCAGTCCGATCGACGTTTGCCGTGAGCTTTCGAGCGGGCCGCACTGAGTCCGCCCGCGCGGAGGCTGCACTAGGGAATCGGCGGGATGTTCCAGTTCATGACCCACCCAACCCGGTCCTCGGTGATGCGAAACTGACTCGTGCACCGCTGACCATACTCGACCGGCATGCGCTTCATCATGTGAACCACGTTCGCCCAGCTGTCTCTCAAATCGCGGCAGCGCGTGTCGAGAACGACGTCCTCTGCCAGCTCGAACTCACCCCAAGTCAGCATTCCGTCGCACACGTTGCTCTTGACGATCATCATCTCCTGGTCGCTGTCTTCCGCCGTGAAGCTCGCCAAATCGTAGACGCGAGTCTCGGCGATGGTCGACACTTCGCGCCATGGGTCGATCGGGATGTATCCGAAGGACACGTTCGACTTCAGCTCTGCGTTGAGTGCGCTGAAGTCGAATCCGAAGACGGGCTCGAGGATCTCGATCCGTTCGCGGATCCCACTCATATTGACGAGGCAGTGTTTGAATTTGACCTTCTCGGGTATCACTTTCGCGTTCGGGGCGAGCAGCGGCTTCACGTGCTCGAAAATGGGGAGGATCCCTTCGTCCAGTACGAGCGCACCTATCGTCTCCGTCACGAAGACGTCGACCGGCTCGCGGACGGCCCCGAGCGCGACCAGTTGCTCCGAGCCCGCGTGGATCAACGTGATCTTGTCGGTCATGCCGTTGGCCGCGAACACTTTCTTTGCGACGTCATGCATGACCGACGACCGCTCGACCGTGTAGACGTGTTTGGCCCCGAGGCGGACGGCCATACAGCTCAAGAGACCCGCACCCGTGCCGACCTCGAGCACGACATCGCCTGGACGGATCTTGGCCAACATGGCTTCGCCGTACCTCTCGCCCCGACCGAGGTCGTTGACCATGAGGATGTGGTCCGAGATCGGAAGCTCGCCGCGCGGCGGGTCCTGGCTCGGGGTGTGCGCTGTCGAGACGGATTCTTCCTGCTTCATGGCGGCGCCGTGCTCCCGTGATGTGGAACGTTCTCCGTGGTTTTCAAAGATTCGAACAACGCCTGAGCCGGATGCAGCGGCGTGAAGCCAAGGGCCCGCTCGACCTGGGTGCGGCACGAGTGACCGGTGGCCAGCACTCGTTCGCGGTCGCGCTCCACCTCGACCTTGCCCCTCCAAGACAGCTCGAAAATGCCCATCGAATCTTGCTTGTGGGCGACCTCGTGCCCGTATACGCCGCACATTCCGCAGCACCCGCTCTTGACGAGCTCCAAGGGAACCCCGAGCGCGGCGAAGACCTTCGCCCATTGCGCGGGGGCTTTGGCCACGAGCGCCTGCTCGGTGCAATGCGAAAGCAAGCGGAAGCCTCGCGCACCAGCGGCGACGCTCGCCTCGAGGTGCTGTTCGACGAGCCACTCCTGCAGGAGCCAAACGCGGAAGCCGGTGTCGCCCTCGAGCTCCTTGGGGTACTCGTCGCGATAGGTGAGGACGACGGCCGGCTCGATGCCGACCAGCGGAAAGCCGAGGGCAGACACGCGACGCAAAAGCCCGACGTTGCGCGCGACCACGCGACCGAACGAGCGGAGAAACCCTTTGATGTGCAGCGCCTTTCCGTTCTCGAAATACGGCAGCACATGCGGCTGGAAGCCAAGGGCGCGGAGCAGCCGGCACGACGCTTCGAGCACCCCGGGCTCGTAGAACGTCGTGAACGCGTCCTGCAGCACTATGACAACCGGTGCCTCCTTTGCGAGGCGTTCGAGCTCGGCGAGGGTCGAAATCGGGATGCCGTGCTCCGCGAGGCGCTTGGCCGCGGGCTTGGGATCGAGCAGAGGCGCGTCGGTGATGCCGACGAGTCGCGCGGTCAACCAGCGACCGAGGGGATTGTCCATCAGCGCGTTCACCAGGCGCGGCGCGGTCGCCATGAGGGGCAGCATCTTCTCGAGCAGGGCGGTGAAGTAGTCGCCGATGGGTCGGGCGTAGCGACGGTGGTAAAGCTCCAAGAATTGCGCGCGGAAGTCGGGCACGTCGACGCGCACGGGGCACTGCGTCGCGCACGCCTTGCAGGCCAGGCAGCCGGACATCGCGTCGTATACCTGATGCGAGAAGTCCCGCGAGCGCTGTCCGTGCACGAAGCGATGCCACAACCGGACGAGCCATGGGAGGCTTCCGGCCGCCTGCAACGCGTGCGTAGCGACGACGCCGCTACGAGCGAGCAGGCGCAGCCATTCGCGCATGAGCGTCGCGCGGCCCTTGGGCGAATGGATGCGGTCGCGGGTGATCTTCGAAGACGGGCACATGACGTTGTCGGCGCGCGTATCGAAGCACTGCCCGTTGCCGTTGCAGTTGATGACCGTGCTCAGAGCGTCGCGGTCGGCGCCGTCGATCTGCCGATCGAGCGCACCTCGCGTGGGCCCATCCACGCGCACGAGCAGGTGGCGGCCGCCCGCGGGGGTCGCGATCTTGCCCGGGTTGAGCTGATTTCTCGGGTCGAAGAGCGCCTTGATGCGCTGAAGCTCGGGGTAGAGCACGGGGCCGAAATGGTGCGGCACGAGCTCGGAGCGAAAGCCTTTGCCGTGCTCGCCCCAGAGAAGCCCGCCGAAGCGAGTCACGAGCGCAGTCACCGCCTCCGTGATGCGTCGCACGCGGGCTTCGTCCTCGGGATCTTTGAGGTCGAGCGCAGGACGCACGTGCAGGCATCCGACGTCGACATGACCGAACATCCCGTAGCGGAGGCCTTCGGCATCGAGGAGCGACCGGAGCTCGCGCACGTATGCTTGCAAATTCTCCGGCGGAACAACCGTGTCTTCCACGAACGGGACGGGCTTGCGGGCGCCGGGCGTGTTGCCGAGCAGACCGACGCCCTTCTTGCGCAGGTTCCACAAGCTCTCGCGCTCGCTCGGCTTCCAGGTGACGACATGGCCGTGCGGCACCCCCGGCGTTCCTCGGCGCCGCCCGATCTCGGCGAACAGCCCGTCGACCTTGCTCCCGACGTGGACTTCATCGTCGCCGCTGTACTCGACGAGGTTGATGGCGCGCGTCGCGTCGCCTCCACTCTCGACGAGAAATTCGCGCACTTCGTCGTAGATCACGTCGCCTTTGGCGAGCGAGAGCACCGTTTCGTCGATCGTCTCCACCGACCCCGGGTCTGTCGCGACCAGCCACTCGGAGCTCGCAAGGGCCGCGTCGAAGCTCGGATAGCCCAGCACGATCAACGCGCGATGACGTTCGAAGCGCGTCAGGCGCAGTCGCGCTTCGGTCACCACCGCAATGGACCCCTCGCTCCCGGCCACGAGCTGGGCAAGGTCCACGCTCGACCCGTCCGGCGCGGCCATGCGCGCGAGGTTGTAGCCCGTCATGAAGCGGCGGAGCCTCGGGAACGTACGAACGATCTCTTCGCGCCGTGCCACGGCGATCTCGCGCGCGAGCTTGTGCGCCTGGCCGACGAGGCCCGGCTGCTCGCACAAGGCTTCCAGCTCGGCGCCAGCGACGCGCGAAGTACGGTGAACGATTCCGCCGCGCAGGACGAGCTCGAGGTCGAGAACGTGCTCGCTCGTCTTGCCGTGCACACGCGAGCCTTCACCGCTTGCGTCGGTCGAGACCATGCCCCCCATGGTGGCTCGATTGGATGGTGACAAGTTCGCGGCGAAGTACACGCCATGGGGCTTGAGAAACGCGTTCAGGTCGTCGAGCACCACCCCCGGCTGGACTCGGACGAATCCTGCTTTCAGATCGAGCGCGAGTATTTTGGCCATGTGGCGCGAAAGATCCATCACGACGCCGCTCGTCAGCGATTGTCCGTTGGTGCCGGTGCCGCCGCCCCGGGCGGTGAGCGCGACGCCGTGGAATCGGGGCTCTTCGATGAGCCGCAGGGCGAGGGCCACGTCGGCGGTGGATCGCGGGAAGATCACCGCCGCGGGCAACACTTGATAGATGCTGTTGTCGGTGGCGGCCGACAGCCGCGTCGCGTAGTCGAGTCGGATCTCGCCCTCGAAGCCGCCCTCATGCAGAGCGCTCGCGAGCGCGGCGACGTTCGGGTCGACACCGACGACAGGGTCGAGGCGAGGGACCACCGCAGAGGACACAATCCGATCCGTCATCACCGGATCACGAACCGCATCAACGCAACCGCAAGTCCGACACCGACGAGAAGGAAGCCGAGCGCGATGCCGACGAGCAGCATCAGATTCGCCCTCTGCGGACGCGACGCGACCGGCGCCGGGGACTTCCCGTAGCGATCCTGTGGTGCGACCAGGGGCGTCGGCGCAGACGCCCCGAAGCTCTGGCCGATCAGCATACTCGGCGACCGCGTCTCGATCCGGACCGAGCCAGCCGACGGAGCCGGCGGGCCGCCAGGGATCCCCGGCGACGGAGCCAACGGCGCCAGTTGGGTGGCACCCTGCAGGACTTGCTTCATGGCGTCGGCGAAATCGGCCGCGGAAGCGAAGCGGTCCTCGGGGCGCTTCGCCAGCGCTCGATCGATCACCTGCTCGAGCAGCGGCGGAAACGTCCGTCCCGGGACCCGCTGGTTGAGCGGTATCGGGCTTCCCGTCACGTGAAGCTGGATATAGTCCATGCCGGTCTTCGCGTCGAAGGGCAGCTTGCCGGTCAGCACCTCGTAGAGGATCACGGCGAGCGAATAGATGTCGCTCCCCCGGGTAAGCGGCTTGCCTTGCGCTTGCTCGGGGCTCATGAATTCGGGCGTGCCGAAGACCATCCCTTCCTGCGTCAAGACGACCGACCCTGGCCGCATCTGACGTTCGCCCACTTTCGCGAGGCCGAAATCGAGCACCTTGGGAAAGTCGCGCACGCCGCCCGATTGAACGATGAAGATGTTCTCGGGCTTCAAGTCGCGGTGGATGATGCCCGCGTTGTGCGCTTCGTCGAGCGCGCCGCAAACCTGGATCAGGATGGGTAGCGCCCGCTCGGTCGCAAACGGCCCGTCGGCGCGAACCGTCTGGTTGAGGTTCTTGCCTTCCAAAAACTCCATGATGATGTAGAGCGATCCGTCGTCGAGCTCGCCGTACAGGAACACTTTGACGGTATTCGGGTGGGTCAGCTGGCTCATCGCCCGCGCCTCTCGACGGAAGCGAGAGACCAGGTCTTTGCGGTTCGCGAGCTTGGGGTGCAGGATCTTCACCCCGACCATGCGGTTCATCTGGGGCTGAAGCGCTCGATAGACCGCGCCCATCCCGCCCGAACCGATCTTTTGCAGGATCTGAAAACTGCCGTTCAGGATGTCGCGTCCGATGAACGGATCCTGCGGGCGCATGGGGACTACTAGAGAGTGGTACCACGAGTCGGCACGCGGCATCATCCGGCTCGCCATGTTGCTCCACTCGAATCTCCTCGCCGAACAGCGGTTCGCGCACGCGTTTCCGACGCGGAGCGCAACCGAAGCGGACCTAGAGGCTCACTTTTCCTCCGCCGCCATCGTTCAGGTGAAGCAAGTGCACGGTGGCCGGGCCGTCGAGGCGGCCGAAGCCTCCGGGTGCGAGGCCGACGCCGTTGTCGCGCGTGCCGCCGGGGCGGGCCGGCCGGCCGATGCCCCTGCGCCATCGGGCGGCAGCGTCACCGTCGGGGTGCGGGTGGCAGACTGCGTTCCGCTCCTGCTTGCCGATCCGCGAACCGGGGACGTCGCCGCGGTTCACGCCGGCTGGCGCGGCATCGTCGCAAAGATAGTGCCCGCGGCGGTCAACGCTTTGGCCGGGCCGGCGGGGGGCCCGCTGCTGGCGGCGATCGGGCCGTGCATTGGTGCCTGCTGCTTCGAGGTTGGGCGCGACGTGGGGGCACGAATCCAAGAGGCGTGCGCAAGCGGGCGGGTCGTCGTATGGGGAGCGCAAGACAAGGTCTACGTCGATCTTCGCGCGGCGGTGCGGGCGCAGCTTCGGGCGCTCGGGCTTTCGGACGCCCACATCGAGGACGTGCCGGGATGCACCAAGCACGAGGCCACACGTTTCCACTCATTCCGCAGGGATGGGGCCGGAAGCGGGCGGATGCTCGCAGCAATTGCGACGAGACGGTGACGCGGCCGCCGGTCTAATGTCATTGACGTGGGACTCAAACACGACGACGCAGGACCCCGCGTGGAGAACGATCGCACGCGAACCGAAGCCCGGCTTCTATGGGCCGATCGCATGGCGTCCATGGGAACGCTTGCCGCGGCGGTCGTTCACGAGCTGAACAACCCGCTCGGGGTCGCGATGGCAAACTTGGGCTTCGCGCTCGAAGAGCTCAGCGCCCTCGAGACTGCCCTCGTGGCGGGCGACGGAGAGGGCTCGGTCGAGTTGGCGGCGCGTCTCGCGCAGGCGCGCGCTCAAGTGGTCGCGATCGCCGAAGCGCTTCAGGAGGCTCGCCAGGGCGGAGAGCGCGCCCGCCTCGTCGTGCGCGATCTGAGAACGTTCTCCCGCGCCGACGACGACCACCGCGAGATGCTCGACGTGCGGCGCGTTCTGGAATCGTCGATAAACATGGCATACGGCGAGATCCGGAATCGGGCCCGCCTGGTGAAGGATTACGGTCCGATACCCCCGGTCGGCGGCAGCGAGGGCAGGCTGGGGCAGGTCTTTCTGAACTTGCTCCTCAACGCTGCGCAGGCGATTCGCGAGGGAGACGTCGACCACCATTGCATTCGGGTCGTCACCCGGACCGACGAGCAAGGACGATGCGTGGTCGAGGTGTCGGACACCGGGGATGGAATTGCCCCGGAGAATCTCCCCCACGTTTTCGAGCCGTTCTTCACGACCAAACAGAAGACGTCGACCGGTCTGGGCCTGAGCATCTGCCAGAGCGTCGTCGCCGCGCTGGGCGGAGAGATCGCCGTCGAGAGCGGACCCGGTAGAGGGTCCACCTTCCGGGTCGTCTTGCCACCCTGCAGCGCCGATCCGTCCGCGCGCGCGCCGGACGCGCAGAGCGCCCCGGTGTCTCCGCCTCAGCGGGGCCGCGTTCTGGTGATCGACGACGAGCCGATGATGGCGCGCGCAGTCCAGCGCCTGCTGGATGGAGAGCACGACGTCCTCGTCACGAGCGACCCCCTCGGAGCGGTCGAGCAGGTTCGCCGCGGAGCGCGCTTCGACGCGATCCTTTGCGACTTGATGATGCCGGCGATGAGCGGGATGGATGTGTACGAAGCGATCGCCCGAGTCGAGATGGAGCAAGCGCGCCGCATGGTGTTCATGACGGGTGGAGCGTTTACGCCGCGAGCCGCGCGGTTCCTGGAGACCGTCGCCAACCCGCGCATCGAAAAGCCCCTCGAGCACGCCGCCTTGCGGGCCGTCCTGCGCACGCAGATGGCGGATCGTCCCGCAAGGTAGCTTCTACCGCAGCCAGCGCTGCATCTCGCCCTCGAAGCCGCCCATGTCGACGGTGCGCGCCCAGTCGAGGGTGAGCCCTGCGCGCGCTGCCGCCGCCCGGGTACGCCTCGGCGAAGGCGAGATCCAGACGAGGCGACCTCCCGGAACGAGCACGGACGAGGCATGCGCCACGAATCGGTCGAGCGTATCCATGAGGTCCGGGCCGCGCGAAGCACGCCTGCCCATCGGGGGGTTGGTGACGATGAGCGTCACTCCACGCGGGGAATGGGCCAGCGCATCGGTTTGGTCGAGACGCGCGGGAAAGCCTGCCGCCCCCAAATTCTCGCGCGCTGCGGCGAGGGCGCTCGCGTCGGTGTCGCTTCCCGCCAGCGACGCGTAAGGGCCGAGGAGGGCGCGCTCGACCAGTTCCGCCCCCGAACCGACGAACGGGTCCCACACCACGTCGTCGTTGCGAACGCCCGCGACGCGTGCCAGCGCCGCCGCGATCGTGGGGTGCGACGCTGCGGGTACGTCTCTGCGACGCCAGGCAAAGCGCGGATCGTCGAGCCCTCGCGGCAGCAGAGCCACGTCGATGCTGCGGGGCCCGGTCGCCACCCCCACCTCCCACAGCGAAGCCGTCGGATCGTTGACCAACGCCGGCGTGCGACGCGAGACCGCGCGTGCCGTTTGCCACGACGCCGCGCGCCTGTGCCCCCCCTCCGCCCACGCGATCCGGTAACGGACCGCGCCGGAGGTCCACGTGGAGAAGATCCGCTCCGCGTGGACGCCAGCCAGCGCTCGTGCGATCGCCTCCTCCGGGGACTCGTCACCCTGGAGGCCTTCGGTCGGGAGGGGGAAGCGAAACGAGAGCATCGTCCTAGCGGCGAAGAGCGCGCTCATCGGCCCGATGAGCCGCGCGCGCACAATCGCGGGACCGGCCACGCCCACGTCGGTGACGGCCGGGACGACCCCGAGCTCCTCGGCCAGCATCTCTTCGAGCCCCCGTCGTGCGAGCACGTCGATCGCGACCGGACCACTCGGCGCGCGTCCAGCGTCGATTCGCCCTCGCTGCGCCCGCGATTCTGTCCGCTCGATCATCAGCGTCGAGCGTTCCGCGATGCGCGACAGCTCTCGGTCATCAGCCCCCGACGCCGCT
Organism: uncultured Polyangiaceae bacterium; assembly: GCA_964531095.1. Lineage (GTDB taxonomy): Bacteria > Myxococcota_A > Polyangia > Polyangiales > Polyangiaceae > Palsa-1150. Next base: position 52,749 of record CAZHED010000031.1, on the reverse strand, counting down.
CGGAGCAACGCGAGGGATCTTCCCGTGCCGACTTTGCCGAGCGATGCCGCGACGGATCGCCGCATTTCGACGCGTGGGTCGCGATCCCAAACTCGCAGCAAGGCTTCCTCGATCCCGTCCGCGCGGGTGTGTCCGAGCGCGATCACGGCGTTGCGTCGCGTCTTGGGGTCGGCGTCGTCCAGCGCCGCGAGCAGCACGGCGCGCGCAGTCGCGTCTTCTGCGAAGCGGCCGATCACACGGAGAGCCCGGGCGCGGAGCGGTCCGGTCGCCGAAGCGAAGCGCTCGCGCAAGACGGGCATCGCAGCCGCACCCACGCGCGCGATCGCGCGCTCCGCGTCCTTGGCGAGGTCTTCGTCTCCGAGGAGGTCCACCAAGGCGCTCACGTCGCGGACGCTGGGCGTGAAGCCGGGGTCGCGTACGGCCCGTTCTAGGGGTGGGCGTGGTGGCATCGCGCGGCCTTTACGCCGCGTCCCATGGGCGCATCGACCACGACGAGTACCGGAGGCTGAGCACGCTGAGGCGGAGCTTGGGCATTGAGCCAGCTAGTCCCCGCAGCACCATAAAGTACGCGATGTCTGCGGATGTCGATGGAGCCGGATCGCGCGAAGGAAATCAAGTGCTTGCGTTCGCCCGGCGGGAGCCGAGGAGGCAACCTTAGGGGCCAACTCTCGCTTTTCCCTGCGCGGTACTATCGTCGTCCCCGTGCCCGCGCTCGACCTCGACGCCCGCGCGTTCTTCGCCGTCTACGGCGGGGCCGGCGGTACGTGGGGGCCCGCGATGGAGGTCATCACCCTGCTCGGAAGCGGATGGTCCGCTCTCGCGCTCGTCCCAATGGTCTGGCACTCGCGCACGCGGCGCTTCGCCGCCGCCCTCGCGATCGCGATCGCCGCCCAGGCCGCGCTCGTTTGGAGCCTGAAGCTCGCGGTCGGTCGTGTGCGGCCGTGGATGGCGCTCGGCTTGCCCGAGCCGATCGGCTCGCCGCACGACCCGTCCTTCCCGAGCGGGCACGCCGCAGGCAGCTTCTGCGTCGCGGTGTTTCTCACGATGGCAATCCCCATCGCCGGCACCGGCACCGGGTCGCGGTGGCTTCGTCGCCTCGTCCCCATGCTCGCCTGCCTCTGCGCGGCGCTCGTGGCGATCTCGCGCGTGTACCTCGGGGCCCACTTCCCGAGCGACGTCACGGTCGGTGCGCTCCTCGGCGGTCTCGTCGGGGGCGGTGCCGCCGCCTTCTATGTGCGCCCACGCGCAGACACACGCCTTGCAGCTGACGATCGCCGGTCGCCTCGTTAGATTTTGCGGTGCCATGCGCTGCTCTCCGTCCATCGGTATGTCGCTGCGGGTGCTGGTCGCCGGAGGCGCTCTTCTGGCCGTCTGGGCGTGCGGCGACCTCGTCATCCCCGGCAACGCGACCGACGACGGAGGGGACAACGGCTCGGGGAACGCCCTCGGCAGCGGCGACGACGCGTCCGTCGGAGCACGCCCGCTTCCCGACTGCGACGCGGGCACCGAGCCCGCGGCGCTTGCTTGCACCGGGCTCTACGCGAGCTGGACGCAGCTCACTCTGGCGCCCGACGTGCAGGCGTATCAGCCGGGCGCGACGATCTGGTCCGATGGCGCCGATTCGTCGCGGTGGATCTGGCTGCCGCCGGGGCAGAAGATCGACACGACCGACTTGAACAACTGGTCGTTCCCGGTCGGCACGAAGATCTGGCAGGAATTCCGACTTCTGGGCAGTCGCGTCGAGACGCGCTTTTTGAGGAAGGAGGCCGCGTCGATTTGGTTTCGCGCGACGTTCGCGTGGACGGCGGACCAGAGCGCGGCGCCGGCGGTCACGACCGGCGTGCCCAACGCCCGCGGTTTGCCCTACGAGATTCCCGCGGTGAGCGCATGCGAGAAGTGCCACGGCGGCGAGCGGGACTTCGTCCTCGGCTTCGAACTCGTGGGGCTATCGATGCCGCAGTCGAGCGGCCTCAACCTACAAGCGCTCGTCCGGCAAGGCATCCTCTCGAACCCGCCCGCGGCCACCCCGAGCATTCCCGGAGGCGACGCGACGACGATCGGCGCGCTCGGATTCTTGCACGCCAACTGCGGCACTTCCTGCCACAATGGCGGCCCCAACGCCGGCGCGGGCGTGTACGGCCTGTATCTGAAGCTCACGGTCGACTCGACCGGCGCGCTCCCGTCGAGCGCGCAGCAGACCGACACCTGGACCACGGCCTACCGAGTGCCGAGCAGCCTCACGCCGTACGGCTACGACGCTGGCGGCTTCTGGCGCATCGCGCCGGGGGACACCGACCACAGCGCGATCGTGTGGACCGCGTCGCGAAGGGATGGCGTGGTGCAGATGCCCCCGATCGTCACCCACCTCGTCGATCAAAACGACATGGCACTCCTGAACACATGGATCCGCTCCATGACGCCGTGACGCTACGCCCACGCGAGAAACGGCCGCGGGGGGCCAACCCGACCTCGCGTCACTGGAAGCTGCGACAAAAAGCGGCTAATGGAGGTGCGCCTTGCGGATCGCTCTCCAGCTCGCCGGCCTCTTGCCGCTCGGGCTCGCCGTCTTGGGATGGTCGAGCTGTCGCGACTCGAGCGCGAGTAGCTCGGCAGCGCAAGGCGCCGCGTCGGCGCAGGCGACGGCCGAGCCGAGAGATGTGACCTTGCCGGGAATCGATACGAGCGCGATGACCCCTCGCGAGCGCCACGAGTGGAGCGGTCTCGTGGGCGAGCTTATCGCTCCCTGCCCCAACGTACCGGTGCCGGTCACCCAGTGCGTCCAAGAGCAGCGGCCGTGCGCGGAGTGCACGCGCGCCGCCAAGTGGATCGCCGGCGCGGTGCGCAACGGCGCTTCGGAAGAGCAAGTGCGGCGCGCCTACAAAGACCGGTTCGACCCCGGCGCCGCAAGGGCGATTCCGATCGACGGATCGCCGACCAAAGGGCCCGACGACGCCGCCGTCACGATCGTCGAGCTCGCCGACTTCGAGTGCCCGCACTGCGCCGGGGCCGTGCCGACCATCGACGCCGTGATGGACGCGCACTCGGGCAAGGTGCGCCTCGTGTACAAGAGCTACACGCTCTCGTTTCACACACGCGGCGAGCCGGCGGCGCGCGCGGCGTTCGCAGCGGGGATGCAGGGGAAGTTTTGGGAAATGGAGCACTTGCTCTTCGAGCGGCAGCAGCACCTCGAAGACGCCGATCTCGATCGGTATGCGCGAATGCTGCGCCTCGATCCGGCGAAGTGGAAGGCCGACATGGATTCGCCCGCCGTGCGAGACCGCGTGGCGCACGATCGGAAGCTCGGCGAAGAGCTCAAGGTTAAGGGAACGCCGACGATTTACGTCAACGGGCGCGAGCTCGACATCGAGCAGGACGAGTCGCTCGAAGAGAGGGTCGCATCGGAGCTCGGCGTCCCCCCGTCGGCGCCCTCGGCGGCCCCCTCTCCATCCGCGGCCCAAGCGACGCCCACAGCGGCCAAACCGCACTGAGGGGCCGCGTGACCGTTCCGTGGAAGGCGTTGCGGCTGGCCCTCGTGCTGATCACCTCGGCCTCGCCAGGCGCGGCCTGCCGAGCGACGGAGGCGAACCCCAGGTCGCCAGCTGCCGACGTCGACCTGCCTGGCATCGACACGCACGACTTCACGCCGCGCGAGAGGCACGAGCTCTCGGCGTACGTCACCGAGCTTCCCGCGCCGTGCGCGACGGTGGCGGTGCCCGTCGGGCAGTGCGTGATCGAGAGGCGCCCGTGCGCCGCCTGCCAGCCGGCGACCCTGGCGATCGCCAAGGCCGTGCGCGACGGAATGACGCGCGAACAGGTGCAAAGCCTCTACAAAGCGCGCTTCGACCCGGCGTCCGTCCGGGACATTCCGGTCGATGGGTCGCCCTCGCGCGGCGCTGGGAGCGCGGCCGTCGTCATCGTCGAATTTGCCGACTTCGAGTGCCCGTTCTGCCAGAAGATGGCGCCGGAGCTCGACCGATTGTGGGAAGAGCGCAAAGAAAAGGTGCGCTTCGTCTACAAGTTTCTTCCCCTGGCGATGCACCCCCACGGCGAAGTCGCCGCTCGCGCCGCCATCGCGGCGCAAATGCAGGGGCGCTTCTGGGAGATGCACCGCAAGCTCTTCGCCGGCGGCCAGCACCTCGAAGACGAAGACCTGACCGCCTACGCGCGGTCCATCGGCCTCGACGTCGATCGCTTCCGCGCCGACATGGCCGGAGCCGTCGCCAGCGCGCGGATCGAGGCGGACCGCAAGCTCGCCGATGCGCTTGGAGTCAAGGGGACGCCCACGCTCTTCATCGACGGTCGTGAGTACGACGTGAAGGCGGACATCCGCGAGTGGGTGGACGGTGAAATAGCCGCTGCAGCGGCGAAGTGACTGCAGGGATTCCCCCTCCTCTTCGCGCTCGTGGTATGGGGTTGGTCCGGTGAGGGGCAGCGCGTTCGAGGCATGTGGCTGCTTTCCGACGGGGCGGCACTACGCGGGGATCGCCCATCTGCTCCGGACCGTCGTTCGGGGTCTCGTCGGAGACTTGGCCGCAGACGCGCCGTGGTCCGACTTGCCCATCGCGCTCCTCGACGTTGAGACGACGGGGACCGACGCGTCCGTCGACCGCGTCGTCGAGGTCGGTATTGCGGTCGCGCGCGGAGGTCAGATCGTCGACCGCCGGAACTGGCTCGTCAACCCCGGACGGCCGATCCCGAAGGAGGCGACGGAAGTGCACAAGATCACCGACGAGGTCGTTCGCGACGCGCCGCGGTTCGAAGGCGTCGTGCGCGAGATCGTCGCGATGCTGGTGGGCTGCGTTCCAGCGGCCTACAACGCCGCGTTCGACCAAGCCTTCCTGCGGGGCGAGATCGCGCGCGCGGGCCTCGCGGAGGAAGGGCTTCCTTCGGCGTTGCGCAAAGGCGTCGAATGGCTGGATCCGCTCGTGTGGGCGCGCGAGCTCCAACAAGGCGAGCGGTCGCGGGCCCTCGGGGAGGTCGCGTCGCGTCTCGGAATCGCCCTCGACAACGCCCATCGCGCCAGCGACGACGCCGAAGCGGCGCTCAAGGTCATGCTCGCGCTGGGCCGGGACGTGCGCGTTCCGCAGACCTACGCCGCGCTCGTTCAGGAGCAGCGCCGGCTGGGCATGGTGCAGGCCGATGAGCGACGCCTCAAATGGCGGACCGGCTAGAAGCCTGGTGTTTTCGCCGATACCGGCCCGCTGGCTTCGTCGGCCCGCTCAAAATACTGCAGTATTCGTCGCGCGGCCGCCGAACCCATCGCTGGGTCTCGACCAAAACCACCAGGCTTCTCGTGCCGCTCGGCACAAGTTCGCCAATGGCCTCGGCTCGCCGGCGGCCCTCACGGCCGCTCCTCTGATGGCTTCCGCATCGGCTCAAAACGCAACGCGAGTGTTTGCGCACTGCGCCAGACACCGTTTTGACTTATAGTGCGACCACCTTCGCCACAGCAGAGGATCCCATGACCGAAAAGGCCACAATCGCGCTGGGGGACTCCACGCTCGACGTGCCGGTGATCGTCGGCACCGAGAACGAGCACGCCATCGACGTCGGGCAGCTTCGCGCAAAGACCGGCTATGTGACGCTGGACCCCGCGTTCATGAACACGGCGTCGACCAAGAGCTCCGTCACGTTCATCGACGGCGACAAGGGGATCTTGCGCTATCGCGGCATACCCATCGAGCAGCTCGCGCAGCACTCGACCTTCGTCGAGACCGCGTACCTGCTGGTCTACGGGGACCTGCCGAGCGACTCGCAGCTCCAAACGTGGAGCGAGACGCTCACGCGCCACTCGCTGCTCCACGAAGACATGAAGCACTTCTTCGAAGGCTTCCCTCCGACCGGGCACCCGATGGCCATCCTCTCGGCCATGGTGGCCGCGCTTTCGAGCTATTACCCGGACGCCCTCGACGTCGACAACGTGAAGCAGCGCGACCTCACGATCGCACGGCTCATCTCGAAAGTCCGCACGATCGCCGCGTTCGCCTACAAGAAGTCGATCGGGCAGCCGTTCGTGTATCCGAAGAACAGCCTGTCGTACTGCGAGAACTTCTTGAACATGATGTTCTCGGTCCCAGCGGAAGAGTACGAGATCGATCCCGAGCTCGTGCGGGTGATGAATCTCCTGCTCATCCTGCACGCGGATCACGAGCAGAACTGTTCGACGAGCACGGTGCGCGTCGTGGGATCGAGCAAAGCGAACCTCTTTGCGTCGATCAGCGCGGGAATTTGCGCGCTGTGGGGGCCGCTCCACGGCGGCGCCAACCAAGAAGTGCTCGAGATGCTGGAGCTCATACACGCCGACGGCAACAACGTCGGCAAGTACGTGAAGCTCGCCAAAGAAAAGGGAAGCAACTTTCGCCTGATGGGCTTTGGGCACCGCGTGTACAAGAACTTCGACCCGCGGGCGAAGATCATCAAGGCGGCCGCTGACAAGGTGCTCGCCAGGCTCGGCAAACCGGACCCGCTGCTCGACATCGCCAAGGCGCTCGAGGAAGCGGCGCTCAAAGACAGCTACTTCGTGGAGCGAAAGCTCTACCCGAACGTCGACTTTTATTCGGGGATCATTTATCGGGCGATGGGCTTCCCGACGAACATGTTCACGGTTCTCTTCGCCCTCGGACGCCTCCCCGGCTGGGTCGCGCACTGGAGAGAGATGGTGGAAGACCCGAACACGAAGATCGCCCGTCCTCGGCAGATCTACACGGGCCCGTCGGTCCGCGACTACGTGCCGATGGAGCGCAGGTAACGCCGGTAGCGGTGTGCGAAGAGAGGCCCGTCTTCGAAGCAAACAGGGCGCTGGGTAGAACGAACGCGCGCCGGACTTTCGCAAGATTGCCGCAATCGGGCTCGAGGCGAGTCCGTGTCAGCGAGAGGAGTGCACAGAGCGGTCCTTACTGCTCGGGAACCTAAAAGCTCCACCTCTCCTGAATCCACGGCCCTGCAAGCATCCACTCGAGGATGGCCACGCACAGAAACGGTCCGAACGGCAGGCGGGCGGCCATGACTCCCTCCTCGGGCGCCGTCCCTAGCGGGTCCTCTTCGAGCGCCCGCTTGGCCTCTTCGTCACCTGCGGCCGCCGCCCGGGACAGTTCTTCGCGATCGTTGCGAACGCTCTCGGGCTCTTCGATCTTGCCGCGCACGAAGAGCATGACCCCGGCGGCGAGGGTGGCCTGTACCGCTCCGGCGAAGACCGCGAAGACGACGCCGGGCCAACCGAACCAGGCGCCCGCGAGCATCACGAGCTTCGCGTCGCCCAGACCCATGCCGACCCGCCCGCGGATGGCCTTGTATCCCACGATGAACGGCAGCCACACGCCCAGAAAGCCGATTCCCGCGCCGAACAGAGCGTCGAACCAGCTCATCGCGCGGAGGCCGGGCGTCGCCAGGCCGAATAGCGTGCCACCGATCGTGACCGCGTCGGGCAGGAACATGTGCTCGGCGTCGATGAATGCTGCTGCGAGAAGCGCCATCGCGAGCGCGAAGTCCGCAAGAAAGATCGACGCCGCGTGGGTGATCGTCGTGTCGCCAGGGACCGACCGGGCGAGCACGTCGAAGAGGGCGAGCCCGAGCAGGCCCCCCAGGACCTCCACGACGACGTAGCGAGGGGAGATGCGGGCTCCGCAGCAGTGCGCACGGCCTCGCAGCAGCACCCAGGAGATAACCGGAATGTTGTCGACCGCCCGAAGGGGGGCCCCGCATGCCGGGCACTGCGAGCCCGGACGAACGACGCTCGCGTCGCGGGGAACGCGATGGATGACGACGTTCACGAAGCTTCCCCAGACTAAGCCCCAAGCGGCGGCGAGCGCGCGCGCGAGCCAAGGGGGAGTTGCCCACGGAGAGGCGGCGAATTCGGCGAGGGTCACGTGCGAGGAAGGCGAAGTGCCATGAGCGTGGTAGTCGTCGACCCCTTAGCCTATCCCGCGCGGCCGCTCCCACCATGCTCCTCGCCATCCACCCCGACCATCCCGAGCCACGCAAGATTCGACGCGCGGTCGAGATTCTCGCCGACGGCGGGGTCATCGCGTACCCAACCGACACGGTCTACGGATTGGGGTGCGACCTCACCAACAAGCATGCCGTCGATCGCTTGTATGCCATCAAGGGCATGGATCGGGCGCAACCGCTCTCCTTCGTTTGTCCGGACCTATCGGACATCGCGCGCTACGCGGTCGTGGACAACCCCGTGTACCGCGTTTTGAGGCGCTTTCTCCCGGGGCCCTACACGTTCATCCTCGAGGCCACGCGCGACGTGCCGAAGCTCTTCCAGATGAAGCGCAAGAACGTGGGGATTCGCGTTCCGGCCCTCGAAACGCCCCGGGCGCTGGCTCGCGAGCTCGGCCGGCCCATCGTCTCCACCACGGCCAGTCATCGTCCCGCTTCCGGAGACGAGGGAGCGTCGGAGCGCTCCGGTTCTGGACGGTCCCGCCCGAAGGGCTCGGCGTCCAGCGGCCGATCGCGCCCGCCCGAGGAGCCGTTCGTCGACCCTCACGAGATCCACGAGGCGTTCCCCGGGTTAGCGCTCGTTCTCGATGGCGGCGTGGGTGGGTTGGTGCCCACGACCGTCATCGACCTAACGAAGTCCCCGCCCGAGGTGGTGCGTGTGGGCGCCGGGCCGGTAGAGGAGTTCTGAGCCTTCAGCCAGGCCGGACCCTTAGGCGCGGATGGCAACGTGCCGTTCTTTCAACTGGAAGGTCAGGCAAGCACCGTGAGCGCCGCTGCCGTTTCGCCGTCCGCGTCGCAGTCACGCGCGCGAGTGCTCCTCGTCGACGACGACGAGGTCTTGGCCCGGTCGTACGCGCGCATGCTCTCGCAAGAGGGGTACGACGTCGAGATGAGGTTCGATGGCGAGGCCGCCGTCGAAGCAGTTCGGCGGGACGCGTACGACGTCGTGCTGAGCGACATCGACATGCCCCGCCTCGGTGGCCTCGCGCTTCTCGAGCGCATCCGCGCATACGACTTGGATATCCCCGTCGTTCTCATCACCGGGGCGCCGTCGCTAGAGACGGCAATCGCGGCCATCGAGCACGGCGCGCTCCGGTACGTGCCGAAGCCAGTGGATGCGGCACGGCTGCGCGCCATCACGGCCGACGCCGTGCGCCTCCATCGTCTCGCCCGCGCCAAGCGCCAGGCGCTCGACCTCGCCGGCGGCGCCGATCGTCTGGTGGGCGACCGCGCGGGTTTGATCGCTAGCTTCGGCGGCGCGCTGCGCACCCTCTGGATGGCCTATCAGCCGATCGTGTCTTGGTCGCGGCGGGCGGTGTTCGGATACGAGGCACTCCTCCGATCGCGCGAACCGGCTCTACCACATCCGATGGCGATCCTCGACGCCGCCGAGCGACTCGACCGGCTGCACGAGCTGGGCCGCGCGATCCGCGTGCGCGCCGCGCAGCCGTCCGAGCCGGTTGGCGACGGGGCGATGCTGTTCGTGAACTTGCACACGCAGGACTTGCTCGACGAAGATCTTTTCGACCCGACCTCGAAGCTCGCGGCAATCGCGGGACGGGTCGTGCTCGAGATCACCGAGCGCTCGAGCCTGCACGCGATCCGCGACGTCCAAGCCCGGATCGCGAGACTCCGCGCGATGGGCTTCCGGATCGCCGTCGACGACCTCGGCGCCGGCTACGCCGGGCTCACGAGCTTCGCGCAGCTGGAGCCCGAAGTGGTCAAGCTGGACATGTCGCTCGTGCGTGGCATCAACGCGCAGCCCACGAAGAAAACGCTCGTGCGAACGATGATCGCGATGTGCCGCGAGCTCGGGATGCAAGTGGTGGCCGAGGGCATCGAGACGCCGGAGGAGCGCGACACGATCGTCGAAGCGGGGTGTGACCTGCTGCAGGGCTATCTCTTCGCCAAGCCGGGCCCGGCGTTTCCGAGTGTGTCGTTCTAGCTCCAGCGTCACCCGGCCGCTTCCGCCCCGCCGCCTTGCTGGCCCCCCGCGTCTCGGAAAAAGTCGAGCAATTCTTCCTTGCGCGCCTGCGCGTCCGCGCGGCCCATCTCGATGAGGCGGCGGCAGAACGGCCCGTCGAACAAGAGGTAGCTCGCGAGGTCCGCTTCGCTCTCGACCCCGAGGTCGATCAGATTGAAAAGCCGCTTGGTCAGGATCGGATCGCCCCGCAACCGGCCGCGCTTGAGGTGATCGTTCGCGAGCCGCCCGATGTCTTCGCTCGGCCGCACGCGCATGCAGCGAACGAACCGATATTCGAGCGCCCTGCGCCGTCGCGCTTCGGCGCTCAACGCTTCGGCGAACCCCGGGCCGTAGGCCCGCGTGCCGTCCTCGATGACGTTGTTGATGCGCATCAACAAATCGATGTCCACGTCGACGTGGTCCAGCAGAAAGGCATTGAGGATCTTGCCGAGCAAGAACGACGCGCCCGGAGCGCGAGCCGGTTCGTGATGCCCGGCTTCGCGTACGACACGGCCCTGGATCTCGCGCGAGCTTCCGATGGCGAATATGCGTGTCGCTCCCAGGCGGAGTGCGGGAGCGATGGGCGTGTTCTGGCGCAGTCCTCCGTCGAGGTAGAGCTCGCCGTCGATGCGCACCGGGGGAAAGAGAAGGGGGATGGCCGCGCTGGCGAGCGCGTGGTGCGGCCCGATGCGGTCGGCCCGAAACAGCGTCCGCGGCGGCGCCGTCGCAGGTACGGCGACGTCCGGCGAGACCTGCATGAACACCACCGTGCGTCCTGTCGAGACCTCCGTGCACGACACCGTGAGCGCGCCGAGCAGGCGCTTTCGCAAACAGCGGGACACGGCGCGCCAGCTGATCTCACGCTGCACGATGTCCGCCATCGGCCGCACGTCGAAGAGGCCGTGACCCCCGCCGCCGCCGAGGAGCACCCTGGGCAGTGTCACGACCTGTCGCACGCCGAACCCGAGCACGCGAGTGAGCTCGAGCTCACTCCACAGCTCGACCAGACGACGCAGCCCCAGCACGGGATCGCCCAGATGCGCCGCCAGGTAACAAGCATTGATCGCCCCGACGCTCGTTCCGCACAAGACGTCGATGCGCGGCGGCGCGCCCAGGATGCGAGTGAGATCGTCGAAGATGTACCAGAGGACGCCCACTTCGTAAGCGCCTCGGGCCCCGCCGCCCGACAGAATCATCGCGAGCCGGCCGTTTCCGCTCCCATCCGAGTCGGGGTTCGTCATGCGGTTCCAGGAGCCCGCGGGCCCGCCGCCGCGGAGGGTCCAAGGGTGCGCGGTCCGCTCCCGGACGCCGACGGAACGGGTGCCGGTGTGGTCTCGAACAAGGCCGCGTTCAAAGGGCGCTGCGGGAAGAGCTTGCGCAGCCGCGCGTCACGCACCGTGCGCACCAGGGCGTTGGCATAGTCGACGGCCCGCTGGTGGGCGTTGGGTGCCTGGGGCGAGCCGGCCCGCTTGAGCGCATCTGCGCAAAGGGCACGGATCTCGAGACCATACTCGCAGCCCTGCAGGTTCTCGACGGCGCCCAGGGCGGTCGTGGCCAACAAAGTGGCCGAATGCATCTCCCCCAGGTCCACGCGTGCCGCGGCTTCGATGGCCATCGCGTAGAAGTGGAACGCGACGAGTGCCATGTCCTCCGCGCTCCGCCGGGCGACGAGCGCATGGTCGAGCGCTTCTTGAGGCTGACGGCGGGCGCGGGCGAAGATCGCTCGGACCACGTTCTCGTAGGTCCGATCGTAGGCGTTCTGGGTTGCGGTGATGAGCGCGCCCGCGTCGGTGAGATACCCCTGCGCCGCGTCGAGGTCTCCGAGCTCGGTCATGATGAGCGCGCTCACGAGCAGCGTCTCCGCCCATCCGTCTTGATCGCCGTACCGGTCGTGGGCTTCGCGCGCGCGCTTCACGTAGGCGAGGGCTCGCGGCACATCGCCTAGCCGGAAGTAGGTGTGCCCGATCGTAGTCAGCGTCTTCGCCACTTGGAAGCGGCCTCCGATGGACAGATCGATCTGGATCGACTCGAGCGCGAGCGCGATGGCGTCCTCGTATCGGCCTTGCACGAACATCGAGTAGGCCAGCGAGTTCTTCACGCGCGCCTCGACACGACGGGCGCCGCATTTCTTGAAGATAGCGATCGCGTCGACGTGCGCATCCACGGCTTCGCGCACGCGCCCGACGCGACGGAGCAAGATGCCGCGTGAGCGCAAGACCTCTCCTTGCAGGCGCGGCGGCACGTTCGCGTCGGTAGCCGGATCGAAGGCGGCGAGCGCTCGGTCGCAAGCCGCGAGAGCGCCTTGCACGTCCCCGAGCTCACGCAGAAAATCGCTCACGAGCGCCTCGGCCTCCACCTCGAGCGCCGCCGTCTTCGAAGTATGGGCGACCTCCGCCGCGCGCTTGGCCACGATGGCGCCTCGCGCTAGATGTCCCTCGTCGAACTGGTAGCGCGCGCTGCGCAGCAAACCCAGGCACACGGCGCGCGGCGTGCCGACCGAACGCACGAGTCGCCTCAGCGCTTTGAGGTTGAGCAGGCGGTCACGCCGTCGCCCGAGGACGCGGTACGAGCTCTCGAGCGCCTCGTGGGCGAGCACCCGGCGAGGGTCTGCCGCACCCAAGTACGAGACGGCGCGCTCGTAGTAGCGAATCGCGAGGTGGGTCTGGTGCGTCGAACGCGCGGCTCCCGCTGCCTCGAGGTAGAACCCCGCGGCGCGATCGTAGCTTTCGCCCCGCGCCAGGTGACGCGCGACGATGGCGGCGGAGACGCCACGTCCGAGCGACGTTCGCGCGAGATGTTCGCCCAGGGCGCGGTGCATGCGCGATCGCTCTTCGGAGCCGAGCTCCGCATAGGCGACGTCGCGCGTCAGCGGATGGCGGAAGTCGACGAGCTCCCCCTTGCGATCGCACAGGCCGCGAGCGCAGAGGCGCACGATCGCTTCGTCGCCGTGGCTCCCGGCGAGCTTGATGAGGTCGACCAGCGACAGCGGGCCGCCGGCGATCGCAAGCCAGTGGATCACCGCGTGCTCCTCCGGAGGAAGCTCGTGGAGCCGGTCGCCGAGCAGCTGCTCGAGCGTGGAGGGGAGCTCGCGGAATCCGGCGTCGGCGCGCTCGGTCTTGGCCAGCACGGCGACGCGTTGCCCGTCTTCGTGGGTCTCGCGGATCTCGAGCGCGCCGCGCTCGAGCAGCGCGTCGATCATCTCGAGGAGGAAGAAGGGATTGCCCCCCACCTTCGGCAACAAGTCGGCGCACACCTGACGCGCCCCGTCGCGAACTCCGAGCCGGGCCTTGACCAGGCGCACGTGCTCCTCGGGTGTCAGTCCTCGAAGCTCGAGACGGATCAGCCCCTCGAGCATGTGAAGGACGCGGTCATCGGGGCGAGTGACGATCAGCACGAAGAGGGGGAGGGGGTCGCTCCCGTGGACGATCTCGCTCAGGACGTCGAGGCTCGCCTTGTCGCCCCAGTGCGTCCCCTCCACCACGAGCACGAGCGGCTGCGTCATCGCGATCGCGGCCAGGAGGCTTCGCACGCCGGCGACGATGTTCTTCTTGCGCCCGTGCGCGTCTTCATCGTCGGCTCGGGCCGCCTGGCGGTTGGTGGCGAGCTCCGCGAGGCGAGCCGCGATCGGACTCGACGCGTCTCCCCCTCCGGCGCCGGCGCGCGCGATCAACCCCGCCACCTGTTCGAACGGTTCGTCGCCGGTCGTCCCGATCGCGGCGCGCACGAGCTCGGCGATGGCGCCGTAGGGCACCACCATCATGACCGGGGTGCACTCGACGTGGATCAAGCGAGCATTGGACGGAAGCTCGGCCAGGAACGTCGCCACGAGCGCCGTCTTGCCGATCCCCATCTCGCCGACGATGGCGCGGCACACGAGCCTGCCCGCACCGGTGCCGCCGGTCAGCGCCTCGTTGCACGCAGCCCGCAAGGCGGCCTTTTCCGCCTCGCGCCCCACCAGGTCGCCCGAGCCGGCTTGCGCCTCCGCCAGGCGCTCTTCGCGCGACAGGCTCCGTTCGAGCGAGTACGTGCGCATCGTCGGCGGAACGTCCATCGCGCCCGTCGCGTCGAGCTGAAGGTTCGGCGCATCACCCCATCGGAATTCGCGCCGCACCATCCGGTAGATGCCTCCCGCCACCCACGTGCGGCCCGGCGGCGTCGCGCGCGCGAGGAGGTCGGCCAGGTACGTCGTCGGATGGTGAAGGGCGTAGCGGACGAGGTGGCCCTGCGAATCGCGCGTACCGCTCGCGATGCCGCGTACGATGCCCAACGAAGCGGCCAGGGGCGTTGGTAGGTCCTCCTTGAACCCGGAGATGGTCTCGTGAACGTCGAGCGCGAGCTGCACCGCATCCCTCGACGCGCGCGAGGGATGGGCGACGAGGCCGGCGATCGCCCGTGCGTCGGTGTCGGTGGTCCAGATCCAGCGCATGCCTCGCTTGAACGCGAGGTCGTCGAGCATGCCTCGTAGCCGATCGAGCGCTCGCCGCGGGAGCACATGCGCCTCCAGCCCGTGCAAGCACAGAGTGACGACGGCAACGTGGCGCACCTCGTGGGGCCCTTCCGGAGGCGCCTCTCTCTGCGGCGGCTCGTCTTCGACGAGCTCTCCGTCGGGCGGCCCGCCCTCGGGGGGCCCTGGCGGCCGGCCGCTCTCGCGCGCGTCCGCGATGCTGCGCGCCAGCGGAACGGCGGCCTGAGTGCGGGCGTCGTCGGCCCTGGGGGGGCGCGACGCGAGATCGACCGACGGCGGATCGCTTCGTGTGTCGCGCGAGACCAGCTGCGCGATGGTGCTCTCGAGCGCGGCTGCGTCGATGAGCTCACCTTGCTTGACGATCGCGCGACCGAGGGCCGCTGCCATGTCGCGAGCGGTGGCGTACCGATCAGCCCGCGCGGGTGCCAGCGCCTGAAGGACGATCTGCTCGAGCTCCTGCGGGACGTCCTTCGCGAACATCGACGGAGGCTCGACGATCCCCGATCGCACGATGTCGAGGAGCGCTTCTCCACCCAACCCTCCGTGGATGGGCCGCCCGACGAGGATCTCCCAGAGGACCACGCCGAGCGCGTAGAGGTCGCCACGTCGATCGACGCTCTGCCCGCGCGCCTGTTCGGGCGACATGTAGCCGAACTTGCCTTTGAGCACCCCTTGTTCTTCGGCGAAGAGGCGCGCGCTCGCGATGCCGAAGTCCGCGATCTTCACAGCGCCTTCGAACGACAGCAGGATGTTTTGCGGGCTCACGTCGCGGTGCACGATCTCGAGCGGCTGACCCGCTTCGTCTTTCTTGTCGTGCGCGTAGTGGAGCCCCTTTGCTGCCTCTGCGACGATCCACGCACCGAGCCACGGCGGAATCTGAGTGCCCTTGGCCCGCGCCGCGCTCATCAGGCGTCCGAGGTCGCAGCCTTCCACGTACTCCATCGCGAGGAGCAGGCCCTCGTCCTCGAAGTCCTCGAACTCGTACACCTGCACGACGTTCGGGTGATTCAGCCGGGTCGCCAGATGCGCCTCCTCGATGAACATCGATCGGAAGCGACGAGATCCGCCGTGGGTGGGCAGGATGCGCTTCAGGACGAGAACCTTGTACGTCCCCTCCGCGCCGCGCTTCTTCGCGAGGAACACCTCCGCCATGCCGCCCGCACCCAGGCGCCGAACGATCTCGAACTGGGCGATCTCCTTGGGCGGCGGAGATGCGGAGGGCTTGAGCGACATCGGAGCCGGAAAGGCGAGGGCAAGTCTACCATCGGCCGCGCCCCTCTCGCGCGACTCCGACGCTCTGAGCTAACCTTGCACCCCCCAGGTGCAGGCTACACGGACCGAGCGCATTCCTCCTCACCCTTCTCCTTACATGGGCGAATCGACAACCAATCGTCCCGCGACATCGGCGAGCGGCACGCTGGCCAAGACGCCGTTCTTGCACCTCTTGGTCTACGCGCTGGACAAGAAGCTCACCGGGTCGATCGAGTTATTTTCTCCGAGCAAGCACAACGCGACGATCCTGTTTCAAGAAGGACTGCCGGCGAAGGTGCGCACGAGCGAACCAGTCGCGTACTTGGGGCGAGTCCTGAACGATCTGGGGCACTTGCCGGAAGAGGCCCTGACCCGCTCGCTCGCGGAGCTTGCGAAAGAGAAGGCCAGCCGGCCGATGCTTCACGGCGAGCTCCTCGTCGCGCAGAAGCTACTCGAGCCGGCCCAGGTCGCCGCCGGGCTCCGTGAACAGCTCGCGCGCAAGCTCCGCTTCGTAGCCGCGATGCCTGCGGAGACGGCGTATGCGTATTACGACGGCTTCGATGCGCTGCGGGGTTGGGGAGGCGAGGGACAGCGCATCGATCCGGTCCCGCTCTTCTGGGGAATGTTGATCGAATACGCGCCATGGGAGTACGTGAGCGCCGCGCTCGAACGCGTGGCGTCGTGCCCCCTGCGGCTGACGAGAGGCGACGACCTCGAGGTGCTCGGGTTGAAGAAGGAGGAGCTCGCGGCGGCCCGGCTACTTGGCGAGCGACCGATGCGCGCGTCGGACTTGGCGAGCGCAGCGCGATTGAACGATCGCACGGCGCGTCTCCTCGCCTACCTTCTCCTCGTGACGAAACACGTCGAAGTGCTGGCGCCCGGCGCCGCTACGCTCCGCCCGTCCGCGGCCGCTCCCGCTCCCATCGCGACCTCATCGCGGCCGCCCGCACGGAAGGCGATTTCTTCGGTGAGCCCCGCACCCAGCACGACGCTCGTGCCTCCGCCCGGGCTCGCTCCCGATCTCGCGTCACGATGGCGGGAGATCACGGAGCGCGCGGCGACCATCGATCGCGCCGACTACTTCATGATGCTCGACATCGCCCGCGACGCGACGCACGACGAGGTCGACTCGGCCTTTTTCGGCCTTGTCAGGAGGTGGCACCCCGATCGCTTGCCAATCGAGCTCTCGCCCGTCAGCGACGCCTGCTCGCGCGTGTTCGCCCGCATGAGCGAGGCGCATGCGACCCTCATCGACGGCGAGCAGCGCGCGCGTTACATGCGGCTCCTAGCCGACGGCAGCGGATCTCCCGAGATGCAGGCGACGGTCGCCAAAGTCGTCGAAGCGGCGACGAACTTTCAGAAGGCGGAAGTGTGCTTTCGGCGAAACGACCTGGTCCAGGCGGAGACGTTTTGCCGGAAGGCGATGGATGACGACCCCACACAGCCCGACTACCTGGCGCTGCACGCATGGCTCATCGCGCTCAAACCGGAGAACCAATCACCAGAGAAGACCCTTCATGGCATCCAAATGCTCGAGAGGGCGATTGCCATGAACGAGAAATGCGAGAAGGCCTATCAGTGGCGCGGAATGCTCTTCAAACGGATAGGAAAAATCGAACTCGCCGTGAGGGATTTCAAGCGCGCGGTCGAGCTGAATCCGCGCAACATCGACGCCGCGCGCGAGGTGCGTCTGTACAACATGCGCGGAGGGCGACGATCGAGCAAACCCCCGGCGCCGATGCGCTCGACGCCGTCGCCGCCGAAGGTCGACGAGTCGGAGAAGCCGGGACTCTTCGGGCGGCTCTTCAAGAAGCCATGACGTCGCCACTCAACGAGGAGTTCACTTCTTCGAGGCGCCAGGCGCAGGCGGGGCCGCCGGAGCACGGGGCGCAGGCGGGGCTTCCGGGGCCGGGGGCGGAGCGCTCGCCGAGGCGGCCGATACGTACCTCTCGGCTTCCGCGCGCAGCGGGTGGTCGCTCGGAGCGTCGACGAGGAATCGTTTGAAGTACGGCGCTGCCTCGGGCGCCTTCTTGAAGAAGTCCGCGTAGAGCACGCCGATGTTGAAGAGCGCGCTCGTGTCATGGGCGTCGCCGGCCAGCACGCGATCGAGGATCGTTCGCGCCTCCTCGAGCCTCTGCGGATGCTGGGCGTCTCCTTCGCCGCGTAACGCAGCGGCCAGCCCGATCTCGGCCCCATGGTCGTCGGGAGAGATCTTGAGGATCTCGCGGTACTGCTCCTCCGCCTTCGCGTAGGCCCCCGCCCGAAGCAGGACGACGCCCATGTTCAGGCGCGAGGTGGTGTCCCGAGGGTCGGCTTGCGCGGCCTTGCGGAACTCGGTCAGCGCAATCGCGTCATCCCCTTTGGCCAAGTCGAGCAGGCCAATCGTTCGGTGGGTCACTGCGCTGTTCGGGTTCGAATCGAGCGCCTGCTTGGCGAGGAGCTCTGCCGTCTCTTTCTCACCTTTCGCGAGGTGAGACAAAGCGAGCTCCGCCAACGCCGTCGCGTCCCCGGGCTTCCGCACGAGCACTTCGCGTGCCTCGGAGATGGCCTTTTCGATCTGTCCGCTGTCGCGTAGCGCTGCAACGTACAATGTCCGCGCGTCGACGGCGCTGGGGTGGACGCGAACGAAGTCGGCCAGCGCTTCGGCCGCGAGGCGGTGCTCGCCTCGGCGGCGGCGCACCTCCGCCAAAGCGACGGCCACGGGCTGCGAGTCGGCCGCGAGCCTCCCGGCGGCCCAAAGCTCTTGCTCGGCGCCGGCGAGGTCACCCACGCTCGTGAGGACGACCCCCAGGTCGTAACGAGCCTCCCAGAGGCCCGGGTCGATCTGAATCGCCTCGCGCAGAGCCGTCGCCGCGCGGTCGCGCTGCCCGTCTTTGGCCGACTGCACGCCCAGGACCATCTTGCCCACTGCCGCCGGATTCGCCGGCACGACTTGGGCCGGCGCGGCGGTCACCGGCCTCGCGGCCGTGGGGCCGGCGCAGGCGGCCGGAGCCAACGACAGGAGCAGGACGAACAATGCAGTCGCTCGGGTCATCGCTTGACCAAGGACGGCGTTGCGGTCGCCGACGCTGCCGGCCGGCTCGGCGCCTCCACGAGGGCCGGCAGCGGGAGGGGCGCTTGGGAGCGCATTTCGAACCCGGTCTCTTTGAACGGCGGATAGAGCTCGCTGTTCAAGCGTCCGAGCGCGTCGCGCATCTTCGCCGTCCACTGGTTGTAGATGCCGAGGTCGATCGCCTTTTTCCAGCCGTTCTCGTACGCGTCGAGGCTTCGCTCCTCCATCGGGACGGCGAACTCTTCGATCTGCGCTGCATAGTCGGCCTTCTGATCGTCGGTTTTGACTTCCGCCGGAGGAGGCGAGTCGCGCAGCGCCTTCGCGAAGGCCTCGTACACGTGACCAATCTGGTAGAGGGCGGCCGTCGTCCACTCCGCGACCCCCGTCGATACGCAGTCCAAGAACACCTTCGCGGCGTCCTTCAGGAGCTCGGTCTTGCGCTTGAGGCGAGCTTTGAGCTGTTTGACGTCGCCCTGGATCTGGATCTGCTCGAACTTCGCCAAGACCTGTTCGCCCTGCATGTAGCGCGCATGCGCCGCCGCGAACTTGCCTTCTGCGCCCAGATCGCGACCACGTTTCTTGCCCAGCGCAACCGCCTCTTCGAGCGATGCTTCGGCTCCGCGAGCGTCGCCTGCCTTCAGGTCTGCTTGCGCCAGAAGAACGAGCCCCTGCGCGCGGTGATCGAGGTTGCTCGCGTGCGACAGATACCGCCTGTAAAGGTCGGCCGCGTCCTTGGCGCGCCCCGCGCTCTGGTGCGCCCGCCCCATCTGGAGCACCACGTCGTCGGCTTCGGCCGATGTGGCGAAGGCAGCCAAGAACTTACCCCCGTCGAGCACGGCGCGATCGTGCTCTCCCGTCGCCTCGCGCAGCACCACGGCGTTGAAGGCCGCGTCGCGCTCGTGCTCGTACTTCTGGTAGTTCGGGTGATCTCGATCCCCGAGACTCGTCATTTGCTCGGCGACGTCGGCCGCCTCTCCGAGCAGGCCCATCGCTTGAAGCGTCGTCGTCGCTATCCACGCGCCGAACGGCGACTCGGGCTTGTCGCGGTAGGCAGGACCCATGGCCAGACGCGCCGCGGCTTGCAGCGTCTTCGCGTCTCCCGCGAGCTTCGCCTCTTGCTCGGCGTTGACACACGCCTGCGCGGCCCTCGCGTCCTTGGGAAACTCATTCGCCGCGCGGAGATACGCCGCCGCCGCGGCCGCGTGATCTCCGGAGGTCGCCTTCTGCTCGCCCTGTTTGAAGACCGCCTGGACGATGAGCACGTCGAGGCGCTCCTGATGCTTGGACGCGGCGAAGCTCGGTAGGGCCTTCAAGCGGCGGGCCCACGTCTCGATGTTCTCGTAGTTCTTCGCGCGGCTGAACGACTCGATGATGCTGTCGCCCGCGTCGCGCGCTTGCTCGCTGTTCGGGAACTTCTCGAGCAACATCCCCCAAATCTTGACCGCCGAGTCGTAATTGCCCCGGTCGAAGAAATACTTCCCTTGCCTGAAGAACATCGGGGGAAGCTGCGGGTCGTTCGGATAGAACTGCGCGTACAGATCGAGCGCCTCGGCGTAACTCTTGTCGGCCTCCGTCTCCCCTTTGACGTCGCGCTTCGAGTCCATCTCGCGCGAGAGCGCCACGAGCGCGTTGTAGAGCGCGTCGTGGCGCATGATCGCCAGAGAACCGCTCGCTTCCTTGGTGGGAATCGCCTTGGCAGCCGCCATGTAGTGCCTGGCCGCGTCGAGGTTGCGTTCGAGACGGAAGAAGTCGATTTCACCGAGGCGGAAGTGCACCTCGTACGCCTTGGGCTCCTGCCCGAATTTCGACAGGTATACGCCGTAGAGACCTGAAGCCCCCTCGAACTCCGCCCGGCTGGTCTTGTCCTTTTGCGCCTTCGCGTGCAGCGCCGTCCCGTCTTCGCGCAGCGCCTTCTCGATTGCCGTTGTGGTTGCAGCGACGTTTGCGGCATCTCCCTGGGCTCGCGACCAGGCGCCTCCCGTCGTGTATTCCGCGAGCGCCCTCTCGAATGTGGTCTGCAGGTGCGGCCAGTCTTCGACAGCCTCGAACCCGGCCGCTATCTGGAGCACCCAACGCCCCGCCTCCGGGCTTGTGGGCTCGAGCTTGAGCAAGAGCTCGTACGCCTCGATGCCACGCTCGTAGTGGGCCTGATCGTAGAACTGCTCGGCGAGGGCGCGAACGATCTTGCCGCTGAAGCGCTCGCCGCCAATCTTGGTGAGGAAGGCGTAGAGGTCTTGGGCGGTGTTCTTCTCGTCTTCGGTGAACACTTCGACCACGTACTTGAGCGCCTCGCCTTGCAGCTCGTCGAGCTGCCGACGCTGTGCCGCGTTCACCTTGCTCGCGCCGCCAGGGTCGGTTGCTTCGAAGACCCTGACGAACCGTCGCGCCGCCTCGTCGTTGTTGCCGAGTCGCCAGTAGCACCACGCGCTCTTGAAGAGGGCGAGGCCGTACAGCGCCGGATCGACCTGCGCTTTGTACGAGAGGACCTTTTCGTACTCGGCGAGCGCGCCCGCATAGTCGTATTTGCCGCTGAAAATCGATTCCGCCTTCGCCATGTGCGCGTCGGGGACGAAGCGCGATTGCGGGTGATCCCGCAAGATGTCTTCGAAGCGCTCGCGCGCCTCGTCTTCCTTTCCTTGCTCGAACGCGAGGAATCCGTCGACGTAGAGAGCCAGGTCGTATTCCTCGAACCATCGGTAGTCGCGCAGCACGCGCCCGAACTGCTCTCGCGCGACCCGGTAGTCGAGCTCGGGCGCCGGCCCGCGCTGGTCGATCGGCCTCTTCTCCCAGGCCTGAAAGCTCTCGACGAACCGATCGCGTTCTGCCTCCCATTGAAGCTCGCCGAGGCGGACGAGCGCCTCGGGCATCTCGTGCGACTCGCGGGGGGCCTCCGCGATGAATGCGGTGAGAAGACCGATGGCTTCGCCACGCAGCTTCTTGGCCTTGACGACGTCCGCGTCGACGCGAGCGTCGAGCCGCGACTGAAGCTGCGCCCGAAGCGCTTCCGGGACTTTCGGCCCGCGGATGGCCGGCTGTCCGGTCGAGCCTCCTTGACGGACGAGACCGCGCCCCGCCCCAGCAGGCTTGGGTCGAGGTTCGGCGCTGATGCTCCGCTCCGCCGCGGGCCGGATTGCCTCCACCGCGGGCTTCGAATCGGGGGCGACGCGCGACGCAGGGGTCGCCCGGGCGTTCCATCCCACGAGAGTCATGGCGGCCAGCGCCCCAACCCCCGCCAGCGCGCCGACCCGCATGGTTCAAGATTGTATTCGGTGTCCCGCCGAAAAGGGGAGTCTCCGAGGGCTGCGAGCTCAGGATGCGCCCACCATTCGTTAGAGGTGGAGCGGTTTCCTACAGCCTATTTCACTTCACTGCCCGTGTACTCGTCCGGCCAGTCGTCTCCTTCGAAGGGCCAGTACTCTTCCGTGTCTTCCAGGTAGTGCACGGCGTCGAGCGAATCGACGGCGTCTTGGGGGAGGTATCCCAGGCGAATCGCTTCGACCTCGACCTCGAGCGCACGCTTTCTTCCGAGCACGGTCTCGATGCGGCCGAGGCTCGCGCGTCGCAAGAGCCGCGACAGGCGCAGATCGAGCCTTCGCAGCGCATCTTTCACCAGGGTCGTCTCCTGCTCGACCAGCTCTTTTCGCCCGCTTGCCAAGCGCGCCTGGAGCGCGGCCCCCATCCGCGCGTCCGCACGGAGCAGGTCCGGCAAGTCTGCACCGCCCGACGCCGGCTCCGAGGCGCCCACCGCCGATTGGGCCACGCCTTTTGCGAGGCGCGCTTTGAGCTCGTCGAGCTCCCGGCGCAGGCCCGCCAATCGATCGACCGACGCCCCGGCCGCTTCGAGCTCGGCGATCTGCCGCTCGACACCGGCCACGCCAGACTGGGCCTGCGCCGCCTTGAACGCATCATCGGCCGCGAGCTCCGTCGCCGGGCGCACGCCGCCGTTGGTCGCCAAGGCGCGCTGCATGTCGCCGATGGCTGCCATGCCGTGGACGAGGCCCGAGGCCTCGCGTTCGAGCACCGCGCGCCGCCGCAAGACCCGCTCGTACGCCGGGTCGACACGCACCAGGGCCGCAATGGTGCGGACGACTTCCGGGCTCGCTCCGCCCACCTCGGCCCCTGCCGCGTCCGTTCCCGTGTGCACCGCCGCCAAGAGCCGCTGCATCGCGGCCTCGCTGCCACCGATGCGCCGCGCCGTGTCGCGCACCGGACCATACCGCGCGAGAAACTCCAGCAGCTTCTTGTCCGCTTCGACAAAACGGCACCGGGCGAGGTCGACCCAAGCGCCGAGCACCCACGCTTCGTCCTCGTAGCGGTGATGTGCCCCCAAGCTCGACAGCTCGACCAAGAGGTCCCGCGCTCCGTCGTAATCCTTCTTCTCGTAGCGCGTGGTCGCGGCCTCGTAGAGGGCCTCGGCCAGCCGATCGCTGTCGCGCGGTACGAGGTAGTAGTAATACCGCGCGTCATCGTTGCGCCCTTGCTCGTGGGCGATCCGACCCAAGCCCAGGCGCGCGAGGTCGCGAACCGCGAAGAACTTCTCGTCGGCGAACACGGGGGTGGACGTCGCGCTGCGCTTCGGGTCCGCGACTTTGCAGAGAAAGCTCTCCCCGTCCTTGAAGTTCCCTCGCTCGACCTGGATGAGCCCTGACAGGTAGGTGGCCTGGGCCCAAAAGCGGCATCGCTGCGTCACGAGCGCGTAGGCGACGAGCGCCCCCTCTCGATCGCCCGCGAGCTCCTTCGCGCGACCGTTCACGTACGCGATCTCGCCCCGAACCTCTTCGGGGGCGCTCGCCGGGACGGACGCCACGTCCGCGGGGAAGGTCGCAAACTCTCCGCTGTCGAGCGCGACGTCGACGAGCCTTCGCACGGCGCGGCGCGCCCACGTTCCCCCCGCGCTCCACGCCCCCTTCGTCTCGAGCGCGCGGCGTAAATAGACGCGCGCGGGCTCGTCGATCCCGGCCACGGCGAGCGCGTCGCCCAGACGGAATACGGCGGCTCGCCCAGGCTCCGAATCGGCGAACGAGTCGAATTGCGGGTGCTCGACCAGCTCCGCAAGGCGCGCGATCGCGTCGTCGACGCGGCCGGCAAACATCAGCTGCTCGCCTTCCGCGACGCGCGCGGCAACCGTCTCCAGGCGAAGCTCTTCCTGGCCGAGACGGCGCGCCGAGAGGGCGGCGTGATAAGCCCGCAAGGCGGCGTCGAAGACGTCGGTCGCGTCTTGCGGCGCTCGGGGAGCGGCCGCGCGCGCACCATCCACCGCGGACGGGACGGACGGGGGGGCCGCCTCGGGCGGTTGCCCCCGCGCGGTGCGACCCGCCAGCGAGAGCACCACGAACGCGGCCAGTGTTCGCGGGCGCATCGATCACTTTCCCTGCGCGGACGATTGGACCCTGGCCTGGGCCCGCACGCGCAAGTCGTACGTTCCCTTCTTGTCGGCTGCGAACTGGCCCCCCATGCTCGAGTCGTCCCACAGCTTGACGTCGAGCGACAGCCGCCCGTCCGCCGGAACGTCGACGATGAACCGCGATCGCTGCGACGAGCGAAACACGTCGTTGCGATCGTCGCGGCGCTCGACGTCGATGGTGACGGCGTGGTGCCCCGGGGCTACCGCGTGGTCGTAGACGAGCGTCGGGTCGTCCGCACTGAAGGCCGCGGGCGAGGTGAAGACCGTGCCGTCGTCGAGTCCTACGCTCAGCGTCGCGATCCGACCGTGATCGCCGCTCGTTTCGATGGAGACCGCCAGGCGAGAGTGAAAGAGCGTGTCGCTCACCGCGGCCGCACGTGCGCGCAACGACGCAACGTCGGCGAGCAGGCGATCGTAGTCGACCGACGTCGGCGCGGGGCCCGCATCGGCGAATTCGTTTGCGGACGGATTGAGCGGCGAGAGCCGCGCGCCTCCACTCCCGACGTCCGAAGGGGGGGGCGGGGGCGGCAGGAACCCCGCATCACCGGCGGCCATCTCACCCGAGCTCGCGGATCCCGTAGGCGGAGCCGCCGCGGCGGCGTTCTTCTGCCGGGGGGCCCGCGGCTCCGCGAGAGCCGCGGTTCCGAGAACGAGCGCCGACGCCAACGCTCCCACTGCGATGAGACTCGCCCGCATGACCCGATGGTGCGCTCGAACGCCCCCGGCCGCCAAGTGGATACCGGCTACCCGCCAAAGGGAAGGAACACACTGGCGCCCAGGGTAATCAGCACGTCGTTTGCGAGGTGCTCGTCGCCGACCAGCACTTCGCGCAGAACGTGATCGCGCACGTCGAGGCGAACGGCGAACCACTTGCCGAAGTAGAGCTTCGTCCCGATCCCGGCGCTGGCCGTCACGCCGCGCGACGTCGAGTCGTCGGTCACGCCCGCCCCGAACGCCACGTTGAAGTCGAAGCGGCTGATCCCGTCGCCCATCCAACGGAGCTTGCCGTACGCGAACGACCACACCAGATGCCCGAAGTAGAGCGTTCCCGGCTTGTCGGCGCGATCGAGCACCATGATCTCGGGATAGCGCCGCTCGTACGCATCGGTCACCGCACTGTGGAACCGCGTGAAGGCCACGCTCGCCTCCAAGGCGAGGTCTTCGCTGAAGTGGAACGTGTACGCGCCGCCGGCGAGCCAGTTCGACGAATAGAGATCCGCCGCGTAGTAGCCTCCCATCGCCGAGAGCTCGTGCCGGAAGGCCTTGATGAACAGACGTTCTTGCACGCCGCGGTAGTGGCGGCCCCCGACGAGCTGCTGTTCGAGCTCTTGGTCGACGCACTGGGCGTGGGCCTCGCGAGGGAGGGTCGACGCGAGCCCGCCGATGGCAGCAGCGAGGAGCGCAGCGCGAATGGACCGTGATCGCTCGCGCATCCTGTCACTTTTGGGGTATCAGCGTCCTTCCAGCACTGTCAATCACACTGGACGCACGACGACCGGCCATGGACGCACTCGGCGATCGACTTTCTTGTGCGCTGGCGATCGGGGGGCTCGACCCGGGCGGTGGGGCGGGCCTGGCGGCAGACCTTCGCGCGTTTGCTGCCGCGGGCGTTTTTGGCTGCGCTGCGGCGTCGCTCATCACCGTCCAGTCGACCGCGGGACTGCGTGGCGTCCGTCCCGTGCCGTCGCAGGACATGGTCGCCCAGGTGGCGGAGGTTCTCCGCCATCAGCGTGTGCGCGCGGTGAAGGTGGGAGCCCTCGGCAGCGAAGCAAACGTCCGGGCGCTCGCGCGTCTTCTCGCGAGGCACGACTCGATTCCGGTGGTTCTCGACACGCCCATCCTGCCGACGCGCGGGCGCACGCGCCTTCTCTCCGTGCGCGCGGTCGCTGCGGTCAAGAAGGAGCTCATGGCCGTCGCGACGCTCGTGACGGTCAACCTCGCCGAAGCGCGGGCTCTTCTCGGTGAACCCGTGCGCACCGTTGCCGAGGCGCACGATGCCGCGCGCGCGCTGGTGAGCACGGGTGCACGGGCGGTGCTGGTCAAAGGAGGGCACATGGAGGGCGAGGTCGCGACCGACGTCTTGGCCCTGGGAGGCACGGTCACGGAGTTTCGCGCGCACCGGCTCGTGCTCCCTCCGGTCCACGGGGCGGGGTGCACCCTTGCGTCGCTCGTGGCGGGCCGCATCGCGCGCCGGGCGACCGACGGGCTGGAAGACGCCGAGATCATCGCGGCGATGCGCTGGGCGAAGCGCGTGCACCATGCGGCTCTGGCGAAGGCGGTCGACGTGGGCCACGGGATGCGGGTGCTCGTTTTTTGAGAGCTGCCGCGCGGCCGGCGCTTCATAAGGGCACTCGCCTCTCGCCCCCCCCACTACCCCCCGGTTTCCCATGCGCCGGGTCCGGGGCCGCCCACCGCCAGCACGAGACGGAACGCTGCTCCTTGGCCGGGGCCAGCCGGTACTTGGGAGAGCTCGCCGTTGTGCTCGATGGCGATCCGCTGTGCGATCGCCAGACCAAGCCCGGTGCCTTGCGGCTTGGTCGTCGCGTACGGCTCGAAGAGGCGGGCGGCGATCGCCGGCGCGATCCCCGGTCCGTTGTCGCTCACCGTCACAGTCACGAACTTGTCCGCTTGCGAATCGATCGTGACGAGCGTCTCACCCGCCTCGGCCTTGCCGGCCACGGCGTCGAGCGCATTCTGAACGAGGTTCGTCAGCACCTGCACGATTTGGTCGCGATCGGCGCGAACGAGCGGCGGAGGTCGCTCGACGACCACGCGCAGCCGCGCCTTCGTCGCCGGCTCATGCAGCTGGACGATTTGGCGCGCGATTTCGACCACGTCGAGCTCTTGCGGGTGCGGCACGGGGAGGCGCGCGAAGCGCGTGAACTCAGTCACCATGTTCGAAAGGCGATGCACCTCGTCGAGGACTGTGCGCGTCGCTTCATCGAAATACGCGAAGAACTCGGGGTCTTCGCGGGCCCGCAGGCGCCGGAGGGTCTCGACCGCCGCGCGAATCGGGGCGAGGGGGTTTTTCACTTCGTGCGCGATGCGCCGAGCCACCTCGCGCCACGCCGCCACTCGGCTGGTGGCCGCGAGCCGTCGTCGGGTCGCCTCGAGGTCTTCGAGCATCGTGTCGAACGCCTGGGCGAGCTCGGCGATCTCACCGGGCCCCTGCACGCGAAGCGGCCGTGCTTCGCCGCTAGCCACTTTGCGCGCCTCCGCGGCGAGCTCGGCGATCGGCCGGCCGAGACTGCGCGCGAGAAGAACCGCGAGCACGAGCGCGACCGCCGTCGAGGCAAGCGCGGCGAAGAGCACCGTCTGATCGATGCGCCCGAGAGTCTCGACGAGCTCCTTCGTCGGCTTGCTGACGACGATCGACATGCTCGCTCCTGAAGCGTCGGCGAGCGTGCAACTCCTTTGCACCACGTCGGGGCTCGCGGGAGGGGCGGTGCCGAGGGCGACCCTCGCATCGACGGTGTTGCCGAGACGGTCGACCAGCGGTTCGAGGCGTCGTGCCCCAGCAAGACCCACCGCAAGCCCACCCGTACCCGCCTTGCGGCAGCGGGCGACCAGAGCCGGGGCGGGCAGGGCACGCAGCGCAAAATGGGACACGTCGCCGCCGACCATCTTGGCCACGTCGGCGGGCGGCGTGGCTCCCGGCGCAATTGGGTCCTGCCCCAACAGGTCGCCGTCGGCCGTCGCGAGCACCAGCTCGTCGAGATCGAACGCTTGCCGCTCTTCGGGCACCAACCGCGACAGCGCCAGACGACGCTCGTCGCCGAGAGTCCTCCCTTCGAGCCAGATGAGCGCGCGGTCCACGAGCTCGCCCGATTGGCACGCGCCTGCGACGAGCTTGCGGTCGCTCTCTCCTTGGCGCCGAATCTCGGCGACCACACGCTCGCATGCGCCACCCACTTCCTGTTCGAAGCGCTTGGTCTCGCTCTCGCGCCGATCCTCGCGCAGGATCCCCCCGAGCCCCGCGACCGACAGTGCGGCCACGAAGCCGAACGCGAGAACGAGCCGGGGAGCGAGGCGCATGGCGTCAGACCGCCCGCCGCATGCGGTACGCGCCTCCCCAGTCGGCACCTCGACCCCACGGCGACGACGGAAGGACGACGTCCGGCGCCAGTCCGCCTTGCAGGCGCACTTCGCCCACGACGCCGAGGTGCATGGTCCGGGTCACTGCGCGCGGCGGCACTTCGCCGCGGGGAGGATGGCGCGCGAGCGAGGCGGCCGTCGCCGGGTCGTCGGCGGTCGCGAGGCCAATCAGCGCCCCGAAGTTTCCAGGACCGGCGGGGCGGGCGACGTCGAGCATCAGCGCAAACCCACGCGTCGTCCGGCGCTGCACGGCATCGACGGCAGGCAGCGGGTGCGCGCTGATCTCGTGCGATGGTCGCGAGAGAGCAGCGGCCAGGGCGCGCGCGACCTCGACCAGCCAAGGCGAGTCCTCGCGGACCAGGAGATCGCACGGCGCCCCGGTCCACTGCGCGAGACTTTGCTCCCACGGCGCCCCCACCACCAGTGACGCCAGCGAAGCGTGCGGTACCCCGTCGGCAAGGGCCTGCGCCGTTCCGGGCGTGTCGAGCGATCCCGCGCCGTGACCGGTGCGGAGGATGGCCCAGCACACCGCCCCGGCATCGAAGCCGCGCGCCCCTGGCCGCGGTTCGTGGAGGAACGAGCCGAGCCAACCCACGTCGTCCGCGCCGCTTTCGAAGGCGCGCAGCGACGTACTGAGGTTCGCGGCGGCCCGGGCCTCGATCGAGTCGATGTAAGCGGGTCCGTTCGCGGCCAGGGTGTTGCGGGCGAGCAGGAGGGAGCCGCTCTGCATTTCGGCACGGAGCGGTCCGGTCCCATCGGGGTGTTCCGGGTTGAAGTGCGGCGGGACGATGGCCACGAGAGGCGACGCCAGTGCGCGCACGAGCTTGCGGGCGTCGCGCAGGGGGAAGACGAGCTTGCTCTTTTCGACCCGTGGCGCCGGAACCTCGGCGAGCCAGGCGGCGGAGTCGCGGCTCCGAGCACGAGCGATGGATGCCGCAGCGGCGCGAGCGTCGAGCGGCGCGCCCGATGCGAAGCGGAGGTCGTCGCGAAGCGTGACACGAAGCGTGCTCCCGTCGGGCTCAGGGTCTCCCTCGGCAAGCGACGCTACGAGCTCTCCAGACTCGCTGCGCGCGTACAGGGTGTCGAAGAGAGAATCACCGAACAGCGCGGCCGAGGCGTCGTCGATGCGGTGCGGGTCGAGGGACGTAACGGGCCAGGGGACATGCAAGGCGATGCGCCCGCCGTAGGGGGTTCGTCCGCGGGCCAGGGTCGCCCTCGAGGCCGACGACCCGACGGCGATCGACGCGGCCCCCCCAAGCATCGCTCGTCGCGAGATCACGGCGCCCCGCCCCTGCCCGCGCGCACCAGCCACACTTCGCTGCCCACGACCGCCACGAGCGTCGGCTCGCCGTGCTCTTCCGGCGGACATACGGCCAAGGCCCGGACGCCCGCCGGCGCCGCGAGGTGGAGTCGGGGTTGCATGGGGGCCGCCTCCGACGGCCAAGTCCAGATCTCCACGGCGTCGTCCTGCGCATCGGCGCTGACCGCGATCTCCGGCGCCCCGTCCTGATCGAGATCACCCACTGCGAGCTGGGCACCGAACGCTCCGTCCGGAGCGTATGGCGGAGCGTCGCGCATCTTCAACTTGAGCTTGCCGTTCGGCTCGCGCACGGCGACGATCGTGCTCGCGTCGCCGCCGGCATTCGCGACGATGTCCGCGGCAAATGCGTCGAAGCGTGGCGCGGGCACCGCCATCGCCGGCTTGACGTCCCGGGTGCTCGAGCAATCGAACGGAGCACCGTCGAAGGATCCCGCCGACGGCTGTGGCGTGAGGCACACGATGCCTCCGCCCCCCCATGCCGGCACGCCCGGCAGCGGCACGTGAGTGTCGAAATCGGGGGTCAGCGAAACCGATCCCCGCTCGGTCGATCCGACGGCCACGGCGCCCGGGATGATCACCGCGCCCGCCAGCGGCTCGCGCATCGGTACCGGGGCGCGCCCGGCGAGATCGCTCCACGGCGCCGCTCGCTCGACCAAGAACCGGCCGCCGCGCACCCGCCCCATGACGGTGCGATCGCGCGACACGAGCACGATTTCATTGCCTCCGTCGCCGTTCACGTCACCGCAGGCTGCGGCGAGAACGTCCTGCTCGTCGTGGTGCGCGCGATCGACGGTGGCCTGTTCGAGCACGAGGGGCGTGAGGAACGACCGCACCTCCGCGTCGATTTTGACGCTGGCGAATGCGTGATGAATTGGCGAAGGAAGCGGGTTGCGGATCCGGTCCCAAGCGTTCGCCATCGAAGGGTACACATCCACCGTCGCGCGAATGTCTCCCTTCGAGACTTCGATTTGCAAGTACACGAGCGCGCCGGCTCGACCCGCGAGCGCCCGGGCAGCGCCGAGCAGTGCCGTCTGCGGATACGCGCGCGCGCTCGCGCCGATTCTGCCCGCGACGAGCGACGCCAGGCGAAGGGCCAGCTGATCCCCCTTCGGCGCGGGCTGATCGGCCCGCAGTGGTGCCGCCACGACCACGCTGGATGCCGGCGCCGTCCCAAGCGCTTGCGTCGCCCCCTGCGCGGCCGCTTCCAATGCGCCCCCGGCCTCCGCCGCCGACGAATGCGCGTTGACCGACAGCGCCCAGAGGATCGCCCAAAGACGCCGCGCGCGGCGTTCCCGGGTCTTTGCTCGCCGCCCCTCTCGTCGAGCTCTCACGGTGCGGCTGTTTCGGCGGCGCCGGCGTCGTCGGGCATGGCCGATGGCGGCGGCGCCGTTTCGGTGGGCTCGGTACCCGCGAGAAATACTTCGTCGATCACGTCTTGGTCGTCGGCATATGGCAGCGCCCCCGTGCGTTGATCCACCGCGACGGTGACGACGCCGGGAGGGCGCGCGAAGTCGACCCGAGGCCTGCCCTCGGTCGCCACTTTCATGAACGCCATCCATGCCGGGAGCGCGGTCGCCCCGCCCTGTTCGGCCGCGCCGAGCGGCCGGCCGTCGTCGAAGCCGATCCACACGACCGCCGCGATCTCCGTCGAGTAGCCAGCGAACCAAGTGTCTTTGGGTCCGTTCGACGTGCCGGTCTTGCCGGCCAGCGGGCGGCCCAACGCCTTCGCGCGCGCGCCGGTTCCGTGATCGATGACGCTCGTCAGCATGCTCGTGATGACGTACGCCTCCGACTCGTCGAGCACCCGGCGCGCCGGGGGCACGCCGGGGGGCGGCACGTCTTTGCCGTCGGGGCCAGCGATCCGGAGAACCGCGCGCGGCTCTTCGTACGTGCCGCCCGCCGCGAACGTCGCGTAGGCTCCGGCCAGCTCGATCGGCCGCACTTCGTAGCTCCCCAACGCGAGCGAGAGGTCGGGCTTCATCGGTGACTCGATGCCGAGTGCCTGGGCCCATGCGACCACGTTCGCCGGCCCCACGTCGCGAAGCACCCGCACGGCGGCCACGTTCACGCTGTTCGCGAGCGCTTCGCGAAGGCGCAGGAGGTCGTGCCCGCGCCAGCCTTCGAAGTTGCTCGGCCTGTACCCGCCTTCGAACACGTCCGGGCTTGGGTCGATGAGGGTCGCCGGTGTGAATCGTCGCGAATGCAGCGCGTACGAGTACACGATCGGCTTGAACGTCGACCCGGGCTGTCGCCTCGACTGCGTCGCCCGATCGAGCGTCCCCGCGCGCCCCTCGTATCCGCCGACCAGCGCCAGGATCTCGCGGGTGCGAACGTCGATGGCGACGAGCGCTCCCTCGGGCCCCGATTCGATTCGGAGCGGGACCCGACCGCTCGCCCCCTCCGGCACCGGCGCGAGGAGGCTCACGCGCACGTGCGCCCCCGTCGGCGCGAACGCGCTCGGAGCGAGGCCGGCCTGGTTGTAGCGGTCGAAGTCGGCCAGTCGCACCGTGCCCGTCACCGAGCCCACACGCACGTCGAACGTCCCTGCGGCGTCGTCGGCGCCGGCGACGACCCCCACGAGCACTCTGTGCTGTTCGAAGACCGGCGTTCCCTCGAAGGCCGCGAGCGCGTCGCGCGGCGGTACCGACCGCCCCTTCTTGTCGGCAACCGGAGGTGGAAGCCTGAGGCCCCCGGCCAGACCGTGTCGCTTGTCGTAGGCGCCGAGCGCCTCGCGCAGTGCCTTTCTCGCCGCGGCCTGGAGCCTCGGATCGATCGTCGTCACGACGGTGAACCCGCCAAGGCGCGCCTGCTCGGGCTCGACGCGGTAGAGAGCGCCCCTCGCGAGCTCGACCCCCTCGGGGGCGAGGTCGCTCGACACCTCCGCGAGCGGGGCCAACGTCGCCGGCTCGTCTTTTGCGGCGGCCCACTGCGAATCGCTGAGAAAGCCCTTCGCGCGCATCTGATCGAGCACGTACGCGCGCCTTGCGAGGGCCGCGCTCATGCTGGTGCGCGGGTGAAACTCGTGCGGATTGGCGATGCGTCCCGCGATGAGCGCTGCTTGAGCGATGGTGAGGTCTTTCGCGCTCTTCCCGAAATCGTCGCGCGCCGCCTCCTCGATGCCGTAGCGCCCGCGGCCGAAGTACACATGGTTCATGTAAACTTCGAGGATTTCGTCCTTCGCGAGCTCTTGCTCGAGCCGCCGCGCGAGGAGAGCCTCGCGGATCTTGCGCGACAGGGTCCGCTCGTGGCTCGCGAGAAGCAGATTCTTGACGACCTGCTGCGTGATCGTCGATCCGCCCTGGCGCGTGCTCCGGGCGCGCGCATTGACAAGGAATGCGCGGAGGATTCCGACGTAGTTGAGCCCTTCGTGCTCGTAGAAGCCGGCGTCTTCGGCGGCGAGGACCGCGAGCTTGACGTGCGCGGGGAGCGCCTGAACGCTGACCAGTGTGCGCCGCTGCGTGTACAGCTCTGCCAATACCGTCGTCCCGTCGCGCGCGAGCACGCGCGTCACCTGCGGCGGCTGATACGTTTTCAGCTCGGTCACGCTCGGCAAACCTGCTTCGTAGTGGCGGACGATCACCCAGATCGCGATCGCAGCGGAGAACGCGAGCACTCCCGCGCCGGCGACGAGCCTCCCCGCCCACGTCCCCATCCAGCCGAGTCCCCGCAGCGAGCGGAGACGGGCCCACACGTTCGATGCTCCTGTCCAGCCGGCGCGCATGGGCGGACCGCCCGGGGGAATGCTCGAGCCGCTTGGCTTCATTCGCCTCCTGCCTCGCACGCCATCTACCCATGAAAGCCCGACCGCGCCAGGCCGTGATACTAAGAAGGGCGATGTTCGCGCTGACGCACGGCGAGCTGGCTCTGGTCCTGTTTCTCTTCGCCCTCATTTGGGGCGCAGGGCTGCTGCCCCGGCTGGGAGCGCGCCTCGGGGTGCGATTCGCGAAGGCCCGCGCCGCCAGGGACGCACGCTCTCCGCGAGTCGGAGGGTGACGTGGTTACCGGAGCGAGGTCGGGCGACGGCGGAGGCCGCGGGCCGGTGGCCACGGTCTTCGTAGCGGACCTCACTTCGGAGGCCGAAGGGCTGGCGGTCGCGCTGCGAGCCGCCGGCCACACCGTCGTGGATGTTCCCCCATCGATGCTCGTCGCGCGTGTCGCGGTGCAGCGACCGCGCGTCGTCCTCGTCGACGCGGACACCGAGGGGGCGCTCGAGGTCGTCGAACGCATGCGGGAGCTGCCCGACGCCGACGACA
Organism: uncultured Polyangiaceae bacterium; assembly: GCA_964531095.1. Taxonomy (GTDB): domain Bacteria; phylum Myxococcota_A; class Polyangia; order Polyangiales; family Polyangiaceae; genus Palsa-1150. The sequence continues at coordinate 19,001 of CAZHED010000031.1, read as the reverse complement.
TCCATGTCTTGTTCATCGCCCGACCGGGAGGGGCCCTCGCCAGCCCGGAGGAGGCGATGGCGCACGAGGGGAGCGGCCTCTTCCTGCGCCCGGTCGAAGTCGCAGCGCTGCTGCATAGGGTGCAGGCCCTGATCGCCCCGAGCGCGCGGCACGAGGGAATCGCCGCGGCGATCAGGGCTCCGACGCCCATTCCACCGCCGACCCCGCAGAGAGGACCGAGTGCGCCGCCCTCGTTGCCTCCGGCGAGCATGCGCGCCTCCGTCCCACCGAGCGCGCCCGAGGCGCAATCCTCCGCACCGCCTTCGCCTCGTCCGTCGAAATCGCCCTCGGATCCGCCGGCCGCCATCGGCGGCGGGGTGCCGCGCCGGTTCATGAGCCTGGCGCCGCCGGTCAGTGCCGAGCTCCAGGAGCTCCTGGCCGAAGCGGAGCAGCGAGTCCACGTCCAAGTGGAGCGCGAGTCGATCGTTCCCTCGCCCGAAGACGAGATCGAAGCCGTTCTTCCGGCGGACATGCTCGCAGCCCTCGACGAGCCTCTCGACGAGGACGAAGACGACGACGATCCGGTGGTGCCTCCGCGGTCGACCTCCCTGTTGGCCGCTCGCGAGCGGACGAGCGTCCGCAGCGGCTCGCGCGCGGCCCGCACGGGTCCGGGCACGAGCCCCGGCGCCTCCACCACCGGCATCCCACCGCGGACCGGCCCTGGCCCACGCCTCGGCGAGACGCCGGCCGCGCCGCCGACGGCACCCACGCACGGCGGAACGCACTCGGGGCCGACGGGCGATGGGATCTCGACGACGGGAGCCTCGGACGCGCGGGAGCGGAGCGACGCCGCGCCCCGCGCGGACCGGTCGTCTGCGGCTGCACCGCCGCGTGATCGACGGTTGGCCGAGAGCGCGCCGCCGTCGTCCGGGTGGGCGCGAGAAGCGGCGAGCGCGCCGCACCATGCACGCGACGGCTACCCCCCCGCGCTGGCGACCGACGCTCCGTTCCCCGCGATCTTGGGTGCAGGAGACGCGACGCGCGTCGTCGCCCGCGCCATCGCCGGTCGCACGACCGGCTCGCTGTGCATCGCAGCGCACGACGACGTCGTCTCGGCGGTTTCCCCGCAGGGGGGTCAACGCGTCACCGAGCGGCGCATCGTGCTGCGCGAAGGGGACGTGGTCACGACGTCGTCGACGGCAGAAGACGAGTCGCTGCTCGCTTTTCTTGGTGTGCGGGGCGACTTGCCGCGCGAGACGGTGCGTCGCCTCGGCTCCAAATTTCCGCCGTTCGGCCGCCACGCTGGAGCCGCCCTCGTGGCGCGCGGTTACATCCGGCAGGACCAAATGTGGCCGACGTTGCGCGCCCACGCAGAATGGCTGTTCGCCCGCGCGCTGCAGACGACCAGCGGGCGGTTGGCGATCGAGCCGCACCCATCCGGTCGGCTCGGCGGCGAGCCGAGCGTCTTCGGCGGGTCGACGGGGGCCGCCGTGTTCGTCGAAGTCGTGCGGAGGATCGTGCCCCCCGCCGACGCGGTCGAGCGGCTCGGAGGTATCGGGTCGCACATCGGCGAGGGGGCCGAGATGCGGCTGCTCAGCGAGTGTGCGCTCGATCCGGTGGAGTTGGCTCAGGCGCAGGCGGCTGCCGGTCGACCGATTCGCGACGTGCTCGATGCGGCGCCGGAAGGCGACCTGGCGACGGTGATCTTTGCCTTGTCCCAACTCGGTGTGCTCGAAGTGATGCGCGTGGCGAGCGATGCGGGGAGTGGCGCCGACGAGCCAAGCGCACCGGACGTGGCGGCGCTCGACGCGGAGGCGGTGCGCGAGCGTGTGCGCGCTCGAATGCAGCTGGTCGAGGACGGCGACTATTTCGCGCTGCTGGGGGTTGCGCGCGACGCGACGGGATACGAGGTGCGGCGTGCGTTCCTCGAGCTGCGTCGCGCGTTCGACCCGTCGCGCCTGATTACCCCCGAGGTCACCGACCTCGCGGACGACGTGCGCAAGATCGCGAGCGTGCTCGAAGAGGCGTACGAAATTCTGAAGGACACGGCCCGGCGCGAGCGGTACCGGAGGGCGATCGAGTCCCCGCCGTAGAAGCGGGGCGATTCTCGCCGATCCCTTCGCGATGCCGGCGTCGGCTCGCTGCGGCGTACGATGTACGCCTCGCTCGCCTCCTTGGCCTCGCTCGGGCTCGACGAGAATCGCCCCGCTTCTACTCGTGTTGAACGAATCTCAGGCCGTCGCCCTTGCTCCCCTCGGCCTCACCGCGTCGACTTGCACGTGACCGCCCTCGGCGTCCACGGTTGCCACGTCGCCGCGTTCGAGCTCCCCCTTGAGGATCATCTCGGCGATCGCGGCCTCGACCATCCGACCGATGGCGCGGCGCATCGGGCGGGCGCCGAGCTCGGCGTCGAAGCCACCGCCATCGAGGAGCGCTTCGACCGCGGCGTCGCTCACGTCCAGCGCCACCCCCCGCGCGCTCTCGAGCTCGTCACCCAGGGCGCGCAGCATTCGCCGCGCGACCTCGGCCACGTCCGCCCGGCGGAGCGGCGAGAACGCGAGCACTTCGTCGATCCGGTTGTAGAACTCCGGCGGTAGGGCGCTCCGCGCGGCCGCGCACAGGGCGACTTCGTAGGCACTCGTGTCGGCGCCGTCGCGGGCGCCGAACCCGATGCGCCCGCGCGCGGCCGCGGGCAGCGCGACTTCGGCACCGAGGTTGGACGTCATCACGACGACCGCGTTCGTGAAGTCCACCGTGCGCCCCCGCCCGTCGGTCATGCGCCCCTCGTCGAACACCTGCAGAAAGGCTTCCAGAACGTCGCGGTGGGCCTTCTCGATCTCGTCGAGGAGCAGTACCTGGTACGGCCGCCGTCTCACTGCCTCGGTGAGCTGACCCCCGGCTTCGTGCCCGATGTACCCGGGCGGAGCGCCGACGAGGCGGGCGATGGCGTGCCCCTCCGCGTACTCCGAGAGATCGAGGCGGGTCATCGCGTGCGGCGAATGAAAGAGGGATTCGGCGATGGCCTTGGCGGTCTCCGTCTTGCCGACGCCCGTCGGACCCAGCAAGAGAAACGATCCGATCGGGCGCTGCGACCGGAAGCCGCTCGCGTTGCGCCGCAGGACGTGGGCGATCCGCGCGAGCGCCTCGTGATGACCGACGACGCGGCCGGCGAGCAGCTCCTCGAGACGCAACATTCGGGCGCCGTCGGTTTCCAGCAGGCGCTCGACCGGCACGCCGGTCATTTCGGTCAATACGTCGGCCACCTGCGCCCGCCCGACGTTGTCCTCGCCGCGGCGCCTCGCGCGCGCACCCGCGAGGTCCAGCACGCCGACCGCTTTGTCGGGGAGAGGCCGCTCGGGGACGTACCGCGCGCTCCAGGTCACGGCCGCGGCGATCGCGCCGGGCTCGAAGTGCACGCGATGGTGACGCTCGAACGCGGGAGCCACGCGCTCGAGGGCGCGCATCGCCTCGTCCGGGGCCAGCTCGACGACGTCGATGACGGTCATGCGGCGAGCGAGCGCCGCGTCCGGAGCGATGACCCGCTTGTGGTCCTCCGGCGTCGTGGCGCCGATGCACGCAATCTCCCCGCGAGCGAGCGCCGCCTTCAGCTCGGCGGCCGCTTCGTCGTCACTCGCCAGCACCGCGTGCACCTCGTCGAAGAAGAGGACGACGCGCCCCTCCGTCCGCGCCACTTCGGCCTTGATCTGGGCCATGCGCTCCGCCAGGGCTCCACGGAGGCCGGTTCCCGCCAGGAGCGCGGCGGAGTCGATCTCGATGACGATGCGATCGTCGAGCATCGCCACGTCGCTCCCGTCCGCGATGCGCTGTGCGAGGCCGCGCACGATGCTCGTCTTTCCCACACCCGCGGGGCCGACGAGGCAGGGGCAATTGGCGTGGCGCTTGGCCAGCACGTCGAGCGTGCGCTCGATCTCGATTTCGCGGCCGAAGACGGGGTCGAGCTCCCCGTGCGCGGCGGCGAGCGTGAGATTCCTACCGAGCGCGGTCAGCGCCGGAAAGTGTTTCGGGCTGAGCGCGAATGCCTGCACGCGGTCCGTGGGTGCAGTCGCTGGCGAGGGCGGGCGATACCGCTTGGGACGAAGCGCCGTGGCGGGGGCCGCGGTCGGCTTCCGGGGAGCCGGTTGCGCCGACTGCTCTGCGGCTGCGCGCGCGCTGCTCGGGCGAGAGGGAGCCTGACTCGGCGGCAGGGACAACTGCGTTGCCTTGGGAATGCGGCGTGCGCCGACGATGCCCATCGCGGCCTGCATCGCGGCCGTCCGAAGCTTGGTCACGTCGGAGCCGCACTGCGCGATCGCCCGGAAGGCCGCCGTCGTTCGCTCTTGGCACAGCGCGAAGAGGAGGTGAATCGCACTCGATTCGCGATTGGGCGACCTGGCCGCCAGCTCTCGCGCTCGCTGCATCGTCCGCGACACCGCGTCCGTGTGGTCGTCGGTCAAGATGCGGGCCGCCTTGAGCAAGACCTCGGCGTCCAGTCGTCGCTCGTGGAGCAGCTCTGCCGCCACTCCCGCGCCGGAGGCGATCGCGGCGAGGAGATGACCGGTCGTCACGCGCTCCCCTCGGCCCTTGGCCATCTCCTCGGCGAGCTTGCAAACGGCCGTCAGCTCGGAACCACGGGTGCCGGTCATCCTTCGAGCAGCTCGCACACCCACGGCGCGCGGGCCAAGAAAGCGACACGGGGTGTCCGGCGCCGGGGCGTTCGCATGCGTTCGCGGCAACCATGCGTTTGGGGGGGCCTCAGGAGCACGTCGGGAATCGACGGCTTCCGCAGACGCCGTAGAGTGTCCAGCCGACCCGACTCTCGACCAGACGAAAGCGCGGGTCCGCGAGCGCGTCCTGGCTCCGGACGAGCACGTACTCGAATCGCGTCATTTCCTGACTCCAGGCCGGCGGACCGTACAGCCCAGGCATGGGGTTTTGGCCGTTCACGTAACGCACGTACGTGTACCCGTAGCCGGCGAACGACGAGTTGGGCAGGCCGCCGCGTCTTGCCGTCGCGAACTGCTCGAGCTCGATCATCGCTTTGTTGCCCGGCCCGAAGGCGGGCGAAAATCCTCGATCGCCGCCCGGATAGTAATAGAGGCTCTCGCCGGCGCCGAGGCGGTTCATGAGCTCGGAGGCCCCTCGAGTCGCCGCATGAAATTCGTGAAACCGTTGGGCGATGTCGTCGAGGCACCAGGCAGAAAACGAGATCACGGCGGCGAGGACGACCCCGCGCGGCACCCGGTCGGAGGGGAGGTTCCAGGCGAAGACGAACGCCAGCGCCGCCACGTACGAGAAGCGGTTCGAGAACCCGGCTACCCCGTTCATCGTGATGGGAAGCACGAAGTACCCGGCGAGGTAGACCGCAGAGACGATCAGGAACGGATTGCGGAACCTCCATAGCCGCGCGCCCGGACCGGTGGCGCCCAGGTTCGTTGCGCAGATGGACAGTCCGGCACCGACGAGCATCGCCAGAAAGAGCGCGCGGGCGGTGGAATGGGGAACGGAGGCCCAGAAGGAATCGATCAGCGAGTCCGCCGCGCTCCAAGGCGGCAGCCACGACGTATCGTCGTGGGTCACCTTTTCCACGAACGTGCTCCGCATCCAAACCGCGTATTGCACGAGGGACGGCAGGGCGGGCACGGCGCCGACCAACCTCGCGCGTACCGACGGGGCGCGCCACGACGCCCAGAGCACGGCAAACCCGAGCCCGAGCTGCGAGTACGCGATGCCGTGCCAGAGCAGCGTCACGCACAGGCACGTCGCGAGCGCGACTCCCGAGCGTACGTCTTGGCGGCGAACCCACCGCACGGTGAGCGCCCAGCCGAGGACGACGAGCGGCAGGGCCGTCGAATAGGCCGCGAATCCCCCGACGACGGTCCAGACCGAATGAATCAACGGAAAGAGCAGCACGACGGCCGAGCTCGGGCGTCCGAGCGTCTTCAGGAGAAGAAGGCTCGCGGCGACGAGGCCGACGTTTTGAAGCGTCAAGAGCAGCTTTCCCGCCGACTCGATCGAATGCCCGCATAGGAGCGACAGGAAGCTGGTGAAATGGACCGGCAGGCCGGTCGGCGTGAACCACGGGGCGGCTGTGTAGCTACCGTGAAAAGGCGATGCGGGGTCGCCGATGTCTCGCGCCGCTCGAACGAAGACGAGAAACTGCGGATAGTCCTGCCCCGGTACGATGTCCGAGAGCCACCACACACGCGCCGCCATCGCCGTCAACGCGACCACCACGGCTGCGAAAAGCACGTCGGCGGGAGACGCTCGGCGGAGCATGCGCGCGAACTCCTAGCAGAAGGTCCGATAGCGGAGGAGCCTGCGTGCCGCGCCGGTCAGCGGCCACAGGTACGCCTGATCGCTCTCGATCGCGGCCCGCGCGTGGGTAGGCGCGCCTTCGTTGGCCACGAGCACCCAGATTGCGCCGCCCGGAGCGACGAGGCGCGTCCCCAGGTCGAGCCACGCCGCGGGAGGGAGAGTCGCGCGCGACACCGCCCCGTCCCAGGGCTGGCGGGCGGAGAGGTCTTCGCCGCGAGAACGCTCGATCGCGACGTCGGGGCGATCCACGGCGCCGATCACGGTGCGCAGAAAGCTCGCTCGCTTTCCGAGAGGCTCGACGAGGGTGACGCGCAAGTCGTGGCGAACGAGCGCGAGCGCGAGGCCCGGCGCCCCCGCGCCTGCCCCCACGTCGACGAGCGTGCCTCCGGGCGGGACGTGCCGCGCGAGGACGAGGGCGTCGGCGAGCATCAGATCCACGAGCTCCTCCGCCGAGCGCGCCGCCGTGAGATTCGTGCGCGTGTTCCACTCCTCTAGCCGCTCGAGCCAGACCGCGATTTGCGCGCTCGTCGTCGGGTCCAGCACCGCCCCGAGAGCCGAAGCGACTTCTGCGACGAGCTTGCCGAGGTTGGCTGCCATCCGGTCCCAGTGGTACCTCTTCCCCCGCCGCTTTGTCCCTTCAACCCGTGCCGCCCCTGCCCCGTCCGGTCCACACGCTCGATTTCGCCCCCCTCGCGGCGATGATCGAACGGGCGTTCCCCGGCGCGCCGCTGGCGTGCGAACCGATGCCGGGGGGCGCGTCGACTCGCTGCTATTTTCGAGTGAAGGTGCCCGCGGGCTCGGGCAGCGCCGTCGCGATGTTCGTCCCCGACGGCGCAAAACCAGAAGAGGTCGCGAAGGACCGGGGCGCCGGGGGTGCGCGATGGCCGTTTCTCGAAGTGCGCGACCTCTTGGCGTCCCGCGGCGTCGACGTGCCGGCCCTGTACGGCGAGGACGTCGCTCGCGGTTGGCTCCTACTCGAAGACCTCGGAGACCAAACGCTCGCGAATTTTCTGATGGCGCACCCCGATCGGCGCGAAGAGATGTACGTGCGTGCGGTGCGCGACCTCGCGAGGGCGCAGACCGCGCTGGAGGGGCTGCCCGCGGGGAGCGTCGTCGCCTCGCGCGCCTTCGACGAAGAGCTGCTCTCGTGGGAGATTCATCACTTCCGGGAGTGGGCGCTCGAGGCGCGCGATATCGTGCTTTCTCCCGAAGACCGCGGTGTGTTCGTCGGCGTCGCCGAGCGCCTCGCCAGGCGGATTGCGAGGTGGCCGCGAACGTTCGTTCATCGCGACTTCCAGTCGCGTAACCTCATGGTGCGCGAGGACGGGCGGCTCTGCTGGATCGACTTTCAAGACGCCCTGCTCGGCCCGCGCGTCTACGATCTCGTGGCCCTCCTCAACGACAGCTACCAGGTCTTCGAGCCGTCGTTCGTCCAGGCCCGGCTGGACGACTATGCCAGCGCCCGGTCGCTCGACTCTGCGGCGCGGGCGGCGATCGGTCTCGAGTTCGACTTGGTCACAGTGCAGCGCAAGCTCAAAGATGCGGGGCGGTTCGTCTTCATCGACCGGGTAAAGGGCAACCCTTCGTTTCTCAAGTTCGTCGAACCGACGATCGCCAAAGTGCGGGCGAGCCTCTCGCGCTTGCAGGGCGACCCCGACATGCGGGTCCTCGGCGATCTCCTCGCCAGGGTCTTGCGCTGACACGCGAATGCCTCGACGCACGGTTCGACCGAGTCACTCGTCTCCCGCCGCCGGCGCGGAGAAGCGCGTGTCGCTGCACCCACACGGCCTCGATCTCGGCAACGGCGAGGTGCTGCCCCTTTGGGCGGGCGCGATGCACTACTGGCGTCACTCCCAGCACGAGTGGCGCTCCGGGCTCGAAGCGATGCGCGGGATGGGGCTGCGCCTCGTCGACACGTACGTCCCGTGGGGAGTCCACGAAGCGGCGCGAGGGGAGTACGATTTCGGCGAAACCGACCCGCGTCTCGACATCGTGCGATTTCTAGAGCTGGCGCACGAAGTCGGGCTGCAGTGCGTTCTCCGGCCCGGTCCGCACATCAACGCGGAGCTCACGTTGTTCGGATTGCCCGAGCGGGTGGTCTGGAACCCCGAGTGCCAAGCGCGCACGCCGGGTGGTCATCCGGTGATGCTTCCGATCGTCCCGGTGGCGTTCCCGGTGCCGAGCTATGCGAGCGAGGCGTTCCTCGAAGAAACTGCGCAATGGTACCGCGCCGTCGGAAAGAGGCTCTCCCGATTGCGATGGCCCGACGGGCCGATCGTGCTCGTTCAGGTCGACAACGAAGGGGCGCTGTACTTCCGCGACGGCGTCTACGATCAGGATTACCACCCGGACGCGCTCCACGCGTTCCGCGCCTTCTTGCGCATGAAATATCGCCACGTGCGCGCGCTGCGCAGCGCGTGGGCCGACGAGACACTCGCGTTCGCGACCGTCGAGCCGCCGCGTCGTTTCGACGCCAAAGAGCTCCGCGACCTCGCGCGCCACGTCGACTGGACGGAGTTTCACGAGCAGCTCTTGTCGAGCGCGATGGACCGCATGGCCGCGGACCTCGCCGATGCCGGCTTGGGTGGCGTCCCGACGACGCACAATCTACCGCTCGGCGAGAGCGCCACCCCGCTCAACCCGGGGAAAATGGCGGCGATCGACCTAATCGGCCTCGACTACTACCACCGCGCGACGCCCGGCGAGCATTGGGCGATTTTGCGACGAACGACCGAGCTCGCGACTCGCTGCGAAGGCCGCGAGCGGCCGGCCTTCGGCGCGGAGGTCGGAGCGGGGTTCCCGCCGTTCTTCGCGCCGCTCGACGAGCGCGACTCGATGTACACGCTGATGTGCGCCATGGCGTACGGGCTCCGCGGCTTCAGCTTGTACATGGCGGTCGAGCGCGACCGGTGGATCGGCGCGCCCATCGACTCGCACGGGCAGCCGCGCGCCGGGGCCGCGCAGTACGCGCGCCTGATGGCGGCGATCCAGCGAACGAAGCTGCACACGCTTCGCCGGCGGGCCCCCGTGCGGCTCGTCGTCCCGCGTGCGCTGCGCCGCCTGGCGCGGGCGGCCCATGCGTTCGGCCCGGTGACCCCCGCGCTCTTTCACGTGCTCGGCGCAGGGTGGCGGGAGAGCGTCCTCGAGCGCGATTTCGGGCGCGGAGCCTCGCCGGCGATGGCCGCGGAGGCGTACCTCCGCGCATTCGAGCGGGCCCTGCACGCCCGCGGGGTGCCGTTCGCCCACGCGGGCGGCGAGACCGTGGAGTACTCCACGAGGGGCGCCGAGTGGATCGTCTGCACCAGCGCGGGCGGACTGAAGCCCGACTTCATCGACAGCCTCCACGCGGCCCAGAGGTCGGGGGTGACGGTGACGCTGGGGCCCTCGATACCGGACCTCGACGGTTCGATGCGCCCGCTGGCCCGGCCGGCCGACGTCGGCGGCTTCGAGATCGAATCTCTCGATGACTTGGCCCGGGCCGACGCCCTCGTAGCGCGCCGCATCGACGAGCTCGGACTGCCCACGTGGCCCGTTGATCCGGCGGGCGCCCACGTCGCCGTGCACGAGGATGACCACGAGGTCCCGCGCGTCGTATTCGTCATGAATCCAACATCGACGGATCTAGTCGCCCGCGTGTCGCTCGCGGGGGTGGAAGCGCTCGTCGATACGATCGGCGAGGGGCGAATCGCGCGCGCCGGGGGGGCCCTCGAAGTGCCGGTGCCGGCGCGTGTGGCTCGGATGATGGCGGTCGAGACGTAGCCTCGCGCTCGTGCTCGGGTCTACGCGCACCCAGGAGCGGGCGCGCGGCCGAACGATGCTTTCAACGCGCCATTTTCGCGAGGCGCTGTCACACTGGGCGCGCCGATGGCTTGGGCAACGACCATGAAGATGACGCTTCCGCGACGTACCGCTTTGGTTCTTGGAACGATCGACGTGCTCACCGCGGCACTGATCGTATTCGGGGTGTTCATGGGCCTTCCCGCCCGGTGGTGGCCGGTCGATTGCGTCGCCGCCGCGCTCGCGGGACTCGAGGTGGTGTCGGCGATCGGTCTCTTTGCCGGCGCCGTGTGGGCGGCGTGGGCCGCGCGCGTGGCGGCGGCGGTGGCGCTCGGCATCGGGCTCGTCGCGGTGAGCGTCCTCGCGGTGACGGCGAGCTGGCTCGGCGGCGTCTATGGACCGGTCGGCCGCGGCGGATCGATCGTCCTCGCGCTCACCGCGGCGCTCGCGCTCCCGTACTTGGTCGGGCTGCCCATTCTGCAGCTCCTGTGGTTGGCGCCCCGCGCAAAGGGCGATCAGCCTCCTTCGGAGCGGTCGTGACGCCGCGTGCCCTCGCGCGGTGGCTGCTCGGGTGGGCCATTGGGACGGCAATCGCATGCGCGGTCGTCCACGGGGCCTTTGCGCTGGATGTGGACGAGTCGCGCCCCCGCGCGGTGATCGCCAGCGTCTGGAGCGAGGGAGTGCTTGTCTCGCAGACCGTTCTCGCGCGCACGGGCGAGCCGAGCCCGCGCATCGACGAAGCGCTCGCTTCGCACCCGGGAGCGACGCTCGTGTACGAAAGCGTCGTCGCCGACGGCCCGGTCGTTCGACAACCCGAAGTCGCGCTCGCGATGTCGTTTCTCCCCGGGCGCGACGGCGTCAGCGCGACGGTCGGCGACCGCACCGCCTACGTGACGCCCGACGAGCTTCTGAGCAAGCAGGCCTATGACAAGGGCGTGACCCTCTCGGGCGTGCAGCTCACCATCGGGCTCGACATGCCCATCGCGCTGGCGCTCCTCTCGGAGCGCCTTGGCATCACCGTGCCTGACCTGCTCGAACACGCGCGGTTACGCCGCATTCGGGTCGCGCGCACGATACCGGGCCAGCCCCCGCGGCGCGCATTCACCGCCGAGAACGTGACCGACAGCGACATTCGCGCCGCCGCGATCGCGGCGGGGCACTATCTCGGGCGGGGAGTCGACGCGCAGGGCCGGTTTCGCTACCTGGTCGACGCGCCGACCAACCGCACGCTGGGAGGCTACGATTGGCCGCGACACGCGGGCGCGACGTACTTCGTCGCGCAGATCGCCGAGCTGTCGCACGATTCGAACGCGGCCTACGCGGCGCTGCGTGCCGCCGGTTACTTGCGTGACCATGCGATGATCGCCTGCGGAGAGCATCGCTGCATCGGGGAGGGCTCGCGCGTCGACGTCGGATCCACGGCGCTCACCGTGCTCGCGTTCGTCGAAGTCGCGCGGGCACACCTCGATCACAGCTACAAGCTCGTCGTGCCGGAGCTCACCGCATTCTTGCGCGCGCAGCAGCGCCCGGACGGCGAGTTCATGCACGAATACGATCGCGATGCCAACCGCCCCGTCGACGTGCAGCTCCTCTACTACTCGGGGGAGGCCGCGCTCGCCCTGTCGCGCGCCCATTCGCTTCTCGGAGACCCGCGCGACCTCGACGCGGCGAGCCGCGCGCTCGCGCACCTGGCCGGTGGCGCCTGGAGCTTCTTCGGGAGCCGTTACTACTGGGGCGAAGAGCACTGGACTTGCCAGGCGATGGACGACTTGTGGGAAGCGGCCCCGAACCGCAAGGCGCTCGATTTCTGTCTGAGCTGGCAAGCGTTCTGTCGCAAGCTTCAATACGGACCGGGGGACACGCCGTTCGACGGCGACGGGGCCTATGGGTTCGGCCCGCTCGTGACGCCTCGTCTCACTCCGGCGGGCAGTCGCACCGAAGCGGCGATCGCCACGCTCGAAGCGGCGCGGCACGCCGGGGTCGCGCCAGACGAGCTCGCCGCCCTCGAGGGCCAGATCCGTCGTTCGCTTGCGTTGCTCCTGCGCCAGCAGTTTCGCCCCGGCCCAAAGCATCTTTTCGCCGACCCGGGCGCGGTCAACGGCGCCATGCCCGGCAGCGAGGTCGACTGGCAATTGCGCATCGACTACGCGCAGCATGCCGGAAGCGCGATGGTACGCTGGCTCGATCTCTAGCCTACCAGCGGCTGCGGCGGGCGGGTCCCGGGCGATCCGGACGGCTCGACAAGCGACGTCGTGGCGCCATTCCGCCCAAAGGGCGGCTAGGTGAGCCGTCGAGGGCGATTCAGACCCGACGAGGCGCGCTCCCGACGGTTCGAAACGTGCTCCGGCGGCAACACGACGCGGTCACGAAGATTCAGAATGGCGATTCGGGGCGGATAAGACGCGCTCATGAGCTCTCGAATTGCGATTCGGAGCAGACTCGACGCTCCCATCGGCTTCCGACCCGTGGTCCGTATGGGACAAGACGCACCCTCGCGCCTTGGGGCCGCGACCGAGAACAACGAGGATGCGGCCCCGAGCTTCCGGATCTCGCTCCGTGGCGGATGGGACGTGCCAACGAGCCAACAACGGGCGATTTAGAGGGCAAGAAGCGCGGTCGTGAGCGTCCGAGCCGCGATTCAGAGCCTCGGGATCGCGAAGGAGGGCGGATAGGACTCGATCCTGAGCTTCTCGATCGCGACCGACGGCGAATCGGATGCGGTCATGAGCTTCGTAATCGCGGTCGAGAGCGTCTGAATCGCGATCCAGAGCGGATGGGCCGAGGTCGTGAGCTTCTCAATCGCGATTCGGAGCGGATGGATCGAGGTCATGAGCCTCTCGACCGCGGTCCGGAGCGGATGGGTCGAGGTCCTGAGCTTCTCAATCGCGATCCGGAGCGGATGGGTCGAGGTCATGAGCCTCTCAATCGCGATTCGGAGCGGATGGGTCGAGGTCATGAGCCTCTCGACCGCGGTCCGGAGCGGATGGATCGAGGTCCTGAGCTTCTCAATCGCGATCCAGAGCGGATGGATCGAGGTCCTGAGCTTCTCAATCGCGATTCGGAGTGGATGGATCGAGGTCCAGAGCTTCTCAATCGCGATTCGGAGTGGATGGATCGAGGTCATGAGCCTCTCGACCGCGATCCGGAGTGGATGGATCGAGGTCCAGAGCTTCTCAATCGCGATTCGGAGTGGATGGATCGAGGTCCAGAGCCTCTCAATCGCGATTCGGAGTGGATGGATCGAGGTCCAGAGCCTCTCAATCGCGAT
>CAZHED010000031.1:0-5562 GCA_964531095.1 uncultured Polyangiaceae bacterium | reverse complement strand
TCTCAATCGCGATTCGGAGTGGATGGATCGAGGTCCAGAGCCTCTCAATCGCGATCCGTGGCGAAGGAGAGGCGATGGCGAGCTTCTCGAGGTGAAGCGCTTGCTCGTCGTGAAAGGACGCTCTCTCCGCCACGACGTGACCGCCGTGCACCAGCTCGGTGAAAACGAGGCGGAGGGCCAAGAAAAACGTGGCTGGCAGGAAGGGCTGAGGCTAGAGTGAAAGGTGTCTGGCGGCTTGTACCGCCCGAACGGAAGAGATGCCGGATTCGGTCATCCGACGAGTGATAGCAAGTAGCCGGCGCGAAGGGCGTCGGAGCCACTCGGCCTACGAATCCCACGCGCGCGGCACCCCCCACCTCGTCGCGAACCCCCTCGCGGTCGACCCCGGCCAGCAGGCCCGGCAGGTGGACGTGGTCCAGGCCGATCGTGCCCCGCCGGGCTTCAGTGCCGGAGTCGCGCTCGCGCTCGTATACCCGTTCGTTCGGGGCCGCGCGGTAGCCGCGAGGATCAGCCAATCGAAGACGAATCGCGCAGCGCTGGCGCCGCCGGTTGGCGGCGAAGGAACGGGGTGCATGAAAAGGAAGCCGAGCATCAGCAGCCTCGAAACCGTTTCGCCCGACGAGGCTGCGGCATACCTCGAGCACGCCGGCGGCGACGAGCTCAATGCGGCCTACGCGCTCGCCTGGGACAGAAACCGTCTCGACGGGTCGATTGCCCCGCCCGACGAGGCCGAGGTCCACCACGCGTTTTTCCTCATGTGCCGGGCGTGCGGGAAGCTTCCCCCGAGCTTCGACGAAATGCGCGTCGAGCTGCGCCGGCGGATGGCCGCGTAGGACAGCGCCCCAAAGTCCAGCTTCCCCCGGGCTCCTGGATACCCTGTCGCGGGAGCTCAGTTCGCGTAGGGGGACGCCAAGTACGGAAACGACGTGGTCGGCGGTCTTGCCGGTCCTGCGACTCCCTGGGCAACGGGGGGCGCGCCGGCTCGGCCTCGTGTGACGAGGAGCGTCAAAGTCGTATCCACGACCGGGTCACTTGGCGTGCGACCTCCGCACGTGGTGTGGACGGCACCGGAGTCGAAGATGTCCGGGAAGATCTCGCGCTCGATGTCGAGGTAACTCGCCGCGAATCCGCCGTCGGCCGTCGCGCAAGAGAGGCCCGTGTCGACCAAGAGCACGTCCGTCGCCAGCATCGACACGAGCGGATGGGCTCCCGCCGCGACGGGCCAGTCGACCGGGTCTTGCCCGCCGTCGCCCATCTCGAGCGTGTCGAGCGCCTGGAGGCGGGACGAAAGGGCGTCCTGGAGCGTGCGCGACAGAGGCGCATCGAACGTCGACGCCGCGTTGTAGTCGTCGGCGAGCGACGGCGGGACCATGAGGACAGCCACGAGCGGCCGCCCGGCGCGGTCGACCTGTCCAAGCCGATTGGATCCGCCGCCCGCTTCGGCCATGGCGTCGGCCGGCGCCGCGTCGCCCGAAGGTGGGGAGACGTTCGCGTCCTGGTCCACGGCCGCCGTGCCGGTACGACATCCGAGCGCCGTCGGGCAGAGGCTGGCCAACGCGATCACGAGAACCGCCCTCATCGGGCCGCTCGCCGCACGGTCTCTGCCGCCACCGCCAGGGTGGGCAGCGGCGCGCCGGGACCGCCGATCGCGGCCGCATCCAGCTCCACGACGATCGCGAGCACGTCGGCTCCGGCAAACGCGTTCTGCCCCGTGAAGGCCGTCCGCCCGCTCTGCACCGTGGCGAGTGCTCCTTGTCGATCGAAAAAGGCAGGATCCGCCCGCCTTCCCGCGAACACGCGCATCGCGGCGTGCGGGTCCGCGGCCGTCGTCACGCCGACAGGCGCGGTCGCCTGGGCGCCGGCGGGCCCGACGCAGGTCATCGTCTGGGCACCGCCGTCGCCGCCATCGAAGTCACACGTGACATCGAGCGGCGTCGTGCCAAAGGTCAGGGGTTGGGGCGCCGCCACGCGCCGAACGCGAAAGACGTAATCGACCCCGGTGGAGAACTGCGCCGACAAGGACGCGTACGGCGCGACCGTCATCGCCATCACGACGTGCCCCGGGGTCTCCGGGCTCGTGAAGGCAAAGACATCGGTGATGTCCGCTTGTGGATCGGCGACCGAGCGCGGCCCGTCGAGGTGGTCCGACGCGCGCACCGCCGTGAGCGCGCCGGCGGCGGCGCACCCGGCGATCGCCGAGAGGGCGATCGCGGGGGTTCGCCTCATGGGGTCGCGCGCCCGGCGGAGATCGACGGCACCGGTCCTCCGCCCGCCGCTGCTCGCTCGCGCCATGCCACGAAGCCGAGGACGGCGACCATCATCGCGATGCCGAGCACCAGTCCGGCAAGCAGCGCCACGCGCGGCGACATCGACGGGGGTACGGGCAGGCTCTCGGTGGGGGCTGCGCCCGCCTGGGTGCGCATCACGTACTGAATCTGGTCCTCGTCGAGTGTCGCCATGCGGATGCGCTCGAGCCCGCTCACCCCGGCCAGCGCCTGCGCGAGCTCTTCGGGCGTCTGGAATCGCTTCGAGGGGTCACGCGAGCACGCGCGCGCGAACCAGGCGTCGAACCCCGCCGGGACGTTGCGGTTGACCTGGGACGGAGCGGGCATCGGCGCGGCGCACACCTTGAGCACGATGTCGCCGAGCACGTCCCCTTCGAACGGCAGCCTTCCGGTCATCGCCGCGAACGTGCACGCCCCCAGGGACCACAGGTCGGTCAGCGGACCCGGGGCGCCGCCGATCGCGAGCTGCTCGGGGGCCATGAAGTTGGGTGTCCCGATCACCGTCCCCTCGCGGGTCGGTCCGCCCATCGCACGCCCTGATTCGCCGGGGGTGGACTGCTCTTCGAACATCTTGGCGATTCCGAAATCGACGAGCTTGACCACGTAGGGCAGCCCGTCGAGCGGTTCGTCGGTGCGCGCGAGAAAGATGTTGTCCGGCTTGAGATCGCGGTGGACGATCCCCGCCGCGTGGGCCTTCGACAGCGCGCGCGCCGCCTGCGCGATGATCCGCGCGACTTCGACCGCCGGCAGCGTTCCCCGCGCCACAATCGCGTCCGACAGCGACGCTCCCTCCAAGAACTCCATCACGATGTAGGGCAGTCCTTCGGGGCTCACCCCATAGTCGTAGACGTGCGCGGCGTGCTTGCTCTGGAGCTTGGCGGCGGCTCGGGCCTCGATTTCGAAGCGTGCGCGCGCCTCGCGCTGCTGGGCAAACTGGGGTTTGATGAGCTTGATGGCGACGCGCGTGCCGAGGGTCGCGTGCACCCCCTCCCATACCGTGCCCATGCCGCCGCTCCCGATGATCCGCAGGACTCGGTATTTGCCGGCGATCAGAGTTCCGACCATCGACGGCGCGTCGGACTGGCGAGGCGCGTAGGTCATGACTGTCCGACGAGAAGGGTACCGGATCGCAAGGCGCACGCGAAGGCGGCGCCGCATGGCGATTGCTGCGACTGGCCCTTTCGGGCGAGTATGCCCCGACGCCGCGTGCCAATGACCGCCGCCCATCCCCGTTTCTTCGTTCGCAGTGCCCAGTTCGCATGGGTGCTGTGGGCCTGCGTTTTCGCAGGCGCGTGCGACAGCCAGCCGAGCAAAGTCGAACCCCTGCTCGACACGGTACAGGCTCCCCCGCCGCCCCCCCCGGTCGCCGCCCCCCCCGAGCCTCCCTCGGCGCCGGAGATCATCGTCGACAGTTCGAGCGTGGCGATCGGCGCCGACCGCGTGCCCACGACCGGCGAGCAAGGGCTGGCCGACAAGATCGCGGTGTTCGTCACCGGGCGGCCGGCGATCGCGGGGCAAGCGATCGACGTGGTCGCGATGCGCAACGCCAGACCTTCGTACGTCGCCGCGGTCGTGTCCGCGCTTCGACGGGCGAAGGCGAGCGGCGTGACCGTGAAGACCGAGGCGCGCGACGGAACCACGCAGAAGCTCGCGCTCGCTTTTCCCGCGGGCGTTCCCGATTGCGCGACCGTCGCGTGGATCGCGAAAGATGCCGCCATCGACGTGTGGCCGGCGGGCGGCGGTACCGCGAAGCGCGTCGTCAAAGGCATGGCCGGACCGGACATGACGTTGGGCACCGAGGCGGTGCGCAGGCAGGCCAATGGGTGCAGCGCGTCGCCGATGATCGTCGGCGGCGACGAGCGTTTCCCCTGGGGCCTGGTCTTCGACTTGGCGACAATGTCGCTGCAGTTGCAGGGGATGCGAGCGAGCGGCGCGGTGCTCGTGACAAGCGCCGTTCCCGGGCGGAAGCTGGCGCTCGACGCCCTCTAGCGCACCGCCGTCGAGCACCGCCCGCTCGCGCATAGCGCGCCCTCACTGCGGTTGCCTCGTGCAGCAGAGCTCGAGCGGAGGCACTCGATAAGTTCCCATTCCGGGCTAAACGATGGCTCATGAATGGCCCCACACGCATCTCCCCCAAGGAAGCGAGTGAAAAGCTCGCCGAAGGCTGGACGTACGTCGACGTCCGGACCACCGAAGAGTTCGAGTCTGGACACCCCCAGGGCGCCGTCAACGTCCCTCTCATGCTCGCGGCCGGTGGAGGCATGTCCCCCAACGCCGACTTCATGCGGGTGATGACCGCGGCATTCGCGAAAGACGCGAAGATCGTCGTCGGGTGCAAGGCCGGCGGGCGCTCGCTTCGCGCGGCGCAGATGCTGCTCGCCGATGGGTTCACGAGCGTCCTCGACCAGCGCGCCGGCTGGGACGGCGCGCGCGGCCCGTTCGGCGACGTCAGCGAGCCCGGCTGGTCGCGCGTGGGCCTGCCCAGCGGCGCCGGGCAGCCCAGCGGACGCTCCTGGGAAGACATGAAGAAGAAGGTCCGCTAGTCGTTGTCGCGCGTGGGCCGCGAACGCCCCGCGTCGAGCTCACCCGCGTTGACGCGGTCGTAATCCGCGGCCGCGCGCTGCACGACGTCGAGATCGCGCGCGGCGCGTTCCGCCTCTGCTTGCAGCTCGGCGGTGAACACCGTCAGCCCCCAGATCCCGTTGTCGCGCCGACGAAACGGATAGCGCGTACCGCGCGCGGTGATGACGGTCGCGCGCTCGCCTTCGATGTCCACCCGCGCAACCCCGGAGAGGTCGCGCTCGAGGCGAGCCGCCCACTGCCGGTGAACGGCGAAGAGGGCGAACACGTCCGGTCCGTCGGGCGCCTCGGCTTCGTCGTGCCAGGCGTCGAGCAGCCCCTGACGCTCGGCCGGCGGATAGCTCGCTCGGAGGCGTTCGCAGGACTTCTTGCGCAAATCGCGGATCGTGAACGCCGCCCACTGCGCCTCGGTCTCGAGGTACGGGAAGACGTCGCGATAGCGGCGTTCGGCCACGCTCAGGGCGACCCGCGCGTACGCGCCCTCCGGGGTGGTGTCGGGCGGGAACTGCTGACGCGAAGTCGCCCTTTGGCCTGCCCAAATGACGAGGCCCGCGGCGACCGCGAGGAGGACGAGCGGCCAGCGAAGCATCCTTCGAGTAGAAGGGCATACCATGTGGATGCGCTCGCGGGTCGTCGTCGTCGTCCCCGCGTGGAACGAGGCGCCGCGTATCGGGCGGGTGCTGCGCGGCATGCCCGC
>CAZHED010000030.1:0-70178 GCA_964531095.1 uncultured Polyangiaceae bacterium | reverse complement strand
CTGAAAATCCCCGTGTCGGCGGTTCGATTCCGCCCCTGCGCACGGATTCCGCGGGGTTAGCCCTCTGGGGGCTCCTGCTTGCTCTGGGGGACTGGGGGCATTCTTGCTAGCTGGCTGCTGAGGCGATCCGCTGCTCTCAGTCCGTCTGCCATAGGCGAGCGGTCGGCTGCTGGGGGCCCCGGTGAGCGTCCTCCCGAGAGGATTGGGAGCGTCGGTGATGGATCTCGCCGCCGCGCAGAGACACCCCATGGACGAGGACGTAACGACCAAGTCCACGGCTCAAATTTCGAAGCCAGAGCATTGCCGGGCGGTCGTGAGCTTGCCGGATGCGAAGGGTCGCCGACAAGTCGCGGTTATGAGCTTGCCGGACGCAATGGATCGCCGACAAGTCGCGGTGGTGAGCTCGCCCGGCGCGATGGATCGCCGACAAGTCGCGGTTGTGAGCTCGCCCGGCGCGATGGATCGCCGACAAGTCGCGGTCGTGAGCTTGCCGGACCCGATGGGTCGCGGACAAGTCGCGGTCGTGAGCTTGCCGGACCCGATGGGTCGCCGACAAGACGCGGTCGTGAGCTTGCCCCGCGCGATTGATTGCCGACAAGACGCGGCTGTGAGCTTGCCTGACGCGATTGATCCCCGACAAAACGCGTTCGTGAGCTTGCCGGACGCGATTGGTCGCCGACAAGTCGCGGTCGTGAGCTTGCCTGACGCGATGGGTCGCGGACAAGTCGCGGTCGTGAGCTTGCCGGACCCGATGGGTCGCCGACAAGACGCGGTCGTGAGCGGCCCCCTGCGCACAGAAGACGGCCTCTGCGCGAACGCGCATCTTGTGCGCGATCATCCCGGCCGGTCGACCCCTCCTAACCGCCGCCAGGCCAGCGCCTCGTCCTGCATCGAGAGCACTTCGCCGATCACCGCATGACGGATCGACTGCGGGGGCTGCGCATCGGGCCAGCCCATGACCGCGTGCTTGAGCGCGAGGGCTCGCAGATGAAGGGCTCGCGTGTGCTCGTCTACGGCAACGCGAAGAAGCTCCTTCGCGAGCTCGGAGAGCAACCTCTCCGCGCGCCGCTGGTCCGCACCGAGATCGGAAGGAAACGAACCGAGATCGCCGTGTGTCGCCATCGACATTCCTCTTTCCTCCGTGCTGGGATCGCATCCTCAGCAAACGGGGCGGCGCGAACCTTCCCGAAGACGCGCGGTTCGCGCACGAAATGCGTCGCGCGAGTGGCAGACGCGTTTTAGCGAACGTTTAGCTGCACGCCGTTACATTGCCCCGGCGCGAACGCACGACGAGCCCGCTTCCGGAAACCGAGCGGCGCAACACGTGCAGGCACGCGCCGGACCGCGCGCTTGTCGCCGCTGCTTTTAGATCCTTTTTAGAAATTGAGACCTAAGACAGAACGCGGCCGAGGAAAAACCATGGACATCGTCTACGTCGGGTTCACGATCGTTCTGTTGGCGCTCTCGTATGGGTTGGTCCGACTCTGCGAGCACGTCTAACGAGGGAATCACCATGCCCATCATGTACGTCATCGGGGGAGCCATCTCTCTGGGACTCCTCGTGTACCTCTTCGTCGCGTTGCTCAAACCGGAGGCACTCTCGTGAGCTGGCAAGGATACGCGCAGATCTTCGTTCTTCTCGGCCTCGTCATCGCATCGGTGAAGCCGCTCGGCGCGTACATGGCTCGCGTGTACGAGGGAGAGCCCATCCTCCTCGAAAAGGGGCTGGGATGGCTCGAGCGCCTGATTTACCGGCTCGGCGGGGTGCCCCGCCAATCCGAACAACGCGAAATGCGCTGGACGACCTATGCGACCGCGATGCTCCTCTTCAACGGCGCGGGCATTCTGACCGTCTACGCCATCGAGCGGCTGCAGGGCATCCTGCCCCTCAACCCGCAAGGGTTCACCGCGCCGACGCCCGATCTCTCGTGGAACACCGCCGTCAGCTTCGCCACCAACACCAACTGGCAAAGCTACGGCGGTGAAACCACGATGAGCTACTTCACGCAGATGATGGCGCTCGCCGTGCAGAACTTCGTCTGCGCCGCGTCCGGCATGGCCGTGATGGTCGCGCTCGTCCGCGGCATCGCGCGAAAGACCACTTCGACCCTCGGCAATTTCTGGGTCGATCTCACGCGCAGCACGCTTTACGTTCTGTTGCCGCTTTCGGTGATCCTCGCGGTCGTCTTCGTGTCGCAAGGCGTCGTGCAGACCTTCGGTGCGTACCAGTCGGTGAGCCTCCTTCAGGCCACCAAAGACGCCGACGGCCACGCGGTGACCGATCAGGTCATCGCCCTCGGGCCGGCGGCCTCGCAGATCGCCATCAAGATGCTGGGGACGAACGGCGGCGGCTTCTTCAACGCCAACTCGGCGCACCCCTTTGAGAACCCGACCCCGATTGCCAACTTTCTCAACGTCTACGGACTGCTGCTCATCCCCGCCGCGCTGACGTACACGTTCGGAAAGATGGTCAAAGACACCCGGCAAGGGTGGACCATCCTCGGCGCGATGTTCGTCGTGTTCCTGCCTCTGCTCGCGCTCTGCGTCGCGCAGGAGCAGGCCGGCAGCACGGCGCTGGCGTCACTCCACGTCGACCAGGCGGTGAGCGCCCTTCAGGCGGGCGGCAACATGGAGGGCAAGGAAGCGCGCTTCGGCATCTCCGCGACCGGGCTCTTCGCGACCGCGACGACCGGCGTGTCTTGCGGCGCGGTCAACGCGATGCACGACTCGTTCACCCCGCTCGGGGGTCTCGCGCCGCTCTGGCTCATCCAGCTTGGCGAGATCATCTTCGGCGGCGTCGGCGCGGGGATGTACGGCATCTTGCTGTTCGCGATCGTTGCCGTGTTCGTGGCGGGGCTGATGGTCGGCCGGACACCCGAATACCTCGGCAAGAAGATCGAGGCGAGAGAGATGAAAATGGCGTCGCTCGCCATCCTGTTCCCAGCAGTGACCATACTCATTTTGACCGCCGTCGCGGTCGTCACCGAGTCGGGGAAGAAGGGTGTCTTCAATCCCGGGCCGCACGGCTTCAGCGAGGTTCTCTACGCGTTTTCGTCTGCGGCAAACAACAACGGAAGCGCCTTCGGCGGCCTCGGCGCGAACACCCCTTTCTACAACACGACGCTCGGGATCGCGATGTTCCTAGGCCGCTATTTCGTCAAGATCCCGGTGCTCGCCCTCGCGGGCGCGCTGGCGCAAAAGAAGCTCGTCCCGGCGAGCGCGGGAACGCTTCCGACGCACACGCCACTCTTCGTCGCGATGCTCGTCGGGACGATCGTCATCGTCGGCGCACTCACATTCATTCCCTCGCTCGCTCTGGGGCCCATCGTCGAGCATCTGCTCGCAAACACGTGAGGCTCGGAAATTCGCCATGAATACGAACAAGCTCGTTGCACGCGTGCCCTCCGCGACAAACGCTCCCCTGCAATCGGCGACGCCGTCCCCGGAGGTGATCTCCTCCGGGGCGGCCCCCCCAGAGCACGAAAAGCACCGCCGCCGGGGGCAGGCGCGCCCGCTCTTCGAGCCGGCGATCGTGCGCCGCGCGATCGTCGACAGCTTCCGCAAGCTCGACCCGCGCCACCAGGTGCGAAACCCCGTGATGTTCGTCGTCGAGGTCGGCAGCGTCCTCACGACGGCGCTCTTCGTGCAAGCGCTGTTCGGCAGTGGCGAGGCGCCCGCCGGCTTCATCTTGGCCATCTCGCTCTGGCTTTGGTTCACGGTGCTCTTCGCGAACTTCGCCGAGGCGATGGCCGAGGGACGCGGCAAGGCGCAGGCCGACTCTCTGCGCAAGGCCCGCAAAGACATCCAGGCCAAACAGATCTCCGCCCCGCAGCGCGATGCCAGCCAGACCCTCGTCTATGCTTCGCAGCTTCGCAAAGGGGACCTCATTCTCGTGGAAGCCGGCGATTTCATCCCTGGAGACGGAGAGATCGTAGAGGGCGTCGCCTCGGTGGACGAGAGCGCCATTACGGGCGAGAGCGCGCCCGTGATCCGCGAGAGCGGGGGCGACCGCAGCGCGGTCACGGGCGGCACGCGTGTCCTTTCAGACTGGCTCATCGTGCGCGTCAGCGCCAACCCGGGCGAGACGTTCCTCGATCGGATGATTGCGATGGTCGAAGGGGCCAAACGCCAGAAGACCCCGAACGAGATCGCGCTCGACATCCTTCTCGCTGCGCTCACGATCATCTTCCTCCTCGCGACCGTGACGCTCCTCCCCTATTCGCTGTTCAGCGTCGAAGCGGCAAAGCAAGGAACGCCGGTGACGATCACCGTCCTGGTCGCGCTGCTCGTGTGCCTCATTCCGACGACGATCGGCGGCCTGCTCTCGGCCATCGGAATCGCTGGAATGGATCGCATGATCCAGGCGAACGTCATCGCCACGAGCGGGCGCGCGGTCGAAGCCGCCGGCGACGTCGACGTGCTCCTCCTCGACAAGACCGGCACGATCACGCTCGGCAACCGACAGGCAACGGCGTTTCTGCCCGGACCCGGCTGCACGAAGGAGGGCCTGGCCGACGCGGCGCAACTGAGCTCGCTCGCCGACGAGACGCCGGAGGGGCGGAGCATCGTCGTGCTCGCGAAAGAGCAATATCAGATTCGCGAGCGCGACGTTCGCGCGCTCAAGGCGGAGTTCGTACCTTTCACGGCGCAGACGCGCATGAGCGGCGTCGACCTCGACGGCCGCGAGATCCGCAAAGGCGCGGCGGACGCGATCGAGGCGTACGTCAAGGCCAAAGGGGGGTCCTTTCCGGCCGAGGTGGTCGCGCACGTCGCGTCTGTCTCGAAGACGGGGGGCACGCCTCTGGTAGTGGCCGAAGGAGCCAGAGTGCTCGGGGTCATTCACCTCAAAGACATCGTCAAGGGCGGCATCAAAGAGCGGTTTGCCGAGCTGCGCAAGATGGGAATCAAGACGGTGATGATCACCGGCGACAACCCGACGACCGCGGCGGCGATCGCGGCCGAGTCGGGCGTCGACGATTACCTCGCCCAGGCCACTCCCGAAACGAAGCTGGCTCTCATTCGCGAGCACCAGAAGGGCGGCCGCCTGGTCGCGATGACGGGCGACGGAACCAACGACGCACCCGCGCTCGCACAGGCCGACGTCGCCGTCGCGATGAACACGGGCACGCAGGCGGCCAAAGAAGCCGGCAACATGGTCGACCTCGACTCCAACCCCACGAAGCTCATCGAAGTCGTCGAGATCGGCAAGCAGCTTCTGATGACCCGCGGCGCTCTGACCACGTTCAGCATCGCCAACGACGTCGCGAAGTATTTCGCCATCATCCCCGCCGCGTTCGCGTCGACGTATCCGGCGCTCAACGCGCTGAACGTGATGCACTTGGCCACTCCGCAGAGCGCGATCTTGAGCGCGGTCATCTTCAACGCGCTCATCATCATCGCGCTCATCCCCCTGGCTCTCCGCGGCATCACCTACCGCGCGGTCGGCGCGTCGCGCCTGCTCCGAGACCACCTGCTGGTCTACGGCCTCGGGGGCATCGTCGCGCCGTTCGTCGGCATCAAGCTCATCGACGTTCTGCTCGTCGTTCTCCACCTCGCCTGAACGAAGGGACCCTCCCATGCTTTCCCAGATCCGCGCCGCGCTCGTCTCCCTCGTCACCCTCACGCTCGTGACGGGCCTGGCCTATCCGCTCCTCGTTACGGGAATCGCGCAGGCAGCATTTCCTCGCCAGGCGAACGGGAGCCTCATCGTCAGAGATGGCAAACCCGTGGGATCGAGTCTCATCGGCCAGTCGTTCGACGACCCGAAGTACTTCTGGGGCCGTGTCTCCGCGACGAGCGACTCGAACGGCAAAGCGCTGCCGTACAACGGCGGCTCGTCGGCGGGGTCGAATCTCGGTCCGACCAACCCGGCATTGACCGACGAAGTCAAGGGACGCATCGACGCGCTCAAAGCCGCGGATCCCGCCAACGAGGCGCCGATTCCCGTCGACCTCGTGACGTCGTCGGGCAGCGGCCTCGACCCGGACATCTCGCCTGCCGCGGCGCAGTATCAGGTGCATCGAGTGGCCAAGGCCCGCGGGCTCGACGACAGCCGGGTTCAGGCGCTCGTGCTCGCGCACACGGACGACCGGCAGCTCGGCATCCTCGGCGAGCCGCGCGTGAACGTCCTCGAGCTGAACCTCGCGCTCGATTCGATCACTTCTGCTGCTGGCGTGCCTTGACCAGACGAAAGTACCGGAGCGCGAGCCCCGAGGCGCGCGCCGCGTGCGAGACGTTGCCGTCGTGCGCGGCGAGGATCCGCTCCACATAGCGCCGCTCGAACTCGTCGAGCACTTTGCGCCGCGCGATCGGAAACGCCGGGTTGGTCGACATGATCGCGTCGAGCCAGTCGTCGATTCCACCCGCCGTCGTCGGGCCGGCGGCCCGCGCCGGCCACCGCGGCTGATCGGCCGTATCGCCGAGCGCGAGGATGCGAGCCACCGCGTTTCGCAGCTCTCGCACGTTGCCCGGCCAGCTGTATTCGGCAAATCGCGCGAGAACCTCGGGGGTCAGCATGTCGATCGAACCGGCCATCTCCTTGGCGAAACTCCGCGCGAGGAGCGGGACGTCGCCGTGGCGCTCGCGCAGCGGCGGCAGCTCCACGCGCGCGACCGCGAGCCTGTGAAAGAGGTCGTCGCGGAATCGCCCTGCCGCGACCGCCTTGTCGAGATCCCGCCGTGTCGCGGCAAGGACGCGCACGTCCACGTGGATCGACCGGCGGCCCCCGACGCGGCGTAGCTCGCTTCGATCGATGACTCGAAGAAGCTTGGCTTGAAGTGGAAAGTCGAGGTCCCCGATCTCGTCGATGAGGAGGGTGCCTCCGTCGGCCTCCTCGAAAAGCCCCGTGTGCGACCCGACCGCTCCCGTGAAGGCGCCCTTCTCGTGACCGAACAACGTCGCTTCCATCAGGTTCGGGGAGACGGCGGTACAGTCGAATACGACGAACGGTCCTTTGCGGCCGCTCACCTCGTGCAGCGACTCGGCCAATACTTCTTTGCCCGTTCCCGTTTCGCCCTCGATGATCACCGGCACGGGCGATTTGGCCACGCGCTCGCAGAGCGGATACAGCCGCCGCATCGCCACGCTCGCGCCCAGGACGCGCCCGAAGCGCATCGCGCTCGGCAGCGGGGCGCTCTCTTCGCCGAGTCCGGCGGCCTCCGCTTCGGCGCGCACGGCGGTCGACCCGAAGCGGATGACCTCCCCGCCCCGAAGGAGGGCTTCGATCACACTCACGCCGTCGATGAACGTTCCGTTGGTCGAACCCAAGTCGGTGAGCCGATAGCGCTGGCCGACGGGTTCGAGTGCGGCGTGCCTTCGCGACACCGTGGGGTCGGTGAGGCGGATGGTGCACGCGGGACTCGTTCCGATGAGAATCCGGGAGGGCGCGTTCGGATCGAGCGGAAACTCCGCGCCCGCGTCGGCCCCCTCGATGACGCGCATGCGACGTAGCTCGAGCAGCGCGGCCTGGGAGTCGACAGGGCGAGCGACCGTGGGGTCCTCACCAAGCTGGTGAGAGTCTTTCGCTCGGGCCTGGGATACCGGAGGCATCTCGTCCAGCATACGCTACGGATTGCCACCCGAGCGCGCTGCTGTCACGGGAAGTCGCACCCGACGCCCAATGTGGTGGCGCCCACAAGTAGGCGCCATTGCGTCTGGCTGGTTGTTTTTGGCCGAGACGGATGGGTGATGGCGATGACGGCAAAGGTAGCGGTCGCCGCCGCGGCGACCGACGCCACTCCGAGCGAGACGTACTCGACGACCTGGTAGGCCTTTCCCGCGTTGGCGAGTGATCGGTCGCCGGGCCCGCAGCCTCCCTTCGTCACACAGGTGGTCTGCACTTTGTGGTACTCGGCGTTCGCCGCGATCCCGAAGCCGGTGGCCAAACCCGCGCCCGCGAGCGTCACACCCCCGGAGACGACGGCCGCCGGAAAAGCCCACGCCGCATGAGTCGCATGGGCGTCGGTCGCCCGATCCACCGGGCGAGGAGAGCTTTCGAGGGGCGGCGCAGCAGGCGGAGCCGCGATCGGCGGCCCCGGCTCTGCGGGCGGCGGGTCTTGCCTTCCGAAACCGATCGTCACTTCGGCACCGGCGCGGACCGTCACGACCTGGCGCTGCTCGAGGCCGGAGGCGGAACGCATCGATACGGCCGCTTCGCCCGGCGAGTGCCACACGACCACCTCCCCTCCCGGAGGAATGTCGGCGGGCGCTCCGTCGACTGCGACTTTGGTGGTGGGATCCGGGCCCTCGACTCGAATGCGAAGCGTGCCGAGCGAAGCACGAACCGCGGCGCCCTCGGCCGCGGCAGACTCCGCCGTCTGCGCGTACTTGGCCGCACCATCCGCCGCCCGACGGCGCGCCTCCGCCTCCGCGGATTCGAACATCTCTTTGGCTTCGATCGGCCGCCCGAGCTCCCGCAAGCACCGAGCGATGACAAGCTCGGAGTTGGGGCTGGGGACCAACGTATGCGACTGTTGAAGGGTTTCGAGCGCCTTTTCGTACTGCCCGGCGAGGTAAAGGGCCGACCCTTGGGAGAATAGGCGCTTCGCTTCGACCGAGCCGGCCGCGCCGGTGAGGTCCTCGGCGCGCGCGCTCGGTGACCGGGCAAAGGTGAGCAGTCCTGCGCCGACGGCGCACACCAGTCGCAGTCGCGCGGCCACGCTACAAGCTCTCTTCGTCATCGAGGCCGCGCTGTTGGTACATCGAGTGCTGGCGGGGCAGCAACACCCCAGACAGCAACACCCCGGAAGGCGGCCATGTGCCCTCGGCGACCTCCGGCCGTGGGCATGCCGCGTGCTACCTTTTCGAGCGAGCATGCGGAGCGTCGCTTCAAGGCACTGGCTCCCGGGCGGGGTCGCACTCGCGATCGGGGTGCTTGGCTGCGGACAAGACTTCGACGCTCTATTCATAGAATCGGGGGTGGCAGCGGAAGGCGGCGGGGGACAGGGCCCCTTGTGCGTGGACGGAGGGCTCGGTTCAACCACCTGCGGCGTCTCGTGCCCCGGCGGTTCCTGCGCTTGCAGCAGCTCGTCGAGCGCCGATTGCACGCTCACTTGCACGAAAGGACCGTGCATAGGCCGGTGCAGCCTGCCGTCCGGCTGCTCGATGGCTTGCCCGGTCGGCGAGACTTGCACGCTCACTTGCTCGTTTTTCGGCGAGGGGCAAGTGAACCCCCAAACCTGCCCGCTCAGCTGCGTGGACGGGACCACCGCGACACCGTGCAACGAAAAGGCCCTGCTATGCGGGACGCGAACACCGCAACTGTGCCCCAACTAGGCCGAACGCAGCGCTACCAGCGCCTTGGTCCCCTCGCCTCGGGCGGGATGGGCACCGTCTATCTCGGGCGAATGACCGCCGGCGGCACGACGCGGACCGTCGCCATGAAGGTCATGCATCCGCACTTGGCCGACAACACGGACATGGTCGCGATGTTCCTCGACGAGGCCCGCGTCGCGACCCGGCTGCGCCACCCGAACGTGGTCGGGGTCCTCGACATGGACATGCTCGGAGACGAGCTCGTCATCGTGATGGAGTACGTCGAGGGAATCACGCTGGCTGCGATGCAGAGCGCCCTTCGACTACGGGGAAAAGAGCTGCCGATTGGGTTCGCCGCCCGAATCGTCAGCGACGCCCTCACCGGCCTCCACGAGGTGCACGAGCTTCTCGACGAGAAAAGCGAGCCGCTTGGTCTCGTTCACCGCGACGTCTCACCGCACAACCTGCTCATCGGCAGCGACGGGGTCACCAGGGTGACCGACTTCGGCATTGCGCTGGCCGCTGGCCGGTTGGCCACGACCCGCCCGGATGGCACCGTGAAGGGCAAGCTCCAGTACTTGTCGCCCGAGCAGGTCGGTCGGAAGCCCGTCGATCGGCGCGTCGACGTGTTTGCCGCGGGAATCGTCCTCTGGGAGTGCTTGACCTATTGCGCGACGGGACAGCGGCTCTTCGAGGCCCCCACCGAGGCGGAGACCGTGACGCGCGTCCTGCGAGACCCCATCGCGCCGCCAAGCATGACGCGGCCGGAGATCTCCCTCGAGCTCGACGAAGTTTGCCTCAAAGCGCTCGAGCGCGACCCGGAACGGCGATACCGAACGGCGGCGGAGTTCGGAGAAGCACTCCGGAGCGCGATCGGGCCCCTTCCCGGCGCCGCCGAAGTGGGTGCCCTGGTCTTCGACTTGGCGTCCAAGCCGATCCTCCACCAGCGCGAGGCGCTCGACCGCGCGTCGCTGGTGCTGTCTTCGCCGCGAGACCAGAAGAAGCGACGGCCGAGTCTTCCGCTGGCCGCCGCCGCCGCGGTTTGCGGCCTGGCCGGTGCGACGCTCCTTGTTTTTTTCCCGCGGACGCACACCGGCGCGGTTGCGGAACCGACGCGCCCCCCGCCCGTTTCTGCCACGATCCCCGAGACACCGGCGGCGCCGGCCGTTTCGATCGCGTCGGCGACTCCAACTGCCCAACCGGCACCCGCCGATTCCAACGGCGCACTGCCCGAGCGCACCCGCGCATTGAACGAGCGCAACGCCACCGGCAGAAACGCGGGCAATCGCGCGGCCCCGGCCAGGCACACCAAGCCGTCGCGCCCGTTCATGCCCGAGGATCTCTAGGCCTCAAGGCACGGCGATCGCCTCGGTGCACGCATTCGTGTCGATTTGCCCGCCCAGCCAGGACTCCAGACACACATCGCCCGGATCGCCCGCGGCCAACACCGGGCCGCCCTTGTGCGTCTGAAGCGCGAGCGGCTTGGCCACGATGAGAAGGACCGTGGGCGGATCGGATCCACTGACCACTTTGCTCGTTTCCTCGGGCTGCAGGCCGACGAGGGCCTGGTAGTTGGCGTAGACCTCCTCGGGCGAGTCCGCGCCCAAGCCGGAGACGAGCCCAGCGTCGTTGAGGAGGCGTAGACCACCCATGCTGAAGAGGCGGAACGGCCGGCCTGTTTGGCCGTGGCAGTCGAGCGTTCCGCAGCGCTTCTCCAGGAATCTGTGTACGCCGGCGGTGTCGTCGGCGAACTGGGTGAAATCGGGCGCTCGGATCATCTCGTTCGGCAGCGTGGCCGTGGGCACGCCGCACGCGGTTGCGCCCGCTGCGCCGAAGAAGGCGGCCAGAACCGCGAAGCAGGCCCTGCGAAACAGGCTCATGGCGCGCCGAGGACGGGGTTGACCGGACAATTCGGCTGTGCGGCAGGCATCGCGCCGATGAACACGTGACCGGGCGAGTCCAGCCCGCGCGGCTCCTTGTGGCAGGTCGCGCAGGAGCCCGCGCGGCCGACGTGACCCAGCATCAGAGACGACGTCTGGCCGCTCGCGACGGCCACACGGACGGGAAACGCGGGATTCCATGTGTCTGCGGTGATGAAAAAATTGCCCACGCAATTGGTCAGGATACTCATCGGCGGCGACGAGCCCAGCGAGTCGACCATGAGGATCTCCGCCTGGTCGAGGCCCACGGATTGGTCGCGCGAAGAGAAGACGGTGCCCGCGAGGACGAACTGCCGTTGGGCGGGTCCCTCCGGGCCGTGGCAAACCGTGCAAGCCTGCCCAGCGCGATGGTAGGGGCCGCGCGGAACGCCGCTCCGTTCCGGACCGAGCGCGTCAACGTCGCTCTGGTGCACGGGATCGAACGCGCACGAGCTGATGGGCGCCACCACGGTCGCGGCGGCGAAGATGGCGAGGAAACCGGCGCGCGTCATTCGAACTCCGCTTCGAGCCCGAGCGTTGCGTACACCGACGTCCGGCTCGTGATGTAAAGCGACTGGAAGTACTTCGAATAAAGTACGTCGCCCTGGAGGGTAATCGCGAATTGCGTCGAGCTCGTGGATGCCGTGAGCGCGAATCGCGCGCCGGCGCCGCCGGTCACCGCAACCATCGGGCTGTCTTCGCGATCCGTGGTGCGGAGCGTCGGCACGGAGATCCGCGTGGTCGTCGGGTCGACGATAGGCGAATACGCCAGGCGGTAGAAATAGACGCCGTTCTGCAGGTTTACCCGCAAGTGCGGCCAGAGCCGCAAGCGGTCGCTGACGTCGGTCATCAGGCGAAAGTCCGTGGTCGTCGCGTACTGCTGCCACGAGTCGGCGTAGATGCGCTCTTCCATCCGCAACGTCGCGACTTCGAACCGGTGGGCGAAGCGCGCCCCCACGGCGTAACGGTCCCGGTCGAGGGGCAGCTGCTCGAGCGGCCGGATCGACTCTCTCGCCGCGTTGACGGACGCGTACGACTGCCCCGGCTTCACATTGGCGGCAGTCGCCGGGAAGAACATGGGGATGTATCGATAGGGCTTGCTCTGGTCGCCGCGCTCGAACTGCAACGTTCCGCTCAGCAGCAGCACCGAAGTGGGCGACATCACGAACGTGCAGCCGGCCTCGAATTCAGCCGTATCGAGGTTGTGGTGAAACACGCTGAAGGGAGTCGTCGACCGGCCGATGGTGTCGTGCGAGTAGTTGAACGCGACCCGTGGCGTCGTGAGCTTTTCGTTGAGCTCCGCGGTCAGGGCGAGCCCGCCGCCGACCGACAAGTAGTCCGGCTCGCTCGATACGTTACCGCTGAGCTGGGCGCCGTAGATCCCCGGCTTGTACCCGCCGCTCAGCGAGCCAGCCTGCCGGACCTCGTGAAATGGCGGTGAAGCTTCCGAGACGATGTCCGGCGACGCCGCGCTCACGACGTCGACGAGGAAGCTCCCGCCGACGTTCCATCCAGCCGTGGGAGACGCGACGGAGCCGACGAACTCGGGGCTGAGGACGTTGACGTTGGTCGTGTCGGTGTAGCCGCTGACGTCGAACCCCACTTTCACGGCGAGGTTCGCCGTCTTCCTGGGCAGGCACTTGGCAACCTCGTCTTGGCTCTTCGCAGCGAGAAGGCAGCGCACCTGGCCCGCAGTCAGGTACTTCGCGTTCCCGAGCGCCTCGCGGTTCGCGGATGGAATACGCCGGGGCGGCTCCTCTTGCCCCTCGCTTTCGGGCTCGCTCCGCGACGCGGCCACGTCTCCTTTGAGGGGTACGGTTTCACCCGACTTCGGCCGGCTGAGCACAATCGCGACGCGCGCGGCGTCCTGCTCGCGGATCTCGACTTGCTGATCAAAAGCGAGCACGGCCCCACGGGCATCTCCCTCCGCATGGATCGAGTGCCGGCCCGGATTGACCGCAATCGGACCGCCGAGGCGGTCACTCGGCACGGGCTGTCCGTCGAGGGTAACCGTGAGGTCTCGGACGTCGGCCGGCGGTTCGAGCGTGATCTGGGGAATTCGGGCATTGAGATCGCGGATCCGCACGCGAGCCGCTCGGGCGGTCGGTCCATCGTGGACGAGCGTGGCGGTCCCGAGGGCTTCCTGCGCGTCGGAGCGCGCCTCGACGAGTCGTCCGATCGCCTCTTCGCAGGCGGCGCGCTGAAGGCGTGTGGAGGGGAGACCGGCGGTCTGCAGCGAGGCGGTCGTGCGCTCGATGCATCTCACAGGATCGCTAAGGTCATACCGCGGCGCGGCCCACGCGCCTCGGCAAACGCAGAGGAGCAACAAGGCCAGCGCCAGCGCGGGCGCTCGATGTCGAATCACGGAGGGCCGCTAGTTACACCCGCAGCCGCCCCCGCCGCCACTAAGTCCGCCCGATGCGCCCTCCGACACCGCGCGGACGTGCTCCTCCATGCCGGTGGACACGTCGTCGACGGTCATCGTCGGGTGCGCGAGCAAGCCGCGTTGGTACGGCGCCACATGCTCGCACCCCGTGACCGAGGCGACCGCCAGGGCTGCCGCGACTAGCTGCGTGACTAGACGAACTCCTGCGACACTCCTCATGGGGGGTGATCAATAGCACGCCGCTGGCCAGCCTGAAGCAGCGGCTTTTGCGGGACGCGACGACATCGGAACCGTGCATTGCCCGATCACGGGTGATCCGTTCGATCATTGTAATTTTCTGCCTGCCACTCGGGCGCTCAATCCGGGATTCGTTTCGGTGGCATGTTCTAAGCGTCGTGCGCTTGTGCCATTGGCGCTGCGAGCGGAACCGTGACTTTCCAGATCACGGCGAACACCTTGATCGGCGAGATGCGCCATTCCTTCCGTATTGGCCGCCATCGCCCTTCCGAGTGGGATTTCGACGCGGCACGTTCTAAGCTTTGCGCGAGCGCCATGGATCTTCGAGGAGTCGTACAGCGGCGCGTACCGGCGCTCTGCGCGTTGGGCGCGGTCGGCTGGGCGTGCTCGTCGACCGACGTCACTTATTACGGGCCGCCCGGCGGCCTTGTCGGAAAAAACCTGCCGTCTCCGAGGGCGTCCGCCAGCGGCGCCAGCAGCGGCGGGAGCGGGAATAGCAGCGGAAGCAGCGGCGCCGTCTCCGGCAGCAGCGGAGCTCAAGGGAGCAGCAGCTCGAGCGGTGGGCGGATGGACGCCGGTCCCGCCGACGCCGGCTCCGGCGCCTGCGCGGTGAGCTGGGCGACCCAGATCTTCCCCAGTACCACCGCCACCGGCGCGTGGAAGTGCGCGGAGGCCACGAGTTGCCACGGCGGCCTTCAGGGCCCTAAAATGACTTCGGACCCCAGCGCGACCTACAAGACGCTCAGCACTTATGTCATGCAGAATGCGCCGCAGGCTTTGCCTTACGTCTTGCCCGGGAACACAGACCCCACCAAGAGCGGGCTCGTTTGCAACGTTTCGGGATCGAACTGCGGCCCGCAGATGCCTCTTGCCGGAGTCGTAACAGGCACTGCGGCGCTGACCCCGCAAGAGATCACGATGGTCACGACCTGGGTCGCCTGCGGCGCCCCGAACAATTGAACTCGCGGCGTTTCGTCTTACAATTTGGCGCTCACGTCGAATTGGCCCCCAAATCACGGTGGCTTGCGGATTGCCCTAGGAAACAACCATGACGCGCAGAAGCATTGCCTCGGTATTCACGCTCGTCGTCCTGTCCGCCCTCGCGGCGCCGTCGCTGGCGCTGGCCGATGCGGGGGCTCCCGCCAGCGCATTCGAGCAGGCCATCGCGCGGGGCCCGTTCTTCGCGGTGCTCGCCGCCTTCGTGGGCGGCTTGCTCGTGAGCCTGACCCCGTGCGTTTACCCCATGATCGCGATCACCGTGAGCGTGTTCGGCGCGCGAACGGCGAAGAGCCGCGGGCAAGCGGCTGCGCTCTCGAGTGTGTTCGTGCTCGGCATCGCCGTGATGTTCACGGCCCTCGGCTTGGGTGCCGCCCTCTCGGGCGCGCTATTCGGGTCGGCGCTCTCGAACAAGTGGGTGGTCGGCTTTGTGTCCATGGTCTTTTTGGCGCTCTCGGCGTCGATGTTCGGCGCATTCGAGCTCGCGTTGCCCTCGAGCATGACCAACCGGTTGGCCACCGTGGGGGGAATCGGGTTCGCGGGAGCGTTCGTTCTGGGCCTCGTGAGCGCTCTCGTGGCCGCGCCGTGCACCGGCCCCGTCCTGGGAGGGATCCTCATCTGGATTGCCGCGTCGCACCGGCTGGTGCTCGGAACCGGCGTCATGTTCACGTTCGCCCTCGGACTCGGGGTCCCTTTCTTCTTGGTCGGAACCTTCGCGGTCAGCTTGCCCAAGGGCGGCGCGTGGATGCTCGGCGTGAAATGGTTCTTCGGCGTCGTGCTCGCCATCGTCGCGCTCTACTTCCTGCGAACGGCGGTTCCTCCTCTTCAGCACGTCGCGAGGAGCGAGACCTGGTTTGCGGAGGTTGCGGCGGCGATGCTCGCGGTCGGTCTCGCGTTCGCCTGGCTGCACGTTCGGTCCGAGCGCAGGAACGCGAAGCGACGAGAGCTCTCGAAGCCGTTCAAGCTCATCTCCATTCCCCTGGCGATCGCAGGCGGTTTCGCGCTCGTCGCGTGGATGCAGCTGCCTCGCGGAGAGCTCCAGTGGGTGTCTTCGGAGACCGAGGGTCGCAAGCTCGCCGAGACGCAGCGGCGTCCGATGATCGTCGACTTCGGCGCAGCCTGGTGCGGTGCCTGCAACGAGCTCCGGGCCCGCACCTTCGCGGATCCGGCCGTTCGCTCCGAGGCCGCCCGCTTCGTTGCGATCAACGTCGACGCCACCGACGACGACAACCTCGAGACCAACGTCGTGAAAGACAGGTACCGGGTCGTCGGGCTACCGACCGTCGTTCTCCTCGATAGCCACGGTGAGGAGCGCGCTCGATTCGTCGAGTTCGTTCCTCCGGAGCGCTTCGCCGCCGCCCTGCGTTCGGTCGACTAGTGTGCGCACCCGCAGTCGCAAATCTTTTGAACACGAAGGCGGCTCGAGGAGAAGGCACTGGCCCTTCACCGTCTCGGCGCACATAATTAATCACGACGCTAGCGGAGAAATATCACCATGACGCGAAAGCTCCCTCTCTTGTTTTCAGTCCTTGCAGCAACCTCGATTGTCCTCGGCATGCGCCTCGCCTCGGCGGACGAGCAATTCGACGTCAGTACGGCCAAGGGCGAGATCACGGTGACCACCAAAGGTCACTGGCACGTCAACAAGGACTATCCGTGGAGGGTCGTCGTGGGCGATAAGACGATCGACAAGTCGAAGTTTTCGCTCACCGAAACGTCGGCGAAGATCACAGGGGTCCCGCAGGGAACGGCGAAGCTCAAGGGGGCGGTCTGCGACGGTCCCCAGTGCATGCCGTTCGCCAAAGACATCACGGTTCAGTAGTCGGAAAGGATCTTCCCATGCATAGACGTCTCGCGATTCGTTCCGCCGCACGGTCTGTCGCTCTCGCGGCCGGTCTGGCCGTCGTGTCCGGCTGCGGCGCCGGGGAAGCCGGGGCTGAGGGCGCCAAGAGTCCTGACGACGCCGCTCACCCCCTTCTGGGCAACAAGGGTCCGGACTTTTCTCGAAAGACGGTCGCCGGCGACGGCACGGTGTCACTGAAGTCGCTCGCGGGGAAGGTCGCCATCGTCGACTTCTGGGCGACGTGGTGCGAGCCCTGCAAGAAGTCGTTCCCGAAGCTCGAGGAGCTGAACGTCAAGTACAAGGACAACGGTCTCGAGATCGTCGGCATCTCGGAGGACGACGACAAGGCGGGCATTCCGTCGTTCGCGTCCGAGCTCGGCGCGCAGTTTCCGCTCATCTGGGACGAGAACAAGTCGATCGCGTCGAAGTGGCAGCCCAAGAGCATGCCGACGACGTTCGTCGTCGACCGCAAAGGGACGGTGCGCTTCGTCCACTTGGGCTACCACGACGGCGAAGAGACCGAGATCGAGCGCGAAGTGAAGAGCCTCTTGTAGAAAGGGCCGAGGGGCGAGCTAGTCTCGCGGACCAAGCGCCCGTTCTCAGGGCCGGACGATCCATTTTTCCCGGGAAAGCAGCGCATGAGCAAACCGCGCAAGGTGATCATCATTGGTTCCGGTCCGGCTGGCCACACCGCGGGCGTCTACGCCGCGCGGGCCAACTTGCGGCCCTTGTTGTTCGAGGGAGTCGCGCGGGGAGGCATACCGGGTGGTCAGCTGATGATCACCAACGACGTCGAGAATTATCCGGGATTTCCCGAGAAGATCGCCGGGCCGCAGCTGATGCAGGCGTTCCGCGAGCAGTCGGAGCGTCAGGGCTGCGAAATCGTCGGAGAAGACGTCGGCAAAGTGGACCTCTCCGCCCGCCCGTTCCGCGTTTGGGCCGGGGACGACCACGTCGAGCACCAGGCCGAAACACTCATCATCGCCACGGGAGCGCAAGCCAAGTGGCTGGACATCGAGAGCGAGCACGCCCTCAAAGGACGTGGGGTATCGGCGTGCGCGGTGTGCGACGGAGCCTTCTTTCGAGGGCAAGACGTGATGGTGGTCGGCGGCGGCGACACGGCGATGGAAGAGGCGATGTACCTCTCGGGTTTGTGCCGGAGCGTGACCCTGGTGCACCGGCGCGAGTCGTTTCGAGCGAGCAAAGCGATGCAATCGCGCGTGATCGACAACCCGAAGATCAAGCCGATCTACGACTCGGTGGTCGACGAGGTGCTCGACGTGTCCAAGGGAGAGGTGACGGCAGCCCGGCTGAAGAACATCAAGACGAACGAGCGCTCGGTCGTTCCGGTCACGGGGTTGTTCGTGGCCATCGGACACACGCCGAACACGGATCTCTTCGCGGGCCAACTGGAGCTTCACTCGAACGGCTACATCCGCACGAAGCCCGGAACCACCGCGACCAGCGTTCCTGGGGTGTTCGCGGCTGGCGATGTGCAGGACTTCGTCTACCGGCAGGCGGTCACGGCGGCAGGAACCGGCTGCATGGCGGCGCTGGAAGCCGAGCGGTGGCTCGGGTCGAACGGCGCGCACTGACTGGCACGTCCCGTCTTCTCGCCGCTCCCACGATCACCCTGATCGATTCGATCATGCTTGGCGGTCTGCCGGTCGGCTGCATTTCGAAGGAGTAACGAGGACTTAAGTTCCGGCACGCTTCGTGGATAGGGAGCCCGCGTTCGGGAGGTTCCTTATGATGAAGGTTGCCGGTTTGTTCGCATCGCTGCTCCCTCTGGCCGCCGTTGCATCGTGCAGTGGATCCGCAAGTTCGGGCTCGGGTAACCTGGGGGTTTGGACGCCGATGGGGGCTCCGGTCATCCAGTCGGGAGGTTCGTCGGGGGGTCCTGCGCAGGAGTCCTCGTCGTCCAGCGGCGGAGCGGCGCCTGCGATGGACCCCTCCCCGGGTGGATCCTCGTCGTCCGGCTCGAGCGGAGGCTCGTCTTCAGGACCGGTGGCGGTGGGGGGAGGTTCATCGTCCAGCTCTTCGGGCTCCTCCTCCAGCTCCTCGGGAGGGACGTCCTCCTCGGGCGGCCAAGCGGCCGTCCCAGGCGCTGGAATTCCCTGCGACGTCGCGACGCTCCTTGCCGCGAAGTGCACGAGCTGCCACGCCGACCCACCCATCAACGGCTCGTTGAGCGGTCTCGTGACCACCACGGATCTGATGGCGAAGGCGAAAGAGGACCCGACGAAGAACGAGGCTCAGCTATCGCTCGCGCGCATGCAGAACACCACCTCGCCGATGCCGCCCGCTGCGCTCAACCTACCCGCCACGGCGGCCGAGATCACGGCACTCCAGAACTGGATCAACGGTGGCTACGCGAGTGGCTCATGTTCCACCGATGCCGGGGTGGTCGCGAGCGATTCGGGACCCGCGCTCGCCGTAGTCGACGTGTTCGCCGGACAGCCGGCCTTCGTGGCCCAAGTGGGCTCGAACGCGCACAACGCGGGTCGGAATTGCATGCAGTGTCACGGAGGCAACGGCGGCGGCGACGACGCTCCGTCCTTCGTCTTCGGCGGCACTATTTACGACGCGGCCGGCAACCCCGTGTCGGGAGCCGAAATTCGCGTCCTCGACAAAAGCGGGAAGGCGTACACGGCGCGCTCGGCCGCCAACGGTACGTTTCACGCGAATGGAAGCCCGCTCGCGGGGCCGGGCCATGCGGGCGCCCGAAACGCCACGAACAACTCGCTGATGATCTCGGCGGTGACGAACGGCGGATGCAGCTCGTGCCATTGCACCGGAGCCGGGTGCACGACCACGGCGGTCCATCTACCCTGACTGGGGGGATCCGGCCCTTCGCGGGAGGGCGATGCGTCTCGCCTTAGGCGATGCGCCAAGTGCGCGCGTCTTGCGGGCTTAAGCCCCAACCGTTGCCAACGAGTCGCGCGGAACGGATGCGTTTCCGTGTATCGTGGGCGCCAATGGAGGGGTTCTCCGGCGAGGGGTCCTTACACGGAGCGCGCGCGTGACTGCGGGAACGAAGGTGACGCTGCGGACGCAGCTCCTGCTCGCGCTCGGCCTTCTGGCAGCGCTTCCGGTCGTGCTCTTCGGAATTGCGCAAGCTCGCGCGGCGGCGGCGGCAGCAGGCGACCTTGCGGACCGCGAGACCCTGCTCGCCAGCACGTCGCTCGCCCGAGAGCTCGGCTCCTTGCTCGAGGCGCAAGCGAACGTGACCCGCACCTTTGCGGGGGAAGTCGGCGCATCGGGAAGGCTCGACATGGACCTGCGCGGCACACGCGCAAAGCAATACCTCGAAGTCTTTCCCGGTCTCTACGGCGCCATGATCCTCGACTTGGACGGGCACTCGGTGGGCGGCGTGGTGGTCGAGCCCGCAGGGGGCGGCACGAAGCCGGCGGTGGGGCTGTTTTATGGCGACCGGGCGTGGGTGAAGGACATCAAGAGCGGCGCGCCGTTCTCCTCGGAGCTTGTTCGCTCGCGCCTGTCAGGACGTCCCGGCATGAGCTTCGCTGCGGCCGTCGTCGATGGCGCGGAGAATCGCTTGGGTCTGGTCGCTCTGGGGATCGATCTCGAGCCGGTGCAGCGTGCGCTCGAACGGGTGACCGAGGCCGCACCGGGTCTGACCAGCGTCGTTCTCGATCGCTCTGGCCGGGTGGTGGCCGTGGCCGGGTCCGATCGGGTGACCCCCCTCGAGAGCCTCTCCCAAGTGCGGCTTTACGACGCGCCAGCCGGCGAGATCGAGCGGCGCTTTGGCGAGAGCGAGACGGGCGAGTTACGGCGCGGGACGGCGGCGCGGGTGCCGGCGGGCGTCGTGACGTGGTGGGTTACGACGACCTGGCCGCAAACAGCCGTTCGCCAGCGCGCCATCAAGGCGCTGCTCACGATGGTCAGCTTTGCGCTGGGAGCGCTCGGGCTCGGACTCGGCGCCGCCGTGATCCTGGCAAAAGCGATCGCGCAACCGGTCACAAGCCTGTCGAGCCTGGTCGACTCGATCGGCCGGGGAGACCTGCGCGCTCGTCCAGAGCGGCCGAAAGCTTGGTATCCCCGAGAGCTGGTAGAGCTCATCGCCTCGATCGACGGAATGCTCCGACATCTCCACACGATCATCTCGCAGCTGGGAGGCACGGTCATCGCTCTCGCCGAGGTGACCCAGGGCCTGCGTCAAGCGAGCGGGCAAATGCTCGGAGACAGCCGCCAGCAGCGCCAGGCCGTCCAGCGGAGCTCGGGTGCCATCGTGCAGATCCGCGATTCCATCAGCCACGTCGGCGACGGCGTGCAAAGTCTCTCGAAGACAGCGTCCGAGACCATCGACTCCATTCTCAGCCTCGATCGACAGATAGGCCGCATCGCCGGCAGCGTGCACTCACTGACCGAGACGATCGACGGCGCAGCCATCGAAGGCGACCACATGGCACAGCAGGTGGGCGCGGTGGCTCAGAGCACCCTGCAACTGACTCAGAACGTCGAGAAGACCAGCGGTTCTCTGCGCCTCCTCACCGAGTCCATCCAGGAGGTCGCCAGCAGCGCCCTACAAGGCGAGGCGCTCGCTCACGAGGCGCTCGCCGCAGCCCGGGCGGGGCGCGACGCAGTGGACGAAACCATCGGCTCGATTCGCGAGATCCAGGAGCGGTTCGGCGCCGTAGGCGAAGCCGTCTTGCGGCTCGCGCATCGGTCGGAAGCCATCGGTGAGGTCGTGCGCGTGATCGACGAGGTCGCGGGCGCGACCCGCCTGCTCGCCGTCAACGCGTCCATCATCTCGTCGGAAGCGCGTGAGCACGGCACTGGATTCGGCGTGGTGGCCGATCGGGTTCGGTCGATGGCTTCCGAGACCACCGCCTCCACGAGTCAGATCACCGACCTCATCGCGTCCGTGCAGGGCGACATCCTGCTGGCGGTGAAGGCGGTCGAATCCGGCAAGGAGACCGTCGGAGCCGGCGAACGGCGCTCTCGCGAAGCCGGAGCGCGCTTGCGAGCGATTATCGAGAGCGCGGGCCAAGCCGAGAAAACCGTGCAGCAGATCGCCGAGGCGAGCCGCGATCAAGCGTTGCGCGTGGACCTCGTCACCGCCGCGGTGACCGAGGTGCACGAAGCGACCAACCGAATATCGATGGCGGCTGCCGCGCAGAGGGCAGCCCAACAAAAGGTGGCGCTCGCCATCGAGAAAGTACGCTCGGTCGGCGACGACGTTCGAACTTCTACGGAGGCCCAGCGCCAAGACAGCAGGGCGATGACCGCTGCGGTACGTGCCATGACGAGTCGGCTGCAAGTGATCGCGCAGGCCAGTGAAGCGCAGAGCCGGGAACGCGATCGGATACAAGGTGCGCTCGGCGTGTTTGAAGGGGCGGCGCAAGGCGGGGTGGAGCACGCGCGCCAGCTCGACGACGTCATGCGCACGCTGACCGAACGGCTCAAGCAACTTCAGAAAGAACTCGGAGCGTTTCGGGTCGAGTAGCGTCCCGACCACTCGCGAGATACCGCGTCCGTGAAACTATTTGCCGTAGCGGGACGACGGCGTCGCGCGCGACGGCCGTGCTATAAGCTCGAGGGACAGCCACCTCGGACCAGGAGGCCTGGGCTTTGGCTAGGTTGGCACTGTCGAGTCGAGAGGACCCAATGAAGCTCCGGAACGGCTTTCCAATTGCCGCCTCGGACGCAAGCGTCCTCGCCTTGATGGCGGGTTGCTGCAGCTGCACCGGCTCGTACACCACGCAGCTCGAGCTCTGGCCACCCACCCCCGACGCGAGCTCGTCCTCCACGATCGCCGCGTTGGCGGGATACGACGCCGCTTTGGTCGAGGAGGAGCCTTCATCCCCCATGACCCCGGTCGCCCGTGTGGACGATGCCGGAGCGGCCGTCGCCGCCGTGGAGGCAGGTCCCGCGTCGCAGCCGCACGCGGCAATGGATGCGTCTATTGGCGCCGGTGGCTACAAGGTGCCTGAAGCCGGAGCGGATTCAGCGACGCACCAGGCCCCCGACGCTGGACCGCCGAAACCCCATGCTCTCACGGTCGTCGTCACCACGATAGACGACGGCCAAGGGTACAGCCCCGCCAACGTCGGCGCCATTTGGATTGCGCAGAGCTCGGGCGCCTTCGTGAAGACGCTCCAGGAATGGGGGAAAACGCGAATCGACCACCTGATTCTCTGGAATTCTGCCACGAAGGCGGCCGGCGTTTCCCGCAACACGGTCGACGCGATCACAGGGGCGACCGGATATAGCTTTGGAACACATGTCGTCTACTGGAATTTCACGGATACAAGCGAAAAGATCGTTCCCGACGGTGCATACCGCGTGTACTTCGAGACGGCGGATTACAACGTCGCGGGACCGAACACATTCGTTGATTTTACCAAAGGCCCTACCGCAGCGACGTTCACGTTCCCGGATACGCCATCCTTCACCGATCTCAAGCTGGTACTTTCTCCATGATGCAGAAAAGCTTTCTCCCCATCGCGCTACTCTTGGCCAGCGGCTGCGCTCAGGTAAGGCCATACGAGCGCGGGCGACTCGCTCACCCCACGATGTTGCTGGGCGACATGGCCCGTCCGGGGGCGGCGCACGTATATTCGATTCGCGAAGGAGCCGTCGGAGGGGGAGCAGGCGCGCAGGGCGGATGCGGCTGCAATTAGGCATACCGGATTCGACCGATCCCGCCCGCTCCGCAGATCGACCGGCCTCGAAATACGATCACGCATGACCGGGGCCAGAATTTGTCGCGCATCGAGCGTGGCGCTGCTCTTGATTCTCGCTACGCCGGGCTGGGCTTTCGCGGCCGACGAGAAGCGCGCGCCGGACCACGGCAGCGGAA
Organism: uncultured Polyangiaceae bacterium; assembly: GCA_964531095.1. Taxonomy (GTDB): domain Bacteria; phylum Myxococcota_A; class Polyangia; order Polyangiales; family Polyangiaceae; genus Palsa-1150. The sequence goes on along the minus strand of CAZHED010000030.1, from coordinate 46,722 downwards.
GCCCAATCATCACGAAGGCATCGACCGAAATCTCCGGCTACACGGACACGGACAGCGTGACCGTGGTCAGCCCGTCGATCGCCGCGAGCGTCTCCGACGTCCTCGCGGGATGGTCGATCGGGGGGCACTACTTGGTGGACGTCGTGTCGGCGGCCTCGGTCGACATCGTCTCGACGGCCTCCACCAAGTGGGTGGAAGTTCGGAACGCAGGTTCCGCCGAAGGCAGCTTGAAGGTCGGCGACGCGACGTTTGGCGCTTCGGGTGTGTTCTCGAGCGAACCGGACTACACGTCGTTGGCCGGCGGAGGAACGCTTACCGTCGACCTTCTCGACAAGAACGTCACCCCATTTCTGGGCCTCTCGTACGGCCAGGACCAGGTCGGGCGAACGGGCCTCCCGCTCGCCTACTGGCGAAAAAAGGAGATCCTGAGCGGCCAACTCGGCGTGACCTTCGTGGTCGATCGATCGACGATCTCGAGCCTTCAGGGCGAGGTGATCCAAGAAACGGGGTACCTCGCCAAGCCGTACCGATACGTCCCGCTCTTTGCGCCGGCGGAGGCCTCTTCCATTCCCGCGGGGGCGTCCATCTCCCAGGTCAACGCAGCCCGCCTCAACGTGCGCGCCGCGGAAGAGGTGCCTTCCGCACGGCATCGCTTCGCCATCACGTCGCGCCTCGGTCGCCGCTTCGACGCGGCCACGCTCCGACTCGATGAGCGAGGTTACGCGGACAGCTGGGGCATGTTTGCTTCCACGACGGACCTCCGATTCATCTTCGAATTCGGCCGACGACTGACGCTCTGGCCGCACTTGCGTTTTCACGTACAAAACCAGGTCGTCTTTTGGCAGCGGACGTACGAGGCCGTTCCCGAATCCAACGGCGCCCTTGGAATTCCGGCGATCCGCACCGGGGACCGGGAGCTCGGTGCGCTGTACGGGGCGACCGGCGGCGCCGGCGCCCGGTTCAAATTGGTCGACGACTTCGAAAGGCCTTGGTGGCTCGTCCTCGAGGCCGACGCGAGCTACACACGCTATCTGGACGCGCTGTACATCACCGACCGCCGCGCCCTCTTCAGCACAATCGCCGTTGAAACGGAGTTCTAGCCGTGCCGAGAACAAGCAGCAGGCGACCCCGCGACTGGACACGAGACCTCGGTTTCGCCATGGCGCTCTTCGGCTGCGGAGGCGACCTATCCAGCTCGGACGCGGTCGGACGGCTCTCGGTGCCTTCGCGCGCCGATTTCCCGCCCGTCGCCGACGCGATGCAGCTCAGCTGCGGGACACTCGATTGCCACGGGCAGGTGGGCCGCAATCTGCGCCTCTATGGGCGATACGGACTGCGTCTGGACCCGACGTACGACCCGCTCACGCAGCAGACCAGCGACGCCGAATACGACGCGAGCTACGCGTCGGTCGTCGGCCTCGAGCCCGAGGCGATGTCGAGCGTCGTGCAGCATCACTCGGGGCCCGACGCGCTCGCGATGGTCCGCAAATCGCGCGGCACCGAGCTGCACAAGGGCGGTCAGCTCGTCAACCCGGGCGACCCTCTGGATAGCTGCATGGTGGGTTGGCTCGTCGGTGCACCCGACGCGACCGCCTGCAACACCTTCGTCAATGCGCCAAGACCGGAACCACCCAAGCGCGGCCCCGACGGTGGATAGAGCGGCCCAGCGCTCGCCTCAATTGCACTGACCCGCCGGGGCGCTTTGCGTCGTCGGATCGTCGAGAAGGTACACGGGACCGGGGGACGTCGGACCGGTCGAAGCCGTGTGGCAGCCGGCACACGAGCCTTCGCGGTGCGCCGGCGAGTTCATGTCGCGCTGGATGCGTCCGGCACGCAGCGTGGCCCAGATGGGGTACGTTGGCGTGTACTCGTCGGCGCGCGAAAAGAAGTTGCCCGCGCAGTTGGTGGTGGCCGTGAATGCCGCCCCCGTTCCCGTGGCGTCGAAGATCAACACGGTTACGTTGGCGACAGGCTTTTGCGCCGCGGCTGTCATGAAGACGGTGCCCGCCACGCCGAAGGCCGAGGCCGCCCCGCCTTGCCGATGACAGAGCAGGCACGGTTGTCCGGGACGATGCATCGGTCCGCGCGGGACGCTCGGGTTTTCCGGACCCAGGGCCGAGACCGCCTCGTCGCGAACGGGGTCGCCACACGAAGCAATGGCGAGAGCGAGCGCGCCGCCCGCGCAGGCCTGGGAAAATCGGCGGATCCTCACCGGCTCGGTCTCTTTCGTACCATTTTTCTACTAGCCCGGAGGAAGCTTGGCAAAGAACGCCCGCAGCTGGTCCAACAGGTTAGCCGGTGCGATTCCCGTCGACTTGCCAATTTCGTTGGCTACGTCCGACATCGACCGAACGCCGTCGACCAGCGACATCGCGCCCGCGGTGAACAGCGACGTACGCCCGAGATTCAACAGAGCAGGGGTGAGCGGTATCGGTAGGCTCGTGTCTGCAATCCATGGCGCGACCGTGTCTCGCGCGACGCTCGGGCTCGCCTCGGCGGTCTTCCGTGCCGCGAAGCAGAACACGGTCTCGATCCGCCGCGAACCGCTGACCGGAGAGTCGAAGTAGGGCATGTCTTCGCGCTCGCGTACGGTGAGCTCGAATCCGCTCTGGGCCGCGATGTCCCACACCTCCTCGATGGTATAAGTACGTGAAATGGTCTCCTTGAATCGCAAGGGGCCCAGGTTGATCCACAGGCCGCCGGAACGAAGGACGCGGTTGATGCAAGCCGCTGTCGCGCGGACATCCGCTCGTACAGCGTCGATGAACCATGACGTCACGACCGTGTCGAGCGACCCCGACGCGAACGGTGCACAGAGCGCATCGGCGAACAGAAACGTGAAGCCCTCGCGAAGCGGACCGGGACCCCGAAGGCTCCGCTGCATCACGACGTCCTCGGCGGAGTGGGGGGCGACCGGGAACTCGGGCAGATCCACCGTTTCGCCGCGCACCAGTCGCTCGGCGACGAGCAGCGGGAGCGGGTTCACGTCCAGCGCCAGGGTCTGGGCCGGCCGCAACGTTTGATGAACGTCGACCGCGAGGCGGCCGGCGCCTGCACCGAACACGGCGAGTCGGCCGAGCGGCTCACGGCCCGCGCGCGCCACGAGAGATAGCGTCGCTTCCGCCTCCTTGTCCCCCCAGGCCCAATCACGAAATAGGTTCTCGTAGCATGTCATGAGCGCGGGCATCTCCCCTCCCTCCGGGCGAGCGGGGATCACGTGCGACGCGCCTTCCTTGAAGTCAGCCAACAGCGCCTCGACGCGCGCGCGCTGGTCTTCGACGGCACCAATCATCCGCGCCAGTCGCTCGCGCGTTCTGGGCAGGAGCGCAGGAAGACTCGCTTCCGCGCGCCAGCCGGCAAGATTCTGCTCCGTGACGGAAAGAAATTCGACCAGCCGGCTGAGCCAGAGCGAGCGCCAGAGGGCCGGATCGGCCATAAGACAGGGAATGTTTCCGATGATTGGATACGGCCGGTCGCACCGCGCGCAACGAAGCACGCCGCCCGCTGGATCGAGAGCGCCGTCAAGGCAGCGTGGGCAGCACAGGGCCGCGATCAGGGCGGGGGGAAAAGCCATCGGATCGCAACGTAGTCAGTATAGTTTCTCACCGCCATGGAAGGCCGCGACGTGCGGCACGTCGGATGGACACATGGTGCCAATTCGGTGCTACGCATCGGGAATGCGGCGAAGGCGGCTTCGATGAAGTATCCGAGCGTCTTGGCTGGCATCGGCGTCGCGGGTCTGGCCGCGCTTTGCCGGTGCTCTCTCTTCGTCGATGTCAACGGTCTGGAGGACGCCGGCCCGGCCACCCAAGGCCCGGACGCGACCGCCGGCGGCGGCGGAGACGATGCGGCTGGCGGAGACGAAGAGGTCGAGGCCACGGATGAGGCTCCGGGTGCGGCGGGCGACGACGGGGAGAACATCGAGGCTGCCGGCGGGGACGAAGGCGGCGACGCACCCGGCGTCGGCAACGATGACTCGGGACGGTCCGATGCGGCTGGCGACCAAGGAGTCCTCGACGCGGGCGCGACTGAAGCCGCACCGATCGACGCGCCGTCCGAAGGCGCGATCGACACTGGGGTCCGGGATGCCGGCGATGCGGGTGCGCCCGACGCCCCGGCGGACGGCCCGAGCGATTCCGCGGTTCCCGACGCGCCATCCGACAGCGGAGACAGCACGCTGGTCGCCTACTATCCGTTCGACGAATCGACCGGCGCCACGTCGGTCGACGCAACGGGCAACGGCCACACGGCCACGATGCACGGCGCCACGTTTTCGACCGGCATCCAAGGCAACGCCGCCGCGATGAACGGCACGACGCAGTACGTGGCGTTGCCGGCGGGAATTGTCGACGGATTGATGTCGTTCACGGTCTCGGCTTGGTTCTATTTGAACGACGGGGCGGTCAATACCCGCGTCTTCGACTTTGGCTCGGGACCCACGACCTACATGTTCGTGACGCCGGCACAAATACGATTCGCCATCTCGACGAGCGGGTTCGGGGGGGAGCAGGGGATTCTCGGTCCCACTGCACCGTTAGCTGCGTGGCAGCACGTCGCCGTGACAGGGTCCGGAACGACCGGAACGCTCTACGTCAATGGGGTCGCACAATCCAAGCCCAATACGAACATGACCTTGAGACCGGCCAGCCTCGGGGCCACCACGCAGAACTGGCTCGGGCGCTCCCAGTACACCGCCGATCCGTACTTGAACGGCAAGATCGACAACCTCCGGATCTACAGCCGGGCGTTGAGCGCCGCCGAAGTGATGCAACTCTACACGACCAAACAGTGAACCGGTCGTGAACGATGGCTCACCAGGTAGCGATCATGCCCGCGTTGAGGAAGTTCATCTCTTGCTTCTCTCCGAGACTCCAGTTGACCAACGCGTGCAAGTAGTCGACGTCGAGATGGAAGTAATCGGTCACGTGGTAGACGACCCCTGCCGAGACGGCCCACTGCTGGGGAAGGCTGATATTCGCCCCGACCATGTTGTCCGAGGGCAACGCGAAGACCCGCGAGATGCCCCACCCCGCGTTGATGTCGAATGACCCCACGACCACCTGACCCAGGGCGGAGTATCCGTCGAAGTCGCGCAGCTCGAAGTTCGGGGATACGGCGACGTCCCCGGATTGGAACGCGTAGTCCAGGCCGAGACCCTTGCCGTAGTGACCCGCCAACCCCAAGTGCACCGGCCCCACCTCGACTCGTGCGCCGTACCCCGCGCCGTAGCCGTGGGCTGAGCTGTCCGAGCCGTTCTTGTAGAAGTTCTGATACCCGCCGTTGCCGAATAGGTGGAGCTTCAGCAGCCCCCGGCTCCAATCGTACGTGACCTCGCCCTCGGTTCGAACTTCCCTCGTCGCGTCAAAGAACCCTGCGAGGGGGGAAGGATCGTAAACCCCGACCGCCAGCTGAAGGCCGCCCAAGTTTGGCGTGTTGTACACAATTCCGGGAGAGAAAAAGGCGGCCAAGACCCCGAACCCGATCATGCCGTTGGTGGGACCGACATTGTCGATATTTCCTGGGTATCCGAGCCCATACCCATGTGCGTACATGAAATCGTTCTCGGTGGCGCCCCGCGAAAAGAGATCGAGTGCGCGCCCGGCGAGGACGCTTCCCCATCTCTTGCTTTCGACCTTCAGATACCCTTCCCGCGCGTCGGCGACCACTTGGGCCTCCTTTCGCTGGGAGTCGGTCTCGAGCGTCGCCCAGATGGCGATTTTCGCACTGAGCATGGTGTCGTCGTTCAACTTGCGCCGGAAGCCAACGCCGAACACGTTCGGTACGAACCCGCTGCGGAGCCGCATGCTCTGGAATCGCCCCTGCTGCGGCAGAGGGTTTCCATCGGGACCGTTGGTCGGCGGGTTACTGCTCGGCAAGGTGTCGTTGCCGGTGTTGAGCCCGCCGCCCGCGGGGATATTCTCGCCGGGGCGAACCACCGGGCTCGCGTCGCCGACTCCATAGCTGAAGAACGCATCCACGCGGCCGGTGGTGTACATCTCCCAGGCGTCGCCCTTGACGATGGTCACTTCGGCGAGCGCCGGGCTGCTCAACGAGAGACCCAGCGCGAGCGCGGCGGTGGCGACTGCAAGCTTCGTTTGGAAAACTTTCACGAATGTCATGCGGCTCCCGCTTCGATCCTTTCTCGGTAGATGCGCGCGACTGGACAAAACTTGGGCGCCCGCGCTGCGGGGCTGGCCTCCTCGATCTCCCGAGGAAGACACCCCGTCGCGGTCGGACAATACTTGCGGCAAGGCGCCAGGTGCAAGCACGAAGCGCCTTCGGCCGCAAGAGCGCTACATCGGCGTGACTGCGGTTACCGTGATGTGGAAAGCCTGCGAGTGATACGGCTGGGTGGTACCGCTGATCAAATTCAACGCCGATACCGGCTGACCCATGTACATCGCCGGAATCATGACGCTCGGGTCGCTCGGGATGCTGATCGACGAATTGGCCACCCCCGTGCATGGGGTCGTACGGAAGCCAGAGCCGCAATTGTCCACGGCGCGGCAGTTCCGATCGGCGGTCGAGTACTCGATGATACCGCCACCGGGCACGGGGATTTGGTGGGTCCACGAGATCGGGAACGTTTCGTGGTACTCGTACGGGGTGTTCGTCTGGGGGAACGAGTTCAAATAGTAGTGCTGCACTTCGGTGCCGGTGCCACCGGGGCCCGCATCCGCGCCGGGCGCGGGAGGATTCCATACCGTGATTTTGTAGATATTGTAGTTCTCGACGTTGACCGGCGTGCCGCCCGTGTAGAACGTGTCGATTCCCGCGGGGGCATACGGGTTGGTCGGGTCGGTGTTTCCGGCGAACCTGGTGCCGCCCATGTAGTACTTCGCTTCAGATACTCCGTGGACGGTGAAGGTCGCCGAGTACATCGTTCCCGGCGTGCCGCCCAATGTAAAATACTCGTGCGTCGTGAACCCCTGCTGCTCCATCGGCAAGGCGGTATTCTGGTTGGGACACGCGCCCTGAAATGTGATGCAGTCTTGCTGGTTTTGCGAGTAGCACGGAAAGAGAATGAACGAGTTTTGCACGGACTCGCCATAGGTGTTCTTGTTGCCGAAGATGGTGGCGACGGAGACGGCGCCGCCTGCGTCTCCCCCGCTGCTCGAGCTGCTGCTCCCGCTCGACCCGCCGCTCGAACCGCTGCTGCCGCTCGAACCGCTGCTCCCACTGCTGCTGCCGGAGCTGCCGCTCGACCCGCTGCTCCCGCCGACGCCGCTGCTGCCGCCCGAACTGCTGCTCGAGCCCCCGCTGCTGCTCATGTCGCCGCTGCTGGACCCGCCGCTGCTGCTCATGTCGCCGCTGCTGGACCCGCCGCTGCTGCTCGACCCGCCGCTGCTCGATCCGCCGCTCGAGGAGCCCGTGCCCTGATCGCCGCCTCCCGAGCTACTGCTGGAGCTGCTTCCCGTAGGTACGTACGTGCCGCTTCCGGTGCTCGAACAGTTGAGTGCGACGCCAATCGCGCCGACAAGGGGAACCGCGATCACCGTCGTACGCAGCATGCGCTTCATGAAATCCTCCGCTTCCGCATTCGTAGAAGGCCAGTTTCGTTGGTAAGAGACCGACACCCGATCGCGATTCCTGGCGCGAGAAAGATGCGCTGAAATCCCCGTGGCTTGCGAGATAAAAGAAGGCCCAAGCCGCGTACGGTGGACCCTATCCAAATGCAAAGGTCAAGTCAAAACGTGGTTCCCCGCGCGCCATACCGCACTCGTTACCGCCCGCACTAGCGCCACGCGTCATCCAACAGCGCGCCGGTCGCAGTCCATTGCTTCCGTAGAAAGTTGCGTTCCCAAGCCGACCGCCACGCCGGAAAAATCCCGCCCGCATGGTCGCGGTCGCTGAGATTCGGAGCGGGAGGCAAGAAGCCAACGTAGCCAAGAACCCAAGTGGCCGACGCGGCCCGGTCGGGTCATCTCCAATGCGTCTCACGAGGGATTGGGGAAACGAGCGCCCCCATGCCTGGCCACCTAGCCGGTGGGGGTCGGCGAATGCGTATCGCGGCGTTGAGCCATCTTGTGCCGCCGCCGTCACTGTGGCTTTGTCATGGAGCGGCACCGAAATCGCGGCGGCAAATTTTGCATTCGTCCGCGTTAGATCAGAGGTTTTCGCTGCCTTGACTGACCTATGGGGTGGGACTAGGGTTTCCACTGAACCGAAGCAGTCCATTTCGGGTGGGACGAGCACGCGTTTACGAGCGAGGGCAAAGCTATGAGGCGAAACGTCACAAGGCCGGCCCACTACTGCGCCATGGTTGCGCCGATTGTTCTGATCGCGGGCATGGCGGCAGCAGCGGGGTGCTCGGCCGCTGGTGGCGGCGGTGGATCTAACGCCGGGAGCAGCGGCGGAACCGGGACGATGCCGGCGGGGGGAGGGAGCGGGAACGGCGGGGGGGCGCAGCAGGGCAGCTCCGGCGGAAGCGGAAGCTCCGGCGGAATGGCGGGCTCGGGTAGCTCCGGCGCGAGCGGCTCCAGTGGCGGCACCGCCAGCTGCGACTCCTTGGCCGATGCGCTTCAGACCGCTACGAACCTGCCGGTCGGCAGCCCGCCGTTGACACGACGACTCTGGCGGCTCTCCTCGCTCCAATACGGAAACGCCGTTCGCGATCTCCTGAAGCTGCCGCAGGCTCCCGTGCTGAATAGCAACGGCGGTACGTCGGAGTACGCCTTCTTCAGCGACGATTCGGCGCTCGTCGACGCGTCTCTCCTTTTTAGCGTCTACCAAACGGCCGAAACGGTGATGGCGCAAGTCGCGCCTCAGATTACGCAGCTCGCTGCGTGCAAGACCACCGACACGCCGCAGGTGTGCGCCCAGAATTTTGCGCAGACGTTCGGGGCGCAAGCCTTCCGCCGTCCCCTCATCGCGAGCGAAGTGACGGCCTTGATGGCCGTCTACACGACCGGCGCCCAGCAAAACTTCAATACCGGCATCTCGATGATGATCGAGGCGCTCTTGATGTCGCCGTCGTTCCTCTACCGAACCGAGCTCGGGCCAGCCGGCCAGGTCGCGGACGCCACCGGCAAATACCCGGATACGACGCTGACCCCGTACGAGACGGCGACCCAGCTGGCGTTTCTCTTCACCAATACGGCCCCCGACGCGGCGCTTCTCGCCGCCGCGGCAGACGGCAGCCTCGGAACCGCGCAAGGAGTCTCCACTCAGGTCGACCGGCTGCTTGCCCTCGACGCCGTCAAGCAGAACATCAGCCAGATCGTCGTCGACTGGTTCAACGTTCGACAGCTCTTCAGCAAGACGAAAGACCCGTCGTTCTTTACCGGCCTTGCCGCCGCCGACCAGGCTCAGACACAGCTCCAGAACGACGTCTACACCTCGGCACAGATGTTCGTGAGCTCGGTGCTCTGGGCTCCGTCCGGCAAACTGAGCGACCTGCTCACGTCGCAGCAAGTCTTCGTGAACTCGCGGCTTGGTCAGCTCTATGGGATTCCGGGGACTGGCGCGACGGCTACCCAGTTCGTTCCGGTGACCGATTCGAACCGATCGGGGCTGCTCACGCAACCGGCCTTCCTCTGGTCCATGTCCGACCCAACGGTCACTTCGATCGTGAAGCGCGGCAAGTTCATTCACGACGACGTCATCTGTGTGGATCCAGGCCCCGAGCCCCCTGCAGGCCTTCTCACCTCTGCAGCTGTCGTCGCGGCACTCGCGATGCTGCCGACCGAGATGGACAAGTCCAACTATCGGCTCATGACGCAGCCATGTGTCGGTTGCCACTCCCAAATCGACCCGTACTCGCGGGTTCTGGAAAACTTCGGACCCATCGGCGACTACCGGACGACAGCAGACGGGGTGCCCGTCACGGCCACCGGGGTCTTCTCCGCTCCGTCCCCGGTTCCCGCGGGAACGATTGTCGGAGCCGCGGCCTTCTCCAAAGCGCTCGTGGACAACAAGCTGCTCACCTCATGCGGTGTGCAGAAGATCGCGAGCTACACCCTCGGTCGCATGATTCGCAAGCGCGGCACCTGCGAGGTGGCCGCCGTGGACAACCAATTCGAGCAATCGGACGGCTCGGTTACCAGTCTGTTCCGACAGGTCGCGACGGCGAGCTTCACGCGTGCGCGCTCAGGAGGTACCCAGTGATCTCGTACAAGGTAGCTCGGCGGTCGTTTCTTGCCGGGTGTGGCGGCTCGGCGGCGCTTTTCTGGCCTCTCTTGCGCAGCATGGAAGCGCGGGCCGCAGGATCTCCTGCTCCGCTTCGGTTCCTGGTGATTCATCACCCTCTCGGTTCGCAAATCACGCCAGTCGACAAGTGGCGCCCCACGACCGGCGCCTCGGCGACGACGACGAGCTTCACGTTGAACATCGAGAGCTCGCCGTTCGCGCCGCTGCAGCCGAAAATGGTGATGATAGACGGCCTGAACCTCGTGACCGCGAGCAAGCAGGCCGGGAACTCCGGCGGCAGCAATACGCACGAGGGCGGGATGGTGGGCTTGATGACCGGCCAGCCTACGTTGGGACAGGTCGGCCAACAGGACCACTGCGCAGGTGGGCCATCGATCGACCAGATCTTCCTCGCCCAGTCGCCCGTCCTGGGCGGCGCCGCCTCGGCGACGAAGACTCCGTTCGGATCGTTGCAGCTTGCTGCGGACGTCCGGTCCGACCGAGACGAGATCGCCCCGCGCGTCATGTCGTACCTCGCGCCGGATCTCACGCAGAGCGCGATTACGACCCAGAGGCATCCTCTCTATCCAGAGACGCAACCGCTGAACACGTTCAATCGAATCTTCGGCGGCGTGATGGGGGGGACGAGCAAACCCGACGCAGGCGCCGGCGCCCCCGGGGGCGCGACGATGTCCAATACGACGCAGCTCCTGGCACAGAAGAAGAGCATCCTCGACTTCATGAGCTCTGATCTCGCGCGGCTGCGCACGCTCGCGCCGTCGTCCGAAAAGGTCAGGCTGGACGCGTTCGCGGACGCGATCACGCAGCTGGAGTCGAGCATCCAAGCCGCGATCGGCACCCAGGTGATTACTCCGGGAGACGCGGGCGCAGGCATGGTCACCGGGGCCCCTTTCTGCGTGAAGCCGGCGGCACCGATGTCGTTCATACAAAACGGTATGGGCGCCAGCGGAGGCCTCGCTCCCTCCGGCGGCAGCATGCTGAGCGGGCTCGACTATTACGATCCGACGAACCCCAACAACCACCCACATTTCGTTGTGGGCCAGCTTCAACTTCAGATGATCCGCTTCGCGTTCGCGTGCGATCTCGTTCGCGTGGCGACGTTCATGTGGGCCGCCGGTACGGACTGGGTGGTTTTCCCGGGTACGCTGAACGGGGCTGCGATCTTGGGCAGCCCGGTCTCGACGCCCCACCACCCGCCGAGTCACACCACGGATACCGGAACCATGGCTTGGCTATCCCAGGTCAACGCCCTTTACTCGACGCAGACGGTCCAGGCGCTTCAGGCGTTCGACTCGATGACGGACGTCGACGGAAGCAGTCTCCTCGACAACACGGTCGTGGCCTATGTCACCGAGGTCGCGCGCGCGTACGATCACAACCAACAGAACATGCCCTTCCTCGTATTTGGGGGAAAGAACACTCGCGTGCAAGGCGGGACCTTCCTCAAAGCCAAAGGAGGATCGCTTCCGAGCATCGATGGTGGCACGGGCAACCGCCCCACCAACGACGCCTGGCTTGCGCTGGCGCCGGTCTTCGGGCTCACGATGACTTCGTTGGGCGCCTCCGGCCAGTCCACGGGACCACTGCCAGGCATCGTCGTATAGAAACCTGGCGCTTTTCGCCGATAGCTGCGCGATCCCGGCGTCGAGCGTGCTCGCGTACGGAAGTACGCTCCGCGCGCTCGCCACCGGCCTCGCTTGCTCTCGGCGAAAATCACCAGGTTTCTAGACTTGGAGTAGCGTCTAAGCGGGTTTCAATTTCCTTGGGTCGTGTCAGCCTTGGCTACTAACCGGGGTACCAGACGACGCGCGGATCGTCGGGGGCGCGCTTGTACTCCCAGGCGGCGTCCGTCATCTTCTTCAAGTCGTACTCAGGTCGCCAGCCGAGCAGGAACTTGGCTTTGCTGTTATCGAGCCACGTCGAATAGAAGCTCGTGCGAACCGGGACGTTGGGCAGCCCACGCGACTTTGCCAGATAGGCCCCGAGTTCGCCGTAGTCAACCGGCTCGTTCATGCAGACGTTGAATGTCTGCTTGCGACCTCTGGGGTGATCGATCGAGAGCGAGATCGCGTCGATCAGATCGTCGACGTGCACGAAGTTTCGCTTCACGGGCTTGCCATCCGGGTCGAGCATGACGGGAACGGCCTTCGTCGCGACGTACTGGTCGGCTTTTTCCGCGCCGACGAGGTCGCGCCAGCGCGGGCCACCGAAGACATCCTCTCCGAAAGACAGCTGATATCGGAAGTCGTCTTTCTCCATGATCCAGGGCGCCCGCAAGCAGCACCCATTGAGGTCATACTGAATGTAGTATTGCTCGAGCATGACCTCTTCGAGGACCTTGGAGAGCGCGTAGCATCCCGGGTAAGCGCTGTGTTTTTGCGTTTCGGTCACCGGAATCGGGTGGGGATAGAAGAAGTGGCCCATACCGGCGTCGCCCCCGATCAGGATGAGTTGTTCGAAGGAGGGGCTCGTCCGACAGGCCTCGAGCAGCCAGAACATCCCCTTGACGGCGACGTCCATCACGCTGTCGGGCGTTTCTTTGCTCGTGGCGAGGTGCAGCACGTGCGAAACGCCAGCCACAGCAGTGTCGACCACTTGCCGGTCCTGAATCGAACCGCTGACCATCTCGACACGGCGATGCGGATCGAGCTTGCGGTTGTGGCATAGAGCCCGCACGGTGAAGCTGTCGAATCGAGGATCAGCCAGGAAACGTTGGATAAAGGCTCGCCCGACCTTTCCTGTGGCGCCGGTGACGAGGATGCGTTTGGACCTGGTCGTCATCTCGCTCCTCTATCCGAGTGGGCGAAGCGAGTAAAGATTGGCTTGCGGCGCGTTCCTAGGATGGAAGGCCCCTTTTCGGGCACAATTTTCTTCGACGGCGGAGCTGGTTCTTGATGGCATTGCCGGCTCCCGCGCGGCATACTGCGCCGGCTTTTGGCCGCTCTTTCGAACCATTCGGGGTGTGGCCACTCTCCGGGAACATCCACGTCGGGCGCCTCAGCCGCGCGTCGTCTTTTTGGGAAGGTGACACTCCATGTCCAGGAAACGCATTTCGGTAGCAGTCGCCGTCCTCTCCGGTTCCGCCCTTGCTTGGGCGACTTCGTGCGGAAGCGATTCCTCCGGCGGCAACGGCAACGGCAACGGCACGGGCTCGTCGAGCAGCAGCGGCGGCAGCAGCAGCGGATCGGGAAGCAGCAGCAGCGGCACCGGTAGCAGCAGCGGGTCGGACAGCAGCAGCAGTTCCGGCGCGAGCAGCGGTTCCAGCAGCGGATCGGGAAGCAGCAGCAGCAGCAGCGGATCGGGAAGCAACAGCAGCTCTGGCGCAAGCAGCTCGAGCAGCGGCGCTTCCAGTAGCAGCGGCGCGTCGAGCAGCAGCGGCGCTTCCAACGATGGCGGGTCCAGCAGCGGCGCTTCCAGTGGCGGCGGCGACGCGGGCGACGCGGGGCACGCGGGCGAAGGCGGTGGCGGTGGCGGGGACGGCGGGAGCTGCGCCGGGATGGCGATTTCTCTCGACCTCAATGTCGCCACGAACGCCGACCCTGCAGCGCAGCGGGTCATGGTCGATCTGGCGGCCGACCTCCCGCTGGGCAACACGAATCGAACCATCGAATGGTGGGCCTACGTGCTGCCGACGAGCTGGAAGGGCGATGCAAACACGATGTTCGAATACGGAGACCAGGCCGTGAGCAATGGTGGCTTCGGCTTCGATTTCGGCACGACCCAGACGGCTGCCATGGGTACCATCGACCCCTACACGAACGGGACCTTCGACAACGACAACCAGCCGAGCGGCATCACCAACCCCGGCACGGCGCAGTGGGTTCACTTCGCGCTGACGTGGGACGGCACCGCCGTTCGGGCGTTCGTCAATGGGATGCAGGCGGCCTCGAAGATGGCAGGGGGAATGCTGGCGACCGACAAGACCCAGCTCACGATCGGCGGAAACCCGCGCGGCGCCTACTTCAACGGCGACATGGACGAGTTCCGCGTTTGGAGCGTCGCCCGTTCGGCGACGGACATCCAGAGCACGATGCACAAGACCCTCGTCGGCAACGAGACGGGTCTGGTCGGCTACTGGAAGTTCGACGAGACGACCGGAATGACCGCGGCCGACTCGACCACCACGGCTGGCCACACGGCACACCCCGGCACGTTGATGTCATCGGGCGCCATGTACGCGCTGCCCAAGTGGATCCCTTCGACCGCGCCCATCAATTGTCCGTGAGTCCGGCCTTCCCGTCGCCGCCCCGGCGCGTCCACAAAGCCCGCGTCGGGGCGGCGCTCGGGACCGGCCGGCCCCGTGGTACCGTGCGCGCCGAACGATGACGCAGCCCGTGACAGAAACGGCGTCAGCCCATGCCGAGCTCCGCGGACGGGTCGACGAGGCCGCACCCGAAGCGCGACCTCGGCGGCTCGCCAGCAACGGCTCTCCTCCCGTGCTCACCCCGCTCGAGCGGGCTCAGATTCGCATGATCCGCGCGAGCCTACGCCCTGGCGCGCTCGACCACGCGATCCGATGGCTCCAGCGAAGCGTCGGGCAGTGGTGGATCCGCTCTGCCACCGCAAGCTTGCGTCACGTGCACGGGCTGGACCGCCTGCCGCCATGGAACCGCTCCGGGAGCATCGTGTGCGTCGCGAATCATCGGTCGCTTTTCGACCTCTACGTGACGGTCGCCGAGCTCGTCTCGCGCGGCCTCCCGCACCGCATCTTGTTCCCGGTTCGGTCGGAGTTCTTCTACGACAACCCGCTCGGTCCGCTGGTCAACGGCGTGATGAGCTTCTTTGCGATGTACCCGCCGATCTTTCGCGACAAGAAGCGCGCCGCTCTCAACCTCGCGGGGCTCGACGAGCTTGCGGCGCTCTTGCGGCGAGGCGGATTTTTCGTGGGCATCCACCCCGAGGGCACACGCAAGAAGGACGACGATCCTTACGCGCTGCTGCCCGCGCAGAGCGGCGTGGGCCGCGTGATTCGCAAGGCTCGCGTCCCGGTGGTACCGGTCTTCGTCAACGGGCTGGGCAATGACTTGGTCAAGCAAGTCGCCGGCGGCCTCACCGGCAGGGGCACACCAATCCATATCGTGTTCGGCGCGCCGATCGCGTTCGGGCCGCTGATGGATCAGGCGGAGAGCCCGCGCACGTACCGGCTCATCGCGGAGCGGTGCGTGGAAGAAATTGCCAAGCTCGGGCAGGAGGAAAGGGCGATTCGAGCGCGGGTGACGTAGTCGGCGGCTCGGCCCCACGCAATCACGAGACGCCCGTTCGGCGGACGTCCTTCAAGGCAAGCAGCGTGGTAAAAGCCGGTGTGTCCGACCGCGTGACCGGTAGAGACCCCTTCATCGTTCTCGGAGGTGGCCCGTGCGGGCTGGCGGCGGCGTGGCAACTCTGCCAATTCGGAGAGAAGCCCATCGTGCTCGAACGCGAGCCGCTGGTCGGAGGCCTGTGCGCGACCCACGAGCGCGACGGGTGGAGCTTCGACCTCGGCGGCCACCGCTTCGTCTCCGGGGACGCCGCGCTGACACGCTGGTTGGAGAAGTTGCTGGGCGACGACCTAATGTCCGGGGAGCGGCGCAGCGTCGTGCTTTACCGGGGTCGTCGCTTCCGTTACCCGCTCGAAGCGGTCGACATCGTGCGCAATCTCGGAATCCGCGAAAACGTGGGCGCGATCGCCGGTTGGGCGACCGCCCGCGCGCATGCTCACCTCTCGCCACGAGAAGATCGAAGCTTCGAAGACTGGGTGATATCGAGGTTCGGCCGCCCACTCTACGACGCCTTTTTCGGCCCCTATACGCGCAAGCTCTGGGGCGTGGACCCGAGGCTCATCTCGGCGGACTGGGCCCAGGAGCGCATCTCCCTCCTCGACCTGCGCGACGTCGCGATGCGCATGCTGCGCCTGCGCAGAACCCCGGTGCGCACGTACGCGCGGCGCTACCGCTACCCGCGCCACGGCATGGGCCAGCTCTACCGCACGATGGCCGACGAAGTGATCTCGCGAGGCGGAGAGGTTCGCGCATCGACGCGCGTCGCCGGCTTGGAGACGACGGGCGAGCGGGTGACGGCGGTTCTGGTCGAGGGTCCGCGCGGCGCGGAGCGCATCCCGGCAGGCGAGATCCTGTCGACAGTGCCCTTGCCGGAGCTCGCGCGCATGCTTCGCCCGGACGCGCCGGCGGAGGTCGAAGCGGCCGCGTGCCGACTCCGCTTTCGAGCGCTCGCGTTCGTCAACTTGATGCTCGCCCGCCGCGATTTCTCGGAGAACACATGGATGTACGTGGCGAGCGGCGATCTGACGATGTCGCGAATCCAGGAGCCCAAGCGCCGCAGCCCCTTCATGGCTCCGGAGGGGCGCACGTCGATCATGCTCGAAGTGCCGTGCGACGTCGGCGACGGGACGTGGAAGGCGGGGGATGCCGAGCTACGAACGCGCATGCTTTCCGAGCTCGACGGGCTCGGAATGCCGGTGCAAGACGTACTCTCGTCGTTCGTCGTCCGTGTCACCCACGGCTATCCCGTCTATCACCTCGGCTACGAGCGCGACCGGCAGACGCTGCTCGCCCAGGTCGCCGCGTTCGCAAACGTTCGTTCGGCGGGCCGGCAGGGGCTGTTTCGGTACGTGTTCATGGATGCGGCGATGCAAATGGGGATGAAGGCGGCCATGCAAATGATCGCCGGCGAGCGCGGCGGCGCGGGGATCGACGCGATCGGGCGATCGACACGCGTGATCGAGGCGGGGGCGCTGACCGCGTGACCCGTGGATCGTTTGGCCACGGGCCGTACCCGCGATCAAAAGCCCCCCTCGAGCCCGATGCTCGGAAGGATGATCGGGCTTTGCGTGCGGACGACGAGCCCGTCGCGAAGCGAATAGTCCGCGAAGATTGGCTCGGGCTTGTCGAACACGTTGAAGCACTCAAGCGTCGCGCGCAGCCACTTTCCGTTCGACAGAGACCACTTCTTTTCGATGCGTGCGTCCAGCCGGTAAAATGGAGGTAGCTGGCCGGTCGCCGTGTACGCGATCGCGCAGTCAGCGCAGACGGCACGGTACAGCCGGCCCGACTCGAAAAAGAACCGCGTGCCGATGCGCCATTCCGAGCCGAGGTCGTAACCGAGGACGACCGAGAGCAGATGCGTTCGGTCCCAAACCGATCGGGATGTCTGCGCGCCGGAGATTGCGTCCGATCGCGACAGCGTATACGACACGAACCCGCCCAGCCGGCGCGTGAAGTCACGCCGGAGAAACACCTCGATGCCCTCGCTTCGGTCCTCGCCCGAAAGGTGGTCCGCGACGAGCCCCGAGTAGAACCCAGTTACCCTCGCTCGGATGCTCGACGGAAGCCTGGCCTCGATCGCCTCCGAGAACTGGTAGCTATTCCCCCCCGACAGACTCACGATCGGGTCGGGGATCTTGGATGGGATGAACACTTCTTCCGTGGGCTCTTGGTGCGCTACACCGAGTGCCGAGATCCACAGCAGGTTCGGCAAGATCCGAACCTTCGTCGACAGCCGCGGCTGCGGAGCCCAGGCCGTTTGCCCGCGGGCGTGGTAGCCGTCGAAGCGAAAGCCGGGAACGATCTCGACTCGGTCGGTCGCGCGCCAGACGACGTCGGCATAGAGGCCTCCTTCCACATCGGTGTGCGCGGGGCGAACGATGCCCTCGTAGTCGTCCACGGAGAACCGGGTGACGCCGACGTCCGCCCCCGCGCGCACGAGCGCGCGATTGGACACCCGCTGCTCGATCTCGGTTCGGATCCGACCGCCCGGCCCCTTGAATGCCGCGCTCGCCCCCGCGCCGGTGTCGGTCTGCAATGCGGTCAGCGTGTCGTCGTAGCTGAACGTGCCCGCGACGCGCACGTGCCCACCGTCAGCGAGCGCGTGGTCGTAGCGCAAGTCCGCCCTGTGATACTCGATATGAAACGTCGGCGATCCCTTGTACGCGAGCTCGTCGTGGGAGCCGAAGACGAAGAGCGAAAGGGTGTCTCTGTCGGCCACTCGATGAGAGATGCGGAACTGGTAATCCCAATATCCAACCTTGTAGTCCGGAACGATCAGCGATGTGAGAAGGTCGGTGTACGAGTACCTGCCGGCGGCGAGAACCGTCCCTCCACCGCCGTCGAACGGCGTCTCGACGAACGCGTGCGCGTCGAACACGCGTGCGCCCGCCTCGCCCCGCGCCTGGTCTTCTCGGGGCGGCGTCGTCTCCCCGGCGATGAGGGCGCCCGCGTATCGGCCATAGCGAGCCGGATAGGCGCCCGGAAACAAATCGACCGAGTCGACGAGGGGGGACGCGATCGTCGAAGGCCCCGCCCCGACGTGGAAGAGCAGCGGCACACGAATTCCGTCGATCGAGTAGCCAACGGTCTCCGGCGGCGAGCCGCGGACGTAGTAGTAGGGAAGGCCGCTGAAATAAGGAGCCATCCCCGGCAGCGCCTCGACGATGCGGAACGGATCGCCGAAGGCGCCCGGTACGAGCTGCGCCTCGGCGCGGGGGATGTGGTTGGTCCCGAGCTCCTCGCGCTGACCCTTCACCGAAACGTCGATCGGTGGCTCGGTCTCCGGCGCGGCCGCCGCCGTCGGGACAGGTGGCTTCCAAGGTTGCGCCTCGACCCTCGGAGCAGCGGGAGGGGGCTCCGGCGGGGGGGCGCGAAACGTGACGGTCACGGCGATCCGAGCCGCGATCGGCGTTTCGTCTCGCGTCGCCGGAGCGAAGCGCCACGTCTTGACGGCGGCCGCCGCGGCGTCAGCGAAGGGGGGCGCTCCCTGCCGAACCCGAACGTCGGTGACCACCCCGATGGGGTCGACGACGATCGCCAGATCCACCGAGGCGTCGCCGTGGCCCTCCGGCGGGTACGGCACGGGGGCGACGTCGAGGCGACGCGGCGGAACGACATCGGCGGGCGCACCGGCAGCACGCAGCGGCGTGAGCGCCAACGACGCGGCGCCCACCACGGCAAGCGTCCGCCGAGCGAGCTTGCCGAGCGACGCCGTCACGGCGCGGCATAGTAGCGGCCGCTGGCGGACCCGCAACGAGACGAGCACCCATGCGACGATTGCCCGCAGGGAAGCCGCGCGTCACCGAATGCTCGCATTAGCCCCTGTCGAACACCCCGGTTCGGCGCATAGTGGCCGCTCCTGTAGACCTCGCGTGGGAACACGAGCGCGCTGAACCCTCACTCGTGCCGCAGCGCCTCGATCGGATCGAGCCGGGCGGCGCGCCGCGCGGGGAAGAACCCGAATCCGATCCCGACCGCGGCGCTCACGCCGATGCTGATGGCGATGGGACGCGCCGCCAGGGTCATGTGCCACTCGAGGAGACTCTGGAGGACGCCCGTCGCGAGCGCCCCGACCGCGACGCCGGCGAGACCGCCGAGAAGCGACAGAACGACCGCCTCGGCCAAGAATTGCGTTCGAATGTCTCCCTCGCGCGCGCCGATGGCCATGCGAATGCCGATCTCCCTCGTTCGTTCCGTCACGCTGACCAGCATGATGTTCATCACGCCGATCCCGCCGACGATGAGGCTGATCGCGGCCACGAAGACCAAGAGAAGCGTCAAGATGCCGTAGATCCGGTCCTGCATCTCGGCGAACTCCTTCTGCGTGCGGATGACGAAGTCCGGCTCGCGCCCCTCTTCGATGTGGTGGCGCTGGCGCAAGATGCTGTCGATCTGGCGCACGGCGCCGTCGGTCGCCTCGGTCGACCGGGCCGACGCCATCAGCGCCCCCGCGAACCCGGGCGGTGTTCGCATGATGCGCGCGCGAAAGCTGGTCGACGGCATGATCACAGCGTCGTCCTGGTCGCCCCCGAACGGCGCCTCACCCTTGGTCGCGAGCACGCCGACCACGCGGTACGGGTAGCGCCCGAGGCGTACGGTGCGCCCCACGGGGTCTTCGCCACGAAAGAGGTTCCTCGCGACCGTGCTCCCGATCACGACCACTTTCGACTTGACCACTTCGTCGTGCGGCTGCCAGAGCTCGCCGCGCTCGACCGGCCAGTTTCGCACCTGGAAGTACGGCAGGGTCGTCCCGATGACGTTCGTCGCCCAGTTCTCGTCGCCGTAGACGATCTGCACCATCGACCGAAGCGCCGGCGCGATCGCCACGACGCTCGTCGATTCGTTGAGAATCGCCCGGCCGTCGTCCTCGGTGAGGCGCATGCCCGACCCCTGTGCGCCGTGCGCTCCGGATGCCTGCGACGCTTGAGGGAAGATGATGACGAAGTTCGACCCGATCGCCTGGATCTGTCCGGAGACGTTCTCGCGCGCCCCGGATCCGAGCGCCGTCACGGTGATCACGGCGGCGACGCCTATGAGGATGCCGAGGACGGTGAGCGACGCCCGCATCGGGCTGCGCACGATCGCGCGCAGGGCCGAAGCGATGCCGTCGATCAGCGCGCGCAGCGGCTTCATTCGACCCTCAGCGCGGCGATGGGGTCCAGCTTCGCGGCGCGCCACGCCGGCAGAAAGCCGAAGAACGTACCGATGGCGACGCTCGTGCCGACGGCGATCGCCAGCGCCGTGGCGCTCGGGGCCATCGCCGACGACAGAAGACGGCCGATGGCCAGAGTGATCGCGCTGCCCGCCGCGATCCCGAGCACGCCGCCGATCATCGTGAGCGCGATCGCCTCGACCAGAAACTGCACGAGGATGTCTCCCTCGCGTGCGCCGATCGACATGCGAATTCCGATCTCGCGCGTTCGCTCGGCGACGCTCACCAGCATGATGTTCATCACGCCGATTCCACCAACGAGCAGACTGACCCCGGCAACCGAAAGAAGCAGCGCCGAGAGCGTCGCCATGATCCCCTCGGTCGTCTCGCGCATGTCGGCCTGCGTGCTGACCTCGAAGTCGTCGCGCCCTGGGTCGAGGTGGTGACGCTGGCGCAAGATGCTCTCAATCTGCGACTTGGCCCGGTTGACCGTCTGGTCGCTCGTGGCGCTCACGATGAGCTGATCGGTCCGGCCCGGCGCGGTGTGCATCACCCGCGCGCGAAATGCGCCGATGGGCATCATGACGCGGTCGTCCTGATCCTCGCCGAAAGGCGACGTACCGCGCGCGCCGAGGACCCCGACGACCGTGTACGGCGAGCGCCCCACGCGAATGATGCGACCGACCGCATCTTCGTTGCCGAAGAGGTTGGTGGCCACGGTCTGGCCGATGACGCAGACTTTGGTCTTCAGAAGCTCGTCGCTCTCGGTCCAGGCCGACCCTTTGGCGATCGTGAAGCGTCGGATCGGCAAGTAGTCGAGCGTCGTGCCGATGAGGGTCGTTGCCCAGTTCTTGTCGGCGTAGACGACCTGCCCCTGGGTGTTGAGCCAGGGGGCGACGTTCGCAACGCTCACCGCTTCGCGCGCGATCGCTCGGCCGTCGGCCTCGGTCAATCGGCCGACGACTTTGGCCTTGGCCCCCGAGGCCTGCACCGGCCGCGGCCAGACGAAGAGGCCGTTCGCCGCGAAGCTGTCGATCTCGCCGCCGACGACCGCCGTGGTCGTCGTGGCCGCCGCGGTGACGATGACGACCGCCGTAATGCCGATGAAGATCCCGAGCACCGTCAGCGCAGCGCGCAGCTTGTTGCGCACGATCGCCCCGAAGGCCAGGCGCGTCGCATCGCGAAGGGTCGCGATCACGACGCCCTCCGAGAGGCCAATACGGCCATGAGCGCGTTCCGAAGGACCGTCGCCACGATGACCCCGCCGATGACGACGCCGAGGGCCGACGCGATCTCGCGCGACGAGCCCGCCGCGGCGAGCCGGCGGTTGTACGCGACCGTCCAGGCCGCGAGCGGCAGCGACAGCGCGACCAGGCATCCCGAGTAGTACGCCGACACCTGCCCCCACTCGCCCCACCGCAGCCGGTGGCCGACTCGACCGGCGCCGAACCGTACGGCGGCCAGCGCCTCGAGCACCACGCTGCAGACGAGTGGAACCCACACGACGCGGCGCCCGATGACGAGGGCGTCCACGCTCATCCCGAAGAGTTGCCCGATGATGGTCCCGCCGAACATGGCCACGTAGACGGTGACCGGCACGGGACCCAAATGCGGCAGCTGGATCGCCGGCGCGATCGACGGGCCGTCATCACGCTCCGCTCGCAGCGTGCGGCCCATATCAGCGCCTCGGGTTGAAGAGCGAGAGGAGCAAGTAGCGCAGCAGCACCGTGAAGCCGATGCCCGCGAAGACGAACGCGATCAAGACCGCCCATCCCCGCTCGGACACGCGCGACACGATATCCATCATGCCGCCGAGCTTCGCGGCCGCCGAAGGTGGCAGTGCGAGCACGGCCGCGAGCAAGATCGCGATGCTCGTGCACGTCACGGTCATCGTGTACCAGAGGGCCATTCGCGCGCGCTGGTCGCTCGTCGACGGACGGCCGAGCACACGCCGCGCCCAGCGCGCGCCCACCCACGCCTTGCCGATCTCGCCGACGATCCGTGCCGCCCAGACGAGATCGACGACGCTGAGGCGAAGCACGAGCGCGATGTACGCGGCAGCCAGCGCCTCGCCCGCCAGCTCGCCGACCCACATCATCGCGTAGACGCTGAAGGGCACGGGCCCGCCCATCCGAACCGCAGCACTGTCGCGTTCGAGACGGCTTCCCGGCGACGCCGAGGGCTTGTCCACGTCGTCGCTCACGGGCAAGCGTGCGATCTCGGACGCGGCGTCCAGAGGCTGCTCTTGCACGACATCGCTCACGATGCGCCCGTCGCGCATCGTGACGACACGGGACGCGCACGCGGCGACGTCGCGCTCGTGGGTCACGAGGAGCACCGTGATACCTCGCTCGCGGTTGAGCCTCTGCAAGAGAGCCAGCACCTCGAGGCTCGTGCGCGTATCCAGGTTGCCGGTGGGCTCGTCGGCGAGCAAGAGCGGAGGGTCGGTCACCAGGGCGCGGGCGATCGCGACGCGCTGCTGCTGGCCGCCCGAGAGCTGGCTGGGGTTGTGGTCCATGCGCGAGGCGAGTCCCACGGCCTCGAGCGCCGCCTTCGCCCGCCGCCGCCGCTCGCGGGCGCCGACGCCGCGGTACTGCAGGGGCAGCTCGACGTTCTCCAGCGCGGTGGTCCGCGGCAGCAGGTTGAACCCCTGAAAGATGAACCCGATGACGCGGTTTCGGACGATCGCGCGCGAATCTCCGTTGCGGCTCCCGACGTCGATCCCGGCGAGCGAGTACGTTCCGCTGGTCGGCCGATCGAGGCAGCCGAGCACGTTCATCATCGTGCTCTTGCCCGATCCGCTGGCGCCGACGATCGCGACGAACTCCCCCGGCCCGATCGCCAGGCTGACCTCGCGCATGGCCCGCACGAGCCCGCCGCCCGTCGTGTAGTCCTTCGAGACGCGCGACAGCTCCACGAGCGCTTGGGAAAGCGGCACCGCGGCGGTCATCAGAAGATTCGGCCCTTCTTCTTCTTGTCGTCGAGATCCGTCTCGTCGGTCACGACTTTCGTCCCGATCGCGATCGACGGGTCAGTCACCTGCGTGAACACCCCGTCGGTGATCCCGATCGACACGAGGTGCATCTCGTCTTTCTCTTGTCCGGGCTTGTCGCTGGCGAGCACCCAGACCCGTCCCTGGCCTTTGGCGAGCGGCGGCTCCGGCGGCTGAGGCACCGGCTTTCCGTCCGGCCCGCTGGGCGGCGTCGGTCGATAGCGCAGGGCGGCGTTCGGCACGCGAGGCACGTCGTGCGCTTCGTGCGTCCGCACGGTGATGGTCGACGTCATCCCCGGGCGCAGCTTCTCCTCGGGGTTGAAGACTTCGACGACCGCCGGGTAAGTCACGACGCCCGAGACGTTGTTCGGGCTGTAGCGGATCTGCGAGACCTTGCCGTGAAAGACGTCGCCGGGGAACGCGTCGACGACGCAATCGGCGTCCATCCCCTGCTGGATCTTGCCGACGTCCGCCTCGTCGACGTCGGCCAGGACGCGCATCTTGCGCAGGTCTTGCGCGATGACGAAGAGCACCGGGGCCTGGAAGCTCGCGACGACCGTGGCCCCGGGATCGATGCCGCGCGTGACCACGATCCCGTCGACGGGGGAGTAAATCTTCGTGTATCCGAGGTTCGCTGTCGACTGGCTGAGCTGCGCCGCCTGCGCGGCGATCACCGCCTGCTGGCTCTCGATGTTCGCCGACGACGCCTCGAACTGCGCCCGTACCGAGTCGTAGTTCCCGCGCGCCGTATCGAGGTCGGATCGGCTCGCGAGGTTGCCCTCGAAGAGCTTGCGGGTTCGCTCGAGAGCGATGAGCGCCGTGTTCATCTGCGCCTTGGCGCTCTCCGTCGAGGCGCGCGCCTGCGCGAGCTGGGCGCGCTGCGAAGCGAGGTTTGCCGCCTGCGCGTTCACCTGGGTGCCGTAAATCAGCGGATCGATTTCCGCCAATACCTGCCCTTTGGTGACGACCGAGTTGAAGTCGACATAAACCTGCGTGACACGCCCGTTCACCTGCGCGCCGACATTGACCTGCAAGAGCGGCTGCACGGTTCCGGTTGCTTGTACTTTTTCAATTACATCGCCCGTGGCAACCGTCGCCGCGGCGAAGCGGGCCGGGGGTGGCGGACGGTGCTTCGCGCTCCAGGTCACCCCCGCGCCGACGACCAGAGACAGGGCCGCCGCCAACGCCAGGCGGCGCAGCCAACGGCGCCCCGCATCTTCGGCGGAAAGCGCCTTTTTTAGCTCTTCTGTGACTGCCGTCGTATTGGACATGGGTATCGGGCCGGTGCGGTGTCTTAGCGGAACACCGGCGAGTCGGCCACGCGCCGCCCGGTCGCGGCGTCCGTGTCTCGGACGACGATCTTTGGTGCCTACCCTTCCCTTCACGCCTTCCGGATGCCAAGCTTCGTCAGCTTAGAAAACCAGGGGAACCCGCGAGGGGCGATACCATTATGAGCAACGAGTCGAGAGAAAGGGATCGCATCAGCTTTCAGGAGGTCGCGAAGCTCGCGACGACACCGGCGCCGTCCGCTGAGTCTCCCGACGATTGGAAAGAGAACTCGGGGATGATCGATTTCGCCGCGCTCGCCGCGAGCGAGGCGGACGCGAAGCGCACCAGGGCTCCCGAGGTCGGGCAACCTCCGCCGTCCGTGGCGCCTTCCCCCGTCCGGACCAACGAGCCCGTCGCCGGCGAGATCGCTCTGCCGCCCGTTCCGCCTCCCACGCCGACCACCCCGATGCTCCTCGGGGTCGAAGCGACGACCCCGAGGCCACAGCCCCCAGCTCGGTTCATGCCGACGATGACGCTCCCGTTCGGAGCCACATCTCAAACGCTGCCCGGGGTGGGCCACCCAGCGAAAAGTGCTTTACCCAAACCCGCTCCGGTGGCGGCTCGTCTGCCCCCCGTGCACGCGCCGCGTGTGCCCGGTGCAGCGATGCGAACGCCCTCGATCGCGGCGGCAGCTTCTCCGGTCGCCTTGCCGCACCCTTCGACGCTGTCGCCAGCCACCTTGTCTCCCGAGACGGCGCGCCCGACCGCGATGGCGGCCAACCCCGATCGAACGGGTGGGGCGAGCGCGGTGTGGATCGCGCTAGGGGCCGGAATGGGGTTGGGAGCTTTGCTGACGACGGTGTTCTTCCAGACGCGGGGCGCGGACTCGACTCGTCCCGCGCTGGCCACCGCCATGTTGCAGAGCGCGCCGGTGCGGACGGCCACCATCCCCGGAAGCAGCGGCACGCCCGCGCCGTCGCCGGGGCCGGAAAGCGCGAGCGACAAGCCAGTGGCGGGCGCGGCGGCGACGCACGGGGACCCGACCGATCGGCCGGCTCCTCCCGAGCAGCCTTCCGCCGTCGAGGTCGTCGCGAAGCACGCGGAGCCGTCGGGCGCCGTGCGCGGCGCAGCCCCCTCGTCCGCCGCGCTTACGCCCGCAATCGCGGCAGCGCCCGCGGCGAACGGGCCGAGCAAGCCTTCGCCGCCGGCCGTCAGCGACCAAAGCCTGGAGGCGCTGATGAAGAAAGCCGTGGGCATCGGCGCGCAGCCGGCCGCATCGCCGCCCACCTCGCCGCTCTCCGCTGTCCCGTCCTCCCCGCCACCGGCGGGAGACGTGCCGCTCAAGCCGGCGATGGGCGCCGTGCAGGGCGCAGTCGGAACGGTGCTACCGGCGACGCGCTACTGTCTCGGTCCCGACGATGCGATCTCGCACGCGACGATCACGTTCAAGTCGGACGGCAGCGCACAGAACGTCGCCGTCTCGGGCCCGGCCGCCGGCCAGCCCGCGGAGGCGTGCATCCGCGCGAGGCTCATGACCGCGCGAGTGCCGCCGTTCTCGAGTCCGACCTTCACGTGGACGGTCACGGTCAGGCCTGCGAGCTGAGACAAGCCCCCCACTTGACAGGCGCCGCCGCACCGCTCATCTTGCCGCCCCCGCTCTTTTCTGTCAGAGGTGGCGCATGGTTTCTTCGACGCAACAATTCGAGCGTATCCGCAAGCGCAAGACGACCACGAACGGCAAGCGCAACAAGCGCGAGCGCCGCCGCCTGGGCACTCCCGCGTTCGCGATCCACGTCGAGGGCTACGACCAGAGCGCTGCCGACGCGAAGAAGACCGTCAAGTAGTCGCGCCGGGTCATAGACCCAGCTTCAGTCGAGGTGGTGGCCTCATGATTCCCCCCGCGCGACCGCATCGATCGCGGCGAGCACTTCGACCTGGAGAATGCCGCGGCGCTGCGGGCGTAGCGGTGCCCCGTCGAGCTCGACGATTGTGAAGCGGTCGACCACGCGGCCGTCGCGCGACATCGCCTCCGAACCGATGATCTGCACGCGCGCGCGGGAGAGCGCCTGCGTGATCGCGAGAAGGAGGCCCGGGCGATCGAACGTTTCGACCGAGAGCACGGCCAGGCCCGTTTCAGCCTCTTCGAACGTGACGTGCGTCGAAGCGCCGGGCGACGGCGTCGGCCGCACACCGGTCTGGCGTACGACCGCGTCGATGGTCAGCTCGCGCGTGATCAGCCCCCGGAGCACCCCGGCGATGCCGGATGCGTCCGAGGCGAGGACAGGCGATGCCGCGGCGCCGTCGCGACGCACCCAGAAGAGGTCCATCGCTTCCGCGCCCTCGGGCAGCGAGCGCGTGTAGATCTGCGCGGCAACGACATCCAGGGCGTGAACCACGAGCGCGGCGCTGATGAACGACAGCAGCCCCGGGCGATCGTCGGCCACAACGCAGACGACCGCCCCTCCGTTCGGCAGGCGCCTCCAGATTTCGACGTGCGCGGGCTCTCCTGCGCGGCGCTCGATGATCGCGGCGTGCTCCCGCGCTGCGGCCGCGTCGAAGAGCTGGCGGTAGCGGGCGGGCATCGTGTCGACGAAGGGCGCGGCGAGGTCGGGGCGAATTGATGCGCTCATCATTGAAGAAGCATGACGCGCCCGAGTACCCGAATGGGTTACCGCCTCGTTTCGCCGACGTATCGCCGCCTCAGGAACACACGATCATGGCTTCGTGAAGCTCGTCGTCGTCCGGCGACTCGAACAGGTTCTCCAGGTAGTCGAACATCTCGTCGGTTACCTCGAACGCGAACGTGCCGGACCCCAGCGTGTTGCGCACACGCACCCGCTCGCGCCTCGTCTCCGCATCTACGTCGAGGTAGTGCAGCTTCGAGTTTCCTCCCGCTCGAGCTGCGCGCATGCGAAAGCGGTCGCGATGTTCGCGCCTCGAGAGCCCGACATCGAAGATCACGTCGACGCCCCTTGCGACGAGCTGATCGGCAATGGTCCACATTTGCCCCTCGCAGCGTGCGGCACGCTCGATCGCCCAAGCGGAGCTCAGCTGAGGCGGGCGGTCCGGGAGAAACAGGGTCGCCATCCACTCGTCAATCGAGAAGCGAACTCCGCGCACGCGATCGGCCAGCGCTTTCGCGTAGGTCGTCTTGCCTGCACCGGTCGAGCCGCAAATGAGGTGCACGATCGGCATCGTTCGTCCGCCTAGGGTTAGCACCGCTCAGGCCGCAGCGACCCCGATCGCGTAGAGAAAGAGCGCCGTCCCCCACGCGATCGTGCGCGACCGCATCCCCTCCCGCCAGCCCCACCACGGAGCGAGCGGAGGGGCCGCCAGCGCGAGAACCGCGCGCCACCAAGGTCCCCGCCGCGCAAGGCCGGCGACCAGCGCGACGTGCGCGACCGCGAAGGCCACCAGGGCGGCCGCAAGCGCGATGCCCATCGACGCCACACTACACGCCCCGTTTGCGCGAGTCGCCCTCGCCGGGCGACACTGGGCCGCGTGCGAACCACATCGGCCCTGCTCGGCGCCCTTTGTGCCGGCGTCCTCGTCGCGCTCGGCGCGAGCGTCCCTCTCGCACACGGCGACACGAGGCCGCTGACGATCTCCGTCTCGGAGATCAAAGACGGCATGAAGGGATACGGTCTGACCGTGTTCAAGGGCACGCAGCCCGAGCGCTTCGACGTCGAAGTGATCGGGATTCTGCACCACTTTCGCCCCGGCGAAGCGCTCATCGTCATCAAGACGCCGAACCCGCGCCTCGACGTCGTCAAGACGGTTCGCGGCATGAGCGGCAGCCCCATCTACATCGATGGGCGGCTCGCGGGTGCCTACGCGTACAGCATGTCGCAGTTCGAGATCGAGCCGGTCGCCGGCGTGACCCCCATCGACCTCATGCTGGCCGAGCTGCGACGGCCCATCCCACCGGGCTTCTGGCCGCTCGAACGTGGCGCGCCACTTCCGGGCGCGATCGGAACGCAGCCGTCGCCCGGCCCGGCGCACGCGTCGTCCATCGAAACGTTCGACGGCCCCCCCGGCACGTACGACCTGCAAGCGCACGCGCGGCAGCTCGCCGACCGACTGGGCAATCGGCCCGATCCGGCGCAGTCCATGGCGCGGGCCGCCACGCCGCTGATGATGGCCGGCGTGAGCGATCACGCCGCGGCCGCTCTGCGCAAGCTCGTCGAGCCGCTCGGCCTGGATCCGCTTCAAGGGGGCGGCGGCACCGACGTGCCCGATCCGGATTCGCCCAAGCACTTCGTCAACGGGGGCGGCCTCGGCGTGGAGCTCGCGCGGGGCGACGTGTCGATCATGGGGCTCGGCACGGCGACGTATGTCGACGGAGCGGGAAAGGTGGCGGCCTTCGGTCACCCGATGCTCAACGGCGGCGACAGCGACATCCCGACCTGCATCGGGCGCGTGCTCTGGGTCAATGCGAGCGCGCTTGCGTCCCACAAGGTCGGCGAGTGCGCGCGCCCGCTGGGGGCTCTGGTGCAAGACCGCCAAACCGCGATCATCGTCGACGAAAACGTGACGGCGCCGACGATCCCGGTGGACATCGACATCGTCGGCGCGGTCGGAGCGCCCAAGACCCACTGGCACTCGGAAATCACCGACGACAAGTTCATGGGGCCGGGTCTTGCTTCGGTGGTCCTCGGATCGGTCATCGAGGCGACCACGAGCGAGCGCCGCGATCTCACGTGGAAGCTGACATCGAGGATCGACGTCGGGGGGCACGGCACGGTCGATCTCGAAGACGTGGGAATCTCGGCCGGCGGCGCGCCCGACGAAGGCGAATGGGCCCGGTCCAAGCTCGTGAGCACCATCGGCGACGTGCTCAACAACCCGTGGGAGCACGTTCGCATCGCCAAAGTGAGCGCGCGGTTCGAAGTCAAGTACGCGCGCGACCTGTGGCGGCTGCGAGGCGTCGAGCTTCTCGATCCGGTTGTCGACGCCGGGGCGAAGGCACGGCTGCGGCTGCACCTCGTGCCGCAGATCGGGCCCGAGCTCACGCGAGTGGTCGAAGTGACGATGCCCTCCGAGCTCGCCGGCAAAGACGTCGATGTCGAGGTCGTCCCCGGCTACGACGTCGTACCGGATCTCGCGCCGCCCGAGACGCTCGATCAGCTCTTGATGAACGAGCCGAAGCAAACCGTGACCGCGCGAGCTCTCGTGCTGCAGTTTCGGGTTCCATCGCAAGGGATGGCGTACCGCGGGCGAGTGACCGAGCGGCTGCCCGCGTTCACGCTCGACGCTCTGCGGCCGCAGAACAGCAACGGCGGTCCGGAGCCGTTTCCGAGCTGGTCGCGAACGGTGGTGCCCCTCGATTGGTACGTCGACGGGCGTGACAAAGTGAAGGTGAAGGTTCGGGCCGTGGTGCGCTGAGCGGGCAGCCCCAGGAGAGGATTCGACCGCCAGGGCCGCCGTGGACGCCAGAGCTCTCACGATTCGCTTGCGAGACACGCGGGCGGCGGCGTAGGAGAGCGATGCCGCGATGCACGAAGCCGACGACGAGCTGCGCGAGATCAAGCGCGAGATCATCGAGTCGCGCGGTCTCGTCATCCGGACGAACAACCTGACGAACGCCCTCTCGGCCGACATCAAGTCGATAGCCCGCCGCCAGCAGGGGTACGAGGGGCGCCTGCGGTGGAACAGCGCTACCGCATACGTCGCTTTCGTCATCGTCGTCTTCGTCGGCCTCAAGTTCTTCGTGGACGCGCGCGTCGAGGCCATCGAGGCGACAGGCAAGCACCTGCGCGACGAAAACGCGCGCATGAAGCAGGAGATCGACGAGCTGAAGCAGCGCGAGGCCGACCGCCACGCGGCCGAGCTCGAAGCCGCGAAGTTTTACAACCTGGTGCGCGACGGCAAACGCGTCGAGTTGGTCAAGGGATGGGACGCGGTGAGGGTCAAGCCGCTGACGAAGGCCGAGTCGCAATTCCTCGCCGACGCGGTCGACAAGGCCCGGGTCGAGCAAGCTTGGTTTCTCTACTTGCAAGGGCTCGAGAGCTCGCGGCTGCAGCGCTGGCAGGAGGCCGCCAGCGCGTTCGAGGAGTCGCTGCACTACGATGACGCGGGGGCGGTCGCTCCGCAGGCCAAGCTCGAACTATCGAGCGCCTACCGCAAGCTGCACAAGCCGAAAGACGCGATCGCGATCCTTGCCCCGCTCAGCGAGCAATCGGTCGACAAAGAGGTGCAAGACGACGCGCTCGAGCTCCTCGCCTGGTGCCAGACCGACATCGAGGCCTACAACGACGCGAAGAACACGTGGCGCGCGCTTCTGCGTCGCTTCCCCGACTCGCACTACGTGCCCGAGGCGAAGCTCGCTTTGCAAGCGCTGATGCAGAGTCACTAGTTTCGCGCCTGTCCCTGGCAACAGGCCCTAGTCGGACTACGCGACGAGAGCCCGATAGGCTTCGTTGATCACGACGAATCGCGCTTCGAGGGCCCGGCGCTGCTCGTCGGTGGCCTCCGGGTGCAAGTCCGGGTGGACGGCGCGCGCGAGGCGACGGTACGCGCGCTTGATCTCCGCCACGTCGGCTCCGGGAGCGACGCCGAGAACGCCCCATGCGCTCGGCTCGGCGACCGCAGGCGCGGGCGGCGCGGCGACCTCCCACTTCGGAGATCCGCGCTCGCGCGCTCGGCGCCGGCCGTACAGAAACTCGCGGGGACCGAGGGGGAGGCTGTGGAGCGCCCAGCGCGGCTGGCGCAGGGCGACCCGGAACGCAACGCGTGCGTCGGCGAGCTCGTCGATGGCGGACAGGCGCGCGCCGATCTGACGGCGTAGCGCCTCGCCTACGATTGTCGGCGAGAGGCGAAACTCGCTGACGAGCACTTCGCCGTGAAGCCGCCGGGAAGACATCGCGCGAAGCAGCGACCTTCGCAGGACGTCCTCATCGGCGGCGCGCTCCCTCCGGAGGATCTCGGCGAGCGACAGCCCGGCGCCGTCGAGCTCCACGGCCGTGACGAGCCCATGCGCCAGATGGACACGGTGCGTGCGGCCGCGGTCTTCGACGAGCTCCAACGTTCCGCTCGCGCGGGCGCGGTGGAGCGCTCCGAGCAGATCGCCGAGCGTCGTCGATCGCAACCGGCCGGGGAGATGCATCGTACCGGATTGTCGCCGCGGCACGTGGTCCGGGGCCAAGTTCTCGATCCCGCCTACTCGCCGACGACGACCCGCCCCGTGATCGGGACCTCGCGCGGCGTGCACGTCGCACCACGGCAGACGACCAGCCGTACGCGCGCCTCGACCTCCCCGCTCCCTCGCTCGCGCGCGGCGAGAGCCAGCGCCCAGCGCCAGATGTCCGCCTCGCGCGTCGTCGCGTCGTGAGGTCCGATGCGCCCGCGCAGCGCGGTGACGAAGGGGGGCGTGCGGACGATGACGACGTCCCCTGCGGCGATCGATTCGCCCGAGGCAACGCGCGCCTCGACTTCGCACCGCACGCGCCCGGGCGCGTCCGCGCGCTCGCACCTCATCTCCGCGCGCGGCATCCCGGCGTCCTGCTGCGCCGGCGCTTGCCGCCCGAGCGTCGCCATCGCGATCGCCGACGCCTTCGCCTTCCAGAGGAGCGCCGCGAAGAGCTTTCGCACGACCCCGTTTGGTATCAGAATCGCCCCATGGTCCGCAGTCTATCGATCTTCGCCCTCGGCTTCTCGACCGCGTGCGTCGCATGCGACAAAGGCGGGCAACCAGAAGATATCCACCCGACGGCGAGCGCCGCCGCGACGACCCCGCCGCCGGCGGCGACCCCCCCGCCCACCGCGGACACGGTCGCCGCCACCCCTCAGCGCGTGATGCCCCCCCGACCGGTGCCGACGACGAGCCCGACCGTGCTCATCACCATGCCCCAAGAGGTACAACTTCAAGCCATCCAGTACATGGCCGCGATGCAGGCGCCGCAAGGGAGCGACGCGCCGGCCGACCCGGCGTTCGCGAAACAGATCGCCGATCAGCTCCGCGCCGTCGGGCGAACCGATGTGGTCTCGAGCGGACGGCGCATCGACATTCTGCTGGAAAAGCGCGGGTGCGACGCGACCCTGCCGAGAGAGTCGATCGCCCGTTACTCCGGCGCGCAGCTCACGACGTTGCTCGCCCACGGGGTTCTCGTCGTCCGCTGCGCCGACCACACGATTCAGTGCCTGCAAAGCACGCGCGACGCCAACGACGTTCTCTGCACGCACAAGTAATCCCGAGAACCGGGCGATGGGCGACGCACGCGGTGAGGGTGCGGCCGCTCCGACCTACGCGGAAGGCGAAAACGCTTTACAGCCCGTCCCAGGCGCCCACCCAGGCCCGGCCCGCGCGCACGCACGCGACGTGCGTCCCGCCGTTGCTCACGGCGCAATCGTGCTGATCGGCGTACGTGCCGTCGAGCTCCGGCGCGCGCAGCAGGCGCGCACGGGTGACGCTGCGAACGAGCACTCCGGCGACCGTCGGGATGACCACGAGCGTCCCATCGGGCGAGCGGGGCGCGCCGGGCGCGAACGGCTGATCGGCAAAGGAGGCATGGATCGTCGCATGCGTGAAGTCGGGCGCGATGAGCACCGGCTCGCCCTCGACGATCGCCTCGATTCCTGCTGACCCCCATGCGACCGGGAGCGTGCGCGGGTGGGGGCCGCGCGAACCGACGCATCGGTCGCCCAGTGGGGGGGCCACGGGAAGGGCGACGTCGTGCGGGTCGTCGTTGGAGGCGGTCGCGAACGCGGCCCGAAGCGCCAATCCGTCGCACGGGTCGTACGTCTCCATCCAGCGCATCACGCCGTCCGGCGACGTCACCGCCGACTTCCATTCGGCCACGCCGTCGGCCGCCGCCTCGTCGCCGGCGTCCGGATCGACCCGCACCACCCCGGCCCGCGTCCGCACCAGCAGTTTGCCCCCCGGCTCGAACGCGAGGGACCCCCACGCGGGCTCGCGACCGCCCTCGACCGCGGGCACGGCGGCCACGGCTCGCAGAGAGAGTGCGCTGGCCGGGGGGGCCACTTGCGCCATCCACTTCTGCGCCTCGGCGAGGCGCGACCCAGTGTGCACCGGGGAGGGTCGCTCGACGCGATCGATCGCGAGCGCCGCCCGCAGCGGATCGCCCATCGTCGCGTACGCGCGCGCCTCGGCGAGCCCCAGACTCTCGAGCGACCGCGCCGCTCCACACACGACCGCGTTCGCTCCGATCACCCGCGGCGACCCGCTCTCGGCGCACACCGCTCGCCAGAGCGCTCGCACTTGGGCGGCATAGGCCGGCACCTCGGGAGCCTCTTTGCGGCGCAGCGCACGCGCCGTCGCCGTCGCCGCCAGGGACGCGAACGAGGACTCGGTCGCCGCCAAGTCGCGGCTGAGACCAGCGGGCCGATCGAGCCACGCGAAGACCACCCCGACGCGCGGTCCTCGCTCGACCTGCGGCGCCCCCCCTTCGAGGCTGATGCGCAGCGCCACGTCCTCCAATGCGTCGGCGTCGCGGTCGGCCGTCTCTGCGTCGACGGAGAGCGCCCCCGCGCCAGGCGGGTCGGTCAGGGCGACCGCGAGACGCACGTTGGCGGGCGCACCCCCGCGGACGACGGCGACCCAACGATCCGGGGCGCTCGGCGCGTGCGGGGGACACTGCGCCATCCCCAGCTCCACGAGCACGGAACGCGGGCCAATGGCCACCAGGCGATCGACGGGGGTGCAGCCCGGGTCGCCAGGCAACGCCGGCGGCGGGAAGGTCGCCTGCGGCTGAAGCGCGTCGGCGTGCGCGAGCGCGTGATAGTACGCCAGCTCGCCCGGCCCGTTGCCGTCGTTCGCGCGGACGATCGCGAACGCGTCTTTCGCGCCGTCGTCGTCGAAATCCCGGGCCACCGCGGACACGATGACGTGCCCCTCGGGTGCCTCGAGGGCGACCCCGTCGATGCTCCACCGCACGGCACCGGGCGGTGCGAGCGTCGCGGGCTCGCCCGAGAACGCGGGCGTGTGCCCCGCGTCGGGCGCCGCGGAGGCGACGGGCGACCCGGCTTCGGGCGCGCGCGCGGGCGGCGCCGCCGATTCGATGGCGTACGGCACGTAGGGATGGCCATCGTGGCACCCGTGGCAGCCGGCCATCGCAACGGCGACGGCGAGCGAGGCGGCTGCGCGAAGGTTCATCCCGCTGGGCTCTCTATAGCAGGGGCGGACCCGTGCACATGGACAACGCCCCGCACGCGTGGAAGCTTTCCGCCGTCACGATGCGAACGCCGACGCTCGCGCTCCTCGTCTCGTCGCTCGGTCTTTTCGCGCCCGCGGCGGTCGAGACGCGCGCAGCGCTGGATCACGCCAAGGAGGCCCTTTCTGCGCTGCCGCCGGAGCGAGACATCGCACGGGCGATGCTCGATCGCGCGGCGTCGGCCGAAGGCGACGGCGAAGCGGCCGCCGAGGCCTTGTATCGGCTGGGCGAGCTCGACGAAGACGAGGGAGACTTCGAGCGCGCCGCCGCCCACGACCGCGCCTGCGCCGCCGCGGCGCCCGAGACCCGCTGGGCGGTGCGCGCGACCGAACGCCTCGACTGGCTCCGGGCGCGCTCCGAGGGGGGATACGTGCCCCTCGCGCACCTCGAGCGCGTCCGCCGGAGTCCCGCGCTCGCGAGCGACCCCGTCGCAATTGACGCGCTCGCCCGCGAGGCACAGGGCTTCCCGCCCGGGATCGTACGCGTGGAAGCGCGGATGCTGGTCGCCGAAGCGTGGCTGGGGCGCCTGGGGCGGCCGCGCGATGCCATCGTGGTGCTGCGCGACGTCGCCGGCGACCCTCGGGCGGACCCGTTGACCGCGGGCCTTGCCGAGCGCGAGCTCATCGGAGCGCTGGCGTCCGACGGCGCGGTCGAGGAGGCGGCGGCGGAGGCTCGGTCGCACGCGAGCCTCCTCGACACGCGCTTCGTTCGCGGGGTCGAGCGGCTCTTGCTTCGACGGTGGGTGAGACGCGCGGCCATCGGGGTGATGGCCACGTACGCCGGGCTCGCGGCGATCGCGCTCCAGCGCGCGCGGCGTCGCCACGCGCTCGGGGAGACGGCTCGTGCGCTCCGCGGCCTGGCGCCGCTGGCGGTGCCGTTCGCGGCCTTCCTGGGGATCGCGGGCGGGGTGCTCGCTTCGCGGTACGAGTCGGGCAACGCGAAGCCGTTCTTGCTGCTCGGCGCCGCGACTCTGCCGCTCGTCCTCGTCGCGCGCGCGTGGAGCGCCGTGGGTTCTCCTTGGCCGGCGGCGCGCGTCGGGCGGGCCCTGCTATGCAGCGCTACGGTCTTCGCGGCGGCATTCGTGCTCCTCGACGCGGTGAGCCCAGAGTACCTCGAGGGCTTCGGGCTGTGAGCGGGGCCGACGACCGCGATGACCGCGACGCCGATCGCGACTTCGACGGCGGCATGCCTGGCGGCGCGGCGATCCGCGATCCCGAAGCGTTGGTCGAGCACGTCCGGCGGGTGCGCTTGGGCCACGGCGCCAACTGCTCGAGCATCGGGAGCGTCGTCGACACATTGTTCGTCACCGCCACCGTCGGGGCGGCGGTCTTCGCGGCGGTCGTCGCCGCGCTCGCAAAAGAGTCCACCAAGGTCGTTCCGGCACGCAAGGCACCGCCCGAGAGACCGCCACGCGGGGAGCGATCGCCGTGATCGTACGCTTCGAGTCCTGGGGAGCCTGGGTCAAGCTCGAGTCCACAGCGGCGATCGTCGCGCTCGACCGCGAGGGCGTGCGCGCCCTGGGGCTGGACGGCGGGCAGGCGTGGTCGGATGCCCCGGGGCCGAGCGGCCCGCTCGAAGTGCACTTGGCGGTCACCGCGCGGTGCGGCGCGGGGTGCGAGGGGTGCTACATCGATGCGCGCCCGGACGGCTTCGAGCCCTCGCGCGACGCGATCGAGCAGCGGCTCGACGCCCTGCGAGACGCCGGCGTATTCACGGTCGCGTTCGGGGGCGGCGAACCGACGACGCGCGACGACCTCGACCGGCTCGCGGCCGCCGCCCTTGCGCGCGGCATCACGCCGGTGCTCACGACGAGCGGCCTCGGACTCACCGAAGCGCGCATCGACAAGCTGCGCGCGTTCGCCCAAGTGAACGTCAGCTACGACGGAAGGGGCGAGACGTACGCGCGCGTGCGCGGCTTCGACGCCAGCGCGCCCGCCGAGCGAGCCATCGAGCGGCTCGCGAGCGCCGGCGTGACGGTCGGCGTCAACGTGGTGCTGACGAGGGACAGCTTCGGAGCGCTCGCCGAGACCCTCGCGCGCGCACGCTCGCTCGGCGCACGCGAGGCCCAGCTCTTGCGCTACAAACCCGCCGGGCGCGCCGCGTCGCTCGACTACGTCGCCCGGCGCCTGTCGCCCGCCCAATCCCGATCGCTCGCTCCGACGTTGCGTGCGTTGACGAAAGACCTCTGCGGCGACGGCGCATTTCACATCCGTATCGACTGCGCGCTCGTTCCCTTCCTCTCCGCCGACGACGCGCTCGCCGGCGACCCCGCGCTCCTGACGCGCTTCGGCGTCATGGGTTGCGAGGCCGCAGACGCGCTCGCCGCGGTGACCGCCGACGGCCGGGTGGCGCCCTGCAGCTTCACGGGCGCCACGGATCTCGCGGGCACCGACATCGCCCGCGACTACGGGTTCGAACCGGAGCTCGCGCGCTGGCGCGCGTACGTCGACGCCCCGCCCGAGCCGTGCGCCTCGTGCTCGCTGCGAGCCGTGTGCAAAGGGGGCTGCAAAGTCGTCGCGTCGTTCGTGGATGGCGCGCACGGCCCCGACCCCGAGTGCCCGCGCGTCATCGACTTCCGAAAGGAGCGCGCGTCCTGAAGCGCGACGGCCCGGCGCTCGTCCCGTTCGCCCTCTCGCTCGCGTGGGGGCTCGTCGGCGCCGTGGCCGCGTACGCCGTCGTGCGGTCGATCCAGTTCGCCGTGTATCCCGATCCGAACCCCGCCGGGGTCGTGTGGAGCGCGCACGCCGGCTATTTCTGGCGCGTGTGGACCGTGGGCTACGCGGGGGGCATCGCGGCCTTCGCCGTGGTGCCGCTCGCGCAACGGCACGTCGAAGGATGCGCGCGGGCGCTCGGTCCCGCCGTCGGGATCGCGGCGGCACTGCTCGCGTTACAGGCTGCCCTCTTCCCATGAGCAGCCCACGAGCACGGGCTCGGGCTCGAGCGTCACGCCGAAGCAGGCGCGCACGCCGTCGCGAATCGCCCTGGCCAGCGCGAGGAGCTCACCCGTGGTGGCCCCACCGCGATGGACCAGCGCGAGCGCATGCTTGCGCGACACCCCCACCCGTCCCTGGCCCCACCCTTTGGCGAAGCCGGCGCGCTCGACCAGCCAGCCCGCGGCGACTTTGTGGCGCCCTTCTCCAGCGGGGAAGCTCGGCGGCGGCGCGCCGGCCCGCGCCGCAATCGACGCGAGGGTGGAGGCGTCGACGATGGGATTGACGAAGAACGACCCGGCGCTGACCGACTCGGGATCGCCCGGATCGAGCACCATGCCTTTGGCCCGCCGGAGCGCGAGGACGCTCTCGCGCACCCGACGCGATGGCGCGCTCGCCCCTTCGGCGACCGAGAGAGCGCGCGCCAGCTCCCCGTACCGCACGAGCGCGTCGCGCCCCGGCTGGAACGAAAAGCGCACGCGCGTCACGATCCAGCGCTCGCTTCGCTTGAACACGCTGCTTCGGTACCCGAAGGCGCAGTCGCGGGGAGCCAAATCCACGAAGGCTCCGAGGGCGCGGTCGTACGCACGCACCTGCGCGATCGTCTCGCACACTTCTTGGCCGTACGCGCCGACGTTCTGGATCGGTGTCGCGCCGACCAATCCCGGGATGCCGCTCATCGACTCGACACCGCACCAGCCTTCGTCCACCGCGCGCGCGACGAGATCGTCCCAGATTTCGCCCGCCGCGACGTCCACGACGATCCGACCGCCCTCCCGGCGGACGTCGACGCCACGGGCCGCCATTCGCGCGACCAGCCCGGCAAACCCTTCGTCGGCGACGACGACGTTGCTCCCCGCTCCGAGCACGAACATCGCCTCGCCCCGGGACTGCGCGTCCCGCGCGGCGTCGACGACGTCCGGCTCGCCCTCGATGTCGGCCATGCGCGCGGCCGCGCCGCCGAGGCGCAGTGTCGTCAGCGGCGCCAGCGGAACGGCCGTGCGAAGACGCATGGGGCTCTTAATACAGGAAGACGAGACCCCATAGATGCAGCCGCTCCCGATCGACCCGCTCCTGCCCGCGATCGTCGCGTCGCTGCGAACCCATCCCACCCTGGTCATCGAAGCGCCCCCCGGGGCGGGCAAGACGACACGCGTCCCGCGAGCCCTCCTCGATTCGGGGCTCGCGCCGGGCGAGATCATCGTGCTCGAGCCGCGCCGCCTGGCGGCGCGCCTTGCCGCGCGGCGCGTCGCCGAAGAGCTGGGCGAGAGCGTCGGCGGAACGGTCGGCTACCAAGTGCGCTTCGAAGACGTGTCGAGCGCGCGAACGCGCATCCGCTTCGTCACCGAGGGTGTGCTCGGCCGCAAGCTGCTCGGCGCCCCCGATCTCGCCGGCGTTTCGGCCGTCGTCCTCGACGAATTCCACGAGCGGCACTTGCAAGGCGACGTCGCCCTCGCGCTCGTCGAGCGCCTGCGGCGCAGCCGGCGCCCCGACCTGCGCGTCGTCGTGATGAGCGCCACCCTCGCCACCGAGGCGCTCGCCTCGTATCTCGGCGCCCCGGTGCTGCGATCGGAGGGGCGGCGGTTCGACGTCGCCGTCGAGCACCTCCCCGCCCCCGAAGACCGCCCGCTCGCATCGCTGGTCGCCTCCGCCGTGCGCCGGCTGGTGGTCGAAGGCCTCGACGGCGATGTCCTCGTCTTCCTCCCCGGTGCGGCGGAGATCCGCCGCGCGCGCGACGCGTGCGAAACGATCGCGGCCGAAGCGAACCTGCTCGTCGTCCCGCTGCACGGCGACCTGTCGCCCAACGAGCAGGACCAGGCCATTCTCCGGGCGGACCGCCGCAAAGTGATCCTCTCGACGAACGTCGCGGAGTCGTCGGTCACCATCGACGGCATCTTCGCGGTCGTCGATTCTGGGCTCGCGCGGGTCGCGTCGCAGGCGCCGTGGTCGGGGCTCCCCAGGCTGCGCGTCGAAAAGGCGAGCCGGGCGTCGGCAACCCAGCGCGCGGGGCGAGCGGGGCGGACGCGCGCGGGGCGGTGCCTGCGCCTCTATACGCGAGCCGACTTCGACTCGCGCCCCGAGCACGACGCGCCCGAGATTCGCCGCCTCGACCTCGCCCAAACCAGGCTGGAGATCGCGACGTTGCCGCCCCTCGCGGCGGCGGAGCGAACGTTCGGGAGCGTCCCCTGGCTCGAGCCTCCGCCCGAGGCGCACGTCCGCGCGGCCGAGGATCTGCTCGCGCGGCTCGGCGCGATCGACCCGGCGGGTGCGATCACCGACACGGGTCGCGCGATGCTCCGATTTGCCGTTCACCCGCGCGTCGCGCGCGTCGTCGTCGAGGGGGAGCGGCGCGGCGTGGCCGACGACGCGTGCGTCGCGGCGGCGATTCTCTCCGAGGGAGACATCCGCGCTTCGAGCAAGCAGCGCTTCGGCCCGGGACGCGTCCACGACGAGCCGACCGATCGCTCGGACATCGCCGCGCTCGTCGACCGCTTCCGGGAGGTGCAGGAGTCGCGCTTCTCCCCCGGCTCCGTTCGCGCCGCCGAGCTCGACGCGAGAGCGACGCACGCCGTGGCCCGCGCCGCGTCCCAGCTCGCGCGCGCCTGCGATCGCCGCCGCTCGCCCGCGGCAACCGATGCCGAGGGCGCGCTTTGCATGGCGCTCCTCGCCGGCTACCCGGATCGCGTGGCCAAGCGCGTTCGCGCGGGCGGGCGGCAGATCGCGCTCGCCGCCGGCGGGTCGGCGGAGCTCGCCGAGACCAGCGTCGTCCGCGACGCCGAGTGGCTGGTCGCGCTCGAAGCGGAAGAGCGGGCGCAAGGCCCTGGCGGAGCAGGGGGCGGAGCCCGTGCCGCCGTGGTCGTTCGACTCGCAAGCGCCATCGAGCCCGAGTGGCTGATCGATCTCTTCCCCGGCGACGTGAAGGAGCGGCGCGAGGTCACCTGGAACGCGCAGGCCGAGCGCGCGCAAGCGCGGGAGTCGATCGCATGGGAGCAGCTCGTGCTGCATGAGTCGGAGAAGGCCGAGCCGACCCCCGAAGAGGCCTCCCGCGTCCTCGCCCAGGCGGCCCTCGCCGCGGGAACCGGGGCGTTCGCGGCGGACGGTGCGCTCGATCGATGGCTGGCTCGGGCGCGGTATGCGGCAAGCGTCCAGCCGTCGATCGCTGCGCCCGACGACGACGCGGTCCGCGCAGCCCTTGTGGACCTTTGCCACGGACGCGCGAGCTTCGCCGAGCTCCGCGCCGCAGGTCTCCTCGATGCGCTACGAGCTTCAACCGGCGCACGCGCCGCCGAAGTGGACCGGCTGGCTCCGGAGCGGGTCACCCTCGCCGCGGGCCGCTCGGTCACCGTCCACTACGAGGCCGGCAAGCCGCCCAGCATCGCCTCCCGCTTGCAAGACTTCTTCGGCATGACCGACGGACCGCGCTTGGGCGGTCGCGCCGCGATCGTGCTCGAGCTCTTGGCTCCCAACGGGCGGGCGGTCCAGGTAACGACCGACCTCGCCGGGTTCTGGCAGCGCCACTACCCGGGAGTACGCAAAGAGCTGATGCGCCGCTACCCGAGGCACTCGTGGCCCGAAGACCCGACCAAGCCTGCTCCGCGCATGCGTCCGAGGTGACCGGAGCGGACGGCCCCGTGGCCGAGCCCTTCAGAACCCGGGTCCAGGCCGATCGAGGCGCGGCTTGGGAGCCGCCGGTTTCGCTGTGGCAGACGCCAGCGCCCGCGGCTTTGCACGCGGCGGCCCGGCGACCGGGGTCGAAGAAGCGGTGGGCTCGCTGCTCGCGACGGGCGCCTCGCGAGGCGCAACCGGCTCGGCGGACGGAGCTCCCGGCGGAGGAACGGCGGCGACCACACTCGCGGGCGGCGCCACCGAGGCGGTGACCCCCACTTGCGGAGGCCCCGCTGCCGGCTTGGTGGGCGTACGGCCGACGAACACGAAGATTCCCATCGCGGCGCCCGCGCCCACCACCGCCGCGGCGCCAGCGATCTTCGCGGCCGACCGCAGCGACCGCGGCGCCGGAACCGACAGCGTCTGCACCTGCGGAGCTTCGCTGGTCGTCGAGACGCGCTCGTCGGGCCAGCGCAGCGCGTCGCCCGCGGACGACGGAGCACCGGCGACCGAAGATCCGGGGGATGCCCGCGCGACGAGGTCGATCGGCTCGGTGCCGTGCTTCGGCGAGGGCAGCGTGTCGGGCGCGAGGCTGTTGGTCCGGGCCAAGCGGTCGACCGACCGCGGCGAAGTCGCCGTCGGCGCCGAGGTGCGCGGATCCGCCAGCGGGGGCCCGACGGTCGGCGGCGTGATCCCGGGCAAAGTCGTCAACGGAAAGCGCGTCTGGGTCGTCGGCCGGAGCCCGCGAGCCGGAGAAATGACGTAGGGGCCGTCCGACGACGGCACGCGCACGTCGACGTACCCCGACGCGGCCGACTCCGGCCCGATGACCGCCGCGGCGGTCGCCCGGTCCTCCGTCGAATCGCGCCCTTGCGATCCCGCCAAGGCGCGCTTGAGACGGCGCAAGCTCGCCGCGAACGCAAACGCGTCGCGGGGTCTCGCCTCCGGGTCTTTGGCCAGCGCCGCCATGATCAGCGCCTCGAGCTCGGGCGCGACCGGCGCGAAGCGCGACAGCATGGGCGGCGGCGTGTTCAGGTGCGCGGCCCCGATCGCCTGAGGGTCTTTCTCCTCGTCGAAGGGGCCCCGGCCCGCGATGATCTCGTAGAGCACCAAGCCGGCCGCGTACACGTCGACCTTGGGCGTCGGACGTTCGCCGCGAAGCTGCTCGGGGGCCGAGTAGCGGAGGGTGCCGAGGAAGCGCCCGCCCGTCTCGCGCGCCGTGCCGTCGAGGAGCGACAGGATCCCGAAGTCGAGCAGCTTGGTGACGGTCACGCCGGCCGGCGTCCGGTGAAGAAAGATGTTGTCCGGCTTCACGTCGCGGTGGATGACGCCTTTGTCGTGGGCGTGATCGAGCGCGTCGAGCAGATCGATGCCGATGTGGTAGGCGTGCGGAAGCTCGAGCTGCCCCTTCTTTTCGATCACGACGCGCAGCGACTGACCGTTGAGCCGTTCCATCACGTAATACGGGAGACGCAGATCGTCGGCGGTGACGCCCGCGGTGATCACTTCGACGATGTTCGAGTGGTTCAGACGCGCGAGGGTGCGCGCCTCTTTCTGCATTCGGCGGGCGACGTCTTCTCGCGCGCCGAGCTGCGGGTGCAGCGTCTTGAGGACGTACCGCTTGCCGATGCTCGTGTCCTCGACGTCGTAGACGGTGCCCATCCCGCCGGCGCCGATCAGGCGCACGACCTCGTAGACCGTCCCCGGCACGTGCTCCCCCGGCTGGTATTCGCGGCCTCGCGATGGCATGCGCGTATGTGGGCCAACCTACCACGCTTTACCCGGGTGCTGCCTCCGCTCCGCCTGCGCTCCCCCCCCCGACGCCCCAGCCGTCAGCAGGCGTTATGCCCCGGGGAGCGTGGCT
Source organism: uncultured Polyangiaceae bacterium (assembly GCA_964531095.1). Taxonomy (GTDB): domain Bacteria; phylum Myxococcota_A; class Polyangia; order Polyangiales; family Polyangiaceae; genus Palsa-1150. The sequence goes on along the minus strand of CAZHED010000030.1, from coordinate 3,330 downwards.
GCGCCCCAGGTCGGCAGGAGCTGAAGCCAGCGCTCGACGGTGATGAGCAGCCACATCTTGTACTCGTGGTCTTGCACGCCCGCTTCGTGCTCGTCGAGAAGCCGGCGGACCACGTCCGGGCGCACGTACTCGTACAGACGAGCCGACGGAGCAAACGTGTCGCGGACGTAGTCGCGCAGCCCCGTTCGAAACCACGTGCCGAGCGGGACGCCGAATCCCATCTTGCCCCTTCGTTGAATGGCCGGGGGCACCAGGTCGGCGAATGCACGGCGCAAGATCCACTTGGTCGTGAGACCGCGGCGCTTCATGCGGTCGGGCAACGCGGTGACGTACTCGATGAGGGCCGTGTCGAGAAAAGGCGACCTCAGCTCGAGGCTGTGCAGCATCGCCGCCCGGTCGGATTTGACGAGCAAATCGTAGGGGAGATACGACATGAAGTTGATGCCCAGCGCCATGGCGAGGGGCGAGCCATGTCCGCAGGCGCCCGCGACCCGGTCGATCCAATCGGACGCCGCGGCGGGATCGGCCCGCTCCCGGAGCCGGGGCTGCATCAGCCCCTCCAGATCGTCGACGAAGAAGGATTGCCAGCGGAGCATTCGTTGCGGCAGGGGCTGCGCGAGGGTCGTGAGCATGCGCTTGGCCCTGCGCAGAAGCGACCGCGGTGATCCCGCATCGGAGACGAGGCTTGCGGCGCGCGCGGCCTGGCGCAAGAGGGCCGCCGGAACGCGGTCACCCGCCTCGGCGGCGAGGAACCGTGGATATCCGCAGAAAAGCTCGTCGCCGCCGTCGCCGCCGAGCGCCACGGTCACGTGCGCACGCGTGAGCCGGGCGACGATGGACGTAGGGATCGCCGACGCGTCGCCGAAAGGGCCGTCGTACACTTCGACGAGCGGATCGATCAGCTCGAAGGAGCTCGGGTCGACGACGAACTCCGTGTGATCGGTCGCGAACGCCGTCGCGGCGGCGCGCGCGAACTCGGTCTCGTCGAACCGCCGGTCGCCGGAAAAGCCGATCGAAAACGTTTTGATCGGCTGGGTCGACGCCCGCGCCATCAGCCCGACCACGATGGTCGAGTCGATTCCGCCCGAGAGAAACGCGCCGAGGGGGACGTCCGCCTCCATGCGCCGGCGCACCGACTCATCGACCAGGCGACGGACTTCGTGCCGCGCCTCTTCCTCCGATACGGGGTGGCGCGGCCCATCGAAGCGGGCGGCCCAATACGTTCGGACGATCGGCTCCCTGCCCGCGTCGAGCGTGAGGATCGACGCGGGGGGCAGCTGGCGAATCCCCGCGTAGAGCGTGTCCGGGGCCGGGACGTAGCCGAGGGCAAGGAGAAGCGGCAGCTGGGTTACGTCGATCGTCGCCGAGAGCCCCGACGCGAGCAGGGCCCGGATTTCGGACGCGAACCGCAACGAACCGGACTGCCACGAATAATAGAGCGGCTTTTTGCCGGTTCGATCGCGCAAGAGGACCAGCCGCCGATCGACGGCGTCGACGATGGCCAGCGCGAACATCCCGTCGAGGCGCTCGAGAAAACGCGCTCCGCCGGCGGCGTAGCCTTCGACGATCACTTCGGTGTCCGACCGCGAGCGAAATCGAACGCCGCGGCTCTCGAGGTCACGACGCAGGTCGTGATGGTTGTAAATCTCGCCGTTGAAGACGGTGACGTAGCGGCCGTCGGCGCTCGCCATCGGCTGGTGGCCGCCCTCGCTCAGATCCAAAATGGCCAATCGGGTGTGGGCGAGGACGGCGTCCTGGGATCGGAACGTTCCGTGCGAATCGGGGCCGCGATGGTGGAGCGCGCGGAGCACACCTTCGACATCCACGCGCTCGCTCGCTTGCGTGAATACCGCCCCGAAGATCCCGCACATCGATGGCCCGCGGAGCGTCAGTAGCGCACGCCCGCGCTGCCGGCCAGCGCTTCGGCCGCGCGGGTCCCCGCACTTGTCCTGGGGTCGCCGCTTGGGTACACCCACCGGCGAGCCATGGCCGCGGACGTCCTCTACGTCTCTTTCGACGGCGTGCTGCAGCCTTTGCTCTTCTCGCAAGTCGTGCGCGTCCTCGCGGGCCTTTCGCGGCGGGGGCTTCGGTACCACCTTCTCTCCGTCGAGCGGGCGGCCGATCTCGACAACGCCGAGCTCCGCAGGGCGGTCGACGACATGCTGCGCCCGGCTGGCGTGGCGTGGACGGCCCTTCGGCGCGAGGGATCGATGGCCACGCCGCGGCGCGCGGCGCAGATCCTGGCGCGGGTCGCCACCGAGGCCCTGACCGTCACGCGCCGCGAAGGCATCCAGCTCGTTCACGCGCGCGGCTACCAGAGCGCCATCGTCGCCAAGGCGCTTCAACGGCTGCGCGGGCTGCCCTACGTGTTCGACGCGCGCGGCTACTGGATCGAAGAGCGCTCCGGTCCCGGCGGCTGGTTTTCCACGGCGGCGTCGTACGCGGCGGGCAAGCTCGTCGAGCAGACGCTCTTTCGCTCCGCAAAGGCCGTCGTGACGCTCACGTCCGTTCAGGCGGCGGACGTCGCGTCGGGGCTCTTCGGCCCGCCTCCCCGCTGGCTCGACGTGATCCCCACGTGCGCCGATTACGATGCGTTTTCGCTCCGTGACACTCGTCCTGCGAAACCGGTCGAAAGCGCGTGCGTTCCGGCCGCGATCCGAGGGCGCCTCGCCGGCCGGACCGTGATGGGCATCGTGGGGGCGCTCAATGGCACCTACTTCGTGAAAGAGACGCTGTCGCTCGCGAAGCTCGCGACGCAAATGAGCCCCACGACGCATCTGCTCATTCTGTCGGCGCAGCAGCGCGAGTACGAAGCCGCCCTGCAGGCCGTGGGCATCCCTTCGGATCGGGCCACGGTCGCGTATGCCGAGCATTCGCGGATGCCCGATTGGCTCCAATGGATCGACTGGGGGCTCCTGCTGGTCCCCGAAACGGCCGCGAATCGCGCGAAGATGCCGACGAAGCTCGCCGAGTTCTTCGCCGCCGGCGTGCGCCCGATGTTCTTCGGCTGCAACTCCGACGCGGCCCGTTGGGTCGAGCGCGCGGGCTCCGGATGTGTCTTGCGTTCGGTCGATGAGGGGGAGCTGCAGCGTGCCGCGCGCGCGATTGCCGGCTCCGTGGTCGACGTCGCGCAGCTGCGCGCGGCGCGCGACGTGACCGCGCCGCATTTCGGCTTGTCATCGGGGCTCGATCGCTATGAGCGGCTGATCGCTTCTTGCTTGCCCGATAAGGAAGCGGGCTCGGAGCCCATCCGAATCGCGCGTGTGCGAGAAGCGCGTGGCTCGAAGCTTGGCGCCAACGGGGTGCAGCGCGTACACTGATTGGCAACCC
>CAZHED010000029.1:13379-71160 GCA_964531095.1 uncultured Polyangiaceae bacterium | reverse complement strand
ACCATCGAGCGCGTGAAGGGAGCCGACGCATGACCGAGCGACTGACGATCGCGCTCCCCAAGGGGAGGGTGCTGCGCGCGGTCGCTCCCCTTTTCGCGTTGGCAGGGGCCGACGCGGACGTTCTTCTCGCCGACGACCGTTCGCTCGTGCGCGAAATGGCCGCGTCGCATCTGCGTTTTCTCTTGCTGAAGCCGGACGACGTGCCGACTTACGTCGAGTATGGCGCCGCCGACTTGGGCGTCTGCGGGCGCGACGTCTTGATGGAGCGTTCGTGCGACGTGTATCAGCCAATCGATCTCGGAATCGGGCGCTGCCGAATGGTCGTCGCCGGGGTGACGGGCAAGCCGGCACCGACCGGGGTACCCCGTGTGGCGACCAAGTACCCGCGCAGCGCGACCGCCCATTTCGCCAGGCGCGGGGTGCAGGCCGAAGTGGTGTACGTGCAAGGCTCCGTGGAGTTGGCGCCGCTCGTCGGGCTCGCAGACCTCATCGTGGATATCGTCGAGACGGGCGAGACGTTGCACCAGAACGGCCTGGAGGAGCGCGAGGAGATCGCGCGCATTTCGAGTGTGCTCATCGCCAACCGCGCCGCCTTCAAATTGCGGCAGGAGCGCATTCGGCCGCTGGTCGACGCGCTCCGCAAGGCCGTCAACGAGAGGTTGATGTAGCGGCTCGAGGAGCACCAGCGTCGGAGACAGGCGGGTCGAGCCGCACGAGCGGGCGCAGCCTCTTGAGCGTGGCCCGGCCGATCCCTTTCACTTTGAGGAGATCTTCGATCGCGCGAAACCGCCCGAGCCGGGCTCGCAGCGCCAGAATCGCGTCCGACCGCTTCGCGCCGACGCCAGGAAGGCGTCTCAGCTCGGCGTCCGTCGCCGTGTTGAGGATCACCGGATCGTCGGGCGATGCGCGGTCGCGCGCGGAGGGCGTTGGGGCAGCGGGTGCGGGGGCGGCCGTGTCGGCCGACATGCTCTCCGCCGCGCCGAACTGGGCCCCGACGGCGGTTGGCGTGTACCCGGCTCCGCCGGGTGGTGCGGCACCCGGGGAGAGCACGGCTGCAGGAACCGCGGAGAAGGTGGCGGCCGTCGCCGCGGAGCCGGCGCCAGCCCCGGCAATGCTCGAGCGGCCGACGAAGGCGAGGAGAGCGAGGCCCGCGGCAGCGAGCGCGACGCGCGCGATCGGCTTTGCGAATCGAGAGCCGACCACGCGCGCCGCCAAACGCGACAGCGCGCCCGGGAACGATGGCTCCACGGGGGTTGTACCAACGCTTCAGAGAAGCGAATCGCCTGTCGAGTGCTGTTTGGCTCTCGTGCGGGGAGCGGGCTCCGCGGCATCGGTGCGGCGCTCGTAGGGCTCCTGCCACTCGCGAACCTGGAGGCTCCCGTTGATCGGGATCGCGTCGAGTCTCAATGTGAGCGATCCGTCGCGGTTGACGAATCCGACGCCGACCCGCGTCCAGTACGACTTGCCCTGTCCGCGGTCGACCACCGTCCAGACTACCTTCATCGTCTTGCTCGTTTGCTCGTCCATGGTCTTCTCCCAGCGTGTGACCAGCGCCTCGGCGAGCCGAGGACGGGCGCCGTGGCGCGTGGCGGGTCGAGAGTGTGCGATCCCCGTGCCGTCGCGCGCGGGCGCGGGTGGTGGGCGCGCCGGGGCACAAAAGGGCGGAGAAAGCGCGCGTCAGAGCGGCCGTGCGGGCAGTGCGCCCAGTGGCCCGGACGTCCGGCGCCTGTCCCGAGCCGCCTCACGCCGGCTACGCTGCGGCCGGACGGAACGGTGGCGGCTTGGCCTCGGCGGCCGGTGCGTGGTATCCACTACCCTGCCGGAGGTGGTCATGGCTGTCGAGCTCTCCAATGAAGAGAAGCTGGTTCTCTACCGCATCGAGGGCGACGGCGGCGCCGCTTCATTCCGATCGCGCCGCGCGTTCTTGGGGAGCGCAGCGGTCGCCGCCACGGCTGCGGTCGCGCTGCTGCCTTCGCGACCAGCCCTGGCACGCAGCACCCCTGATCTCGCTGCCCGGCCGCCTGCCGGCTTCGTGCCGCTCACGGCGCCCGGTCGCGTGGCGAAAGTGACCAAGAGCGGTTGCCTCGAGGCGAACGGCATCTTCCCGAGGCCCGACGACGCCAAAGAGATGCTCCGCCGCGCCCTGCAAGAGCTCACCGGCAAGAGCGACCTGACGGAAGCAGCGAAGCTCTTCGTGCATCCGGACGACAAGGTGTGCGTCAAAGTCAACGGGATCGCCCTGCAGAACATGGCGACGAACAAGGAGCTGGTGCTGCCTTTCCTCGAGGCGATGATCGCTTCGGGCGTGCCGGCGGCGAACATCACGGTGCTCGAGCAGTATCCCGGCTTCATGAATGGAACGCGCATCACCGCGAGGAGCGTTCCTGCGGGGGTGAGCGTCGCGTGGCACACGAACAAAGACGCGACGATGGACTGGCGCGACATCCCCGGCACGCAGCGGCACACCAAGTTCGTGCGCGCCCTGACCGAATCGACGGCGCTCATCAACTTCGCGCTGATCAAAGACCACTCGATCTGCGGCTACACCGGTGCGCTCAAAAACATGACGCACGGATGCAGCGTCAATCCGCAAGACTTCCACGACCACCACGCCAGCCCGCAGATCGCGATCCTGTCTGCACAAGACATCCTGCGCTCGCGATTGCGCCTCTGCATCATCGACGGCTTCAAGGTGATGGCGCACGGCGGGCCTCTCTACAAGCACCCCGAGTACGTGACGCCGCACGAGTCGGTCTACGCGTCGACCGATCCTGTCGCGCTCGACGCCATCGGGTGGGATGTGGTCGAGAAGGCGCGCGCGAAGTTCAAACTAAAGTCGTTGACCGACGAAGGGCGCCCGCCCGCGTACATCCAGGGCGCTGCCGATCTCGGCGTTGGCATCGCCGACCCGAGCAAGATCACGCTGCGCGAGGTGGTGCTGTAGCTCCGGGCAGGCCGCGGAAAAAGGGGCTGGCCGACGTTACAGCGCCAGACTCAGGCCGCCGTAGATGACGCGACCGACGGAACCCGGTATCGCGTCGTGAACCGTGCCTCCCCACTCGGGAATGTAATACCGGTCGTCGAGCACGTTGTTCACCTGAAGCTGCAGCGTTATCTCCGGCTTGAATCGCAGGCGGAAGAACCTGTTGATGTCCCAGGTGGCGTGCAGGTTGAGCTCGTTGTAGGGCTGCGGCGTCGGGTTGAGCGTGTTCTGGAATTGCGATCCGTACGAGCCACCGAAAATGTCGAATAGGCTGACGTTTACGCCGTCGTCCGAAAGATAGCTCACGCCTGCTTTCGCGGTGATGGCAGGGATCGGCGTCACCCCGACCTGACCCTGATCGTTCTGGCTCCTCTGGTAGAGCGCAGAGCCCGTCACGTATACGGACCTGATGATGTACGCCTTGGCTTCGACCTCGCCTCCCTGGATCTCCACCCCGCTCGTGTTCGTGTAGAACTGCAAGGCGTTCGTTCCTGTCGCGCCAGGGGCGATCGCGGGCCTGATGATGTCGGTCTGTTTGCTGTAAAAGTAGCTCGCCCCGAGCTGTACCCGTTCGCCTTGGTAGGTGACGCCGACGTCGACCGTCCCGACCTTTTCCGGCCTGAGTGTGGCTTGCCCACGCAGGTTGACGTCGGTCAAGAATAACTCGTCGATGCTCGGAGCTCGGTACGCCGTGCTATAAAGGCCTTTGAAATTGATGCGCGACGTAGGCGAGACGATGAGCCCGAGCCTCGGCACGACGCCGGCGTCCAGGTTGCCCACCTTGTTCGCCTGGATACCACCGATGAATTTGACCTGGCGCCACGGTCGATAGTCCATCTGCGCGTAGGCTTGAAACCCCAGTTGCCGCGCGTCGTCCGTCGTCCGCACCGGTCCCGGCGCGTGGTTCGTCTCCGTGCCCCCTCTGCTGTTGAAGAGCCCACCGACGACGATCCTGGCATTTTGAAGCACGTCGATGAAGTTCGTCCACTCCGCGATGAACTCATGGGAGTCTCGCAGCACGAATGGCCGGTTCTTCGTGAAGTCCAACGTGGAATTCGTATAACCTACGTTCAGGTCGGCCTTCCAACGATCGAGTAGCTTGTACGTATAGCCCAAGTTGACGAATCGCTTTGCCCAAGAGCCGTTGTTGATGATTCCTTTGAGCTGGTACCAGTAGGTCCAATCGGTGTACGCCGCCATGAGACGCAGGCCCTTGTAGCTCGCGTCGAGATAGGCACCGGACCCCTTGTCCGGGCCGTTGATCGGCAGGCTCTGAATCGGAGACGTCGGTGTGTTCCGGAACAGGTAGTCGCCCTTCCAGCGCGGCTGCTCGAGATATCTCGCCGACAAGAGGACCTTCAGGTCGTCGATCTTCAGCGTGGCGGTCGCTGAAGGATCGTACGCGCCGTCGCTTCCGACGAGTCCGGACGCCGACACGCCGGTGCTGTCTACGTCCTTCGTTATGACGTTGATCACGCCGGAGAAAGCATCGGAGCCGTAGAGCACCGATCCGGGGCCCTTGATCACTTCGATTCGGTCGATGGCGGCCACCGGAAAGCGTTCGAACATGTCGCTGCTCAGGCCGCCCTCCATCGTCTCGCGAACGGGCCTGCCGTTGATCAAGAGGAGGATGTGGCCGGAGTTGACCCGGACTTGGTCTCCGCGAGCGGCAATCGTGCTGCGGTCGGTCAAGTATCCACGGGAGGCATTCAGCCCTGGCACCCGGTCCAGCATGTCCTTAAGCGTCGTGCCGCCGAAGCGTTTCAGGTCGTCGGCCGACAAGACCGTGATGATGCCGGGCGCGTCCGATTGCTTCTCCGCAAACTTGGACACCGTGGTGACGTCGACGTTCAGCAGCTCTTCGAGGGACAGGTCAGACGTGTCCGGCGACGAGGCGGACCGGGTGGCCGAGTTTCCCGGGGGAGTCACTGGTGTGAGCACACCCTCCGGAGCACTACGCGGACCTGCATCCTGGGCGAAAGCCTTGGGTTCGACGGCCAGGAGTGAGGCGCCGACCGGAAGGAGGATAAGCGCAATCCCTTTTGCGATGGCATTAGAGAAGACCCGATTCGCGCGCATCACTGGTGTGGGTACCTTTCGTCGAGGGCCGCTCTTCCAGCTCACCATCGGCGCACTCAGCTTCGATTGCGTCGCACGCCGCATTTTCCCGCGGTCGCAGTACATGGCTACGGCCACGAATCGCCGATTCTTGAGAGGGCCGGTCAATAGGGCTGCGACCAACGTGCGCGGGGGTGGGCGTGTATGGGAGCGGCGGATTTCAAAAGAGCCGCGAACCGGTGGTATCGTTGCGCCGCTCGCGAATGCCGAACGCCTGCCTGCCGCGCCGACAGTTCTCGCTTGCCATCGCGGGGCTCGTCTCGGCGCTCTGCCAAGTGCCGGACAGGCCGGCGAAGGCGCAAAGCCGCAAGCCGCTCGTTTACGTTTTTCTTCAGCTCGACGTCAAGTCGAGCGCGGTGGAAAAGGCGTTGCAGGAACGTCTGCCGGATCTTGCCGTCACAGTGTTCGGCCGTTTTCGCGACTTCGAGGAGGTGTTCAGCAGCGCTCAGCCCGACGCAGTTCTCTGCATCACGCCGGTCATCGAGTACCGAGGAGAGCGGGTGACGCTGCAAGGAAAGCGCGACGGGGAGGGGGTCGAGCCCTACGTGCTCGCATCCACAGGCCGGCCTCTCGACGGCCCGCTCGCGGGCAAGACCATCGGCGTAGTCGACATGATGGGCCGTGAGGGTACCCAGTCGTTTCTGAATCGGCTGCTCAAGACGAACGACGTCAAAATGAAGCGTGTCTCGAAGATCGAAGATCTTCTGCCGCTGCTCGAGTTTTCGGGCGCCGACGGCGTTGTGCTCCCCGGCGCCGCCGTGCCGCGCCTGCTCGAGCGGACGCGCCTTCCGATCAAGACGCGGGAGCTGCAGGACGGCCTCGTGGGCTTGCCGGCGGTCGCGGTGCTCAACGATGCCGTCCGTGACGTAATCGTCAGGTCCTTCCATGACCTCGACCCGGCGACGAACCGCCTCCTCGGTATCGACACGTGGAGCGCTCAATGAGCACGGCGCGGACGGGAAGGCTGTGCCGGGGCTTGTCGTGGATCGCGGCCGCGTGCGTCGCCTTCGCGGGCTGCGCGCCCGCTGGTGGCCGAGCCAACACCCCGAAGGAGGGCTTGGCCGTGATCGTCGATCCTCCAGCTCGCGCCGGCGCCCCCACTATTTTCATTGCCATGCCGAGCTCGCCCAATTTCTTGGACGCGCGAAAGAGCCTCGTCTCCGAGGTGCGCAAGACATTCGACGTCAGCACATTCGTCGTCACCCCGGGCACGACGCCGGACGAGCTGGGCGCGGCCATTCAACGCGCGAAGCCCACCTGCCTCGTTCTCATGAACAACGCGAGCATGACCCTGCTCAGCAAATTCGAGCTGGCCCACCCGGCCGCTTCGTTTCCGCCCACCGTATTGCTCATGGCTTCGCTCATCGAAGAGGTGCAGGCCACGCTCGAGCGCGCGACCGGAATCGCATACGAAGTTCCCGGGGTCACCGCATTCGTCAATCTGCGTACCGTCATCCGAGCACCTGTCAATCGAGTGGGGGTGATCTATCGACCGAGCCTCGGCAAGTTCGTCGAGCGCCAGAGAGGGCCCGCGGCCGCGGAGCACATCGAGATCGTCCCGGTGCCCGTGCCCAGCGACGTGACGGCCGACGGATTGCGAGAAGCCCTCGACACGTTGATCAAGGAGCGCGGCGTCGACGCCGTTTGGATACTCAACGACAACGCCCTGGTGCGCGACGCGCAGTTCCGCGACGAAGCATGGAGGCCCGAGCTCAGCGAGGCGAAGCTGCCGGTCATCGTTGGCGTGGCCAACCTAGTCAACCCCGATTCCCCTCTCGGCACCCTGGCCGTGGTTCCCGATCATGAGGCCATGGGGCTTCAAGCGGCGAACCTGATCTTCGAGCTGGCCGACGACGGCTGGCGAGTCGAGGCCCACCCCGTGGAGCTTCCCCTTTCGGTCAAGACCGTAGTCGACGTGAAGATGGTGCGCGCCAACTTCGGACTGCGTCAGGACGCCCTAAAGCACATCGACCGGGCGCTCGAATGAGAAGGGCTACGTAGAGGCCTGTTCCCTCCGGAGCTCCTGGGCGACCTCCTGGTACTGGTCCCGGATGGCCGCAACGAGATCGCCGGAGCCGTCGAGACTGCCCGTTTCCGCGAGCTTTTGCAGCTTCTCGGCGGTCTTGGCCATCGAGACGGCTCCCAACGCGAGGCAGCTGCCCTTCGTCTTGTGGGCGTATCCACGAAGCTCCGAGAGTTGGCCCTGGCTCGCGGCCGCTTCGATGGCGTTGAGCTGTCCGGGCACGTTCTTTAGGAAAAGCTCGATCAATTTCTGCGAGCGCGCGATCGTGGCATCGAGGGAGGGCTCCTCCTCTCGCCCGTTGGGGAGCGGCTGCTGCTTCGGCACGGACTTCGTCCTGACCTTTGCATACCGGCGGATCATCTTGTCGAGCGCGTTGGGCCGCACCGGCTTGGAGAGGTAATCGTCCATGCCCGCTGCGAGAACGCGCTCTCGCTCTCCAGTCAGCGCATGAGCCGTCAGTGCGACGATCGCCTGACGGCGCCTCTGACCCTGCTCGTTACGCCGGATCTCTTGAGTCGCCGTGTAGCCGTCCATTACCGGCATCTGGCAGTCCATCAGCACCACCGAAAACTCTCCACCCTTGACGCGCTCCACGGCTTCGGCGCCGTCTTGCGCAGTCTCCACTTCGTAGCCCATTTGTTCCAGCATCTCTGCCGCAACGAAGCGGTTGATTTCATTGTCGTCGACCACCAACACCCGTCCGCCGCGCTCCAGCGGTACCTCCGCGGACGCCGGCGCTTTGCTGCAAGGTGTTTTCTGGCCGTTCAAAATCTGCTGCATGGCGTTGTACAGTTCCGAGAACCGCAGGGGCTTCGGTATCTGGGCGGCGAGCTCCCGCTCTATGTCGCTGACGAACGAGCCTGCGCCCAGTTGGTACAAGGCAACGAGGGGAAGCCTGGTCCCGCCTTCGAGAGAGCGCAGCTGGCGAACGAATTCGTCGACGGAAAGCTCACCAATTTGGGTGCCGATGACCGCCACGTCGAAGCGCGTGGCTGCTTCCGCTTTGATTCGCTCCAGGGCTTCCCGGGCGTGGTCGAAGCAGACCACCTTCATTCCCCACGCTTCGAGATGCTCGCGGACCACGCCTTGCCATCGGGGGTGGCCCTCCACGACCAAGGCCAACTTGCCGTCCGCCCAGAGCCCCCGATCCTCGAAGCCGTCGCCGGCGGTGTCGAGTCTCAGCTCGCAGAAGAACTCGCTGCCCTCGCCGACGGCGCTCTTGACGCCAATCGAGCCCCCCATCATCTCGACCAGACGCTTCGAGAGCGCCAGCCCCAGACCCGTTCCGCCGACCTTCCTCACCGAAGAGCCGTCGAGCTGTGAGAATGCGTTGAAGAGCTTCGAAATATCCTGCGGCGCGATACCGATCCCCGTGTCGACTACGGCAATCCGGATGGCTTCGCTCTGCTCGTTGCGTTCCAGCAGGCGCACGTCGACGAACACCTCGCCGCGGGCGGTGAACTGAATGGCGTTGCCGAGCAGATTGTTGACCACCTGACGCAGCCGATCGGGATCGCCGTGGTGCAGTGCGCCGAGCTTAGGGTCGATGCGACAGACGACCTCCAACCCTTTGTCGTGGGCCCGCGTGGCCAGGAGCTCGCAGACCTCTTGCACCACGGTGCGAAAGTCGAAGACGACGCGCTTGAGGCTGTATTTTCCGGCCTCCATTTTGGAGAAGTCCAGCACGTCGTTGATGATCGTCAGGAGCGCCGAGGCGCAAGAGTCGATCGTTTCGACGTATCGTCGCAGCTTTCCGTCCAAGGGCATCTTGTGCACCAAGCGCACGACCCCCAGAATGCCGTTCATTGGTGTGCGAATCTCGTGGCTCATGTTGGCGAGGAACTCGCTCTTGAGCCGCGATGCCTCCAGGGCCTCGGCCGTCTTGACCTCCAGCTTTTGCATCGCAAGCTGGTTTGCGTCGGCCATCGCATTGAACGTTCGTGCCAATTGCTCGATCTCGTCGCCGCTCGATACGGTTGCTCGTATGCTTCTGTTGCCTTGCGCGAGCTCGTTGGACACGGAAGCCAACTCCGAGAGCGGCTCGGTGATCCGATGAGCCATCCTCCGAATCGCAGCGACTCCAAGAACGACACCCCCCGCGCCCAGCAGCGCGAGCAGGCTAAGAAGACGCAGCAGCGACCGCTTGGCGCGATCGAGCTCCTGTCGCACGACGAGCTCCGTTCGCCCCATGCTGATGCCGTATCGGACGGTGCCAAGATAGTCGGCTCCGTCGAACACGTCCGCCGCGTGCTCCTCGATGTTTGCGTCAAAGGCGACCAGCGCGCGAACGCGAGGTCCGGCGGCCGGCACGCGGGCCGGCTCCTCGGGCAGGTCACGTACCCAGGGGCGCGCTTCGCCGCCCGCCAGACCCGTATCGGGCGTCTTCGGCGTCACGACGATCCAGGGCGCGCCGTCGGCGTCCGCGAATGACCCATAGATAACGTCGGGGTCCTCGTGAACCGTTTGTCTGACGAGCTCGCGGACGTCGGAAAAGGCGTTATCCATCGCCATCACGCGGAGCGCCAGGGTCTGGTTCGCCACTAGCAGTCGTCCCCGTTCGCGATGGGTCTCTCGCACATACCCCTCGGTGCGCCGCGCCGCCTCGGCAGATGCACGGTACTGGACGAGTCCCACCGCGCCGAGCGTTGTCAGGCTAACGAATACCCAGATCCCCATCGTGGTGCGAAGAAGCTTGGATCGCAGCGAATCGCTCTGTTTGGGGGCGTCGGGTTTGCTTTCCGTTCTCACTTGCCGTTCCTCGGTCACTGAGTATCCTGCTGACAGATGGCAAATCCGCGCGCTCTAGTCATTGATGACGACGAGATAGTGCGCGAGCTCATGTGCGAGTTGCTTCGCGGCGGCGGCTGCCAGGTGTTCGACACGGGATCACCAATCGGCGTCACCAGACTGATTCTCCAACACCAAATCGATATTATCGTTCTCGACGTGATGATGCCGGACATTTCCGGCGACAAGTTGGCAAAGTTGCTCCGCAGGAACTCGAAGCTCCAGAATTTGACGATTGTTTTGGTGTCGAGCGGCAAGCGCGAAGACTTGTCGCAACTCGCCGCCGACGTGGCTGCCGATGCAGTCGTGTCGAAGTCCGAGGTCCACATGCAGCTGGTGCGCGTCGCGTTGGCCGCGCATCGGCGTCGTGCCGTGTCGCCGGGCCGTGGCCCAGCGGGCGCCTGAGCGGCACGCCTGCGCCTGTCGGCGACAAGACTCGCCGATGCGCTCCGGGCGACCGTATGGGAAGCCAAAGGCACCGCTCTCCTTTCCGTGGCAACGACCGGCCCCGGAGAAGGGTTAAGGCCGGGGGGCGCGAAGCCACGGAGGAGCCCTCCCGCGAAGGGCGAGCGTCGCCCGCCCCACGTGAGCACGTGGTGCGCCCGTGCCCCACCGTGGACTGCTACTTCTTGACGAGCTGGTGCACGGCAAACGCGGCACCTTGCGGGTCCATCAACTGAACGATCCGCGCGCCGCCCGGGACGTCCATAGGACCGTTCATCACCTTCGCGCCCATTTTCGTCGCACGCGCCGTCGCCGCGTCGAGGTCGCCCGTCTCGACGTAGTAAAGCCACATTGGAGGCATCGGCGCTCCCTTGGGGGTGGTCATCATTCCGCCGATTCGTTTCTCGCCGACCCCGAAGATGCGGTAGGTGCCCATCGGCCCCATATCCATCTCCTCGAGGACCCTCCAGCCCACGATCTCCGAATAAAACGCGACCGCGGCCGCGCTGTCGCTAGTGAGGAGCTCGTTCCAACAGAACTCCCCCTCTTTCGTGGAGTCGTGAAGCGTCATCGCCTCCTTGGGCTTGAAGATCGAAAACGCGGCGCCTTGCGGGTCGGCGATCACGGCGAAGCGGCCGACCGTCGGAATGTCGCTCGGCTCCTTGTAAACCCTGCCGCCGAGCCTCTCGGTCAGCGCGGCGGCCGCGTCGACGTTCTCGACCTGAACGTGCCCCATCCAGTTGGGTCGCGCCCCCATCTTGGCCGCTTCGTCCGGAATATCCATTACCCCACCGAGCGGTCCCTGGCCGCCGACCCACATCAAATAGTCGCCTCCTTCGGCGAACGGCCGGGTCTTCCAGCCGAAGACGTCGATGTAAAAGGCGATCGCCGCTTTGCTGTCCTTGGTCATGTGCTCGTACCAAACGAAGCGCCCGTTGTTCGCGCCTGCCATGGAAAGCCTCCCGGAAGTGAGTTTCGCGCGATGGTGCACCGGGTCGCGCACACAAGCAACGGTCAGGCTCGACAGGCCCCAGCCCCCCGTTGGGGTACGAAACCACACCTGCCTGGATCACCATCCACCTGCACCAGGCGCAATGACCCCGTTCTTAGCCGCTCCCGGGCGGCTCGTGTACCATGAGCGTAGGTGCCCCCGCGCGAGTCCGACAGAACGAGCATTACCCGTGTGACCGAGGTCCCGGTGGGTCTCGCGAAGCCGTCGCGCCCGGGCTCCGCCTGCATCGTCGTCATTTACGGGCCGGAGATTGGCAAGCGAATGCAACTCGGCGCCGTGTCATTCGAGATCGGGCGCTCCTCGAAAAATGACCTCTTCTTGGATGAAGAGAGCATCAGCCGCCACCACGCGCGCATCACCTTCGACGGGACGGAACACTGGGTGTCCGATCTGGCATCGACGAACGGCACGTTCGTCAACGACGTGTCGGTCCGACAGCAGCGCCTTTGCGACGGCGATCAAGTGAGGATCGGCAGGTCCATCTTGAAGTTCATGACCGGCGAAAATGTCGAGGTCCAGTACCACGAGGAGATCTACCGGCTGATGACGGTCGATGCCCTCACCCAGGTGTACAATCGTCGTTACTTCAACGAGGCCATGCAGCGCGAGTTCAACCGGTCCAAGCGCTACGGGCGCGCGCTCAGTCTCATTCTGTTCGACGTCGACCACTTCAAGCGGGTCAACGACACGTATGGCCACCTCACGGGCGACAACCTCTTGCGCCAGATCGCTGCGGCCGTGAAGCCTCGTCTGCGGCGCGAAGACGTGTTTGCGCGGACGGGAGGTGAGGAGTTCGGCGTCCTGCTCCCCGAGGTCGGGCTCGACGGCGCCCGCACGACCGCAGAAAAAGTGCGCCGCATCATCGAGGCGACGCCGCTCAAGCATGAGCGCGACCTCATCGCCTGCACCGTGAGCCTGGGTCTGGCGGCGACGGTGGCGGACGAAGGGTCGGCCGAAAAGCTCTACGAACGGGCCGACGAGCGCCTCTACGAGGCGAAGCAAGGCGGCCGCAACCGCGTCGCAGGGTGAGCCTCGGCTTGAGTCTACTGGGCGCAGTCGCAGGTGGCGGGTACTAGCGGCGCGCCGTTGGTCGGTTGCGCGATCCATCGGCTGATGCGCTCGAGCTGGTCGACCGTAAGGGGGGCGGTCGCCTGGTCGATCGGCGCGTTCGGGTCGGAAGGAAAGGGCATCTCGCGGCCCTGCACGTAGTTCGAGAGGCTGTCGTGAAGTTTGAGCCACGCGCTCACTCGTTGGGCCTCGGGCGGCTGCCACGACACGAGGTGCATCCCGCTCACGTCGGTGGGCGTCGTCGTCCCTCCGTCGCATCCGGCGGCGCCCGGGTTCGTGGAGGACGGCGGCGTCGGTATGGCCAGGAGTAGCTTGTACAAGAGCCAACTGTTCCCAGGGTCGCCTCCCGGGTCGATGAGCGGCATGTCGACGCCGAAATGGAGGCCCGCCGACCCGCGAGCCGCGCGGGCTCCCGTGTTCGCTCCCTGAGCGGCGCGCCCGACGGCCGTCAGGTCGATCGCAGCCGTCGAGTCGAGCCGCAAACCAGCAGCCGGCCCGGGAGGGGTCGCCCCGTGGCAGGCCGCCCCGGCGCACGGCGTTAGGATAGGAAAGATGTCCTTGCAGAAATCGACCGTCGGAGGGGTCGCCTGGGGCGCCGCCGAGCCTGCCGGGACGACGCTGAACTCGATCGTGGAGTCTGCCGGGGCAATCGTCGCGCCGTCGATCGCACGGAGGCCGACGGTTGGATCAGGGGTCGACGACGTGATGGTGAGAGCGTAGGTCACTCCGGCCGCAAGCGGAGCTGTCGGCGTGATGGTGACGACGCGCGCCACCGGGTCGTAAGCCACGGTTGGGGTGGCGTATCGCATGCTCAGATCATGCAGCTGGAAGGTTTGCCGCGTGATGCAAGCGGGCAGAAGATAGCTATCGAAGGCGACCTCGATCCGGCCGTCGGCGCCGAGCGTTTGATTCTTGATGTTCGACGCGACGACGTGAACCGCCGGGCCCGTCACCGTGGGCTGGTCTTGTTGCGTCCCCTGATCGCACCCGGCGAAGGACAGCGCCGCGAGTGCCGCGGGGAGGAGATTGCGCCAGGTACCCGTCAGCTCTCCGAATAAAGGACCAGCTGCTCCCGCACTACGTCGTCGCTGACGCCCGTACGGAGGTGATCCTTGAGGACGTCGGCAAGCGTCAAGAGCAGCTCGTCCACTCCCTTGTCCTCGATGAGCTTCTGCAGGAGTGTCCTCGCCTCGCGGCTGTCGTCGCTGCGAAGAAACTGACGGACGGTCTCGAGGGAGATTTCGCCCTGGAAGTCCAGGTACATGTTCTCCAAAAGATATCGCACGAGCTCTTTCACCGTCGTCCTCTTTCAGTTGATGATCATGCCGCGGCTCAGCCGCGGAGGTAACGTCGAGCGCCAGTTCGGAAGGGCTAGAGACATATCCCCCGTCGCCCGACGGGCGCAAGGACGTTTCGTCCCCGCACCGCAATTGGCGGCCGCGGCCTATCGCGAAGCTCGGCAGAGCGCGGACGAGAAGTCCACCGGGCGTCACCCGCACCGTCCGCACCAGGGGAGGGCAACGATGGTTCACTGGCATTTCCCGAGCACCGGATCCGTTTTCTCGTGGCAAACGAAGCACGGGCGCGGATTTCGCCGGAGCTCCATGGCGCATCCGCCCACGAAGCCGTTCTGGTGCGGGTCGAACCCCGCTCCAATGCCCTGGGCGCCATGACAGGCGACGCAGTCGCGCTCGATGTGGCAGCTCACGCACGCGTTCAGGTTCCGTTCGGCCTCGAACGCATGATGCCCCGGCTTTCGCGGCGGGTCACTCCAGACGCTCTTCGGCGGGTGGAAGCGGCCGCTGTCTCGGTCGGCGGTTGGGCTCGACTCGGACACGCCGACCCGCATGTGGCAGTCGAGGCAGAAGCTTTGCTCGCGGTGGCAGCTCGTGCATTTCTGCGTGGCCATCCGCGCTTCGATCGCGTGCATGTTCAGGTAGTCGCTGGGGTGGACGCTCCGGGGCCGCACTCGGCCGTCGTGGCAGTCGGTGCAGAAGTCCGACTTGTGGCAGTTCGCGCAGTACGTCGAGTCGTCCGCGGCGACGGTCTTGTGCCGCTCGATGAAGTCGGGCGTGTGCTCCGAGTTGTGGAGCCAGCGCGGCGGCGAAAGCGTTCCGCTCGCGAACATCGTCTTGATGCCCGTTCCCTGGTCGCCCTTGAGGTGGCACGTGTCGCATTCGCTCTTGGCGTCGCCCTGGGACGCTGCGTCGGACATCTGGTGGCAGTGAAAGCAGCCGCGCATTCGCGGCAGCTGGTCGCGGGTGGCGAGCTCGAGCTCGTCGACCGCGCCGTGGCACTGCGGGCAACCGATGTTCCGGTCCGCGTGCGCCTTGTGGTTGAAAAGAAGGTTGGGCCGCGGGATCTGCACCTGGGCGACTGCGTTGCCGTCCTTCGCTTTGTACCCGAGGTGGCAAAACGCGCACTGCCCCATGTCTTCGTCGCCCGGCTTCACTTTGGCGATGTCTTCGTGGTCCGTCGAATGGCATGCGTCGCAGACGGCGCCCTTGGGGAGCAGCGTGTCGGCCGCCGAGGCGCTGCGATAGGCGGCCCCGTGGCACGTCTTGCACGTAGCTCCCACCATCTTGGCGAGGTGCTTCGCGTGGTTGAACCGGACGGTGATCTGCTGCGGCGGGAAGATGACGTCGCTCGGGCCCTCGTCCGGGTCGAACGCCCCTGGCGGCAGGAGCTTCAACGGCACCTCCTGGTCGTTGGCCAGGGGCGCCAACCCGTGGAGCGTCCGCGGAGCTTCCGCGAGCGCCATCGGCACGACCAGGAGCACCGCGACGATCGGCAGGAGAACGAAAGCGCGGGAGAACGAGCGGAGCGTCGTCATTTGGTCGCGAGCGTGAGCAAGAGCATCAGGCGAAAGCGCTGCCCGACGAGTCGGTTGATGTCGTGCTCCCAGTCGACCATCGCCTGGGACCTTGGGCCGAAGCGATAACCCACCGCCGCGACGTAATTGACGGTGGTCGCGTCACGGTCCGGACGGAGCAAGTCCTGCCACTGCCAGACACCGGCGCGCCCGCTGACCACATAGTGCGTCTCGAACACGTGCTCGGCGGAGAGATCCCCTCCTACGCGTTGTCCTTCGTCGCCAACGTCCCCGGCGCCGCGGAGCGCGATCTGGGTCTCCCCCGTGCGCCAGCGAGCGTGGAGGTAGCCGCCCTTGTCGAAGGGGTGGCCGTTGGTCGGAAAGTACGTCGCGGCCATGCTGTAGTTGGAGGAAGGCGAGTACGGTCCCGCGCCGCCGGGGGCGAACTGCGCGGTCTGCACGTCGAAGATGCGCACCTGCGCGCCGCCCGCGATCGACAGGTTCCTGCTAACGTCCACGTTCGCGCGAAGCCCCGCGTCGTTCGTGGGCTCGCCTGCGAAGAAGTTGAAGATGCTGTCTCCGTCGTACGACGGCACGTAGTAGTCGTAGTCGGCCGATAGGGTCACCTTCTGCCCGAGGTACGCGTCGATCGAACCGTAGGCGTGGGTCACCTCGGAGCGATAAAAGTCATAGACGATCCCGCCCTTGGCGCCGCCGACGCTCGACCAGGACGCATCCATGGCGTAGCCGAGGCGGTCGGACCCGATGCGTAGCCCGTTGTAGATCGCGGGGGTGACCACGCCGCTGGCGTACTCGCTCACGTTCGAGTCGCCGGTGTTGTACACGCGGCGGTACGTGAGCCGCCCGTGGATCCACGTGACCCCCGTCGACTCGATGGCGGCGCCGAGCGCCGGACCCAGCGAAACCGGCTGGAAGCTCGTGTAGAGCGACCGATCGAGGCCCTGGCGATTGCCCGTCCAGATGCCGTCCGCCTCGAAGCGCGACGTGCTGAGCGGCATTCCGCCGC
Source organism: uncultured Polyangiaceae bacterium (assembly GCA_964531095.1). Classification (GTDB taxonomy): domain Bacteria; phylum Myxococcota_A; class Polyangia; order Polyangiales; family Polyangiaceae; genus Palsa-1150. The sequence continues at coordinate 54,886 of CAZHED010000029.1, read as the reverse complement.
GCTGCTCGAGCCCACCGTACACTTCCGCCTTCACGAAGTAGGGCGTGGTCAAGCTCACTTCGCCGCCGTCGAACGACCACCACCCGAGGGCATCGACGACGTACTGTCGGCCGAGCCTGAACCCGAGCCACCCCTTGAGGAAGCGCCGGCCCTCGAGGTACGCGTACATGACGTCGACGAGCCCTTGGGAGAAGCCGGGGACGAAGCTCGTCGCAGCGGTCGGGGCCGACGGGTCGGTCACGGAGCTCGGGGCGCCGAAGTCGGCGTCGTAGCGAAGGCGTACGCGGAGCGACATGTCCGGGGCTTTGGGGTCGCCCGGCGGCGCCTTCAGGAGGTCGTACGCGCTCAAGCCGAGCATCGTCGTGAGACGGCGGCGAGAAAGGGTCGTCTCGCCCGTAGGCGAGCGCACGTCGTAGAACTGTGCCGCCGTGTCGCTCGTGAGCTCAGGATCCATCGCGCGAGCTGCGAAGGGCGTGAGCAAGGGCAGGCCAAAGGCCATTGCCGCAGCAAGACGGAAGGCAGCCTTGGGGCCCCGATTCGGGGCGAACCGGGGGGGCGACTTCCGGCGCGCGGAAATGCGACTGCGCGTATTCACGGCTTCTGGGTCCACACTGCGCCTCGGTCGCTCCGACCTCTCTCTACCCGATCACCGAGCATGCCGGCTATAGCGGCGATGCGTCGCCGACCACTCCACAACCTGCCCACTACGCCAACCTGCTGGCGAGGTGCCCCGCCGCGCCATCGGAGCCGCGCCGGGGCCGCGTGTCAACCGCGATGACGTCCGGCAGCCGGCAGCCTTGACCCTTCATCGCGGCCGATGGCACCTTAGGAGCCGACGCGCCGCGCCAACATGTCCGAAAGCCAGCAACGTTACCGGGTGGTCGAGAAGCTCGAATCGGGCGGCATGGCGGAGGTGTTCCGCGCGGAGAGCGAGGGGCTTCAGGGTTTCCGAAAGCAAGTCGCAATCAAGCGCGTCCTGCCGCACCTGTCGTCCAAGAAGAAGTTCATCTCGATGTTTCTCGACGAGGCGCGCCTGTCCGCGCAGCTCTCGCACTCGAACTGCGTTCAAGTCTTCGACATCGGCGTCGGCGACAGTGCGTTCTTCATCGTGATGGAGTTCGTCGACGGGGCGAACCTCAAGGCGATCATCGAGCACCTGAAAAAGAGCGGACGCGACTTCCCCGTCGAGGCAGCCGTGCACATCTCGCTCGAGCTCTGCAAAGGGCTCGCCTACGCCCACGAGTTGACCGACCCCAACGGCGTCCCCCTTCACATCGTCCATCGCGACATGTCGCCGCCGAACGTGCTCATCACCAAGCACGGTGAGGTCAAGATCGTGGACTTCGGCCTCGCGAAGGCCAACAGCCAGCTCGAAAGGAGCGAGCCGGGGATCATCAAGGGCAAATTCTCGTACCTGTCGCCCGAGGCGGCGATGGCGCAAGAAGTCGACGCGCGGACGGACGTCTTCGCGGTCGGCATCATCCTGTGGGAGATCTTGGCGGGGCAGCGGCTGTTTCTCGGCGAGACCGACTTCCAGACCGTCAAGAAGGTGCAGGCGGCCGCTATCCCGAGCATCACGCAGATCAACCCCCGGGTGCCGCAGGAGCTCGAGCGGATCATCACGCGCGCCCTCGCGCGCGATCCGCTGCATCGCTACCCGACCGCGCGCGCTCTGGGGATGGACCTGTCGAAGTTTCTTTTCAAGAACGGCGTGCCGGTCACGACGTTCGATATCGGCACGCTGGTCCAGGGGGCGATGCGCGAGCGGCAGCGGTACCGGCCGGCGCAGGCGAGCATCATCGACAAGCTGATCGAAGAGGCGCTGCTCGAGTTCACGTCGTTGACCGACGACAAGGCGCCGCCGTCGGCGGGATTGAGCTTGACCCAGCTGCCGCCTCTCCTGAAGGGCAACCACCCGTCCGGCCCCGTCGGCGGCTACGCCAGCTCTTGGATCGACGAGATCGCGGTCGGCACCAAGCGCGAAGACAGCGCGCTTCATGCCTCTCTTCCGCCCGGTCTGGCGGTCGGCAACCTGGCGGCGCTCGAAGAGGAGCCGCTGCCCATTCCGCCGCCGTCGCAGACGGCCGAAGCGTCGCCTTCGGTCCCGATCGCCGCCCGCTCGTCCTCGACAGCCTTGCCCGCCCCCATCAGCACGACGTCGTCGTTCCCTTCCGCGCCTCCCTCCGCGCCGGGTCCCTCGCGCAGCGCTTCGAACGCGGCCGCGGGCGTAGGCTTTTTCGTCGCGCTGGTCGTCGCCATGGCGGCGGGCGCCGCCGCGTGGTTCACGCACCTCATTCCGCATCAGTGAAAGCTCGACGTTTCACCCGCGAGCGGTTGGGCCTCGTGCTTCTCGCGATCGTTGCCTGCGCGCGTCACGAGCCACCACGCCTCGTGGTCCCGCCGCCCCAAGCGGTCGAAGTCCCACAACCTTGCGCCGAAGGCATGGCGCTCGTCGGCTCCCGGTTCTGCATCGACCGCTGGGAGTCGTCTCTCGTCGAAGTCACCGGCGAAGGGGAGCGCCCGTTCTCGCCGTACGAGCCGCCCGAGGGGCATGTCGTGCGGGCCGTGACCGGCGGAGGAACGGTGCCGCAGGGCTACGTCTCGCGCGATCAGGCGGACCTGGCGTGCAAGGCGTCGCGGAAACGCCTCTGCCGCGAAGACGAGTGGGTGATGGCGTGCAAAGGGGATCCCCCGCACGCGTTTCCGTACGGCGACAGGCGCGTCAAGGGCGCTTGCAACGATTCGGGCATATCGCCCCTTCACGTGTTCTACCCCGAGGCGCCCGAGACCTACCGCAGCAAGCCGATGAACGATCCGCGCCTGAACCAGCAACCCAAGACGCTCGCCAAAGCGGGAGCCTTCGCGGGTTGCACGAACGGGTTCGGCGTCTTCGACATGGTGGGCAATCTGCACGAATGGGTGATGTCGTCGCATCCCACGTTCCGTGGCGGCTACTACCAGGACACGCACCTCAACGGCGACGGCTGCGCATACCGCACGACGGCGCACCAGGCGAGCTACCACGATTACTCCACCGGCTTCCGCTGCTGCGCGGACCCGAAATAGCTCCCTTCGCGTTTGGCCTCGCGCGGTTCCCGTCAGTCGCAGAAGAGCTCATTCCCATCGAGCTTGCAGTCGGTGCGACGGCAGTCGCGCTTTCTCGCGTATCTGCTCGCGGAGCAGACGAGCTCCGATTTGCGGTCGATCGAGCAAGCGATTCGCTTCGGCTGGTCGCAGGGGTCCCCCTCGAGAGCGACCGAATCGTCGCACGCCACCGTGCGCGCGCCGCGCTCGATGTGGCAGCCGTCCGCCCCGCGGCACGACGACGCGGGAACGAGGGTGGTCCCGTCGCACACCAACATCGTCTTCCGGTCTGCCGAGCAGGAGTAGGTCCCTTGCTGGCCGCACGGGTCTCCGGGTGCTCCGAGCGTCGTATCGCAATGGACGTTGCGGCCGTCGACGATCTCGCATTTGTCCGGTCCTCGGCACCTTCGCCAGAGGGCGAACCGGCCGTCTTTGCAAATTAGCGCCGCGGCGCCATCCGCTGTGCAGGCATAGTCGATCGGCGGGTTTCGAGGACACGGAGCTCCTGCGGCCGCGATTGTGTCGTCGCAATCATCGCTTTCGCCGCGGCGCGCACACCCGCGCTGTCCCAGACAGGGTACCTCGGCCCAAATACCCGAGTTGCAAACGACCGCTCGATCCGCCCCAGCGCACAACAGTTGGTCCGGGTTGCGGCAAAGGCCACCCGTTGTCGGCCTGCGGCGGCATGCTGAGCCCGCGGCGAGGGCTGCCGCCGACAGCATCAGCAGTGCGGTGAGGCGCGCGCTGCGCCAGCTCACGTGGTGCTCGTCGAACACGCGACGTCTCGGGCGTTGTCGTCGCGGTGAATCGTCATCCGGGGGGGGCGCGCATCCTACCCACCCGCGGCGCACGCAACGACGATGAGAGCCGAGTTCACCAGCCGCGTAAAGGCGCGATCGCATCTGCACCCGGGGAGTGGTCCACTCGCGTGGGTCCGCGTCCGACACGGACGCGCACCGTCGGCTTCGTGGTATGAGCGCGCGATGAGCGCGCCGTCGCCCGATCCCGTCGCCGAGGCAGTGACCCAGCCCGCGATCGTCCCGCTCGCCCGCGCGCGCTGGCTGCCTGCCCCAGGGACATGGAAATACCACCTGCTTCTCGGAGCGATTGGCATCTTCGTGCTCGGCCCGCTCGGCGGCGTGACCGCGGCGTTTATGAATTTCAGCATTGGGTTCTTCGTCGGCGGTCAGGTGCTCGCTGGAATTCTCGGGAGCACGGTGACCTACGGCTACGGCCCCGAGGGCAAGCACGGCGCCAACTTCATGCAGACTTGCGCGGCGAGCGTCGCGGGCCTCTCGGGAATGGCGGTGCTCGTGCAAGCGATGGTCTGGCTCGGACTGCCCGAGCCCCCCGCATGGGAGCTCGTGCTCTATCTCCTGTGCATAGGGATGTTCGGCGTCGGGATCGGGATGCTCTACACGCCCATCCTCGTCGACCGGCTGAGGCTCCCGTATCCCTCGGGCCTCGCGGTCGCCAACATTCTGCGCGCCCTCACCGACAAGCGACTGCTCGCGCGGTCGATCGTCACTCTCGGTGGTGGGACGGCCATCGGGCTCACCGGCGGCGTGACTTCGCTCCTCGTCCCGTTCCTCGGCGACACGCTCGGCCTCTCGACGTCGACCCTCGGCGCCGGCATGATCGTCGGCGCGCGCATCGGGATCCCGGCGATTGCCGGAGGCGCGATCTCGTCGGCGCTCAGGCCGTATTTCGTGAGTATCCACTGGCTCGATCCGGGCGCGCCGTTCCGCAAGATCACATTCGTGATCGCGCTCGGGATGATCATGGGCGCTTCGGCCGTCGATATCGTCGTCATTCTGTACAAGGCCTTTGCGCGCGTTCGCGATGCGCGCTCCGGAGACAGGGCGGGGCGGCGCGCGGGCGAAGAGCCGTGGAAGCGAACGAACACGACGCGTCTGGCCGTCTGGAGCGTGCTCTGGGGCACGGGCGTGGTGGTCATGGGCTCGTTCGTTCTCCACGCCGCGATCGGGTTTCTCGTCTTCGGCCTCGCCCTCGTCTTGCTCTTCGTGATGGTGAACGGCATCTCCCAGGGCATCAGCGATTCGAACCCGATTTCGTCGGCGTTCGTCGTCACCGTGCTCTTGATGGGGGCGTTCGGCCTCAAGGACCCCGGCGTCGCGCTCCTCTGCGCAGCGATCGTGTTCGTCTCCGTGAGCGTCGCGTGCGACATGCAGCAGGACCGATCGACGGGCTGGCGTCTGGGCACGGACCGGACGATCCAGTTTCGGTACCAGGTCGCCGGCGTCGCGGTCGGAGCGGTCATGGCCGTCGCATTTGCGAAGGTGTTCATGAGCGCGTACCCCGTGCTGCGCATCGATCAGACCGCGCACGAGCAGGTCCAGGGATGGACATCGGCCATGACGTTCAAGATGGTCGGTGCGATCAGCAACCTGACGAACCCCAAGCCCTATACCTTCCCCGCCCTGTGGATCGGGCTCGGCATCGGCCTCGCGACCGAAGTGCTTCGCAAGACGGTGAAGGGGCTGCAGGCGTACACCGCACTGGTGAAGAGTGGCCGGCTCGGCGCCGCGTTCGACTTCGCCATCGATGCCGTCGTCCTGCCGAGCCCCTACGCTTCGTCGTTCGGCGGCTTCGTCCCACTGGGAACGTCTCTTTGGTTCGGAGCCGGCGGCGTCCTCGGTTCGGCGATGAGCGCTATGGGCGGCCGGGGAAAGAGACCCGCACGCGAGGGGGAGCTCGCGGGCGAAGCCCTGCCCGAGGACATGAGCACGGTCTCGCTCGTCGGCGGCGGCCTCATCGCCGGCGATTCGCTCGCTGCGCTCGGGTTCGGGATCTCCGTGTTGCTCTCGAAGCTGCTGGGGGGTTGAAGGCTCGCCGCGTGGCGAGCTCTGGCGTTCGCGCGATCGCACTCCCGCCGCGCCTGCGTTCGTGGCAACGTGCGTCCCTCAGCCGTCATCCAAGCCCGCCAGGAGGCAACGTATGGCCATCAAAGTCGGAACCCACGCGCCGCACGTCACGCTGTTCGACACCGACCGCAAGGCGGTGAGCTTTCCGGAGCACGGCCACGTGACCGTGATCGCCTTCTTCCCGGCGGCGTTCACCAGCGTTTGCACCAAAGAGCTCTGCAGCTTCCGCGATGCGATCGGCGAGTACCGGAAGCTCGACGCCACCGTCTTCGGCATCAGCGTCGACTCCCCATTCTCGCTCGCAGAGTTCAAGAAGCAGCAGAACCTTCCCTTCCCGCTCTTGTCGGACCACAAGCACGAGGCCATCAAGGCCTACGGTGTCATCTACGAGAACCTGGCGAACGTCGGGCTCGTCGTTGCGGCACGTTCGGTGTTCGTGGTCGAGCCGCACGGCAACGTGTCGTGGGCGTGGGTGAGCAACGTGCCGACCGACGAGCCCAAATACGAGGACGTCAAGAAGGCTGTCGAGGCCGCTGCCGCCCACAAGCACTGACCATAATTAGGGTGCCGAACGGGTTGGCTCCCCAGGGATTTCCCTCGGTCCGCCAACAACAGGTTTTCGGCCCTCTCGCGGCGCACGTCGCGTACGTTCTTCCCGCCTCAGAAGTAGCTGTGCGCGACCGCGACGAGATTGAGATCGATGAGAATGAGGCCCTGGGTCTCCCCGTCGACTACCGCGAGCTGACCCAAGGGGCCGACGAAGCGCATCGACTGCGGGCTCACGGCGGTTCCGTTGTTCGGGTTGACGAGCGGCGTCGTCTGGGGCGAAAAGCTCCCGCGGACCGAGTATTTCCAGGTGAGATCGCGCGAAGACAGCGTGTGGTCCCCATATCCTGCGGGCTTTCCGCACCCGCCCCACATCACGTACGAGAACATCGGGTCGCGCATCGCGATGGGGCTGTCGCGGTCGAACGCGGGAGCAGCCGCCGGCGCGCAGTTGCTGGTGTCCTGCGACCACGTGGCCCAAGGGACGTCGAACGCCCGCGCGTTCATGAGCGCATCTCGGGGGTCACACGAGAGCACGCACGATCCCACGGCATCGGGCTTTCGGACGACGTGGTGGAGCAGGCCGACGACGCTTCCCACGGCCACCCACTCGCCGCCGGTGCGGACTTTGAAGCTGGCCGCCTGGCGATGGAAGCAGCATGTCGCGAGCCGCAAGAAAGGTGCGTTCGACGCATCGGCGTGAGCGACGACGCGGTTGGTCGTCTGCTCGGCAACTACGCCATTCGTCTTCGGATCGGTCGGATACCAGGCGAATCGCCCGATCACGAGCGAGTCGTCACGTGCTTGGAGGATCGGGAAATCGCGCGCGAGGAACGTGTCGGCTGTGGACGCGGCGCCGAACGTCTGAAAGCAGGCGTTATACCGGTTGCTCGCGACGTTCGGGTCCTGGTCGTTCTGTAGGGATCCGTCCCAGCAGTCGTCGGGGCCGCCGTCGACTTGGGTGGCCGCGCTGCTCCAGTACGGGTCGTTCGGGGCGACCAGGTCGTCGACGATCTCGACGTAGTCCGATGTCCACTGCGCCAGGGGCGCCAGGGGCGGCGTCGGCTGCTGCGTGAAGACGAAGGCCGGGGGCGTCGGCAACCCCGTGTCGCCCAGCGCTCCGATCAACTGGCTCGCTCGCTGCTGCCCGATGGTCCAGTCTTCGATGCCCCGCGCGCAGAAGCTCGCGCCTGGGGCGGAGAGCGTGAGCGTTTGGTACGCATCGGTGGACGCCATGGTCACCGCAATGCCGCCTACGGTCGGCAAGGCGCCTTCGTAGGTCACCGTCCAGTCCTGGTCCACAGAGGCCGTCGGGTCGTCGAACGAGATCCGCACCCCGGGGGTGTTCGACGCCGATAGGCCCGGGAACAGCGCAGCGGGGACTTTGCCGGTCAGGCTCGCGGTCGCGAGCTGCGGCGAAGGCACGACCCGCGCGCTCGGGTTCGGCTCGGTCGGGTTCTGGATGTACGTCGGGTCGATAAAGCCCGAGGACAGGGGGGCCGGCAGGAGGATCGGATTGGTCGCGGCCGCGGAGCCGGACGTCGACACCGGCGCACCGCTCGCGTTGACCAGCTGCGGGACGCCGATCAGATTCGGCACGTGCACGCCCGAGGTTGGGTCGTTGCGCAGCAGAGAAGCAGAGCGCAGGCGGTGCGGCGCGGACACCGGAAAGAAGGCTTCGAGGGTCACCGCCGCGCTCCCAGGGATGGCGCTGTTGTAGGTGATTGGCGCTTGGTACGGGTCCAAGTCGCCGGGCCCGCCGTCTTGGGACTGGGGGATGTCCAGCACGCCGGTGACGCCGGCGTCGTACTGGATGCTCGCATTCGACGGATCGGGGACCACGCCGACAGCCATCGGGTCCGGCCGACGGCAAGGCGCGTCCCAGTCGTCGACGTCGACAGTGACGACGTTGCCGTTCGACAGCGTGACAAACCCAAAGATACCCCGGAGGCGCGTCGGCAAGGTTATGACCGTTCCCCCTTGCGTATCGGTGGGTTGGATCCGAGCGGTCTGATCCGCGCGGTAATACGCGCCGAGGTCGACGAACGCCCCCGCATCGGGATGCGCGTTCGGATTCGGATTGCAAATGAGGCCCGTGTACTGATGGATCGGGTCGAGCGGCGCGGCCGGCGACGGGAGCGACCAGTCGTGCTGGACGAATGCGACGGCCGCGACGGGCGCTGCAAAGCTGAGCCGATCGGGCAGCGCGAGCGGGTTCAGCTCGGGGTGCGGCCGTTGGAGCGGCGAATGCGGAGACGTCGCCGGGTCGGTGACGTCGTAGACCATCAACGTGCCCTGCCTGGCGTCGATCGCGTAGAGGTAGGTCTTGAAGTCGTGTGTCGTCGGACTGATCGCGATCCCTCCGACCGCCACCCGTCGCAAGGGCTCGACGAGGCTGGTCGCCAGGAGGGGCTCGAGCTCGGTCGGGTTCGATGGGTCGTGCAAGTCGATCACGTGGATAACCGGCACCGCTTCGTCGGCCACGTAGAGCAGCGGCATGTCGCTGCGCATCGCCATCGACGTGGGGTGCGGCTGCAGGGATGGCACAGCCGGCAGCGCGAAGCCGACTGCGTCGGGGGCGCCGGCGTCGGGAAGGGCGGGGGGCGCGACGACGTCGGCACCGCCGTCGGAGTCCCCGCTGCCGCCATCGACCACCGCGCCCCCGCCGTCGTCCGCGCCCCCGCTATCGACCACCGCGCCCCCGTCGCCGAGCGCAGCAGCCCCCGGGCACTGGGGCAGAGGCGTCGGCCCGCCCGCATCTGCGTAAGGAACTCCGTCTGGCCAGGCGGGTCCGGGAGCCCACGATGACGGAAGATCTCCGGAGAGCGGCGTCACGGAGAGCACAGCGCCCAGGGAAGAACAAGGCTGGAGCGTCCCGGGGGCCGCCGCCGCAAGCTTCGACGGGTCGAGTGTCAGAACGGAAGCTCCGGGCATGCCCGAAGCGCCGCCGGCGGCCGCCAACAGAACGACGACCGCGTACGCGCTTCCCGAGGGTCCTCCGTCCGGCGCGTTCGCGGGGACGACCGCGAGGGCTTGGGGCGGCTGTGGTAGGGCGCACGCCTTAAGGTCCGACAGGGTCAGCGGCTGCGGCGGCTGGGTTCCGGTCGAATTGCCGAGTAGCCGCGCGTTGTCGATCGCATAAATCGCCATCTTGTTCGGGTCGCGGCTCGACACGAACGTGAACGCGGGCGCCTCACCCGGAGCGACCGCCACGTCCGTCGGGTTTGCGCCCACGGGAATGAAATTGACCCCCGGGGTCGATTTATCGACGTCGACGACGTTGCCCGCAGTCAGATCTACGACCGCGAGCTCGCCGGGCGTCGTCTGCGTCACCACGGCGTAGAGGTGAAACTCCAACAACGCGCCGTTCACGTTGAGCGGGACGGGGGCGCACTGGGCCTGCGCGACGGGCGTTGGGAACGGCCGAGCATTCCCGTTCGCGTCGTTGACCTGCATGCAGATGAAGTCGACCTTCTGCGCTTGGCGGAAGGTATGGGGTGTCACGTTCGGAGGCGTCTGGGCGCAGCTGGCGACCGACACCGCTGCGACCGATACGGCGGCGGCGACGGCCAGCATGGCGGTAACCACGCCGGCGACACGCTTTCGCGGGATGGTCATTGGCCCTTCGGCAGCGTCGGCTGGCCGAGCGTGAAGACGATGTTTTCGAACGTTTCGGCGGTGGGCTGGTGGTTGTCGAGGTCGATCATCTGGACGTACGATTGCGTGAAGCTCGCGACGTAAGCGAACCGATAGGGCACCTTCGCATCGCTCGCGGACGAATGCCGGCCCACGTCCCACATGACGAATGGATCGAACGCCATCGAGAACGGTCCGGCCCCCACGTTGATCACGTTCTCCACCGCTCCGGCGTCCGGGTCGTAAACGACGATCTGGTCACTGTCGAAGCACACAACGAAAACGCGCAACGCGAAGTTGCCGGCTCTGTCGACGATCGGCGCGAGGTATACGTTGGACGGCCCGGGGGGTAGCGGAACGTTGCCGGTGAGCACGAGCCGGTCGGGATCGTATGCCCCCACGCCGTTCGGCGGCGGCCCGCCGATCTCGCCGATGCCAAGCGCCGGCGGGGTGCGGCTGGCGAAGAAGACTCGCGCCGCGAGCTGGCCGCACGCGGTTCTGCAAGCCTGGTCCCCAGGGCCACACTGGCTCTTGCAAGAGATCCGCGGCGTGGGATCGATGACGATTCCGCGCGAGTCCGTACCCACCGCGTTCGACGTGATAGGAAACGCGCCTTCGCGCGCCAGAAAGGGACGGGCCTGGGAGGAGCCATCGTCGTCGTAAAGGCGGAGCAGGTCGATCTCCGCGACGCTGCGGCTGGTCTCGAGGAAGGCCGGTCGCACGCAAGGGAGCTCGTTGCCCACGTCTTCGCAGCGCGACGACAGGCACGGCGCTACTTGCGCCGGATCCTGGCAGGTCGTCGCGGACATCGTGACCGGCGGTGTCGTCCAGCCCGGCGGAGGAGCATCGGGATCGTGCGGAACGGCGGCGATGCCGATCCCCCCAACGGGCATCCCCCCGAGCACGAACTCCATCGTGGGATCGTTCGCCAGCGGATCGGCCGGTGGCTTCGGCGATGGGAATCCGGTGGTCAAAAGGGACGTTTGCGCAGTCGTCTGGCTGGTGACGGCCAGGTACCGACCATCTTCGGTCTGGGCGATGCCGAAAGGTTCCCCGGGCATCGTGACCTGCCGCGTGTTGCCGGGCTGGTTGGGGTCGTTGCCTGCCTGATGGGCCGCGTCGCACCTCCCATAGAGAGGCTGGCCGCACTCGATCTTCCAGGGGTTGCTGGGATCGGTGCCGATCGCGGCCCAAGTGACCGTGGCGTCTCCGCGCACGGGGATGAAGAGCCGCTTCGGGCCGGCCTTCGCAGTAGAGGACTGTCCCCCGCCTGACACGGGCACGGCCGGCGCTCCCCCGACCGAAACCTGCAGGTCGGTCGCGAACGCGCCGATGGTGGCCGAGTCTTTGAAGTACGTCTGGGAAGGCGTCGGAGGCGCGCACCTCTGGCCAAGAAGCGCCCCCCCAGGTGGAGGGCTCTCTGGGCAGCCGGCCGGCGGGTTGGCGATTTGATTCGCTGCGTCGACGCGCAGCGTGCCAAGGTCGTAGCTCTGGAGCGTTCCGCCGTTCCATTGCAGGTCGAAGTCCGAGTTGACCGCGTAGAGAACGTTCCCATCGCTCGAGACGGCGAGCCCGACCGGAAAGTAGAAAGTCTTGGGAGGGGGCGACGTGCCTGCGCCCGCCGAGTAGCACGAGGGGACCGCGGCTCCGACCACAGCGGTACCGAGCAGTATCTGCCCCGCCCGCGAGAGAAACCCCATGGGGCGCGGAGACTAGTCAGCGCCACCCTACGTGTCGAGCCGATACACCGAAGGTGACCGACATCTCTCCCCGACGAGTCTCCCCGACGAGCCTCCGCCAACGGGCCTTCCCCGACGGGCCGCGCCTCGCACGGCGCTCAGTCGATGTCACCGCCCATCAGGTCTATGATCACGACGCCTCGGTCTCCGTTCTCGTCGGGCGCCTTGGGCGCGCGAGGAGCCGGCCGCTCGAGCGGGATCTCGAGGCGAGGCTGCTCGGGTCGAGCGCGCTCCTGCTCTTCGCGCCGGCGGATCTGCTCGATGATGAAAGGAGGCAGCATGGTTGGGACCTTCTGTGACTGCACAAGCGAAGCGAGCCAAGCGTGCCGGGGACCGACTAGGGGAGCACTCTACTTTGCAAAATAGCAACGCCAGTGCCACGGTCAAGCCGAGGATCGACTCTGCCTTGACACCCACCGGCCGCGGTGCCGGTGGCTTCCTCCTAGCTTTTTGGCCAGCTTTTTGGCCCGTTACTTGGCCTGCTTCTTGGGCTTCTTGGCCCGCTTTCCGGCTCGGTCCTTCGGTCGCGCGACTCGCCGTCTTTGGGCCGAGGCTCTGGTCACGCTGCTCCCGCTGGTTTTTCTGGCCCTCTCTTCTGCTCCTCGTGCTCCTCCTCCTCGCGTGCGCGTCATGCGAGGGGCGGGCGCTCGCCGCTCCGTTCGAACTCGAGGGGCAGGACTGGGAGGGGCTCTCGCAGCTCGTGCGCATGGCGCAAAGCGATCTCGGAACGGCACGCGTCGCCCTTGGTTCCACGCTCCCCCTCGGTGAGCTCAAGCGCGAAGACGGTGTCGTCATGGTTCACCCCGAGCGGCCGCTCGATGTGGACGAGCTCGCCGCGTTCATGCGCGCCGGCGGGCGGCTCATTCTCCTCGACGATTACGGTACCGGCGACGACCTTCTCACCCGCTTCGGCATCCGGCGCGTGCCCCTGCCGGCGCGACCCGCGGAGATGCTGCGCGACAAGCCGTCTTTGGCGATCGCGGAGCCCGCGAGCGCGCACCCGACCGTGCGCGACGTCCTGCATGTCGTGACCAACCATGGCACCGGGCTCGAGCACCGAGGGCTCTCTCCGCTCCTCGTCGTCCGCGGCGATGGCGATCCCGACGTCTTGCTCGCGGTCGCCGGTGCGGTTGGCCACGGTCGCTTCATCGCGGTCGGCGACGCCTCGATCCCGATCAACGGCATGATGCGTTATCCGGGCAACCGCGCGCTGTCGCTCGCGCTCCTCCGGTATGCCGTGGACGACGACGTATGGGGCAAACGGGGAGGCACTCTCTACGTGGTCGCGAATCGCTTTCGGACGACCGGGGCCTTCGGTGACGCTTCGTCTGCGGCCACCGCTGCCGGCGAAGCTCGGCGCGCGGTTCTCGACGGGCTCGAGACGCTCCGTCGCGAAGGACTGCCGCCGGGCGCGGCCTACTTCGCGGCGCTTGCCGTGGGCCTCGGCGTGGTGGTCTGGACGAGCGCGCGGGTCGGCCGAACGCACAGGGCGGTCCTGCCGAGATTCGTGCGCGCGGTGCCCGCGGCCCTTCAGGGTGGCGTCGCCGGCCACGCAGCCGTCTTGGGGGCCCCCCATGCGTCGCGTGTGCTTGCGACACTGGAGCTGAAAAGTGCGCTCGAGGAGCAGCTGGCGACCCGGCTCGGGCTCGATCACGCTCCGCCGCGCGATGAGCTCGTCGCCAAAGTGCGCGCCGCCGGGCTGCTCGACGACCGTCACGCGCGCGCTCTCTCGGACGTTCTGGGCGAGCTCGGCCGCGTGGAGGCGCTCTTCGCCAACCCCGCGGGGCGCAACCGTCCGTTCGATCGCATTTGGCAAGGCCATGGCGACGGGAACGTGATCGCGGTCGCGGCGAAGGTTCGGGCGCTCCTCGATGTGCTCGATAAGCCACATGATAGAGTCGCTCGATCGCCGTGACCGCCGCCGCAACAAACGACATCGCCGCCGCGCGCGAGCGCATCGACCTATTGCGGCGCGAGGTATCGCGCGTCTACGTCGGCTCGCTCCGCCCGGTCGACACCATCCTTCTCGCGCTCCTCGCGCGCGGACATGCGCTCCTCGAGGGCGTGCCCGGCGTTGCGAAGACGACGCTCGTCAAAGCGTTTGCGACGGCGCTCGGGTGCAGCGCACGGCGGATCCAGTTCACTCCGGATCTCCTGCCGGCGGACATCACGGGCACGTACGTGCTGTCACCGCGCGACGGAACCTTCTCGCTTCGCGCGGGGCCCATCTTCGCCAACATCGTTCTCGCGGACGAGATCAACCGGGCGCCGGCCAAGACCCAAAGCGCGCTCCTCGAGGCGATGCAGGAGCGCCAGGTCACGATCGAGGGCGATCGTTTCGAGCTGCCGGCGCCGTTCCTCGTTTTGGCCACGCAAAACCCGATCGACCTCGAGGGAACGTATCCGCTGCCCGAAGCCCAGATCGACCGCTTCCTCGTCCGCGTCGCGATGGGCTATCCCGCGCCGCGCGAGGAGGTGCAAATGCTCAAGGCCCACGGAGTGGAGTCCCCGGTCGCCCACCCGGTGCTCGATGCCGCGAGCGCAGCCCGGCTTCAAGTCGTCGCGTCGACCGTTCACGTCGAAGACGACCTCTATGATTATGCGGTGGGGCTCACAGCTTTCACGCGCTCCCACCCGCGCGTGGCTCTGGGCGCTAGCCCCCGCGCGACGCTCGGCCTGATCCAGGCAGCGAAGGCCTGGGCGCTCATCGAGGGGCGCCCCTTCGTGACGCCCGACGACCTCCGTATCGTGGCGCCGAGCGTGCTCGGTCACCGTTTGGTCATGACCGCGGAGGCCGAGGCCGAGCCGAGGGCGCAAGAGCGACTCATCGAAGAGGCGCTCTCGAAGGTAAGCTTTCGGCGCGGCATGCGCGCGGTATAGAGCGTTGGCGGCATTCACGTCGCGACGGCCATCCCGATGCAGCTTCACCCGACTCCACCGACCGTACACGTCGCGGTCGCCGGCGCCGGTCTGGTCGTGCTCGGCGCCGCGTCGCGCTTGACGCCGATCGTCGCATTCGGCGGGGCCATGCTGATCGCGGTTGCCGTGGGTCGTGCGATGGCCCTCCTCACCGTGACCAACCTGCGCGAAGCGGGGTTCGAGCTCGTTTGGTCGGTGACCGCGCGCGTGCATCGGGTCGCGCGAGGGGAGCGTCTGGTGCTCGAAGCGGAGATGCGCAACCGAAGCGGCCAGGCAGTCCGCGGAGTGGGACTGCGTCCTATCGCGTCCAGCATGCTCCAAGCCGAGATCGAGCCCACGGTGGTCGATCTGCCGCCCGGAGGGCGCGCGAGCGTCGCGGTGACGCTGCTCGCGAAGCGCGCGGGTCGATGGGGCGTGCACGGGCTCGCGCTGGAGGTCCGGGGCACTCCGCTCGGAGGCGAGGGGCTGTACGAAGTGCCGCTCCTTTTCGCCAGCCCACTGGGCATCGAAGTGCTGCCGCGGAGCCTGGCCCTTCTGGCTCGCTCTCCGCGCGGCGGGCGCTCGCGCCGGGCTTCGGAGACCGGCCGGCCCGCGGCGTTCGCCGGGGACGGGGAAGAGCTGCGCGAGCTACGCGATCACGCGCCGGGCGATCCGTTCCGGCGCATCGCATGGAAGGCGAGCGCAAGGCGCGGCCGGCTGCTCGTGCGCGAGATGGAACGCGACGACCGCGACGTCGTTTGGCTCGTGGTCGATGCCTCGGTGGAGCTCTTGGCCGGAGAGCCCGGCAGAGCGCCGCTCGATTGGGTCGTCGAAGAGGTCGCGTCGCACGCGACTCGCTGCTTGCGGCGCGGCGATCGAGTGGGCCTGGTCGTCACGGCGTCTCGGCTGCGCGCGTGGATCGCGCCCGGCCGGGGGGCGGCCCACGCAGCCGCCGTGGCAGCCGCCCTCGCCGGCGCCGCGAGCTGCGTCGACGCGGACCGCTCGGAGCTCGACGAGAGCGGCGTAGCGCAACGCGTCGCCGAACACGCGCGGCCTCTCGACCCGCAAGGGCTCGCGGACCTGCCGAAGGGTGATGTCGACGCCCTTGCCCGACGCGCGGAGCAGCTGCGCGCGCGCGCGCCGTTTGCCTCGCGCCTCCCGTACGCGCACACGCCGCGCGAGCAGTCGCTCCGGCAGTACCTTGCGTCATTCGGAATCGAATCCCCTCCGCGCGTCGACGGCGAGCGCGACCGCACAGAGGGCATGCTGGCGCAGGTGCTTGCGAAGATCGCGACCGAAAAACCCCGCGCGAGCGTCGTGCACGTGTGGGCCGTGCCGCCGGCGAGACCGCCAGCGACCAACAAGGGCATCCGCGCCCTGCGGGCGCGCCGGATCGAGCTGCTCTGGACCTTGCCCCCGCTCGACGCCGCGGTGGGGGCACAACGCGAGCGACGCAGCCCGATCGCCGACGTGGTCGACGAGGCCGTTCGCCGTCGGGCCATGGCGATGGCGATCCGCGGGGAGCGGCTGTTGCGCCGCATGGGCGTGCGCCTGGTCACGCGGACTGTCGCGAGGCCTCCACTTTGACCCCGCGCGATCCGCGGGGCCTGCTGCGCGACGCCGGCTTGCGGCCGAAAAAGAGCTTCGGACAGAACTTCCTCGTCGCGGCGCCCATCGCGCAAGCGATCGCCGTCGCGTGCGTACACGACGACGAAGTGGGGCGGGCACGCGTCGTCGAGATCGGCGCGGGCACCGGGACCCTTACGCGGCTTCTGGCGGAGCGCGCGAGAGCTCTGGTCGCCATCGAGCGCGACCGCGATCTGGTCCCGCTGCTCGATCGCGAGGTCGCGTCCAGCGCGGCTCGCATCCTCGAGGCGGACGCGCAGTCCGTGGATCTCGCGCAGCTCCTCGGCGATCCCGAGGCGGGCTCGCCGCGCATTCTCTGCGGAAACTTGCCATACGCGATCACCGGCCCGCTCCTTCGTCGCGCGGTCGAGATCGTCGGACGTGCCGAGAGGGTCGTCTTCATGATCCAGCAGGAGGTGGCCGACCGGCTCGTGGCCACGCCGGGGACCAAGAGCTGGGGGGCGCTCTCGGTGTTCGTTCGGGCGGCCTACGACGTGCGGCGCCTTCTGCGCGCCCCGCCGGGCGCCTTCTATCCCGCCCCGGAAGTGACGAGCGCCGTCGTGGAGCTCGTCCCCGTGAATCCGCCGCGCGCGAGAGAGACCGACGCCTTCCGCGAGCTCGTGCGCTGCGCGTTTCAGCAGCGCCGCAAGACCCTGCGCAACGCGTGGGCGCGCCTCGCACCGGACCCAGCCACGCTCGAGCAAGCGGCTGCCCTTGCCGGGATTGCCCTCGAGGTTCGCGGCGAGACCCTCGACGTGGCGGCGTTCGCGCGTATGGCCGACGCGCTGGCCTCGAATCGGTAGCCCACCGAGAAATTCGGAACTAGCGCTCGCCGGTGAGCCGCTTGAGCGCCGCCCGCGCGTCGTCACGGTCCGGCGAATTGACCGGTGCGATGTCCAGGAACCGCCGATAGTGCTCGGCCGCCTCCGCCTTGCGGCCGACCTTGTCGAGCGCCTCGGCCGTCAACACCTCGAGCAGCGGCCGCCACCCCGGGCGCTGCTCGAGCTTCTCCATCGTCGCGGCCGCCGGCACGAGAAGCGAGACCGCAGCGTTGGGGTTTCCTCGCTCCATCAACAGCTTGCCGTACTTGTAGCGCCAGTACGGATGGGGCACGCCGCCATCGGGCCCCGGCGCGTCGCCAGCGCCGGCCACGGCCTTCGCCCACTCGGCGATCGCCGCAGCGTACTCGTTGCGATCTTCATAGCACTCCGCCAGCGTTGCGTGCGCCTCGTAACGCGACGGGCGCAGCTCGAGCGCGCGCTTCTCGTCTTTGATCGCGTCCACCACCGCCCCCTGCATCCGCTCGAGCAAACCCCTTTGCCAGTAACCTTCCGCGCTCAGCTTGTCGAGCGACAGCGTCGCGTCGATCTCTCTCGCGGCGACGTCGAACTGTGCGGGGGTCGCCTCGTTGGCCGCCCACGCCAGGTACACGTGGAACTCGGCGCGGTTCGGATCCGCATCCACCGCGCGCTGCAGGTAGCGAATGGCCTCGGCTTGCTGCGTCGGTCCCTTGAGCATGAGCGCCCGCCCTACGTAGTGGTGCGCTTCTGCGCTCGCGGGGCGCTCTTGGAGCACCTTGCGCAGCATCGGAAGGGCGTCGTCGGGCCGCCCGATGGACACGTACGCGCTCCCGACGCGAAGCTGAAGATCCGGATCGTCGGGTGCTCGAGCAAGCGCCGCCTTGAACTGCTCGATCGCTTTTTGAACGTCGCCGGAGTCCTCGAAAAGCAGCCCGCGCTCGAGCGACAGCCCAGGGTAGTCTTTGTCGACGGCGGCGATCTTGTCGAGCTCCGCTCCGGCCTCGTCGAACCGACGGATCCGGCGCAGAGTCACCGCCAGGCGGAAATGGGCCGCGGCATCGCGCGGGTTCTTGGCGATGGCGGCTCGGTACTGCGTGATCGCGATTTCGTGATCACCCTGCAGCTCGGCGACGTCGCCCAGCGCGCGATCGAGCGCGGCGGAGGAGGCGAGGGTCTTCTTCGCGTCGTCGAGCACCGCCTTGGCGTCCGCCAGCCTTCCGCGCGACGAGAGGAGCTCGGAAAGGGCGACGTAGGGGAGTACGGCATCGCGTCGGGACGGGTCCACCATCGCGACCGACGCGCGCATGTCGCTCTCCGCAGCGTCGTAGTTTCCCAGGTGCTGCTCGACTCGGCCGAGCAAAAGGACGATGGGCAGGCTCTTGGGGAACCGCTGGCGCGCCTCTGCGAGCTGCTGCTTCGCGTCCGCCAGACGATCGAGGGCGAGCTTCGCCTCCGCGTCGTTGGCGATCGCGTCGGCCGACGCGGGGTCGATCTGGAGGGCGGCGTCGAAGCGCGCGAGCGCTTCCGTGTAGCGACCCTCGCTGAGGAGCAGTCGCCCCTCGCCGCCCAAAGCCAGACCATTTCGCGGGTCCAGCGTCACGGCCTTTGCGAATGCTTCGCGGGCGTCGGTCGCGGCCCCGCGATCCAGGCTGATCCAAGCCCGTGCCGCGTACGCTTTGGAAAGCTCGCTCGGGGCGGCCTTCGCGCGCGCAGGTCCGTCGAGGACGGTCGCCAGATCTTGGAGCGATTGCGCCTCGTTGGCAGGCGCGCTGTTCAATCGCGCGCGCAGCCCCAGGGCACCAGGATGCTGTGGCGATGCAGCGAGCGTCGCCTCGATCTCCTTCTTGGCGTTCGAAGTATCTCCCAGCGCGTCGTACGCGCGGGCTAGACCGAAATGGGCGCGGGCGTCGTTCGAGAGCCCGAGCGCGCGCTTGAACGACAGGAGCGCCGCCGCACCGTCGTGCGCCGCGAGCTCGAGGTTGCCGAGCATGTGCGCCACGGCGATCCCGATTGGATCGGCCGGGTCGCCGTTGCTCGGTGTTGCCTCGAGCGCTTTGCGGGCCTTATCGATTTCGTCGTTCGCCGCCGCCTGGGCCGCGAGGGCGACGTCTCGGTACTTCACGGCCTCCTCGGGCAGGAGCTCGCCCAGGAGCTGCTTCGCACGGGAAGCGCGCGACGTGTCGGGTCCGAAGCGGACCGTCGTCGCGTAGTCGACGACCGCTGCGTACGCGGTCAGCGGCCGCGCCCGCGGCATGCGCGCATGCGCGGCGACGACCGCGTCGACCGCCGCTTTCGCATCGTCGTACGTGTCGGCGCCAAGGACTCTTTCGGTCGTGCCGATGGTCGCGGCGGCGGCGCGCTCGTAGTCCTTCGCATGAAAGCGATCGGTCGCGTCGAGGTATCCGAACGCGCCGTGTGGCGTCAGTTGAAGCGCTGCCCCGGCGAGGATCACCGCGACGACGGCGGCGAGAGCGACGCGCCTGCCCACAGATCGTTTGCGGGTCGTCGGGACCTTGGCCTCGCGTTCGCCACCGCGCTGATCCGTTCGGACGAGCGCGGTCGCCGCGGCCTTCGACCCCGCCGGCGTCCCGGGGGCGTCTTGGCGTCGACCCCGTCCCGTCGGATCCGGCCCCGCGTCCGCGTTGTCGGGCCGCGGAAAGGGGGCCACGACGCTGATGGAAGAGGGCCCCCCCGAAGGCTCCTCTTGCGGCGACGACAGATCGACTTCGCCGAAGGTCATCCCGCCGCCGCGATCTGGGTCGTGAACGGCGGCGGCATTGCGCGGCGAGCTGCGACGCGAGCGCGGCCTGTCTTCGAGCTCGAGATGACCGAAGTTGCCCGACGGATCGCGAGATTCGCGCGGGGATCCCCCCGGCACGCGCGGCGGTTCGCGCGGCAGCTCGATCTCGCCGAAGCTCGCCGGGGCGGAGAACGGTGGTTGTGCGGGCGAGGGCAGGTGGCCGGCCTGGGGCGATGCGGGCAACGATTCGCCCGTCGGGAGGTCGATTTCTCCGAAGCCACTCGCTGGGACGGCAACGACCGGATTGGGCAGCGAGGCGGCGGTCATGGGGAGGCCGGCCGCGACCCCCGGAAGCGCAGCGGCGACCTCGGGCAAGTGCGCAGCGAGCTCGGGCAAGTGCGCCGCGACAGACGGCAGATCGCGGATGCTGCTGCGCTTGCTCGCCGGCAGATCGGCCTTGGGTGCCGGAAGCTCCGCGTCGATGGGCCGCGCACGCGGCGGTGCGGGTTGGGGCTGGCCGCGTCTGGCTTCGGGCAAGCCGGCCGGAATGGCGGGGAGATCGAGCTCGATGTCGCCGAAGGAGTCGGAGGGTGAGGTCGGCGCGGTGGGCGCTCTTGCCTTGGGCCCAAGGGGCGCCGCGCCAGGCCCCGGCCGCGGAGGCATTCGCCGCGCCGCGGGGAGGTGAGCGGAGGGCGCCTTCGTCGACGGTAAGTCGGCGGAGACGACGGGAAGGTCCGGCTCGTCGAGCGATCCAAGGGCCGCCGGGAAGTCCGACGGCAGCGGCGATCGGGGCGGCTCGGGCCGCGCCGGCGGCCGGGGGGCAAGAGGGATGGGAGGCACAGGAGGGGAAGGCGCCAGCGCGGGCGGGCTCGCGGCGCCGCCGCGCGCTTGGTCGGGGTTCTGGACGAGGAGAGAGTGCCCGCACTTCGGGCACCTCATCTTCAAGCCGCCGGGCGGAACACGACGCTCGTCGATCTGGTACGGCGCCTGACACGAGTCACACTCGACTTTCAACATCCGGGGAGAGGAAGAGCGTACCATGCCAGCGCTGCGGCTCGCGCCGCGGTATCGCGGTACTCGGCGCGAGACGCCCCGGCGGCTGCCGTGCTAACCGGTTCGAACCCAACGTGGATCGTCTCGTCGTCGTCGGCGCCCGCCAACACAACTTGAAGAATGTCAGCGTCTCGCTGCCGCGCGGCAAGGTGGTCGTGTTCACGGGCCCGAGCGGATCGGGCAAGTCGTCGCTCGCGTTCGACACGATCTACGCGGAAGGACAGCGGCGGTACGTCGAGTCGCTGAGCGCCTATGCGCGGCAGTTCCTCGAGCAGCTGGCCAAGCCCGACGTCGAGCGAATCGATGGCCTCAGCCCGGCGATCGCAATCGAGCAGCGTCCGCTGTCGAAGTCGCCCCGATCGACGGTCGGCACCGTCACCGAGATCGCCGATTACTTGCGCCTCTTGTACGCGCGCGTGGGCGTTCCGCATTGCCCGAGCTGCGGCAAGCGAATCGAGGCGCAGACGGTGCAGCAGATCGTCGACCGCATCCTCGCCTTTCCGGAAGGAACCAGGCTCTCGGTGATGGCTCCCCTCGCGCGGGCACGCAAGGGCGAGCTCAAGCTCGAGCTCGAACGCCTTCGGCGCGAAGGCTTCGTGCGCGCGCGCATCGACGGTTCCGTCGTCGACCTCGGCGACGAGCTCGAGCTCGACCGCACGCGCGCACACGATTTGGACGTCGTCATCGACCGCCTGGTCCTCAAAGAAGGCCTCAAGGGTCGGCTGACCGACAGCGTGGAGCTCGCCCTCAAGCTCGGGGAAGGGCGTCTGCTCGTCGAGGCGGGGGACGACGAGCCGTTCTGGATGAGCGAGCGATTCGCGTGCATCGACTGCGGCATCTCGCTGCCGCCCATCGAGCCGCGGATGTTCTCGTTCAACGGGCCGCACGGGGCATGCCCGGCGTGCGACGGGCTCGGCGCGCGCGACGTCGTCGATCCCGAGCGCTGCGTGGGCGATCCGCGCCACACGCTGCGCGAAGGCGTCGTCTTGGCGTGGGGACGTCGCGGCAGCGTGGCGCTCGCGACCGAGACCGCGCGGGCGGTCGAAGCGCTCGGCGTCAGTCCGGACGTCGCGTGGTCGAAGCTACCGGAAGAGCAGCGAAAGGCCATCCTCTTCGGGCGCGCCGCAGAGGGGCATGGCCGCAAGCGAGACGGGCGCAAAGCGAAGAGCTACGAAGGCCTCGTGCCGCGACTCGAACAGCGCCTCGCGTCGCTGGCCGATGCGCGGTCGGAAGAGCCGGATGAAGACGATCCGGACGCGAGCGAAGGCGGAATCGCCGACGACGAGCTCGGTCGTTTTCTCGTGACCCGCACCTGCGACGCGTGCAAGGGAAAGCGCCTTCGCCCCGAGGCCCTCGCCGTCAAGCTCGGGGAAAAGGACATCGCACAGGTCGGGTCGATGCCGCTCCGCCACGTGCGCAGGTTCGTCGAGACGCTCGGCGACGGGACGTCCGCCGTCTCACCGCAAGTCTTCGCCGCGCGCGAACGCGCGATCGCCGAGCCGCTTCTCAAAGCCGTCGCGGCCCGCCTCGGCTTTCTCATCGACGTGGGCCTCGATTACCTCACCCTCGATCGCAGCGCGCAGACGCTGTCGTCGGGCGAGGGGCAGCGCATCCGCCTCGCGACGCAAATCGGCGCGGCGCTGGTGGGGGTGCTCTACGTGCTCGACGAACCGAGCATCGGACTGCACGCCCGAGACAACGCCCGCCTCATCGAGGCGCAGGCGCGGCTTCGCGACCTGGGCAACACGGTCATCGTCGTCGAGCACGACCGCGAAGCGATCCTCGCGGCCGACCACGTGGTCGACATGGGCCCGGGCGCAGGGGTGCACGGCGGACAGGTCGTCGCGCAGGGAACGCCCCGCGAGATCATGGCGAACCCGAAGTCGATCACGGGTCCGTGGCTGACCGGAAAGCGGCAGATGCCCGTGCCGAGCAAGCGCAAAGCGCGCGGTAAGCCGAGCGTGCGCGTCGTCGGTGCGCGCGCGAACAACCTGCGCGACGTCACCGTCGAAGTACCGCTCGGCCTCCTCACGTGCGTCACCGGCGTCAGCGGCAGCGGCAAGTCGAGCCTAATCGTCGACACCCTGCTTCCGGCGGCGCGCGCCAAGCTCTACAACGCGACGGCGCCCGTCGGCGAATGCGATCGAGTCGAAGGGCTCGACAACGTCGACAAGGTCGTGTCGATCGACCAGGCGCCGATCGGCCGAACGCCGCGCTCCAACCCTGCGACGTACACGGGCATCTTTGCGCTCTTGCGCGAGCTCTACGCGGGCCTGCCGGACGCCCGGGCCCGCGGATACAAGGCGGGGCGCTTCTCCTTCAATGTCAAAGGGGGGCGCTGCGAGGCCTGCCAGGGCGACGGAGTCCTGCGCATCGAAATGCACTTCTTGCCGGACGTTTTCGTGACGTGCGACACGTGCGCCGGGCGGCGCTACAGCCGCGAAACGCTCGAGGTGAAGTACCGCGGGCTCTCCATCGCCGACGCGCTCGACGTGACGGTAGAGCAAGCGACCGAGCTCTTCGGCGCCGTGCCGCGCATCGCCGACAGGCTGGAAGCGCTGCGAAAGGTGGGCCTCGGCTATCTGACGCTGGGTCAGCCCGCGACGACGCTTTCCGGAGGAGAGGCCCAGCGCGTGAAGCTCGCGCGAGAGCTGGCCCGACGGGCGACCGGCCGTACCCTCTACGTGCTCGACGAGCCGACGACGGGGCTGCACTTCGCCGACATCGAGGTGCTGCTGGCGGCGCTGATGGATCTGCGCGACCAGGGGAACACCATCGTGGTCATCGAGCACAACCTCGACGTGGTCGCCTGCGCGGACTGGGTGATCGACCTCGGCCCCGAAGGCGGCGAGGGCGGGGGGGAGATTGTGGCGCTGGGCACTCCCGAGCAACTCGTGGAGAGCGAGCGATCGCACACCGCGCGGTACTTGCGAGACGTGTTGGCCCGCAGCCTACCGTCGACGAAACGGGTGGCGAGGGGGTAGCGGTCGGTTCGCGGGGTCGGAAGCCCGCTCGCCGGACGTCAGCTGTAGTCCTTCTCCATCCGCTCTTGGTCTTCTTTGCAGCGGATGCAGAGCGTCGTCTCGGGCCGCGCCTCGAGGCGCTTGACCGAGATCTCTTCGCCGCACTCCTCGCACACGCCGAAGGTGCCCTCGTCGATCTTCTTGAGCGCCTTCTCGATCTTGTCGAGAAAGCTCTTCTCCCGCCCGCGCAGGCGGAACGTGAACGACTGCAGGTATTCGCTGGACGCGAGGTCCATCTCGTCGGGCAAGTCGTCCGTGTCGAGCGCCATATCCTGCTCGAGCGTTTGCTTGGCCTTCTTGAGGATCTCGTCGCGCTTGTCGGTGAGCAGCGTTCTGAACTTTTTTAGGGTGGCCTTGTTCACTCGGTCGCTCCACTTCGTGGAGCTCCCTCGTGGACCTCCGCGGATTGCCGTCCAGCGAGCTGGACTCCATCCGCTCCGGTTCACGCGGTGAGCTGAGTTGGGGGTCAGTAGGGCTCGGGTCTGTCTATCGCTTCCCCCCTCGGGTGGAAAGACGAGTCGCCGTTGGAGGGGCCGGTGACGTTAAGCAGCCGTTCGACCTTCGTCAATGAGCAAGCGCGGGCGGCCGCTTTCCCCCCGGGCCCCGGGGACGCCAGAGGCACGCCACGGTCCTCTAGCTTCACGGCGCCCTCACGGCGAGGCAAGGTCTCAGGCGCATGGCTTTGGGAAACGAGCGTAGCCTGTCGACGGGAGGCCGTCGCAAGACCGCTGCCTCGTCGGCTCATGGGCTCATGGGCTCATGGGCAGCGGCGAGCGGCCGCGCTCGCCCCGGGTAAAAGTGGTACAAGGCGCGTCAGCCGGAGCAGAGCCCCGAAGTGACTGAAATCAAGCCCATGCCGGAGGGGCGGACCGAAGGCTCCACATGACCGAGGGCCGCAGCGGAGGCCGCACCAGAGGCGGCCGCACATGACCGACTCCTGCAAGGCGGAAAGCTCGATCCTTCTCGGCATCGACGAGAACGGCCTGGGCCCGCGTCTCGGGCCTCTCGTCGTGACGTCCGTTGTGGCCCGCGTAACGGACGGCGGCCACAAGCGCGTCGTCTCCCGGCCTCGCGGCGCGCTTCGCTCGCGTCTCGGCGATTCGAAGCGCCTGGTCGCCTACGGCGACAGCTCGCTCGGTGAAGCGTGGGCGCGCGCGATCGTGCGGCGAAGCGGGCAGACCGAGCCCAGCGCGCCCGAGGAGCTCGTCCGCATCCTCTCGCTCGACGGCGCCGAGGCGCTGCGGGCCCCATGCCCGGGCGACCACGCCGGCCAGTGCTGGTCGGCGGACCGCGAGTCGTTCGCCGCGGATCCCGAGCTCGTCCTCCAGGTGGGTCGAGACCTGGCGAGGCTGGACGGCGGTGGAATCCGGGTTCTCCACGCGGCCTGCGTGGTCACCTGCGCGCGCCGGCTCAACGAGGGCATCGCCCGCGGTCTCACGCGGTTTCATCTCGACCTTCACGCCATGGAGCGCCTCGCGCTCGAAGCGCGCGCCCGCGCCGGGGTCGACGTGGCGGCGACCTGCGGCAAGGTCGGTGGCTTCGCGCGCTATCCGCCGGCGTTCGGCCCGATGAGCGGGCGGCTCCACGCCGTCGCCGAGGAGGGGCGCGCCCGAAGCGAATACGTCGTACCGGGCCTCGGGAGCATCGCGTTCGTGCGCGACGCGGACGACAAGCATCTTCTCGTGAGCATGGCTTCTCTGATCGGCAAATGGGTGCGCGACCTATTGATGGCGCGCATCGTGCGCTATCACCGTGCGGACGACCCCGACCTCCCCAACGCGAGCGGGTACCACGATCCGGTGACGACGCGCTTCGTCGAAGCGACGCGCCTCACGCGACAGAAGAGCGCGCTCCCGGACGAGTGCTTCGAGCGCCGGTCGTTCGAGGGGTCGTAGGGCTCTTACTTCGCCGTCGACGCGAGCCACTCCGCGAGCTTCTGCACTTTCTCTTCTCTCGTCAGCTTGAGCGGCGCCTGCTTGTCGCTCGGGGTCGCCGGATCGAGCACGAGCTCCTCGTCGCCGACGGCCGCCACGAGCGGGCCCTTGCGAGCGATGACGTACTCTGCCTTGGCGCGGTCGGGAGCCTCCTGCACGATCGCTTGCACAGCCTCGTCGCCGAGCCCCTTGACCGGCAAGGTGCCGGCCTTGAGTCGAAACGCGCGGATCGCCTCTTTCGCCCCGTCCGAGCTGGAGCGCACCATCGCGACGTCGCGCCATCGCTTCTGGCCGTCTCTGTAATACCCCACCGCCGCAGGACCGATGGCGCTGAATCCGAGCGCGTCTTTCGGGTAATACGCGATGCCCAGTGGAATCCTCGACGCCGCGGGCAACGCGGCCGCCGACGGGAGGAGCTCCTTGCCGCCCGGAAGGCTTTCGCCGATTTGCTTGGCGATCGCCCCGGTGGAGACGTCGTTCGCGTGCGCCATGTCCGATGGCGTCATCTTCGTGTCTTCGGTCACGAAGGTGAGCTCGACGATGTATTGGCCGCGCCATACGTAGGCGTTGCTGCTGCTCGTTGCGCCCGCGGCGCCGGCCGCGAGAGGCTTCACCGTCGCGCGCGCGGGATCGCTGTCCGCCACGACCCGCTTCGTGAACATCCCGTACGCGCCGTTTTCCGTGGCGAAGCGCGACAAGTTCACTTCGACGCTGTTCGGCGCCCCGCTGCCGTCGACGTACCGGAGCACGACGACCCGATCCAGACCGAAGCGCTTGTAGACCTCGCACTCGCCGTCGAACGCGGTCGTGCACACATCGTCCATCGAGAGCTTCCCCTTGTCGCCGTACGTCTTCGGCTCGCCCTGGGGATCGAGGCAGAACGCTCCCACCACCCGCGGCACGAAGGGCGCGCTGATGGCGTCCGTGTCTTGCCCGCCGCCTCCCGCGCACACGTCGGCGTGCGCCGAGGGGGCCGGCGGCGGCGCCATGCCTGGAGGCGGCCCGCGGTCGTCCTTGGAGTCACTCTTCTTGTCGCAGGCGTTGTCGCAGACGACGAACACGACGAGTGCAAGCGGGAGCAATCGGCTGGGTCGCATGGTCTCGCTGGCGCCGTGTAGCACGGACGGCGGGCCGGCGGCTGCCGCCGGCGCGGTCCGCAGGTTTTGCAAGGCGTGGAAATCGTTGCTGCACGAGACGGCAACCCGCTGGCGTGCACTGGCGTGCAACGCCGAAAAAACGCGGGGGCACGACGCTTGCTCCCTCCGGTGCCGTGGTCGCGTGTAGGGTGGCGGCGGTGCGTGCAACCTTCCGGAGGGAGGGGCAGCGGGGCTTCTCGCTCATCGAGCTCCTCGTCGTCGTCATCATCATCGGCATCATCGCCGCCCTCGCGGTCCCCACGATGTCCGTCGCGCGCTCCGACCGCCTCGCCTACGACGACGCCGGAGCGGTCATGCGGCTCTTTCGCTCGGCGCGCACCCGGGCGGTCGCGCGCGGCGGGGCTGTCCTCATCAGCATGAGCGCCAACGGGGCGGCCGACCGCGGCACCTTCGGCGTGTACGAAGCCGTTTCGCCCAACGCTCAGGGCGGCCTTGCTCGCACGCCGGTCTCGAGCTGCAAGTCGCCGACGGATTGGACGCTGCTCAACATCGCCGGATTGACGAACAACGTGCTGGGCCTCGACGGGCTGAACCTGAACGGCGCCCTCGAGATCAGCGCCGACATACGGACGCAGATATTCGTCTATCCCAGCCCGGCGGCCAGCGATCGGGTCCCCGTGACGAACGGACTCGCATCGATCTGCTGGACGCCAATCGGCAGGTCGTACATCGCCCAGGGCACGGCGACCAAGACGATGTTCGACGGCCAGCTGCCGACGACGAGTCCGCTCGAAGTCCAAGTGCAGCGCGCGAACGGCGCCACGTTCCGCAGCGTGCTCGTGCCTCCGAACGGCATGGCGCGGCTCTTCTCGCACACATGGTAGCCATAGAGCGATCGGCGTTCACCGGCGCGGCGCGCGGCTACACGGCCGTCGAAGTGCTCATGGCGATGACCGTCATGGCCATCGGCGCTGCGGGGGTCATGAGCATGCAGAAGGCGAGCGTGCAGGGCAACCTCGACGCCCGCAAGGCCGACGTGGCCAACTCGATCGCCCGCACCTGGGTCGAGCGCATTCAGCGCGACGCGATGCAGTGGACCGCCCCTGGTCCGACCACCGGGACTGTTTCGAACATCGCGACCGCGGCGATCCTCGCGAACGCGATCGCCGGCGGCGGCGGCAACTGGGTCTTTCCCAATCAGTACATCGGCAATAACCCCCCCTTCAGCCCGGCGTTCGACATCCTCGGCCGCGATCTGGCGACGGCCGACCTGGGAAAGGCGGTGTTCTGCGTGAACATTCGCGTGACGTGGCTCACCGCCAACGAGCTCCTTCGCGCCGACGTACGGGTCCTGTGGCCGCGCGGCATCACGGGCGCAGCCCCCAACGGCTGGTGCACTGCGTCGCTCGGCAACCGCCCCAGCCCGCTCACCTACCACTCGATCTACGTCACGACCGCCGTGCGAGGGAACCCGCAATGACCCGCGCGCGTCGCCGGTCAGCCGGGTTCACGCTCGTCGAGCTCACGGTCGCCCTCGTCGCGGGCCTCATCGTCGCGATCGCGATCGTGGGGCTCTCGCGCGAGGCGACGGCGACGTTCCACGAGGAGATGCGGAGCTCCGCGGCGGAGGCCACGCTGCGCGCCGCGGTCGATCGACTGCGCGCGGACCTGCAGCGCGCCTCGTACATGAGCACGCCGAACATCATCTCCGACCCGCGCGTCGCAAAGGGGATCAACGATCTGACCACGGTCTCTCGCGTCATCCCGGCGACCGGCGGCGCCATCGTTCACCTCGCGGGGATCCACCTCATCAGCGGCGGGTCGGCGCTGAACGCGCCGCTGTCGGCTGCTCAGACGCCCGCGCTCACCCCGGACATCATCGAGATCGGCGGGAACATGAGCTCCGCCGAACAGTTCGACGTGCAAACGATCAACACGAACGTCGGAGCCTGCGCGCGGATCACACTCTCGGACAGGTCGCCGGCGATGTACCGCCTGAATGCCGCGGGGCCCAATGCGCAGGCCGCGGAGCTCAACAACATCTTTCAGCCCTATCCCGGCCACCAGTTCATCGTCCGCCTCCTCGACGACACGGGTCGCTCGCAGTACCTCGCCACCTGTCCGGGGGAGACACCGACCGGAATCAACAACATGGCGATTCCCCCGACCGCGTACGTCGACGTCGCGCTCGCCACCGCCTCGATCCTGACCCCCCAGGCGACCGGAAACCTCGGCGGCGTCACCCCCATCCCGGCGGGGCGCGCGTGGATCAACCCAGTGCAAATCGTTCACTGGGAGATCACGAACACAGCGGCCGAGGCGGCCGCGACTCCGCAGTACCAGAAGGCGCTAGGCATGCAGTCGCTCGCCGCGGCTGCCGATCCGAACAAGTACGACCTCGTGCGATCGTACGTCGACGCGGCCGGCAACGTGGTGCCCGAGACGTCCGAGGTGATCGCCGAGTACGCCGTCGACTTCAAGTTCGCCTTCTCCGTGGACAACGCGCTGCAGGCCAGCCAACCGAAGATGGTCACGCTCGCGTTCGACGACGCGACCAACCAGGCCTGGGCCGACGACGTCTTCAAAGTGCAGGGGGGCACGAACAAGCCGCAGCGCATCCGCATCGTACGGGCGCGGATCGCGACGCGGACGGCGCTGCCCGACCGAACGGTGAACGTGCCGGTCGTCAACTACGGCGCGGAGGCCTTCCTCTACCGTTACTGCATGACCCCCGGGGCGTGCGCCACCCAAGACAGCACGCTTCGCTGGGCGCGCACGCGCACGCTCACGACCGAAGTCTCCCTTCCCAACCAAGCGGGGGCTTTCTTCTGACCATGACCACCGCGATCGCTCTTGCCAAACGACGCGCTCGACGTCGCCCCGCGCAGGGCGGAGCGGCGATGTTCATCGTCGCGATGACCCTCGCCGTGCTCGGGTCGGTCGGGATCTTCGCGCTCGCCGCCGCCGCGATGGAAGTGCGGACCAGCGGCAACGAGCGGCAGAACACGCAAACCCACTACATGGCGGAGTACGGAGTCGTCGGGGCCGCGCACGAGCTCACCAGCGCTACGGTCAAGTGGCAGCTCGGGGTGATGCTCGACCCCGCGAGTCGGGACGGCCTGAAGCCCGGATCGACCAACGTCCCGTGCCTGGCATTGCAAAACGTGCCCGCGACCGAAGACGTGACGACGCTCGCGTGCCGGCGCCTCGGGTCGGCGGAGCTCGGGGCTCCGTGGGCGCCGACGGCCATCACGGTGCCGTACGCGTCGACCACCCCGCTCATGTCGAACGTGGACCCCGGCAGCCTCGGCCCGGTACCGATGGCCGGCGACTTCTTCGTCGAGCTGACCGACCCGTTCAAGGCCAACACACCGGCGCGCTACGCGCTCGACCTCAATTTCTGCTTCATCGAAATGACCGTCACCGCCGGCGGGATCACGCAGCCGGTCTTCGCCAACAACACGGCGCAGGCCGCGGGTGAGGGGATCGAAGTGCAGCGCGCGCGGCTCGTGGCCGGCCCGATCCAGTGCCCCAAATGAGGACGAGAGAGGCAAGCGAAATGAGGATGACCATCGCGCGAAGGTTCGTTGCTGCCTCGGCGGCCGCCGCGCTCGTCCTTGCGGGCGGCAGCGCGCACGCCCAGCAGATCGACATCAACCCGCCGCTTCCGAACGTGCTCTTGCTCATCGACAACTCTGGGTCGATGGAGCGCATGATCGACGGCACGCTTCCGGAGGGCGCCGCGCAGAACAGCTGCAACTGCGACGCCGTGAGCGGCGCGTGCAACTGGAACGCGCAGCCGCCGCCCAACCGCTGGGGTGTCATGGTGCAGTCGCTGACCGGGTCGTTCCAGAACGGGTACAACTGCGCGGCGATGCCCCGCACGCCCGGGAGCGTCTTCGCGAGCGAATACCAGATTGCCGGCGTCTCGCCGTACGACATCAATTACTACATCCCCTACCATCGCCCAATCGCTGAAGACACGGTGACCAACCCGCTCACCAAGCTCGCGTGCGCGGTCGCGCCGGGCGCATTGCCGGGCGCCTCGACCCCCAACGGCGTCGGACCGCAAGGCGTCGGGGCAGGGGGCCTCGCGACCGATTTCCCGTCGAACGCGATCGTGCAACACACCTACGGGACGAGCAACACCACCGCGTGCAAGTTCGGGCAGTACCAGGACGGCGCGATCGACACCGAGCTCGACATCTTGCGCTTCGGTCTGATGACGTTCGACCAGGACCCGAGCCCCGCGACGGGCATCACGGCCCAGAGCACGGTCGCGAGCCCCGCGTTCGACGGGATGTGGAGCTACTTCCCGGGATGGAACACGGGCGCGTCGAGCACCTATCTCGGCAACCCGGCGAACTGTGCGACGCAGACGATGCTCGCCGTGGGCGCGCGCAATCCCGCGGCGCCGCCGTGGGAAGGTCGCATGGTCCCGTTCCCGGCGACGACGGATCTCGCCACGCAAGAGACGCAGAACGCCAGCATCCAGCAGGTCTTGCTCGCCTCTCGCCCGTACGGAGCGACGCCGCTCGCGGGGATGTTCGCCGGGGCGCAGTACTACCTCCGGACAGACCCCAGTGGCCCGCAAGTGACCGACCCCTTCGTTCAGGGTGGCTGTCGCAAGGAGTACATCATCCTTCTCACGGACGGCGCGCCGAACCTCGACATGCAGCCCGCGTGCGCCGCGCTCGGGGTTCCGAACGGCGTGTGCCCCTTCGCTCTCCCCGAGACGACGGCGCAGTCTCTCTTCCAGCCCACCAACGGTCAGTCGCCGGTCACCACGTTCGTCATCGGATTCGCCGTGTCGTCGTTCCAGGACCAGGGTCAGACGATCTACTGCTCGAACCTCGTCGCCAACGGACAGCTCGCCGCCGTCTGCAGCGACCCGACCAAGCAAGGCCTCTACGGGGCGTGCTGCGAGCTTCAGAAGATTGCGCTCAGCGGCGGGAGCACGTCCGCGTACTTCGCCGACACCCCCGGCGACCTGCAAAAGGCGCTCGGAACGATCCTCTCGGTGATCGCCAAGAACGCGACGACGCGCACGACGCCCGCGTTCTCGTCGGCGCTGAGCAACGTGCTCGCCGACCCGAACGCGCCGACCACCAACGAGTCGCTCTTCCTCGCGTCGTTCTTCGCGAAGCCCGGCGTTCCGTGGTCGGGAGACATTCAGCGGCAGCGCTACGTCTGCACCTACGGGGGGGCGGGCAACGGCTACTCGGTCAACGCGCCGACCGTACAGCCGTCGGCAGGCGACGACTTCGCGGCGAACCTCAACTCGAACGTGGGCACCCGCACCGCCGTCATGTTCAAGCCGGACACGATGGCCAACGGAACCATGGACGCGACGACGACCATCCGCCCCTATGTCGCGGCTGCCGTCGGCGACCACATCGGCAAGTACAGCGCCTCGACCGTCGCCGGGGACCCGGGCACCGTCATCGGATCGATCCCGCCGGCGGCGCTCAATCTGTCGGCCAACTCCTGCCCGTACAACCCCGTGGGCGGCGGCGCGACGAAGAACCTCTCCCAGAACCAATGCCGGGACATGCTGCTCGACTACACGTTCGCGCAGCCGTCGTTCACGAGCAACCCCGGCGATTTTCCGTTCGTGTCGCGCTTCGGCAACGCCTTCGGCGACGTGTTCCACGCCACACCGGCGGTCGTCGGGCCGCCGGCTTCGCTCTTGCGCGACGACTCGTACATCGGCTTCCGGTCGACGTACGCGGCCCGAAAGCAAATCGTCTACGCCGCGACGAACGACGGGCTGCTCCACGCGTTCTGGGCCGACGAGACCAAGCTCGAAAACAACGAGCTCTGGGCGATGATGCCGCCGGCCGTCATGCCGAGCATCCTCTCGTCGTACCCGTCGAGCCACGAGTTTCTCCTCGACGGATCGCCGATCGTCAAAGACGTCGTCTGGGACCGACCCCTGGCCAACCAGGGGGACGCGACCACATGGCATACGATGCTCGTCGCCGGCTTCGGGCCGTCGCAGGCGGGGTACTACGCCGTCGACGTGACGAACGCCGACGTGACGACGGGGATGCCGAGCGGCAGCGTCCCCAGCGACCCGCCGCCCAAGGGGCCCGTCTTCATGTGGCAGCTGACGAAGATGCCCGCGACCAACGCGCCTCTGTTCGGCGCGCGCTCGGCCACGCCCGCGATCACGAGCGTGTTTGCCGATCCCAGCGACGGCAAGGGGGCGCGCGAGATCGGCGTCGCCATCCTGCCAGGGGGGCAGAACTCGGGGCCGACGAACGCCGGGGGCGGCGTCGCGAAGTGCGACCGCTGGAACCCGAACGCCGCGAACGCCGCGCCGGTGAACCGCTACGCCGAGCGCATCCAGGTCCGCTGTTGGGGAACCCCCCCCGGCGGGCAGAACCCCAGCAAAGCCGACGTCGTCATCGGGCGATCGCTGTCGGTGGTGCGCCTCGACACGGGGGAGATCCTGCGCACGTTCATCCGCGCGAACGACGTGCCATCCGGCGACACGCTGCTCAACGCCAGTCCCTCGCGCGTCATCGACACGCCTCTCGACTCGCCCATGACCGGAACGCCGGTGCCCTACCCGAGCGACGTCGGAGCCGACGCGACCAAAGTGTTCGCCGCGGACGCCGATGGCACGATCTGGCGCTTCGATCTGTCGAACCCCGATCCCTCGAAGTGGGTCGGCGAGCTCTACCTCGACCTCTACAATCAAGACGTCGACAAGAACACGACGACGTCCTGGGGCGACGGCCAGCCGGTTCAGGTGCCGATGGTCACGTCGCTGGAGCCCTCGGGCAATCTCGTGATCAACGCGGCCACCGGGACCCAGGAGACGTTCGACGCCACCGGCGTCTACTACGTGTACTCCATCTCCGAGAAGCTCGACGCGAACACCTCCAAGCTGCGCGCGACCGTCAACTGGTGGCTCGACCCGGCGACGGAGACGGGCAAGCTCGGCGAGCGCGTGTCCGGGCCGATGACCGTGTTCGACGGCGTGCTCTACTTCGCGACGTACGGGGCACCCAATGCCGCGTCGCAGTCGTGCACCAGCGGCGACGCGCGCCTATGGGGGCGCGACTACATCACGCCCGACGATGCCAACGATCTCACCAAGGGCGGGAGGCTCGTCCTTCAGCCGCCGTCGGGGCCGCCCACTCCGCTCCCCCTGTTCGTTCAGCCGGACATCAACGACACGACCTTGCAGGGCGCGGTGATTCCCGGGGTGTCCATCAAAGCGACGCCCGCCTGCGCCGGGCTGGGCGCGCCCGGCGCCGACTCCTACGTCTTCGGTGCGCAACACCAGTCGGCGTCGAGCTTCACGTCGCCCCAGAACCAATTCTCGCTCTACACGCAGGTCGGCGCGCCGGGGAAAAACGGCACGGCCACGAGGACGTACGAGCTCCAACTCCCGACGCCGGTGTCGCCGACGATGATCGACTCGTGGGCCGGGGTCCTCGAGTGACGCCCGCTGCCGCGGTCGTCCTCGTGCTCTTGGCGCTGGCCGTCGGGTGCAAGCGACCGGCTCCGGCGACCGAGCTGGAGCCGCCGTCGGACAGCGCTGTCCCATCGACCCCGTCCGAGGCGTTCTCCACGCCCGTGGATCACCTCGCCCCGGACGAGCTTTTGGAGGGCCCCGTCCGCGTCTTTGGCCTGCCCCTTCCGCGCGCCACGGTGGTGAAAGAGACGTTCGTCGACGTCGCCTACGCGAGCGGGCCCGTCTCCGTCCACGCGCTCGCGCGCTACTTCCGCCCGAGACTGGAGGGGGGAACTCTGCGCGAAAGTCAGGCGGTGGCGACGTTCGAGCACGTGAAGGTGCCGGGGAGGCCCGGCGTAGAGCTGTCCGTGCGCATCGCCGCCGCGCAGGACGGCTCGAGCGTCGAAGTCCGCGACTCGACGCCGCCTCCCGCGCCGTCGCTGCCCGACGAAGCCTCTCGGTGGAAGCAGGTCGGCGTCACGCCGCAGGGACGACTGGCCGATCCGACCCACCTGGACTGACAGAAATGCGGCATCGCTCGCCCCGCCCGTGAGAGCATGCCGGGCGCGTGAACTCTCTTCGACGTGCCCACGGCGATGCCGCCTTCGTCTGAGCGCGTTCGAGACCCGCAGAGCGCCGCGCGCGCCGCGGGCCGGGGCGGTGTGGCGGTGCTCGGCGCGAAAGTCTTTTTTTTGGTCGCCGGGTTCGTGCAGCAGCCGCTCCTTCGGCTCGCGGTCGGGCTGAACGACTTCGGCGGGCTCGCTCAAGCGCTCGTGGTCGCGAACATCGTGAACAACGTGGTCATCACGAGCGGCACCCAAGGGGTGAGCCGCACGGTCGCCGGAGCGAAGGGGCGCGAAGACGAGGCGTTGCGCGCCGCGCTCGGCGTTCACGTGCCCCTCGCCGCCGTCGTCGCCGGAGCGATGGCCCTCGCGGCGCCTCTCTACGCGCGCTTCGAGCGCGCAGAAGACGTGGTCGCGCCCCTGCTGGTGCTGGCCGGCGTCGCGCTCCTCTACGGGCTCTACGCCCCGCTCATCGGGTACTTGAACGGCCGAAACCGATTTGGACGCCAGGCAGCCCTCGACGTGACGTTCGCCACGATGCGCACGTTGGGGCTCGTCGGCTTCGGCTACGGTTTCGCCCGGCACGGCTTGTCGGGCGTGCTCGGGACGACGGTCGGGTGGGTCACCGCGGCGGCGTTCATCGTGCCGCTCGCCGCGCGATCGACCGGCGTCGGCAAGGCGGTCGCCCGTGGGGAGCTGCGACCCCCTTCGGTACCCTCCGGGCGGTCGTACCTCACGATGCTCGGGCCGATCGCAGGAGCCCAGCTCTGCACGAATCTGCTCATGCAGATCGACATCGCCCTTCTCGGCCGGTTCTTGAGCGAACGCGCGCTCTTCACCCTCGGCGCCGCAGAAGCCGCCGATCGCGCTTCGGTCAAAGAGTGGCTGGCGATCTACAAGGAGTGCCAGACGTTCGCGTTCTTGCCGTATCAACTTCTCTTCAGCGTGACGCTCATCCTCTTTCCGATGCTCGTGCGCGCCCACGCAGAGAACGACGACGTCGCCGTCCGGGCATACGTCGCGCGGGGCGCCCGGCTCGCCGCGATCTTCTGCGGTTTGCTCGTCGGGATCGTCGTCGCGATGCCGCGGTCGATGCTCTCGTTCGCGTACGGCGCGGCCGACGCGGCGCGCGGGGCGGACGTCCTGCGCACGATGGCGCTCGCCCAAGGCGCGTTCGCGATGCTCGGCATCGCGACCACGGTGTTGACGAGCCTCGGCCGGGAGCGAACCTCGGCGCTGCTGACGCTGGCGGCCGTGATCGCGGTGGGCGCCGCGTGCGCTCTGTTCGTGCCCGAAGCCGACTTCGGACACGAGCAGCTCGTGCGGTCGGCGCAAGCGTGCGCCGGGGCCCTCGTCGCGACGTTGGTCGTCGCCGGCAGCATCGTTCACGCGAAAACGGGCGCCTTCGTGCCCGCGGCCACCGTAGCGCGCACCGGGCTTGCGCTCTCGGCGTGCGTCGCGCTCGGATTCGTCGTCCCGCGCGTAGGGCGGCTGGCGACGCCGGTGCTCGCGCTGGCCGTGGGCACCATGTACGTCGGGTTGCTCGTCCTCACTCGCGAGATTGGCCCCGCGGACTTGGCCATGATCCGCACGCTGGCTTCGCGCAAAGCGAAGTGACCCGCAGAGGGCCGGCGCTACCTTCGCTTCACGAGGATCACCGCGACGTCGTCGGCGAGCGCCCCGCTCGGATGCCGCACCAGCTCGACCAGGCGATCGACGGCCGTGGCAATCTCGTCGGCGCGGACGACGCCGGCGATGACTTCCTTCGACGCGAACTTGAACAGGCCATCGGTCGCGATGACCAGGACGCCGGGCAGGGAGGGTCGCTCGAACGTGGCCAGCTGCACGCGGCCGCTGCCGAGCCTCTGTCTCGTTTGCTGGCCCACGGTGAGGTTGTCGATTCCGCTCGGCGTGACGATCCACGCTTCGCTGTCTCCGATGCTCAGCCCGAAGAGCCCCTGAGGCCCGAGGACGACGACGACCCCCGTGGTCTCTCCGGCGCCTTTCGACACGAGCGCCGCGTGCCGCCGCCGGAACAGATCCAGCCAAGCGCCCACGTCGTCCGCCGCGAACGTCGGGTCCTTCGCGGCCGACTCGACGACCGCGACGAGAGAGCGGCTGGCCGCGTCGCCCCCGCGGATGCCCCCCGCCCCGTCGGCGACCACCACGACGAGAACATCGGCGCGCTCGAAGACCTCGGCGGCGTCTTCCGGCTTCTGGCGGCTCGCCGCGACCGCTCGCGCGTGGACGTACGGGTGGGACACGAGAGCGGCGCTCCGAGCCGCGAGATGCTAGCTTGGAACGTCCGGCGACGAAAGGCAGGCCTCATCGATGCGCGAAGAGAAGAACGTCGCACACGTGCGAATCACCAACCAGTTTCGTAGCGCGAACGCGATGGTCTACGACCTCTCGTGCGAGGACACCCGTCTTACGGTCCAAATTGCGCCGCTTCCCGACGACGGCGGCGAAGGGTTCAGCGCGATGGCGCACGCACGGCAGTCGCCCGAGCGCCCGAGCATCGGCGAGTCCGGCCCCACGCGCGGCGACGCGCTCCGCGCCCTGGGGCGATCCTGGGCGGCGAAGAACGGAGCGTACGGGTTTCCCATGTTGGACTGGGAATCGGTCGCAAAGGCGCTCCTGGCGGTGCGGGCCATCTAGCGCCTGTCCTCCCAATCTCCGCCCGTAAACGTGCCCGTGCCCGTGCCCGTGCCCGGTAGTTCTGCGGAACCCACCTTCCGCGCGGCACGCTCGGCCGCCCATCGTCACCGCTCGGCTCGAAGCTTCGGGCACGGGCACGGGCACGTTCAGAATGCCACGGCCGCCCGCGCCTGCGTCACGACAAGCATCGCTCCCGTGAGGATCAGAGTGCCGCCGAGGACGGCGATCGCACCCACGCGCTCACCGAGAACACCCGCGCCGAGGATCAGCGAGACGACGGGCTCGAGGAGCGTCAGCGTGGACGCGTGGGCCGCCGGCATTCGCCGCAGTCCCCAGACGAATGCCAGCCCCCCGAGCGCACCGGGCCCGATCGCCACGAGCGCGAGGAAACCCAAGGCACGTAGGTCG
Organism: uncultured Polyangiaceae bacterium; assembly: GCA_964531095.1. Lineage (GTDB taxonomy): Bacteria > Myxococcota_A > Polyangia > Polyangiales > Polyangiaceae > Palsa-1150. Next base: position 16,728 of record CAZHED010000029.1, on the reverse strand, counting down.
ACGTTCGCCCAGGCACCGCGCGGCACCATCGCGAGCCCGACGAGCGTGGCGACGACGCCGTGCCAGAACATCGCCTGGCTCGTCGAGAACGCGCCTGCGACGAACTTGTTCACGAGGACGTTCGACGCGTAGAAGACCGCGCTGGCGCTCCCGAGAGCCGCGCTCGTCCAGACCGCCGCTGCGGTGGCCCCTCCGCCGGACGGGGCGAGCATCACGGCGAGGCCGAAGAACGACAAGGCGATCGCGAACCCGATGCGCGCGGTCATCCTCTCGCGCAGCACGAGCGGCGCCAGCAGGGCCACGAAGATCGGCGTCAGATAGTGCGTGAGGACGGCGACCGCGATCGTCAGCTTGTAGGCCGCAAAGAAGAGCAGCACGTTGAACATGTCGGCGACGCCGAACCAGCCGACGCACGCCCACGCCTGCCACGTGCGCGACGATGCGGCGCGGTCGCGCAGCGACGCGATGCCGGCGACCGCCGCGATGACGGCCATGACGACGGTCGACTCCAGCGCCGCGGGCATCGGCGCGATCGCTTCGGCGTGACGAATGACGAGCCCCCAGGATCCCCAGCTGCTGGCGGCGAGGGCGACGGCGGCGTACGGCAGCGCTCGCGGTAAGGTCCGGGTCACGTGCCCTGGGCCATCTTCTGGAGGCTCGCGACGAGCCCCAGCGCTTCGAGCGGAGTCAGGCGATCGACGTCGACCGCGCGCAATGTCTCGATCGCCGGGTTCGGCTCGACGCGTGCGCTCGACGCCACCTGGAAGAGACCGAGCTGCGCCCTCGCCGAGGAGGCGCCCGCGGCAGGCGACAGCGGCCCCAGATCGCGCGCCGGGATTCCCTGCTCGAGCTCGCCCAAAAGAACGCGAGCTCGGGCGAGCACCGGCTCCGGCACGCCGGCGAGCCGGGCGCAGGCGATGCCGTAACTGCGCGACGCGGCGCCCCGCTGCAGCCGGTGCAAAAAGACGATCTCGCCCTGGTGCTCGCGCGCGCTGACGCTCCACGTCTCGCACGTCGGCGCGCGGGTCGTCGCGAGCTCGGTGAGCTCGTGATAGTGCGTCGCGAACATCGCGCGGCACGCAACCGCGTCGTGCAGGTGCTCGGCGACCGCCCAGGCGATCGCGAGGCCGTCGTACGTGCTCGTCCCGCGGCCGATCTCGTCGAGCACGACGATCGACCGGCGGGTCGCGCGCCGCAGCACGTTCGCGGTCTCTTTCATCTCGACCATGAACGTGCTCTCCCCGCGGGAGAGGTTGTCGCTCGCGCCGACCCGCGTCAGCACCCGGTCGGCGACGCCGATGCGCGCGCGGCGCGCCGGCACGAACGCCCCCATCTGCGCGAGGATGACGGCGATCGCCGTCTGGCGCATGAGCGTGGACTTCCCCGCCATGTTCGGGCCCGTGACCAGCCACAAGCGCGGGCCGCCGGCGCCGGCGTCGAGCAGCACGTCGTTCGGCACGAAGGACCCGCCGGCCGCGAGCTTTTCGACCACCGGGTGACGGGCGTCTTCGAGCTGAAGGACGAGCGACTCGTCGATGGCCGGGCGCGACCAGTCGTCGCGGTGCGCCACTTCGCCGAGCGCCGCCGCGACGTCCCAGGCGGCCAGGCACGCCGCCAGCGACCGGAGCCGCTCGGCGGCGCGCGCCAGGTCTCGCACCGTCCGCGTGAACAGCTCGGCCTCGCGAGCGGAGGCGCGCTCTTCGGCGTGGGCGAGCTTGTCGGCGACTTCGTCGAGGTCGTCGCACGTGAAGCGCTCGCCGCTCGAGATGGTCTGCTTGCGGCGCCACGTGCCCGGCGCTTTCACGAGATGCGACTTGGTCACTTCGATGTACCAGCCGAAGACGCGCGTGTAGCGGAGCTTCAAGCTGGGAATGCCCGACGACTCGCGCAGCCGCGCCTCGAGGTCCACGATCAGGCGCTGCCCCCCGCGCATCAGATCGCGCGCGTCGTCGAGCTCGCGGTCGAAGCCGTCGCGGATGACGCCGCCGTCGCTCGCACGCACCGGCGGGTCGTCGGCCACGGCGCGGGAGAGCAGGTCGAAGAGGTCGTTGCACTCGTCGATCCAGGCCTCGTCGCCCGTCCGTCCGAGCGCTTCGCGCGCCGAGGGGTCGGGGCAGCGCGCCAGGGTATCCACGAGCCCCGGGAGCGCGGCGAGCGACCGGCGCAGGGCGACGAGATCGCGGGGTGCGGCCCGGTCGAGGGCCAGCTTGATCGCGAGCCGTTCGACGTCGCCGACGTCGCCCAGGCGCTCGCGCAGCTCGGCGCGCATCCCCGGGTGCGTGACGAAGAGCTCGACGGCGTCGAGGCGGCGGCGGATTTCGGCGACGCTCGTCAGCGGCGCGAGCAAGCGGCGCCGCAGCAGGCGCGCCCCGGCTGCGGTCATCGTGGCGTCGATTTGCGCCAGGAGCGACCCGCGCTCGCCGCCGTCGACCGCCCGCACGAGCTCGAGGTGTGCCTGCGTCGCCTCGTCGAGGACCAGCGTGTCGCCGACCGCGTAGAACGCGAGACGGGCGATCGGGATTGGCCGGCCGGTTTCGCACGCGCGCGCCATGGCCACGCACCGCGCCGCCGCGCGCCGCGCGATCGCCGACGGGCAGGACGCCGCGGCCTCGCCCGCGCCGAGCTGTCCGCCCAGGATCGCTTCTACGCCGGCGTCGTCGAGCGGGTCGGAGATCGATCGCACGACGGCCCGCGGGCACGCTTGCTCCAGCGGCTTCGCCACTTCGGCGGCCGCCGCGGCCAGGAGGACCTCGCGCGGATCGAGGCGGACGAGCTCCGACACGGCGCCGCCGACGTCGGCCACTTCGCACGCGGTGAGCTCCCCGGTCGACACGTCGAGCGCGGCGATCCCGAACGGCCCCGGCGCCGCCCGGTCGACCGCGACGAGGAAGTGGTTGCGCCGCGCATCGAGCCCCGCGTCGTCGTAGGCGATGCCGGGCGTGACGACGCGCACCACTTCGCGGGGAACGATTCCTTTCACTTTCGACGGGTCGGCCATTTGCTCGCAGATGGCCACGTTGAACCCCTGCTCGAGGAGCTTCTGCACGTAGGCGCTCGCCGCGTGGTGGGGCACGCCGGCCATCGGCACTTCGTCGGTCGCGCCCTTGTTGCGCGACGTCAACGTCAAGTCGAGCGCGCGGGCCGCGACCACCGCGTCGTCGAAGAAGAGCTCATAGAAGTCGCCCAGGCGAAACAGGAGCAGCGCGTCCGGATGAGCCGCCTTCGCCGCGAGGTATTGACGCATCACGGGCGTCTGCGCGGTCTTGGACATCGCGGGAGTAGCTACGACAAGCGGCGCGCGGGGTCTACGTCCGTCGGCGGAAGCTCTGCCGGGCGAGGCGGCAATCAC
>CAZHED010000029.1:5172-13279 GCA_964531095.1 uncultured Polyangiaceae bacterium | reverse complement strand
GAGGCGGCGCCGGGCAATGAGGAGGCGCGTCCCGATGGCAAGGACGGAACGCCCGACAGTGAGGCGTCCCGTCCCCACCGTGGGAACTGGCTTCCCCCAAGCGAGGACGGGCCTTCCCCGGCCGATGCCGCCGCCCCCGGACACCCCTTCCCCTGTCCCGGACACACCCCGCGACCCGCCGCACCCGCAAAACGCGCCTCCCTCGCAGGCGGCACGCCCCTCGCTGAGAGCTTCGTTCGACATGCTCGCCACCGCCCTCGGCGCAACACTCGTCGGACTGCAGGCGCACCTCGTCCGCGTCGAAGTGGAGGCGACGCGCGGCCCCCCGTTCTTCGAGCTGGTGGGGCTGGCGGAAGCCACGGTGCGCGAGAGCCGCGTGCGCGTCAAAAGCGCGCTTGCCCAAGTCGGCGTCGACATGTCCCAGTGCCGAATCGTCGTCAACCTCGCCCCGGCCGACGTCAAGAAGACGGGCAGCGGGTTCGACTTGGCGATTGCGGTCGCGACGTTGGGCGCGCTCGGATCGGTTCCTCGCGCCGCCATGGGGGGCGTTCTCTTCGTCGGCGAACTGTCGCTCGAGGGTACCGTGCAGCCGGTGCGCGGGGTGCTCCCGCAACTGCTCGGGGCACGAACGCGGCGCGTGAAGCGGGCGATCGTCCCGCGCGCCAACGCGGCCGAAGCCGCGCTCGTCGAGGGGATTGACGTGCGCTCCGCGGGATCGTTGGGCGAGCTGGTCGAGGCGCTCCGGGGCGGCGCAGCCCTCCCGGTCGCGGAGCGCGCGCCCGAGGCGGCATCCGAAGTGCCGTTCGACGATCTCACGGATGTGCGCGGCCAGGCCGCGGCCCGCCGTGCCCTCGAGATCGCGGCGGCGGGCAACCACAACCTTCTCATGATCGGACCGCCAGGGGCCGGAAAGACGATGCTCGCGCGGCGGCTGCCCGGTCTCTTGCCGAGTCTCTCGACCGAAGAGGCCCTCGAAGTGACGGCGGTGCACAGCGTCGCGGGGCTCCTCGCGACTTCGCGCGGGCTCTCGCGCGCGCGGCCGTTTCGTTCCCCCCACCATACCGTCAGCGACGTGGGCCTCGTGGGGGGCGGAACCGCGCCGCGACCGGGCGAAGTCAGCCTCGCGCACCATGGCGTCCTTTTCCTCGACGAGCTCGCCGAGTTCCGCCGCTCGGCACTCGAGGCGCTGCGCCAACCGCTCGAAGAGGGGTGCGTCACGATCTCCCGTGCGCACGCGAACGTGACGTTCCCCGCGAGCCTGCTGCTCGTGTGCGCGATGAACCCGTGCGCGTGCGGCTGGCTGGGCGATGGAAGCGGGCGATGCACGTGCTCGCGAGACCGGGTCCGCGCCTACCGGTCGAAGATGAGCGGGCCTTTGCTCGATCGGATCGACGTGCACGTGGTCCTGCCGCCGGTCGAGGTCCGGGCACTGCAGGGGCCGGCGCGAGGGGAGGGGAGCACCGAGGTGCGCGCCCGTGTCGAGCGGGCGCGCGCGGCGCAGCTGGGTCGCGCACGGCACGGCGACGTGGCCGCGTCGACGAACGCGGCGCTCGCTCCTCGCGATCTCGAGCGCGTAGCGGCGCTCTGCGGGGAAGGGGCGCGAATGCTGGCGGCGGCGCTCGAGCGGCTGTCCTTGTCGGCTCGGGCGTACGGGAAGGTCCTTCGCGTGTCACGGACGATCGCCGACCTCGACGGCTCCGCCGAAGTGCGTCCGTCCCACGTCGCGGAAGCGATCACCCTGCGCGTGCTCGATCGCGGGCCGCTGGCCGCCGCGGCCTAGAGCGCTTTGGAAACCATGACCGAGCGGGCTCTCTTGAGCGGCCCGTACAAACCGTTCACCGGCACCACCCACCAAGCAAGGAGATCTACGATGTTGGAACAGCTCGCGGACAAGTTGCGCGCCCTCAAGGGAATCGTCGTCTCGGCGGAGAAGCAGTTCGGAAAAGGAGCGGTCATGACGCTCGGGGACGACGAAGACCCGGAACCAGTCGCGACGATCTCGACCGGGTCGCTCGCGCTCGATCTCGCCACCGGCGTCGGCGGCTATCCCCGCGGCCGGGTGGTCGAGATCTACGGCCCCGAATCCAGCGGAAAGACGACGCTCGCGCTGCACGCGATCGCCGAGGCCCAACGAGCCGGAGGGGTCGCGGCCTTCATCGACGCCGAGCACGCGCTCGATGTCGCGTACGCGCGCAGCATCGGTGTCGCGGCAGACAGGCTTCTCATCTCGCAGCCCGACACCGGCGAACAGGCGCTGGACATCACCGAGATGCTCGTTCGTTCGGGAGCGGTCGACCTCGTGGTGATCGACTCGGTGGCGGCGCTCACGCCGAAGGCGGAGCTCGAAGGCGAAATGGGCGACGCGCACATGGGCCTTCAGGCGCGTCTCATGAGCCAGGCCCTGCGAAAGCTCACCGCGGCCGTATATCGAGCGGGTACGACTCTGATGTTCCTCAACCAGCTCCGGCAGAAGATCGGCGTGACCTTCGGCTCACCCGAAACGACGACGGGCGGCAACGCGCTGAAGTTCTACGCGTCGATGCGCTTCGACGTCCGTCGAATCGGCCAGGTGAAGGTGGGCGAAGAGCCGGTCGGCGGTCGGACGCGGGTCAAGCTTGCCAAGAACAAGTGCGCACCGCCGTTCACCGAAGCGGAGTTCGAGATCCGCTGGGGCGCCGGCATCGACAGGGTCGCCGAGCTGCTCGACCTCGGCATGGCGCGAGGGCTCGTCGACAAAGCGGGCAATCACCTCTCGTTCGCAGGTTCCCCGCTGGGCAACGGGCGCGAGCGGTCGCGCGAGACGCTCGCGGCGAGCGCGGAGCTCCAGAGCACGTTGCGCCAGGCGATCGCCGCCACCGGCCCGGTTCGCCAGGGCCGAGGCGTCGAGGCGGACGCGTGACGTAGCGCCCGGTCGCCTTCACTCCTCTGCGTGCGCGCCCTCGAGTTGTTGCCGATCGTAGTCCTCCCTGGCCGAGGTCTCGAGGGCGCTCTCGAGGATCTCCGCCGCGCGAGCGCTGTCGCCGCGCTGCTCGGCGAGCGCGTGGAGCTCGAGCAGCACTTCGCTGCGGGCCATGCCCGGCGCTTCGCCGAGCTCCCCATGACGACGAAGCCCATCCAGGAGAGCACGGTAGGCCTTCTCTGCCGCGTCGAGGTGGCCCGCATCGCGCGCGGTCTCCGCAAGGGTTCGCAGGATCTCCTGGTCGTCCTGGTCGATCGAAGCCGCGGTCTCGAGCTCGATCATGGCCCGCACGAGGTCGCCCGCCGCAAGCTCCAGGCGGGCGAGCCGAGCGTGAACGGCGGCGCGCGGCTTGGGGCGCCGCCGGCCGAACGAGGCGACGACCGACTGCAAGATGGCCCGTGCCTCGTCGAGGCGCTCCGCCCGGGTCAATGCTTCGGCCAGGAGGAGGCTCACGGCGTGGTCCTCGGGAGTCAGGGCGCTCGCCCGCTCCAGAATCGGCACCGCGAGCGCCGGCTCGCCGCAGCGATCGGAAAGCAGCGAGGCTGCCTCGAGCAGGCGCGCTATTCGGGTCGGCTTGTCCAGCCCATCGCCCGCGCCGTCCGTCAGGATCCGGGCGAGCTGGGCCCAGGCACCCGCTTCGCGGTAGAGCGTGACGAGGCGAGCGCGCAGCGGCTCGGTCGCCGGCACGGCATGGAGCTCCTGTTGCAGGCGCTCGATCGCTCTCGCTATTTCGCTCGAAGCGACCAGCGCGTCGCAAAGGCGGAGGATCGTCTCCACCCGTCGCCCGCGATCCACGACGTCGAGCAGGCGCTCGAGCCACTGCGCCGCGGCTGGGTGGTCTGCGCGCGCGGTCGCCAGACGCGCCAGCGCGTCGAGCGACCCCGCTCGGGCTTCGAGCGCGACGGCGCGCGAGTGGTAGCCCTCGGCGTCCGTCGGGGTATGCAAGACCTGCTCGGCAATCGTCCCGGCCAGACACCAGTGGTCGGCCGCGCGGCGATCGTCTCCGCCGGCCTCCGCAAAGAGCGCCTGCTCCTCGAGCAAGTCGCACACCTCGCGGGGACGCCCGTCCCCCATGAGCACCGCCACCAGGGCATCGACCGTACCCGCGTGACGGCCGTCTTCTTCCAGATTGGCCCGCAGCATCGCCGCGGCGCGCGCCGGCTCGCCGAGCTCCCCGAGCAGCCGCGCTGCTTCGAGCCGGAGCACGATCCGCGCCGGGGTGTCGGTCGCCGTGTCGATTTGGCGCTCTCTCAGACCGAGGAGGTCGCGTGTGTATCCGTGCGCCGCATAGGTCGACAGGAGCCGGTCGACCGCCTCGGTATCTTGGGGATCGTCGTCCAGGATCGCGAGGTAGAGGGCGATGGCGCGCCTGTGGTCAGCCAGACGCTCGAGCGCGATCCGTGCGGCGCGGCGTCGCATCGAACGGCGCAGCGTGGGTTCGAGGGGAAGGCGGTCTCCCTCCGCAAGGACATTCACGAGCGCGAGGGCGTCGCCCTCTTGTTCGTGCAACCGCGCGAGGCCCTCGACCGCCCACTCCGCGAGCGCGACGGTTCGTGGGTCGCCCTCCACGGCGTACCGGTCGCGGGCGAGGGCCAGCAGGTCGGTGAGAATCGACCGCGCCAACGTCCGATCGCCCGCGGAGTCGCGCGCAACCTCCGCCGCCTCGCGCAGCAGCGCCATGTCGCCGCCGACCGCCTCGGACAGCCGGAGCAGCGTGTGGACGAGTGGCTCGCCCCGGTCGCGCCTCTGGAGCGCGGCGAGCGCCTCGAGCACCCTCGCGCTCGTGTCGTCTTGAGCGAGCGCGCGGTAGTAGGCGGCCTGCGCGGCGCCGGGATCGCCGCGCCGGTCGCGATGCCACTCCGCGATGCGTGCCTCGATGTCGCGGCCCACAGAACCCCCCACGGCGCCCGCCATGACTCGCTCCTCGAGAGCTTGCACGGCCTCGTCCCAGAGCCCCGATGCGCTCGCGGCCCGCTCGTAGGCCGCGAACAGCTCCCGCGATGGAGCCCCCTGCGCGCGGGCGAGATCGACGACGACTTTCGCCGCCACGGGCCATCGGGCGAGCTGCCCCGCCACGCGCACGGCCGCGCAGCCGGCCTCGATGTCCGCGGTGTCGGCGACCACTTGCACGTACGCCGCGAGCGCGCTGCTCGGGTCTTCGAGGCGGCTCTCGAGCACCGCGCCCGCCCACGCCCGCAACTGAGCCACGAGCCAGGCGTCGCCGCGTGCGGCGCCTTCGATCGCCTCCTGGTAGGAGTCGACCAGCGCGCGCCACCCTCCGACGGCGTCGGCCAGGCGCGCTGTCTCGCTCTGGACCCGTGGGTCCGACGGGCCGATGGCGAACGCCCTGCGCATCGTCTCGAACGCCAGACGCGCGTCTGCGGCGCGCCCCTCCGCGATCTCCATCGTTTCGAGGAGGATCGCCAGCTTGTCGCCGTCGGAGGCGGCCGCGCGAAGTCGAAGGTCGGTGAGGTCGAGGATCGCGCGCCAGTCTTCACTGGCCCGCAGCGATCCGAGGAGCACGTCGACCGCAGCGGCCCGATGGGCGTCGTCGCTTGCGAGCAGCAGCAGCCCCGCGCGCGCCCCGGCGTTGCGGGGATCGGCGTGGAGCGCGCGCGCGAACGCAGACGCAGCGGCGGCGTGCGCTCCCAGGGAGACTTGCTGCACGTCGCCGATCTGACGCCAAAGTTCGGCCCGCGTCGCACCGTCCGAGGTCCGCTCGGCGGCGCGCTCCAGGAGAGTCACGAGCTCTTGCCAGCGCTGCGTCGACCGCAGGAGCGAGGTGAGCGCCACGACCGCGTCGTCGGCCTCGCCGAAGTCGCGCTCCACTTCGCGCCACGTGGCGATCGCTTCTTGCGGACGGCCGAGAACGTCGCTCAGCAGGCGGGCGACTCGGACTCGATCGGCACGTCGAAGCGAGTCGCTCGCGGCCACACGCGCGCGCTGGGTCAGCACCACCGCGAGCCTCGCTTGGTCGCCGGTGCGTTCGAAGAGGTCGACCAGGGCATCGAGCGCCTCGACGTCCCGATCGTCGGCTGCGAGTCGCGTCTGCCAGAGCGCGATCGCGCGCGCGCTCTGTCCGAGCCGAGCGGCCAGGTGTCCGGCCTTGCCGAGCGTCTCGCGCCGGGCGCCCGGGACCGGCTCCGCCGCGGCCAGCCGCTCGAGCACGCCGAGTCGCTCTTCCGCGCGGCCGGCGACGTCGAGCAGCGACTCGAGCCTCCGCCCCACGGCGACCACGTCGTCGTTGGATGCGCCGCGCCTCGTGACCGCCGAGGCCAGGAGGGCGATCGCTCCGCCCGCGTCGTTCAACCGGTCCGCCCGAACGGCCGCCGCCTGGATCGTCAGGGCGATGCCCAGCGCCGGCTTGATCGTTGCGCTCGCTGCGGCCGACAGGAAGTCCGCCAGCCGGTCGAACCGCTCCGTGCTCGTGGCGAGCTTCACGAGCTTCGCTCGCTTGGCTGCGTCGCCCGGGTCGAGGGTCGACGCGAGGCCGACGTGCTCGAGGGCCGCCGTTTCGTCGCCGAGCCGTTCGTAGAGGTCGGCGATCTGCAGGTGGCAGCGAACGCGCTCTTCGGCCGAAGGGGCGGCTTCGAGCTGCACGAGCACCATCCTGGCCAGGTCCGCGTCGCGCCCCGCGCGAGCGTAGTGCCCACGCAGCCACGCCGCTGCGCGCTGTCGCACCGATGCCTCGTCCGGCGACCGATCCGCCGCGGGCGGGACGGCTTCGAGGATGCGCTCCAGAAGGGGGCGCAGCTCGGGCGCCGCTTGGTCGTCCCACGGGCCCGTCCGCAGCGCGGGCTCGATGATGTCCAGGGCAGCCGCCACGTCGCCGAGCTCGTCGAGCGACAGCGCCGCGATGCGTGCGCGAGCGCGCAAGCGGTCTTCCTGTTTCAGCGACGGAAGGCGGGCGGTCAAGAGCGCCACGAGCTCGCGGTGACGGCCTTGCCGATCGTAGAGGCGCTCGAGCGCATTCACGAGGCTCGGGTCGCCGTCGCTGCGATGGACGAGCTCCTCGAGATACCGGATCGCGTGGTCCGGCCGATCGGCGAAGTCTTTCGCGGTCAGCGCCGCCTCTTGCAGGAGGGCATCGCGCCGCTCCTCGGGCGCCGCGTCGAGCGCGCGGTCGTAGAGGGCGAAGAGCTCGTCCCAGCGCTCCAGGGCATCGAGCCGCAGCTTCAGCCGATTGAATGCCCACTCGGCGGACGGCTCTCGTTCGAGCACGCGCTCGAGGATGCGCACGGCGGCTGCCGAGTCTTCGAACCACTCGTCGTGGAACTGGACGGCCCGCTGGCCGAGGCGGAGCGCCTGGTCGCGCGGGAGGGGCCGCGCGAGCACTTCGTCGTAGAGCGCCGTCACCTCGTCCGGGCGCCCCAGCGTCCGCGCAAGCTCCTCCGCTCGGTCCCACAGGGTGACGACCTCCGGCAGCTCGCGCACGGCTCGGATCGTCGTCGCGAGCGCCCCCTGCGGGTCGGCCCCTTCGAGCCGGACGTCGATGAGGCGAGCAAACCACCCGGCGCGCGCGTTCGCGTCCGCGGGACCGGCCGGCGCGTCGAGCAGGCACTCGAGGATCCGCGCGCGCGCGCTGCCGTCGTCCGCTTCGTCGCACGCTCGATCGAGCACGCGCGTTGCCTCGGAGCGGGTCTCTTCGTGACCGAGCAGACGGGCGGCCAGCGCCCGCGCCGTCGGGTCATTCGGCACTTCGCCGAGGACGGAGCCAAGGACCGCGAGCGCTTCCGACGGCCGGTTCGTGCGCGCCAGGAGCACGCGCGCTATCTCCAGGTCGATCGCCGGCGCCCGGCCGCCGGTGCGAGCCCGCTGGAGTCGGAGCGCCGAAAGCGCTTGTTCGGGGTCGCCGCTGGCGAGCGCGAGCCGCGCGGTCGCCGCGAGGTCCTCCAGGCTCGCGGAGCCGCCTTCGGCGGTACGCTGGTAGAGGGCCAGAGCGCGGGGCAACCACGGTTCGATGCGGTCGTCCTCGTGCATACGCGGCTCGTCGAGCGCGGCGCCCCGCGTCGTCTCGGTGGGCCGCTCCAGCGTCGCCAGCGCGATGTCTTCGTCTCCCAGCTCCGGGGCGATCGGTTCGACCGCGTCGTCTCCTGGCTCTCGGGCGGCCAGTTCGACCGCGTCGTCTGCTGGCTCTCGGGCGGCCAG
>CAZHED010000029.1:0-5072 GCA_964531095.1 uncultured Polyangiaceae bacterium | reverse complement strand
CTGGCTCTCGGGCGGCCAGTTCGACCGCGTCGTCTGCTGGCTCTCGGGCGGCCAGCTCGACCGCGTCGTCTCCGGCGTCGACCTCTTCGAGCAGTCCCTCGTCGACGCTCTCCAGCACGGCGGTGTCTTCACTCTCCTTGGCGCGCAAGTCCGCGGCGAGCGTCATGAGATCCCGGGCGCGCGCAGGGTCCGCGTCGCTTTTCGCCAGCTCATCGAGGAGGCTCGCGCGCTTGTCGGGCTCGCCGCTCGCCTCGTAAAGGGCCGCCAGCGCCTCGAGCGCCCGTGCGCGGGCGGCCGTCGGCAAGAGCCGCTCGTATGCCGCGATCGCACGGTTCGTGTCGTTCAGCTCCGACGCCACTTCGGCCAACCGCTCGTCCGCCGCTCGGCGTTCGTTGTCGTCGGGCTCGAGCTCCGCGATCCACTCGAGCACGTCGCAGAGGGCCTCTGCGTCCTTCTCCTCCTCGTGGATGACGCGTAGCGTGCGGGCGGCCGCGAGCACTGCATCGACGGGGGCCTCCGGCGCCGCAAGCACGCCCGATAGAACCAGCGTGGCTCGCTCCGAGTCGCCGCGGTGGTGGAGCGCGGCCCCTAGGTGCGCGCTCACTTTCGCCTTGACCGACGCGTCTTTCACCGAAGACAGCGCTCGCCCGAGCGTCTTTGCGGCGTCCCCCCAAGCGCCGATTTCGCCGGCGGCCGCGAGGTAGTGGGCGCGCAAGTCGTCGTCGCCCGGGTCAATGGCGATGGCCTGGTCGAAGAGCTCGAACGCACCCTTCGCGTCCCCCATCCTCTGGTGCTTGAGCTTTCCGAGCTTGAGCAGCAGGGCGATCCGCTTCGCTCCGCGCGTGTGCTCGAGCTCGATGGTCACGTAGCGTGCTGTCTCTTGCGGTGTTCCGAATGCGTCGCTGGCGGTGGCCAGGGCCGAAGCCGCGCGCGCCGCGAGCCCTTTGATGCCCACGAGCCTCTGCGCGACGGTCCGTGCCTCCGCGTGCATCGGATCCATCGCCAAGAGTTGCTCGACATGCGGCAGCGCGCGCTCCGGCTCGTTCAGCTTGTCGGCGTACACTTCGACGATCCGAGAGAGGAGCTTCTTGCGGACGGCCGGTTCCGGCGGGGGTTCCGCGGTCAGCGCTTGCTCGTTGAGCCGGGCGACGTCCCTCAGCCGATTTGCCGCGAGGTACAGCGCCTCGAGGCGAGCGCGCCCGAGCGCGTCGCCCGGGTCGAGTCGAGCGGCTTGCTGCAGGAGCTCGATGACTTTGTCTCCCGCGCCTTCCACCTTCGACAAGACCTCCGCAGCGCGGCGCAGAAGCGGAGCTTGCTCGCCGCGCGGACGGTGCTGGGCCACGGCCACGTAGACTTCGGAGAGTTTCTTCGGCTGCTCGGTCTTGCGAAGAATGTGCTCGATCTTGGCGAACGACGCCGAGTGCGTGGGTGCGAGCGCCAGCGCGCGCTCCAGATAGGTCACCGCCCCCATGTCGTCGCTGAAGACGTCGCCGAAGAAATTCGCCGCCTGAAAGAAGAACTCGGCGGCGACCGGCGGCGGAAGGGTCTTCAGGCGCTTGCCCTGCGAGACGCTCTCGAACCCGAACGCGAGCTCGCTCAGACGGTGCTCGTCCTGCGCGGCGGTGTGCAGCTTCGCCCACGCCTCGGCGGGGAGCGCGCCGCGCGCCATCGACGCGAGCATCGTGTCGAGGATCGCTTCTTCGCTTTCGTGTTTGCCTTCGGATGGCCCGCCAAGGGAGCCTCCACGCAAATGCGGTGTTTGCATGACGATGTCCTTCGTGGCCCCCGAGGGGCGCGCACTGTAGGCGGCCCTTCGTTCGCACCATAACTCCGTCACCCGTCGCGCAGACGAAGTTTCTCGGGCCCGCGGGCAGTAGGGCAGCCGCGCCTCGGCGCTCGTCGAAGCGCCCGACGGTTCGCTCGGTAGAACGCGCTCGCAGCGTCAGCGGCCATCTCCATCGATACTGGAAACTGAGCGTCGCGGGCGCGATTGCCGAGAAGGTCGGCGCTCGGCGACGCGTCGCGGTGGGGCGGACCTTGTGCGAGGCGTTCCGTGGCATACTCGAGACCGCGTGAGCTCCCCTCGATTGCCTTCGAACCCGCTGCCCCCGCCGCCCGCCCGCTCGACTCCGTCCGCGCAGCCGACCTCTCCCATCCTCGAAGACGCCGACATTCCGGGGACCGCCACGAAGCCGTCTTCCTTCTTTCCTCCGGCGACCGAGGGGCCTCCCACGATGCTCCGGCGCGACGACCCCAGCGTCGCGACCGTGCGCACGTTGATCGACACGGTCGCCATTCCGCGGCTGTCGCTCACCGTCGAGCGGGAGGCCGGCAAAGCCGTTTCGCGCACAGTGCTCTTCGACGGAGACTTCTGCCGCGTCGGGACCCATTCGTCGAACGATCTCGTGTTGCAAGATCAGGCCGTCTCGCGGTTTCACTGCCGGCTCCTGCGCGAAGAGGGCGCTTGGCGTGTGCGCGACTGGGGCTCGCTCAACGGAACGCGCCTGGACGGCGTGCGGATTCGGGACGCCGATCTCCCGGCGGATACGACCCTCGCGCTCGGTGATTCGATCGTGCGGGTCCGATCGATTGCGCCGACGGAGCAAGCCGTCGTTCCGATGATCCCCGCGTTCGGCCAGCTCGCCGGGACCAGCATGCCCATGCGCAAGCTCTTCGCGCTCCTCGAGAGGGTGGGGCCGAGCGACATCAACATCCTCATCGAGGGCGAGAGCGGCACCGGCAAGGAGCTCGTCGCCAACGAGATCGTGCAGCGCAGCCCGCGAGCGGACAAAGCGTTCATCGTCGTCGACTGCGGCGCGATCAGCCCGAGCCTGGTCGAGAGCGAGCTGTTCGGGCACATGCGCGGAAGCTTCACGGGCGCAGACCGCGATCGGATCGGTGCGTTCGAGGCCGCCGATGGCGGAACGGTCTTCCTCGACGAAGTGGGCGAGCTCCCTCTGGAGCTTCAGCCGAAGCTGCTTCGCGCGATCGAGGCGCAAGAGATTCGCCGGGTGGGCGAGACGCGGCCGCGCAAAGTGAACGTGCGTGTCGTCAGCGCCAGCAACCGCGATCTGGAGCGGGAAGTGAACCGCGGCGGGTTTCGCGAAGACCTCTACTTCCGGCTGGCCGTGATGTGCGTGCGTGTCCCGCCCCTCCGCGAGCGTCTCGACGACCTGCTCATTCTGGTGCGTGTGTTCCTTCAGGCGCTTGGCGTTCCGGACGAAGAGCGGCTCTTCACTCCCGCGGTGCTCGCCGAAATGGCGCGCCACGATTGGCCGGGGAACGTCCGGGAGCTGCGCAACTACGTCGAGCGCTCCGTCGTGCTCCAGAAGGCGGGGCCGGCGATCCGCCGCTCGCTCGTCGCGACGGCGGGCTCGGCGGCCGCAGACATCAGCGTGCCCTTCAAGATCGCCAAAGACTGTGCGATCGACACGTTCGAGCGGGGATACTTGTCCGCCCTGCTCGACGCGGCCGGCAACAACATGAGCAAAGCGTCGCGCATGGCCGGAATGGACCGGATGTACTTGCACCGGCTCGTGCAAAAGCACGGGCTTCGGGGGGGTGGAACGGCCGGAGGGGCGCCGCCGGCCGACGGGATGAGCTCCTAGAAGCCTGGGCTTTTCGCCGATACCGGGGCGCTGGCTTCGCCTGCCGCGCTCAAAATACCGCAGTAGTCGTCGCGCGGTCGACGAACCCATCGCTTGGTCTTGGCGAAAAGCCAAAGCTTCTAGATTGGTTTAGCCGGCCGAGCTTAGGGTCGCGCCGCTCCCCCAAGTTGGCGACGCGGCTGAACTCGGAGTATGGATTTAACGTGAGTTTCCCGAAGGACCGCAACGCTGACTTCGCGCCGCCTACGCGCCGCGAGGCTCTGGTACGCCTCGGCTCGATGGCCGGAGTGCTCGGCGCGGCGGGCGTCGGGGCGCGCTTCGCTTGGGACAAGGGGGGCTTCGACGTCGCGCAGTCGTCGGCCGCGCGCCAGGTGCGCGACTACCGCATGGCGGAGCGCGACGCCCAGCACGCCGAGCTCGCGATCGCGCGCGCGGCGCCGAAGGAGGTGGGGGACGACTCGCCGGGCGCGACAGCGACTCCCGAGCAGCTCGTGCGCCGCGCGGTAGAGGCACTCGGCGGGATGGCGAAGTTCGTGTCGCGCGGCGACGTCGTCGTCGTGAAGCCGAATATCGGTTGGGATCGCATGCCCATCCATGCCGCGAACACCAACCCCGATGTGGTCGCGTCGGTGATCAGGCTTGCCTTCGAGGCCGGCGCCAAGAAGGTCGTCGTCGCCGACGGCTCGTGCAACGATCCCAACCGCTGCTTTCAGCGCTCCGGGATCTGGCGCGCCGCCTACGAAGCCGGGGCCGACGTCGTCCTGCCCCAGGAGCATCGCTTCCGCACGATGCGCCTCAGGGGCGACGTGCTCGACGAGTGGCCGATCTTCACGACGCTGGTCGACGCCGACAAGGTGATCAACGTGCCCGTCGCCAAGCACCACAACCTCGCGAAGTTCACGGCGGCGATGAAGAACTGGTACGGCGTTCTCGGGGGGCGAAGGAATCGTCTGCACCAGAACATCGATACGTCGATCGCCGATCTCGCGACGTTTATGCGGCCGACGCTGGTCGTCATGGACGCGTGGCGCGTTCTCATGCGAAACGGCCCGCAGGGCGGCAACATCGACGACGCGAGGGACATGCACACGGTCGTCGCGACGGTGGATCAAGTCGCAGCAGACGCGTTCGGATGCACCCTCATCGGCCAGCGACCGGAGAACCTGCCGTACCTCGCCATGGGCGAGAAGCGAGGCCTTGGCACGATGCGC
Source organism: uncultured Polyangiaceae bacterium (assembly GCA_964531095.1). GTDB lineage: Bacteria > Myxococcota_A > Polyangia > Polyangiales > Polyangiaceae > Palsa-1150. The sequence goes on along the minus strand of CAZHED010000029.1, from coordinate 253 downwards.
TGGGAGAGCCTCCGCGTGAAGGAGGTCTGATCCCGTGCCGCAGCCGCAAGCGCGTCCGCACGCGGGCGTTCAGCTCGCGCCGGCGGTCATCGCCGGCGGGGCGCCCGATCCGCATCCTGACGTCGAGCCCATCCCGTGGAAGACCGGGCGAGTGGGCGTGGTGCCGCCGCTCGATCTCGTCACCCCGTCGCGGATGGGTCCCGTGCCCGTGCCCGTGCCCGTGCCCGTGCCCGTGCCCGTGCCCGTGCCCGTG
>CAZHED010000028.1:0-73238 GCA_964531095.1 uncultured Polyangiaceae bacterium | reverse complement strand
TTGCCTGACGAGGGGTTCTCGGTCTGCGTCACAGCCGACCAGACCATCTTCCCGCTTCCGCTCGGGTCCCAGAGCGACGTCTCGAATTTGACGAACTGGTCGGTCACCGTATAGCCGGGATCCCAAGCGCCTCCCCAACCGGGTCCGTAGTATCCGTCCCAGAATCCACCCCCGTACGCGCCCGGCACGTACGTCTGCCGTTCGCTCACCCCCTTCATCGACGCGACGATGACGCCGTCCACACCCGCGTCTTGCATCACGGCACGAGCCTGGTCCTTGCCCGGCAGATCGCCCGGAAACAAGGTGTACGAAGCCGTCGCGCGAACGCCGTGGGTCGACAAGGCAGAAACGAATCCATCCTCGAGCGTGCGCCGATTCGTCGCGTTGAGTCTCCCGCCGAAGACGACGATGTTCTTCATCGGCCCTGCTGCGTAGCTCGGGTCCCTCCAGACGTCGGACATCGTCGTCGGAGTCGAGGTGCTGCATCCGCCGCAGAGCGTCGAAAGCAGCGCCACACTCCCGACCGAAGCGGCTCCGAATAGGCGCGATCCAATTTGTCCCAACATGGCTCTCTCCCGTCCTCTTCCGGCTGTTGCGGCCCAGCTTTTCAAACCACTCGACGACATCGGAAGGGGACGTTGCAAGGGTCGGCCCAACTCCTGGGACCAGCCTCACTCGACGGATCGTCTCGGGGCCGGACACCCGCTTGCCCCAATGAGGCGGCAGAGTGCGCACCGGCTGTCCGAACCTTCCTCATCTTACGAGTGCCTCTTGCAGGTCCGTCTTCTCTGAAGCGCTTTGCCTCATCAAGAATCTCATTAGATCCGCCCAGCGCTCGAGAGCCGTAAGACTCAGATAGTTGTTCCGTACTCGCGCGTATCCAGCGTCGCCGAGCCGGCTCGCTAGTTTCTCGTCGGCCAGAACGCGCTTCAGTGTCGCGGCGAACTCTCCGAGGTTGGTAGGGTCGTGAACGAGCAGGCCGTCGACCCCATCGCGGATCTGGTCCTGGATGCCTCCCACGGCGCTCGCGATGACCGGTCGCCTCTTCCACATGGCCTCGGTCACGGTCAAGCCGAACCCCTCTCGGAGGCTCTTCTGAACGATGACTGTCGCGTGTCTCTGCAGGGCGTTCACGATCGCGGCGTTCTCCTCGCCGTCGTCCATCGGCAGCATCGCGAGGTGCACGGTCTTGCGGAGCGAGTTTGAGAGGGCGAGCCATGCGCGCTGCAAGTCGGCGAAGACCTGGGCCCCTTCCGGGTCGTCGGCTACGGCGTGAAGGCTGGGCCCGGCAAGCACGAGCTGCGCGCTCCTTGGCGCGTCGGGCTCGACCAAGTGGGCGAATCCGTCCAAGACGCCGACAGGGTCTTTCATCACGTCCCACCGCGAAACCTGCACGACCAGAGGCGTGTCCCAGGTTGGCGCGCGCCCCAGGCGGATCACATCCGCGCACCGGTCTACGCGACCGGTGCTGCCGTCGTCGCGGACGAAGACCGCCGGGCCGGGCCCCGGCGGCCCTTCGATTAGGCCGACGTGAGCGAGAATCGCTCGAATCGTCGGGTCATCCATCTCCTGGTTCTTCGCCGAGAAGGGGTCGATGTTGGGTGGCAGCACCATCGTGCGCTTTCCGCGCAACCATGCCGGGGCGTATGCGGCACGCGAGAAGACGGCGAGGGGAACCCCCTCGATGTACGGACGTAAGAACGCCCACCCGCGATCGACCTCGTCATCGTGTTCCTCGTAACCGATGTGGCACCGCCAGGCGACTCGGACGCCCTTGCCGAGGAGATGAGGGACGAGGCCTGCGGTCTGCGGATCGTGGCATATGACGAGATCGTCCGGGCGCACGAGAGCGTCGATTGCGATCGCGTTCTCGTTCGTGGTGCGCCGGAACACGGAGACCTGTTCGGGCCCGAGCGGCGATCCGTCTCCCTCCACGCCGTGCAGCGCGTTGTGCACTCTCTTGGTGATACGAAAGAACTCGGGCGGCCCCTCAAGCACCAGCCAACGTACGTTGACTCCCAGACCCCGAGCGTAGCGGAGCAATGAGCTCAGCATTTCGGCGACTCCTCCGCCGGAGGCCGTGGAGTTGACGTTCCAGATCACGCGCGCCCCCAAAAACGCGCGAACGTCTTGCGCCTGTCGCTCGAGCGATGCTATTCGGTCGGCGCCGAGGATTGAAGCGAACGGTTGTATTGGGCGCGGGCTGACGTGAACCTCATACACGATGGTTGCTCCCTGTTCGCGAATCAGGCGAGCACGAATTGGGCGCGTTCGCGGTTGCGGTAGCGGGTACTGCGGCCCCGCGGCCGACAGAAACGTCGCACCTGGGGAAACTCGCAGCGGCCGTTCAGCGGGGCACAGCGCTGCTGTTGTCTCTGATCCGCACGGTGGGGTGCCGGCTTGCCGTTCGTAGGGAGGTCGGGCACGCCCAGTGCTTCTGCCCGCTGTCGCGGCGCTCACCTCGACGTCGCGCGAATAGGAGGAAAGTCATGCGGTACACCGCTGCACTGCTGGGTACAGGTCTGATCGGGTTTGGCGTCATGTCCTGGAGCTCCAGCGGACATGCCCAGGAAGAAGAAGCGAATTACCAACATACCATCCCTGCACCGTCGAACGCATTCGAGCTTCAGCTCAGCACAGGCTACACACAGGGCTTGGGCAACATCGCGCCCAATCGACCCATCATCGACGTCGCTGGCGCCGGCATCGGATTCACCGCCGACGTCGGATACCGAGCTACCAAGCACACGTCAATCGGCTTGGAAGGCCAGTACCAGGCATTCACCGCCGAGAATAGCTCGTCGGCGCAGGGCCTCGACCTGAACGTGGGCGTGACCCTCCACGCAATGCCGGAGTCGCGGGGCGATCCGTGGCTGCGCCTCGGCGCCGGATACCGAATGCTCTGGCAGACCAACCCGAACGGTCCACTCGGGTTCGAGCAGGCAAATACCACGAATATGTTCCACGGATTCGACATCGTGAATGCGCGGATCGGTTACGATATCCGCGCGTCGAACGGCGTGGCGTTTGCGCCGATCGTCGGAGCGAACCTCCAGAGCTTTGTCTGGGAGAACTCGACGGCGCTGTCGAAGGCCCAGTTCGGGACGTTCCTGTACGCGGGTCTGCAGGGACGGTTCGACGCCGGCGGCTCGTCCGCAACGAGCGTCGCGCTGGCCGGCCCACAATAGTCAGCCGCAATCCGAGAAGGCGAGGCGCGCCGCTACCCGCGATCCATTCGCACGGCCGTTCCATAGGCGAGCACTTCGGTCGCCCCTTGGATGAACTCGGTCGCGTCGTACCGCATGGCCACGATGGCGTGCGCGCCCATTGCCTCCGCATGCTGGACCATGTGCATATAGGCCTCGTGTCGAGCCGCCTCGCACACGTCGACGTATTGGCTGATGTTGCCGCCCACGAGTTGCTTGAGGGCGCCCACCACCGACTGTCCGATGTTCGGCGAGCGCACGACGATGCCACGAACGACGCCGAGGTACTCGGTAATGCGGTGACCCGCAACGTCATTTGCGGTCGTGACGACGATGCGAACGGTGCGCTCGCTGCCGGTGCGGTAGCCGCCTTCTGAAGACTGAGCCATGATCTGGCGCTCCTTCTTTTCGGGTCGACGCCATTGTCGTCAAGCCCGGGGGGCGCTGCTGCGCCACTTGATGCTGCATCCGACGCTGGGCCTTTGGTCGGTCGACGGCGCGTGGCCGGCCGCAACCGCCTCGACGGCCGCGCGCAGGTCGCGCCCGGTCACCGGCTTTCCGTTCGAGGGGCGGCTGTCGTCGAACTGTCCGCGGTAGGCGAGCTGGCCTTGGGCGTCGAAGAGATAAAGGTCGGGCGTGCACTGGGCGCGCATCGAGCGCGCTACCTCTTGCGTCGCGTCGAATAGAAACGGAAAGCGCCAACTTTCCTCGCGAGCAAGGCTCGCCATCGCATCCGGTCCGTCCTGTGGATACGTCGCCGCGTCGTTCGAGTTGATGGCGAACACTGCGAGCCCTCGATCCAGCGCGTCGTGTGCCAATGCAACGAGCTCGCGGCGGATGTGCACGACGAATGGACAATGATTGCAGAGGAACATCACGAGCGTTCCCCGTTTACCACTGGCCGCTGCGCCGACTTCGATCAGCGCCCCGTCGACCGCGTTCTTCAGTCGAATGGTCGGCAACTGCGTTCCCAGCGGCAACATGCTCGAGGTCTCTGCCATGATCCGACTCCCTCTCCTCGCGTCTGAGCAAGCCTGTTAGTCCCCAGACCGACTCGGCTCAAGCCTCCTTGCCAAAGAAGCCCGGCAGCAGCCGCATCGGGCGAATCAGTCGTCGTCGAACGCCAAGAGTGTCTCGAGCTCGGCGACCGTGACTCTTGCAGCCTTCAGCTTCTCGAGCGCCATTTCGACCACGGCGGTGACGGTCGTCTTTTCCGCGCGCAGGCCCCCCCGCAGCTCTCCGAGCGCTCGAGTGAGCTCGGTCTCCGCGTGGGCCATCTCACGCGTCGCAGTCTCAATCCGAGCTCGCAGGCTGTTCACACGCCCATTCTACTCGCTTCAGGCTCGGCCGCTCGAGTCTTTCGTGAAGGACCGGACCCGCCGGAACCCATCGGAGCCCGCGCGACTTGAGCCCCGCTCATGTCGATGATGCGCACGAAGGCGAGAAGGCGCATGATGTGATAGGTGGGGTCGACCTCGAACCAGCGCACGGCGAAGTTGGGGCTCATGGAGAACTTGTGGTGATTGTTCTGAAATAGCTCGCCGGCGGTGAGAAAGTCGAATGTGAGCGTGTTGCGCGACAAGTCGCTGTTATCAAAGTTCTTGTAGCCATATCGATGGCCGCACCAATTCACGATCGCGCCGTGTACGGGCCCCATGACGTAGTGAAAGGGAAGAAGAACGAACATCCAGGCGTGAGTCGCAAATTTGAGATAAAAGAGCGTATAAGCCGCTCCCCAAGCGATGCGAGTCACCCAGGATTGGCTCAGACGATCGACCAGCGGCCACCGCGGGAGCCCTCCGTCGAACCGCGCCTCGGGCTGAACGCGGTCGTACGCGAAGTCGTCGTACGTCTTCTTCGTGGCGAGCATCATCGACGCCACGTCTCGGTGGTTCGTCGGCGAATGCGGGTCTTTCGGGGTGTCGCTGAAGGCGTGGTGCATGCGGTGAAGGATGCCGTACGCCCGAGGTACGAGAAAACTGGGCCCCTGGGTCGCGTACGTGCACAGATAGAAGAAGCGCTCCCAGCCTTTGCTCATCGAGTACATCCGATGCGCGCCGTACCGATGCTGGAAGAATGTCTGGAAGAATACCGATGCTTGCCAGTGGAAGACGAAGAAGGCGGCGATGACCACGACTCGTTCTCCTTGCGCCCCTTTTAGGGGGGCGTCGCCAGTCTTAGCGTCGCGCGGCCATCGCAACCAGTCATCCTTTGGTCATACAGTGTAACACTGCCATGTTCGCTTCGGCAGCCGGGCGTGGTGCTCCTGCCACGGAATCTGTTACGCTCGCGGCGAGCAAAAGCGCTCGCGAGATCACCGATGGCCGACAAGTCCGAGGACACCCATACGCGGGTCACGAACCAATTCCGCAACCGTGAGGTCATGGTGTATGACCTCGCTTCCGAAGGGGCGCAGTTGACCATCTCGATTGCTCCGTGCTCGAACAATCTGGACGGAACCGGCGAGTGGCGGGCGGAGGCGTACGCGCGCCAGGCACCCGAGCGTCCTACGCTTGCCGAGACGGGCGCCACGCGTAGCGACGCGCTCGATGCGGTTGCCCGTGCGTGGGCGGCCAAGGATCGTGCATTCGGCTTTCCGAACTTGGACTGGGAGGGGATCACGCGGGCCCTCCGCGCCGTGCGCGCGATATAGACGCGAGACGCGCGTGGCATGCGATCGCAAGGGCGCACGGGCCAGCGGCTTCGCGCTGACCAGCAGCCAGCCGATTCGTTACCGAACGATGAGCTTGCGTCCGCCGCGGCGAGCGCCTAAGTTTGGGGCTGCTCACGGACGTTACTTGGCTCACCACGCTCTCTCCGCAATCTGGGATCGCGACTGGCCGTGCCTTATGACGCGACGTGTGACGCGGCGGATGTTCCTCCGCGACCGTCCCTCCGATCCCGGTGGCTCATTGGATGGAAGGCGTACGGCGCTTCAAGGGGCGCCATCCCAGACGGGCCGCCATTCGAGAGAGAGATCATCACCATGGGCAATCGACTTTACGTCGGGAATCTTCCCTTCAGCGCGACGACCGAGGCGCTTCGTGCCGCCTTCGCGCCCTCCGGGGACGTGACCGACGTGCACATCGTGACTGACCGCGAGAGTGGGCAGTCGCGTGGCTTCGGCTTCGTTACGATGGGCAATGCCCACGAGGCCGCCAAAGCAATCGCTGCAATGAACGGCGTGATGCTGGACGGCCGCGCTCTCCGGGTCAACGAGGCGGAAGAGCGTCCGCAGCGTTCGGGTGGATTCGGTGGTGGTGGCGGCGGCGGTGGAGGCGGCGGTGGAGGCGGCGGTGGCCGTGGGGGCGGCGGCAACTTCGGACGGCGCAATAAGTGGTGAGCCCAAGGCGGGTGGGCGGTGGTGGCTCGTCCGCCGCTGCCTCCCCGCCTTTTCCGTTGCTGGAGGCTGAAGCATCGCCATCGGATGGTGCGTCCGAGTTGCAGCCCTTGCCTCGCATGGCCCCTTCTTTGCGCGGAGGTGCTCGTGGGCTCGTGTATACGGAGGGATGATTCCCCCGCCGCCCGACCAGAAGCGCGCGCGGGCTCGGCGCTCGTCATGCTATCGGGCGAGCGTCATCAAGTTCTGGAGGGCTTCGGAGCGTCGATCGCCTTCGAAATCGGACGCGCGGTGGGCCATCCTCCAGACGGTCTCTACAAGGTCTTGTTCCCCGACCTCGGCCTCGACATCCTTCGTTTCCGCAACCGGTACCAGCGCAGTGACTCCGGAGACGCCGACCTCGCTCAGGAAGTCGAGATTCTGCGTCGCGCCACGGAGGCCCTCGGGCACCGGCCGAAGCTCATGTTGAGCTCCTGGTCGCCGCCGGCGATTCTCAAGGCCAATGGCACGGAACGCTGCAAAGGGAACGACGACTGCACTCTCAAGAAGCAAGACGGGCAGTTCGTCTACGACCGGTTCGGCGACTATTGGTACGACTCCCTGAGGCACTACGCGGCTCTGGGCATCGAACCAGACTACGTCACGATTCAAAACGAGCCGGACTTCATCCCCCCCGATTGGGAGGGCTGCAAGTTCGAGCCGACGGAGACGGCGAAGTATCCGGGCTACGATCGCGCGCTGGAGGCCGTTCATCGAAGACTGGCAGCCCTGCCGTCGCCCCCCAAGATCCTCGGCCCGGAGGTCGTAGGGGTGCACCGAAACAAGGTGCAAAGCTACGTCAAGTCGATGAATCTCGATCTGGTGTACGGCATCGCGCACCACCTTTACGAAAAGGGCGATGACGGCGTGTGGGACTGGCGGGAGCCAGGTCCTGACAGCTACGTCGCGCCGATGAGGGGTGCGGCCGCGGCGGCTGGCAATAAGCCGGTGTTCCAGACCGAGTTTCAGACAGACGAGGATCACGGCATCGACGGCGGCTTCGAGACCGCCTGGCTGATTCACAATTCATTGACCGAAGAAGGCGTGGCCGCGTTCTTCTACTGGGATCTCGTTTGGCACCCGCGGGGTGGGCTGGTCTCCGTCGACGGCGCACGCTACTCGATTAGGGATCAGTACTATTCGCTCAGGCACTTCGCGCGCTTCACCGATCCTGGTGACGTACGAATCGGCGCCAGGACCGATTCGGACGACGTTCGAGTGTCGGCGTTCTCGTCCAGCGCCGGTGATCGCGTCACCGTCGTGGTGCTCAACGTCGGAGCTCGCGCGATCGACATCCGGCTGGACCCAGGGGCCTTCTCGGTGGCCCACTCCGCGACTTACCGAACCACCTACCGTTCCGGTGCGTCCGAAGTCTGGTCCGAGTTGGGAAGCATTCCGGCGAACGGGGTCCTCCCGCTGCCTTCACGATCCGTGGCTACCGTCGTGCTCACGGGACGTCCGTAGAGACGGCGTCGGGTGCGTTCGGCGCTTGCCGCGCGGTGCGCGCCGTGGTTGATGTGACCGTCGATGTCGAAAGCAAAGTCCGCAGCGGAGCCGAGGCTCATCCAGGTCGAGCTCATCTTGCGCGTCGACGAGCCGGGGCACGCGATCAGCCGCAACATTTACGGCCATTTTGCCGAGCACCTCGGGCGATGCATTCACGAAGGGATTTGGGTCGGTGAAGACTCGACGATTCCCAACACCCGGGGTATCCGCAACGACGTTGCCGGTGCGCTGAAGAACCTGAACGTCCCTGTCCTTCGCTGGCCCGGCGGCTGCTTTGCGGATGAGTATCACTGGAAGGACGGAATCGGTCCCCCCGGGAAGCGGCCTCGGATGATCAACACCCACTGGGGCGGCGTCGTCGAGAACAACCAATTCGGCACCCACGAGTTCATGGATCTTTGCGAGCAGATTGGCGCCGAGCCCTACGTTTGCGGGAACGTGGGTAGCGGCACCGTGCGCGAGATGATGGAATGGGTGGAATACATGACGAGCGACGCCGACTCGCCGATGGCAAATCTGCGCCGCGAGAACGGGCGCAGCAGCCCCTGGAAGCTTCGCTACTTCGGCGTGGGCAATGAAGGCTGGGGGTGCGGCGGGAACATGCGGCCCGAATTTTACGCCGACAACTACCGACGATACAATACCTTTGTTAAAAACTACTCGGGCAATCGAATCCAGCGCGTCGCATGTGGCTCGAACGCGGCAGATTACAACTGGACCGAAGTCCTGATGAAGGAGGCCGGCGAGCACATGGACGCTCTCTCGCTCCATTGGTACACGGTTCCGACGAGCGACTGGCAGCGCAAAGGCTCATCCACGGAGTTCGGAGAAGACCAGTGGCATTCGACCTTCGTGCAGACCCTCCGGATGGATGAGCTCGTGACTGCGCACTCGGCCATCATGGACAGGTTCGACCCGCAGAAGCGAGTCGGCATGGCGGTGGACGAGTGGGGGACTTGGTATGATGCCGAACCTGGGACCAATCCCGCTTTTCTTTACCAACAGAATACGCTTCGGGACGCGCTCGCGGCCGCCATCAATCTGAACATTTTCAATTGTCACTGCGACCGGGTGACCATGGCGAATATCGCTCAAACGGTCAACGTGCTGCAGGCGGTCGTCCTCACCCAACGGGAGAGGATGCTCCGCACGCCGACGTATCACGTGTTCGAAATGTACAAGGTGCATCAGGGGGCTACGCTCGTGCCTGCGGAATTGAACGGGCCCGGATACACGCTGGGCGGCGCGTCGGTGCCGGCGGTGCACGCGTCGGCGTCGCGCGACGCGTCCGGCGCGATGCATGTGTCGATCGTGAATCTGGACCCGACCCGCCCGGCTAAGGTGGTCGCGTCGCCCGTGTCCGGTGAAGTGACCGGTCGCGTGCTGACGGCGCCGACGATGAACGGGCACAACACGTTCGACGATCCGGATGCGGTGACCCCGGCGCCGTTCGGCGGTTTTACCAGGCGGGGTGATTCGATATCGATCCCGCTTCCTGCGAAGGCCGTGGCTGTGCTCGAGATACGGTGAGTTCCGACGCTGGCCGATCTTGCTAGTGCACCGCCGTCGAGATGGTATCAAGCGCGCGGAGCGGCGGTGCGCTAGCGAAATCGCGGGAGCGATTTCGGGGTTTGGGCGAAGCCCAAGGGAAAAACTAGGGCACCGCCCGCTCGCGCAGCGAGCGCAATCGCCGCAGGCGATTGGTCGCCTCTCGACTGCGGTGCACTAGTGCAGCGACATGCACGACAAGCACGGGTCACCGTCGCAACCGTCGGGCTTCGTGGTGCAGAGACCAATCTTGCCGGGTGAGTACTCGCAGTTTTGCCCCTCCTTGGTGCACGCTCCTGCCGGCTTCGCCGCCGAGCCCTCGCTCGAGGTGCTCGCGGGAGGACACGCCGCGAGGCAGATGGCGGCGATCGCGGCCCAAGCGGTGGTTCTCATCGACGGGTACCGTACACCGTTCGGGCCGGAACGCGCGGCCTCTCGCCCCCGACTTGACAGTCGGGTCTGCGTGGACGAAAAGCGCGTGCTGTGCCTGCCAGTTTCTTCGACGTCGATGGGACGCTGGTCCGCACGAACCTTCTTCACCCGACCGTCTTCTATCTCGCCAACCAGCCGAACCCGCTGCGGGGGCTCGGCTCCCTGGTCCGCGCCGCGGCAGGCGCTCCACGGATGGCGCTTGCGGAGATGGTCGACCGTCGCCGCTTCAACGAGCTGCTCTTCGCAACGTACGAGGGGATCTCCCGCGATCGGCTGCTCATCCTTGCCGACGAAGCCTTCGACACGGTCGTCAAACGTGCGCTCTATCCGGGGGCGCGCGATCTCGTTCAGCGGTGCCGCGCCAATGGTCATGAGGTCGTGCTGGTCTCTGGTGCGCTCGACTTTCTCATGGAACGCCTTGCGAAGCACGTCGGCGCGACCGCGTGCATCGCCAATCGCCTCGAAATCAAGGACGGCTACGCAACGGGCAAGCTCGTGCGCCCCATCGTTGCCGGTCCCGAGAAGGCGCGCCTTATCCGCGAGTGGGCCAAGAGCCACGGCCACGACCTCGCTGACTGCTTTGCCTACTCCGATAGCTATTCGGACGTGCCGATGCTTTCGGTCGTCGGTCACCCTTGCGCCGTCAACCCCGATCTTCGTCTCGGCAAGCTCGCCCGCACATACGCCTGGCCCGTGATTCATCTCGGCAGGCGGCCCGTCCTTACCGGTCTGCTGGAGCGCATCCCATGAGCGATTGGTCGTCCTCCTCTCAGCTTGCGGTGCGACCCCCGAGAGCTCGAGACAGCCACCCCCTGGTGGTCACCATCGACAAAAAGAGCCGGCCGCGAGCCGTCTTCAGCGGCGATCAGCTCATCGAGGTCGACCTGCCGGTGGGGGCGCGAGTGGTCTATCCTCGGCCACCGCTCGAGGCCCTCAAAGACGTCGACGCGGCCATCCGCTACGCGCTCACTCACCCCCTGAACAGCGAGCCGCTCTACGCCAAGCTTCGTCCTGGGATGAAGGTCGTCATCGCGATCGACGACCTCTCGGTACCGCTTCCGCCGATGCGCCGCCCGGACGTGCGAGGTCGTGTGTTGACTGTCGTCCTCGGTCTGCTCGCCGACCACGGCGTCGAAGACGTCGAAATCGTCATCGCGACCGGTCTGCACCGCCGTATGCGAGCCGAGGAGGTCCGTTACGTCGTCGGCGACCGAATCTTCGACGCGTACTGGCCCAAGCGCCTCTACAACCATGACGGAGAAGACCCTGACGGCATGAAGTACGTCGGCACCACGGACCACGGCGAGGTTGTCGAGCTGAATCGCAGCGCCGTCGAGGCAGACCTTCTCGTTTACGTGAACGTGAATTTCGTTCCCATGGATGGGGGCCACAAGTCGGTGGGCGTCGGGCTTTGCGGGTACAAGAGCCTCCGCGCGCACCACAACCCCGAGGTTATGCGCGCCTGTCACTCGTACATGGACCCGGCAAAGAGCGCCCTCGCAACGAGCGCCGGCCGAATGGGGATTCTCGTCGAGAAGACGCTCAACGTCTTCCACATCGAGACCACGATCAACAACCGGATGTTCGATCGGCCTCTCGAGTTTCTTCACAAGAACGAGGACGATTGGACGGGTGGCGAGCGCGCCGCGTTCCGGGGGCTGTCGTTTACGCTGTCGAAGCTCCCGCGCGCGGCGCGCCAAGCGATTTTTCAGCGCGTTCCCGCCCCATACGGCGTCACTGGGGTCTTTGCCGGCGAGTGCGAGGCGGTGCACCGACAGACTCTCGAGCGCTGCAATGCTCAGTACCTCGTGCCGGTCGAGGGCCAGGCCGACATCCTCGTGTGCGGCATTCCGTACATTAGCCCGTACAATGTCAACGCGTTCCTCAACCCGCTCCTCGTGCAGGTCATGGCGCAGGGGTACCTGTTCAATTTTTACAAGGGACAGCCGCTCGTGCGCAAAGGGGGAACGATGATCGTCTTTCATCCCTGCACCGACGACTTCGACAACGACCAACACGCCCCGTACATCGAATTCGTGCATGACGTCCTTCCGCAGACGCGCGATGCAGTCGAGATGCACAAGCGGTTCGAGGAGAAGTTCGCGAAGAACCCCGCGTACGTGGAGATGTATCGCCGCGGCCACGCTTACCATCCGGCCCACCCGTTCTTCATGTGGTACTGGGGGGAAGCCGGCCGCCAGCATGTGGGGCGAGTGATCGTCGTCGGTGCCGACAACGACTACATTCCGAAGCTTCTCGGGTGGGAAACGGCGCGCACGTTTGCCGAAGCGCTCGCCATGGCGAGCGGGGGCAACCGCGGCCCGGAGATCGCGATGCTGCACGTCCCACCGATCGTGATGGCGCAAGTGACTGCCTGAGGCAATCCGCCGATGAAGCCCAGCAGACTCGACGTCTCCGGAATCCTCGACGGCGCTCGCCTGGTCGTACTCGGCGGAACCGGCTTTCTCGGGAAGATCTTCTGGTCGATGCTGCTCGACCGCTATCCGCATGTCGGCCGTATCTTTCTCGTCGTGCGCGCGAAGGGCGGCGTCGAACCTGAAGAGCGGTTCTGGAGCCAAGTGGCTCCGACCGAGGCGCTCGCCCCCCTCCGACGCTCGCTCGGCGGCGGGTTCGAAGCGTTCTTGCGCGACAAGGTGGTCCCAATCGACGGTGACATGGGGCGCCCGCTCTGCGGCATCGCACCGAAGCTCGTCAGCGAGCTAAAGGGAACTATCCACGCGGTCGTGAACGTCGCCGGGGTCGTCGATTTCAACCCGCCGCTCGATGAGGCGCTCAAAGCCAACGCCTTCGGTGCGCAGAACCTCGTCGCTCTGGCCCAAGCCCTCGGCGGGACCCCGATCATGCACACGAGCACCTGCTACGTCGCGGGCACCCGACAGGGGCTGATTCGCGAGGAGCATCCATGCGCCGTGCCGTTCCCGCGAGCCGAGGAGCTGGGCGCTGAGCTTTGGGATCCCGACCGCGAGATCGCCGAGTGCCTGGATCTGGTCGCACAGGCGGAGCACCGCTGCGATGACGCATTCCGCCAAAGCGAGTTCGCGGAACGCGTGCGGAAGAATCTCGCCTCGCGGGGTGAACCCGCGCGCGGTCCCGCGTACGATCTCGAGCTCGCGCGAGTCAAACGCAAGTTCGTCAGCGACCGCCTCGTCGACGCGGGGCTGGATCGCGCGACACACTGGGGTTGGCCGAACATCTATACGTACACGAAGGCTATCGGCGAGCAGGTGATCGCGAGGAGTGGGCTTCCGTTCACGATATGCCGTCCCGCCTGCTGCGAGTCGACCGTCGCGTATCCCCAGCCAGCGTACAACGAGGGGGTGAACACAAGCGCGCTCCACGCGTATCTCATCATGAAGGGGGAGCCGCAGATCTTGGGCAAGCACGTGCCCCTGGATTTCATTCCCGTCGACTACGTCGTTGCGGGAATGATCCTCGCGCTCGCCGAGCTCTCGGAGGGGAGCGCGAAGCCGGTCTACCAGTTCGGTGCGGCGGACGTGAACCCGTGCACAGTGCAGCGCTTCGGGGAGCTGATGGGCTTGTACAAGCGCAAGCACTATCGGCAAAAGAGCTCAGGCAACTTGCTTTGGAACGCCATCCAGGCCCGCTACGAGCCGGCGTTCGTCGATCGCGACCGCTTCGACGCGCTCGGTCCGCCCGCGATCGCCCGCGCAACACGCGGGCTCGCGTCCTTCGTTCGCAGGGCGGCGCCGGGACTCCGGGCCGCAGCGGGAACGCTGGACCGCGCCGCCAGCCGCGAAGGGAAGATCGCCGACATCCAGGAGGTGTTCGCCCCGTTCACGACGAAACGCCTCGGCCCGTTCGACTGTTCGAATACGCGCGCCGCGCACGCGCGCCTCGCCGAAGGGGACAAGGCGAAGTTGCCTTGGGCACCCGAGTCGATCGACTGGGCGGACTGGATGATGAACGTCCACATGCCCGCGATGGAGAAGCGGATTATCCCGGAGATGGACCGGCGCCTGCGGAAGGCGCCGCGGGCGCTTGCCCCTTATTCGACGCTGGTGTCGCTGGTGGACGAGATGGCCGAACGGCACGACTTCGCGCTCGCGCTGCAGCGGATGACCGACCAGGGCCTCACGCGCACGAGCTTTCGAGACGTGAAACTTTGCGCGTGGTCGACCGCGGCTCGCCTGGCGGCGCTCGGGATCAAGAAGGGAGACCGGATCCTGCTCGCCTCGCGCAACGACCCGACCTGGGCCATCGCGTATTTCGGCATTCTCCGGTCCGGAGCGACTGCCGTGCCGGTCGACCCCGCGCTCGACGCGGCGGGGTGGGACAGCGTGATCGCCGAGAGCGGCGCCCGTATCGTCATGTGGAACGACAGCGTGATCGAGCGCGCGCAAGTGGCGGCCGGACACGCCGACCTCGTGCCGCTCGACCTCGACGCCGCGACCGAGCAAGACGCCACGCTCACTCCGCCGGAGGTCGCGATCGAGCCTGGCGACGCCGCGAGCCTCGTCTTTGCGGGCGGCACGGGCCTGTCGCTCACGCACGCCCACTTGACGTCGCTCGTCGCGGCAGTCACGCCACTTTTTCCGCTCTCGCAAGGTGACGCGGTGCTCAGCGTCGTCCCCCTGCACCACACGTTGGAGCTGACCTGCGGCCTCCTTCTGCCGTTCTCTCGGGGCGCGCGCGTCGTCTACTTGGGAGAGCTCACCGACGAGCGCCTTGCCGCCGGGCTTCAGGCATCGCGTGCGACTGCCATGGTCGGCGTTCCGGCGCTCTGGCAGCTTCTCGAACGGCGCATCCTCCAGGAGGTCGATGCCCGTGGACCGCTCGCGCGCGCCGCCTTCGACGCTGCCAGAGAGGCCCACCGCTGGCTCTCGAGCGTCGGCATCGACGCGGGAGGCGTTCTGTTCGGGCCGGTGCATGCGAGCGTTGGCGGTCGCATGAAGTGGCTCATCAGCGGCGGCGCGGCGCCGCACAGGGAGACCCAAGCGTTCTTCGAGTCGATCGGATTGCGCCTCACGCAGGGCGGCCCAACAGAGGCCGCCGTCGTGCTCCAGAAGGGCCCGGCACCTCGCATCGCCGAGCTCGCCGACAGCCTGCCGAACCCGCGGCGATCGCCTCGCGCAGTCGCGCAGAAACCACCGTTCGTTTTACCGGAGGCCGTTCAGGACTTGGGCCGCGCATTCGTCGGCAAGCTTCAGGACTTTTTCTACGAGGACGTGATGAGCCCGCAAGTCTCGGGGCTGTCCCACATTCCGTACAATCGCAACGCCATCGTGGCTGCCAATCATGCGAGCCATCTCGACATCGGTCTGGTGCGCCACGCGCTCGGCAAGTACGGCGAGGACATCGTATCGCTCGCGGCGCGGGAATACTTCGAGGGCCGCATCAGGCAGACGTTCTTGGAGAACCTGACGAACCTCAAGGGGATCGACCGCGAGGAAGCGGCGCAGCAAGGGGCACGGCTGGCCGGGGAGGTCCTCGATCGAGGCAAGACACTGCTCCTCTTCCCCGAGGAAACGCGCAGCGATACCGGCGAGATCGGTGAGTTCAAGCCGCTCGTCGGACACCTGGCGCTGGCCCATGGCGTCGATGTCTTGCCGGTATTCCTCGGTGGGACCTACGCGGCCCTGCCCAGAGGGGCGAGGCTACCGATTCGGCGCGATGTCGATGCGCGCATCGGCTCGCCGCTTCGGGCGTCCGATCTACGGCGCCTGACCGAAGGGATGTCCCCGCCCGACGCTGCATACGAAGTGGCGCGGATCGTTCGAGCCGCTGTGGTCGCTTTGCGCGACGGCAGCGTGCTCGACTTGGCGAGGGCAAGTCGGCTGGACGCGCTCGCGCCGGCGGCCGAGCACCCCCTGGTCAAGCTGTTCGGCGAGCTCGAGGCGAGGTTCGTGGCCGGCGAAGTGAAGGGGCCGCTGAGCTACTACGTATCGCTGGGTCAGGATGAGCTCGCGAAGTGGACGGTCCGGGTCGACGCAAAGGCGTGCGATGTGCGTCCTGGCAAGCCCGAGGGAGGCCAGGCCGATTGCGTCCTCAAGACGAGCCCCGAGCTTTTCGCGAGAATCGTGAGAGAATCTTACGTTCCGAGCCCGGCCGATTTCATTTCCGGTGCCATCAAGTCCAACGATTTGGGGCTCCTCATGACCTTTCAGAAAGTGTTCCAACTGGACACCCGGGCATGAGCACTCGGCGATGAGCAAGTACCTGGTCACTGGTGCCACGGGGTTCCTCGGCGCGCACCTCGTTGGGGTTCTGAAGGCGCACGGACACGAGGTCGTTGGGTTCTCGAGAGAGAGCGGCGGGGACGTCCTCGACCCGGCGGCGGTCAGGGGGGCGGCCGCCGGCTGCGTCGCAGCGTTTCATTGCGCCGGCAAAGTCTCGCGGAAGCTCGCGGATGCCGAGGAGATGTATCGCCTGCACGTCGAAGGGACGAAGAACGTCGTCGACGCATGTTCGCGCGAGAACGTGAAGCGAGTCGTCGTGGCGTCCACCAGCGGTACCGTGGCCGTGAGCGAGGCACCCGGTCGCGTGGCGAGGGAGGACGATCCGACGCCGATCGACCTTGTCTCGCGCTGGCCGTACTATCGCGCGAAGCTCTTCGCCGAGCGCGCAGCCTTCGAGCGCGGTCGCCCCGGGTTCGACGTCGTGTGCGTCAACCCGAGCTTGCTCCTCGGGCCCGGAGATCTGCGCGGGTCGTCGACCGGTGACGTCGGCCTGTTTCTCGAGGGTGCGATCCCGCTCGTGTTCGCGGGGGGCTTGTCGTTCGTGGACGTACGCGACGCGGCCGAGGCGATGCGTTTGGCCATGGACCGCGGAAAGGCAGGGGAGCGTTACTTGGTAGGGGCTTGCAACCTGACCATCCGCGAGTTTTTCGGGCGACTCGCCCGGGTCTCGGGTGTACGGCCGCCCGTGGTGCCGATGCCGATGTCGCGGGGGGCCACGCGAGTCGGCGCACAGTGGATGCAACGCCTCTGGTCTCGCGTTGGCTTGAACGCGCCGATCGATCCAGTCGCGGCCGAGATGGCGCAATGCTTCTGGTACGTCGACTCGAGCAAGGCGGAACGCGAGCTCGGCTGGAGCCCGCGCGATCCCAACGAGACTCTGCACGACACGGTGCAGGATCTGCGAGCGCGGGGTGTCGTCTGGCCAGCGGCCGCGGCACGCTAATCCGATGGGCGCGGCTCCGGATCCAGTCGTCATCGGTCTGCCCATCGCGCTCGAATCGCTCGAACACGTCGCGCGGTTCGGTCGCCCCGTAGCGCTCGGCGAGCAAGCTCGCACGCTCATGGCGCGATCGCGGGCTGCCGTCGAAGCGATCGCCGCCGCCGGCGACGCCGCTCCCCACGTCTATGGGGTCAACACCGGATTCGGAGCGCTGAGCGAGACCCGGATTTCAGCGAGCGACGTACGCGCGCTGCAGCGAAACCTGGTGCGCTCTCACTCCGTCGGCATCGGCCCCGACCTCGAGGTGGCCGAGGTGCGCGGGATGATGCTCCTTCGAGCGCAGGTGCTTGCCCTCGGAGCGAGCGGGGTGCGTGCGGAGTTGGTCGATCTCCTTGCTGCGATGCTCGAACGGCGCCTGCACCCGCGGGTCCCCGCGCAGGGGTCCGTCGGGGCGTCGGGCGATCTCGCACCGCTCGCGCACTTGGCCCTCGCCATGATTGGCGAGGGTGAGGCGCAGATCGACCGCGGTCCGTTCATGCCGAGCGCCGATGCGATGAGGCGAGCCGGTATCACGCCGCTCGTTCTGGAGGCCAAGGAGGGCCTCGCGCTCATCAACGGCACCCAATACATGGCGTCGCTCGGCACCCTCGCGCTGCTCGACGCAGAGCGTCTGTGTGTCGTCGCCGACGTGGCCGGGGCGATGAGCCTCGAGGCGCTCAAAGGATCGAGCCGTCCGTTCGACGAGCGCCTGCAGGTGGCGCGTCCGCACCCGGGCCAGGCAGTCGTGGCCCGCAACATGCGCGCGCTCCTCGCCGAGAGCAAGATCATGGAGAGCCATGAGCATTGCGGGAAAGTTCAAGATGCGTACAGCCTTCGATGCATCCCCCAGGTGCACGGCGCGACGCGCGACGCGCTCTCGTGGGTCCGCGCCGTCCTCGAGCGGGAGGTCAATTCGATCACCGACAATCCGAGCGTCTTTCTGCGCGACGACGGAGGGGCCGACGTGATCAGCGGAGGCAATTTCCACGGTCAGCCGCTCGCCCTCGCACTCGACCTGGCCGCCATGGCCGCGGCGGAGCTAGCCAACATCAGCGAGCGGCGCGTCGAGCAGCTGGTCAATCCCGCGCTTTCGACTGGGTTGAGCCCGTTTCTCGCGCCCGGAAGAGGGCTCCACTCGGGGTTCATGATCGCTCAGGTCGCCAGCGCGTCGCTGGTGAGCGAGAACAAGGTCCTCTGCCATCCGGCGAGCGTCGATTCGATCCCATCGAGCGCCGGCAAGGAGGATCACGTGAGCATGGGGAGCGTCAGTGCACGAAAGCTGCAGCAGGTGGTGACCAACGTCCGGCATGCCCTCGCGATCGAGATCCTGACCGCCGCCGCAGGTCTCGATCAACGCGCACCCCTGGCGCCCAGCCGTGGGGTCGCGGCCGCCCACGGGGCGGTACGTGCGCGCGTCGCGCCGCTCACCGAGGATCGACCCCTTTATCGCGACATTGCGGCGGTCGCCGAGATGATCGCCAACGGCGCCCTCGTCGAGGCCGCGCAGGGGCGCGTGGGGCCGCTCGCGTAATCCGCCAATCACCAGGGCAAACTGCGGCCCTCGTGGTCCATGAAGGCGGGGCCGTCGCTCAAGGTCGACTCGCGACGAATCAGCTCGACGATGTCTCTGGCCGTGGTCTCCGGGTCGAGCGCTGCGTTCGGGCCCCCCATGTCGGTGCGCAGCCAGCCGGGGTGGAGTGAGAGAACCCGCACTTGGCCACGCAAGTAGTTCGCGAGAAGGGCGGTCGACATGTTCATTGCCGCCTTGGACATGCAGTAGTCGAACTCGCGATCGCGGTAGCAGGCGTCGATGCTACCGGCCTCCGACGAAACGTTGACGAGCATCGGCGCGGTTCCTCTCCGCAGGAGCGGGAGGAACGCCTGAATCACGCGCAGTGGACCGATCGTGTTCACGTCGAACGTTCGCGCGACGTCTCCGAAGTCGATCGTCTCGATCGGGTTGGACACGCTCGGCGAGCGGATGGCCGCGTTGTTGATCAATACGTCGATCGCTGGCGTCTCGGCACGGACCGACGACAGCGCACGGGAGACTGACTCGTCGCTCGTGACGTCGAGCTCTACCGTCACCACACGATCCGCGCGGCCGGCACTCTGGTCGAGTCCCGACCGCGGCGAACGCACTCCTGCAAAGACCTGTGCTCCGCGCGAGGCGAACGAGTCAACGAGGGTCGCTCCGAGGCCGCGGGAGGCTCCGGTGATCAAGACGCGCAGGCTCATAAGGCGGGCGGCCGCTGCGGGCTGCCGGTCTTCGGAAACCGACTGCGCGCGTCGAGGAAGAATTTGGCCAAGTCATAACATCGAAGTAGGTTGTCGACGGCGTTGCAGGTCAATGCCATGAGGTCGAAGTCGGGAGTCATTGGTTCGGTGCTCGAAGCCGACAGGCCCGAGGGGTCCTCCGGATGGCGAAGCCCGCAGCTTCTCGCAGCGGAGTCGACCGCGGGGGCCGCCGCGTTCCAGTCGATGGCGCCCATGAGCGTACCGCTCGCCGGGGGCTCGGCACGCTTCAGCGTCATCCTCGCGAACGCCTTTGCGAGAGTGCGATCGGGCGTCCTCGGCGCTTCGCCGGTGACCAGGACCTCCACGGCGTAGTCGTAGGGCTCGGACGCGTCTCGGACGACGTGGATTCCGTACGCTCGCAGTCTTTGTCTGACGATTCCGACGGCCGTGTTGAGCGTTTCGACCGGCACGCAGGCGGCGTTGTTGAGGTCTTGTCCTTCGCTCGTGCCCTCGAGTCTGGCGAAGCCGCAATCCGGAGAGCCGTACCGGGCAGCGGACTGGCCCGGCGCGGCGTGCACGAACAAGTGGAGCTGCTGGTAGCCGTCCAGCGGGACGGCGGGTAGGGGCCGCATCTCGGACGACTGGTGCGCGACCCCCACGACGCGAATGGTCGATGGCGCGCACGCGGCGAGCCAGAGAAGGATCGAAGAGAGCCAAACAAAAGGTAGTGCGCGCACGCCAGGAGCATCACCAGGGTCGCGCCGACGTGTCAATGGCGCCAACGGCCGGATGGGGCGGTAGAGAGCGCGCCAAGTCGCCCTCTCAGCGCGACGTGAGTGAGGTATCGTGCGGCATGGGCTGCGGCCAGGGAAGGCTTCTCTACCGCCTCCTAGAGGGCATCGGTCAGCAAGCGTGCGCGATCGCCGAGATCGCGTCGCGCGGCGAGATCTCCGTCGTCGTCGTCGCTCCGAGTGGGAGCTGGAGGGACGCGCTCGACGCCCACGGATGGAACGGCGAGCCCGTGTTCGCCATGAGCGATTCCATGCGGAGAGCGATGAGCTGCGCCGATGAGGTGACCGAGAGATGGATCGCAGGCTCACGATCGGGCGTCGCCCGTGTCTTCGCCGTGGTCGACGATGACTCGCTCCTGGTGAACTGCGAAGAAGGCCTGATCAGTATCGAGCCCGGGTCGACGGACGAGCGATGCGGGGAGTGAGTCGCGGTTCCGAGGTGGAGTGGCCCCTTCGGGACTTGAACCCGAACACCCTCTCGGGCCGCGGATTTTAAATCCGCTGCGTCTGCCGATTCCGCCAAGGGGCCTGGTGACTCGCAGTTATCCGTGGGGAAATCGCGGTACCGTCTCTCCTGGCCCCCGCAATTCGGGGACCGTTCGAACGCGGAAACGATAGGTCCGTGCCCGGAAAAATGGGTGACCTTTCGCCACGCGGCCTGAGAATGCCGAGGACTTGACCTCCCGGGTGCGCCGCCCGCAGATTGGGGAGCGACCCGACCGGGAGGTGCACCGATGACCCCAAGGCAGACGCGGATCGAGCTTCTCAGACAACACGCTGAGATTCGCCAGCTGATCGCCGAGGCCAGACGAGTGAGTGTTCGCGTGCAAGCGGGCGAATTGCTCCGGCGGGATCTCAAGGCGGTCGTGCTCCATCTCACGGACGCCGTTCAAGCGCACAACCACCGGGAAGAGGATTTGCTGCGCGCCGAATCATTGTCGGGAGCTAGCCCGCGGGCCGAGCACCCGGAGCTCATGACGAAGCAGCACTTCGAAGAGCACAAGGCGCTGCATTCTGCCCTCCTCGACGTCCAGTTGAATCCCGACGACGTCCACGTCGCGAAGGCGATGTTGCAGGCGCTCGACAGCGTGATCGACCACATGGCGTCCGAGGAGCAGAGCTTCGCCTTTCGGGACGCGTCATACGAAGAAGACACCAAGCCTGGTTGAAACCGGAGAGAGACGCTGGAGGCTACCTTCTCGAAGTCGCTTTGCGCACGTCGAGGAGGTGCCGGACCCGGGTCCAGGCCCGAGCCTGAGCGATTGGCGGGGCCTTCCAGCGCGCACGCTGCACACGGTAGAGGGCCGCCGCGCGCCGGCGGCGGCCCCGCGCGAAAGATTCGGCGACGAGTTGCCTGAGCACGTGGGCCAGCGAAGCAGCGAGCTCTCCGCCTCCCGCCGCGAATCGCGAGAATTGGCCTAGGACGGCGCGGACCACCGCGGCGACCAGGATGGCGATGCGGTCCCGCGCCCGCGTCCAGCGAACCGCCGCGCCGGGTGCACCGCGTACTGGAAGCGTGCGCGAGCGAGCTGGCCTTGCGCTCGGCGCTGGCGGCGTCAGGCGCGAGAGCGTCGCCTGGAGATCGAAGGAGAGCTCGTTCCGAGTCGGAACGCGCGATTCGGCCCGCACGTCGAGCATGGCGATCCGCACTTCATCGAGCGCATCGAGCTTAAGGGTCTGGTCGGCATCGATGTCTCTGTCGTCACTCTGGCTCGTCGTGGTCATGATGGGGAAAGCCTCCATGTGTTGCGCCTGCCCGCGTGACGCTGGCAGACGGCTTCGGTGCGCTCCCGGCTCGTTGGTGCGACGGGTCGCGAATCGAGCCTTTGCGGCCGGGCGAGCAATGGCCGTGCCCGAGCTGTTTCAGATTCTCCGGGGCGTGGTGGATTTCGGCGTGCCCGCGCGACGGCGGAGCATCGCGGTGAGTCGTTTCGTGGGGTGCGCGTTCGGGCGCGCGAGGCGAAAGGCGTCATGTGGCTTCCTGCCTCGGAAACCAGCCGCTTCCGGCGATATGCCTCGGAGCTCTGCCCATGGAAACGTCCGAGAAACATCGCCTAGTATACGCTTACCAGGTCGCGCCTATTTGGGGCGGCCGGTGCCGTGGAGAGGCGATGATGGGGCGGGTGGAAGCAAGGCACGTGGCGGTGAATGGGACGGGGCACGTGACCGAGCCACTGCGCGGTACGCGCGTCGCTCTGCTCGAAGCGCGCATGGAGAGCGAGCTGGCGTCGCTCGTGCGCAGGCATGGCGGCGAGCCCGTCTGCGTCCCCGCCCTGCGCGAGGTCGAGCGCGACTGCGCCGACGACGTGGCGCGAGCCTATGGAGCCTTGGTTCGCGACGGTGCGGTCGTGGTCTTCACGACCGGCGTGGGCCTGGAGCGGCTGCTGCGCGTCGCGGCGGCCATCGGGATCGGTTCGGAGCTGCGCGCAGCGCTCGCGCGGGTGACGAATGTCTGCCGGGGCCCCAAGCCGATCGCGGTGCTGAAGCGCGAAGTGCTCCCAGTGCATGTGCGTGCCGAGCCGCCGCATACGACCAAGGAATTGCTCGCAGCGCTCGATGCCGTGGAAGTGACGGCTCGAGACGTGGTTTTCGTGCACGACGGCGGGGGCAATCGCGAGGTCGCCGCGGCTCTGGGGCGACGCGGCGCTCGCGTGGTCGAAGTGCAGCCGTATGCGTGGGCGCTTCCGGAGGACCTCGGACCCCTCCGGTTGCTGGTGGACGCAATCGTCCGCGCGGAAGTCGATGCGATTGCGTTTACGACGCAGGCGCAAGCGAGGCACTTGTTCGCTGTCGCCGACTCGATGGGGGCTCGAAGCGCGATGGCGCGCGCGATGGGGGAGCGCGTCGTCGTCGCCGCGGTCGGGCCCACTTGTGCGCGGGCACTCGCTCAGCTCGGGGCGCCGGCGCATGTCATGCCGGCTCAGGCCAAGATGGGCGCCATGATCGTCGCGCTTGCCGCCAAGTTCGCGAGCTAGGTGCGAACGTCGCGGCTGGGTGCACGAGTCGAGAGGCGGGGTAGGCGCGGGGGCAGCAGGTCGGTCCCCTGGTCTAGAAACACCTGGTCGCATCGGGGACCTTGCATTTCCCATCGACGCACCGAGCGGGCGCCATGCAAGAGGGCCCCGACGTGGCGTCGCACGCGGCACCATCGGCGGCGTTCGCCACGCAGGTCGCCTTCTGCGTCGAAGGATTGGTCGCGCAGCTGCCCGCGCGGCAGGCCATGCCGGCTCCGCAGGGGGCGCCTACCTCGGCCAGCGTGTACGGCGAGCAGCTTCTCGTCTGCGGATCGCAGAACAACCCGCGATCGCGGTCGCAGGCGTCGCCGCGCGGGTCGCAGGGCGCACCCGCCGGAGAGGGCAGGTGGCACGCGTAGTTCAAGCAGACGAGCGTCGCTGGGCATTGCCGTCTCATGCCGTCGCATTCCGCGCCAAGCGCGACCGGTGCCATGCACGTGAAGTAACAGACGAGCCCGTGCTCGCAGTCTCTGTCGCCGTAGCAGCCCGCTCCGGGCGGACCCAGCACCGCGCAGGTGCCGCACGTCGCGTCGTTCGCCATTCGGCAGTACCCCTTGGGACCGGAACACTGCGAGTCGTCGCCGCATGGCGCGCCGTTCGGAAGCAAGCCCGGTACTTCACAAGCCAGCGGCGGTTTGGCTACCACGACTTCGTCGCAGCTCGCCGAGTCGTACGACTGCGCACAGCTCTCGACCCGATCGGGGCTCTGCCCGGTGCCGATCGCCCCGAGCGCAGAGGCACACACGGGCTTGCTCCGTTCGATGCATCGGGCGACGTCGCCGTACGCAATCTGCACGCTGAGCGGCGCGCATGACTCGAGGCGATTGCAATAGTGGTTCGCCCAATCGGCGCAGGCCCGATCCGCGTCACTGGACGCGCCGGAGCCTATGCACGGGCTTCGCACAGAACACGAGGCCACGCCGATAATGATCCACGCCGCCCAGGGTGCGCGCATTCGATGGCAACCACCGTACCCCGTTTCAGAAGCTCGCCGAGCTCGTGGTCGATGGCACCAGCGGTGCGCGCCCGCGCATCGCGCCGAGAAGGGCGTAACCCGCAGCCACCCATGCGAGCTCTTTCGCCCGTTTGAGCACGACGAACGCGGCCGCGCTCCCCGCGTCTGCGCCGAGCAGTGGCAGCACCGTCGCGTAGCCGAAGTCAACGACCCCGAGTCCGGAGGGAGCGACGACGGCGAGCGACCGTACGAGGGACAGCCCCGCCTCCACCGCGAGCACCGCCGACAGCGCGACGTCCGCTCCGACCAAACGCAGCAGGAGCGCGGACTCGAGCGCCTCGAAGCACCAGGCCCCAAGGAAGGCCAGCGTCGCCGCGGCCGTCACGAACCGCGCAGCGCGAAGACGCGCGACCTGCGCATCCGTCGCGACCGCCTCGTGTCGTCGGGCGAGGGCCCAGTCGCGCACCCGTTGTGACGGGAGTCGCACGACAGCCGCGTGGAGCCGAGTGAACGTCGACCGTCCGAGGAGTCCGGCCCCGAGCGCCCAGGAAGCGCCGAGCGGAGCTGCAGCCGACGTGAGGACGATCCACGGAAGCGCCGCACCCCCCAAAAGGTGCCGGGAGCACGCGGCCAGGGCCGCGAACCCAGCCACGGCTCCGACGGCGATGTACACGGCGTGCGCGCGCATCACGAGCCACTTGCGTGCGATGGCCGCGACGGCGCCGTCTCGCATCGGAACGTCCGAACGCGCCTCGAGGAGCACGGCGGTCGCGGCGTCCGACGCGACGAACCCCGCGGGAACGCTGGAGTGCAGGGCTTCGCTTGCGATTCGGACGGGAAGCATTTGCGCGAGGGTCGTCTGCCTTCCGAGCGCGCGGAGCAAGAGCACGCTCCCGTACGCGTCGATGGTCGTCCCGACCGCGAACGGCGCGAGCGACAGGAGGACGAGCGGTCCCCCGGTCGTGAGGGCGTGCCATGTTGCCGATGCACCGGTGCTCGCGAAGAGGCGTGCGAAGAGGTACGCGGCGAGCAGGCACCCGACCGTCGTAACGACGACTCTGAGCCGCTTCGTCTTCGCTCCCCCCGCGAACATGCCCCGACCGGCCACCACTTGCTCGGGCGCCATGGATGACATCAAGCGTTACGATGGTTGGCCCCCTTGCGTGACGCGCGTGGGGCGCGCCGTCGAACGGCGCGTGAACAGTTGCCTTCTGCGTGAATAGGTCCACCGGAAGACGTCTCCTGACGACGTTTTGCCTAAGGACGTTCACCCGAAGTCGCCGTTCGCGGCCGCACGGGCAATGGGGCAACGGAAGGAAGCGTGCTGCGCTCGTCTGAAAAGCAACAAACGTGTGTCGACGGGGCGAATCCTCTGCGACTCGCGCGACTTGGAGTAGCGCACCGCATGCTCACCTGGGACGTTGAAGAGTATGGTTGCAACTCGAGCGCGGCGGCGAAGAAGCGACAAGAGTGGGGCGATCCCCCGCACCTCAGGCGTGTTCGACCCGTCGGCGCGCGTTGCGCGGCGCGGATCGACGCGCGCGGAAGCTCCCGCGGGCTCCGACGCGGACGCCCACGAAGGGAGCTACGCGCGGGCGCGCCTGCGCGGCTAAGCCCGGCGGCGGTGGGAGCGCGCGCGCCGGGCGTCCGGGCAGACCTTTCGCCAGGCCGTTACTGAAATGTCACGCGGCCTCCCCGGCCGTGATGCCCGCCGTCGGTAGCGTCCGCCGCATGGCACGCGTGATCCTCATCGAGGATGAACCGGATCTGCGCGAGATCCTGCAGTACAACCTTACGCAAGCGGGCCATCGCGTCCAGACCGCGGGAACCGCGGAAGCCGGATTGCGCCTCGCACGCGAGACGCTGCCGGACATCGTCCTTCTGGACTTGATGCTTCCCGATCGCCCCGGGACCAGCGTGTGCACGGCGCTCAAGCGCGAAACGCGCACGCAAGACATTCCGATCATCATGGTCACCGCCAAGGGCGAAGAGGTGGACCGGATCGTCGGCTTGGAGCTAGGCGCCGACGACTACCTCGTCAAGCCGTTCAGTGTCCGCGAGCTCGTGCTCCGAATGAACGCCGTGCTTCGCCGCGGCGAGGCAAAGGAGCCGCCGCTCATCGAAGTGAGCGAGCTGCGCATCGACCGCGACGCCCACCGCGTGCAGGTGGAAGGAGCGGAGATTCCGATGACGCCGCTCGAGTTCAAGCTGCTCTTGACCCTCGTCATGCGTCGCGAGCGGGTGCAGACGCGGTCCACGCTCCTGGGTGACGTCTGGGAGCTCGACCCGGGCGTGTCGTCTCGCACTGTGGACACCCACGTCAAGCGCCTGCGCGACAAGCTCGGGAGCGCAGGGCGTTTCATCCAGACGGTGCGTGGAGTCGGATATCGATTCTCGGAGAAAGGATCGGACGCAGACGTGTGAGCGGTCGCAACGGTCAGCCCAGCAGATCCCACCCCGCGTCCAGCTCGGCCAGCTCGTCGACCGGCGCAGCGGAGGACGGTTCGCGTCCACGCTCTTCGACGGGGTCGGCTGTTTTCACGACAACCGGCACCTCCGGACGCGGGGCCTCGGAGTTGCGAACCTTGGGGGGGCGCTGCGATCGCGACCGACGTGACATGGGACTCCTCTCCGGGCGGCCTGTTCCCCTATCGTAGGTGCAAGCCGTCGCTACTGGAAAGCCCCAACCGCCTTCCCGAGGCATCATCTCCGACCTTCGCGCGCCCTGGCCCAGGCCGCGAGGAGGACGCCCGCCGCGACGGCAACGTTGAGCGACTCGATGGCGCCACCTCCCCGGACGGCAACGAGAGCGTCGCACTGCGAGCGAACCCGATCGCCGAGCCCCTCGCGCTCGTTGCCCACTACGAGCAAGACCGGCTGATCAACGGCGAAGCCGCCATCACTCTCCGTCGCGCGGGCATCGGCGCCGACGACGCGAACGCCGCGCGCGCGGAGCCGAGCAAGGGTTTCCGCCAGATCGGTCGTGCGCGCGAGCTTTACGTGCTCGACCCCCCCCTCCGCGACGCGGACGGCCGTTGGGGCGAGTCCGGGATGCGGCGCCGGCGCTCCGAGCAGCGCCGCGTCGAGACCGAAGAACGCGGCCGTACGCATCATGGCGCCGACGTTGTAAGGGTTTCGAACGCGGTCGAGCGCCAGGCCCGCGCCGCTGCCGCGCGTGAGCACGTCGGCAAGGTCGCTGGTGGACAGCCAGCGGCGCGGGCGGGCAACGACACATAGGCCCTCGTGGTGGGATGACTCGGCGAGCCGGTCGAGCTCCGCGTCTCGCAGCTGGACACACGGCACACGATGCGCCACCGCCCAGCGAGTCAGTTCGCCCAACTCTCGCTGCGCGGCGTATGCGATCCGAACGATGTCGTCCCGTCGGCGGGTGAAAACGGCGAGCCCGGCGCGCAGCCCATGGATCACCTCCACAGGCTCGCGCGGCTCGAGAGGGCGCTCGACAGTCCGTCTTGGCACGTGACCGCTCCGAGAGTTGCCGTTTCGCCGTGGCGAGCGGCCCGTCTACAGCCGCTCGCTGGCAGGAAGAAGGTCCGCCGCGAGGACTTGTCGGACCGTTTCGAGCAGCGTCTCGGGCAAGCAAGGCTTCGCGAGGAAGCCGTCGCATCCGGCCTCACGAGCGCTCTGCCAGTGTCCTTCTAGGGCGTGCCCCGTGAGGACCACGACCGGAATGTGACTCGTCCGAGGGTCCCTCTTGAGCCGCCGTGTCGCCTCCCATCCGTCGAGCAGGGGGAGGGACAGGTCCATGACCACGATATCGGGCGCGAACGAGTTGGCCTTCTGGATGGCCTCGAGGCCGTTGGACGCTTCGAGGACATCGAAGCCCACGAATTTCAGGAACTCCGCGTACATCGTTCGATTGTCTTCGAAGTCGTCGACGATGAGCACCGTGGCTTGCGTCATGTGCGGCCTCCCAGGCGTGCCCTCGCCGTGGCCTTCGCGTCGCCCCGTTGCGCTGCTTGGCCTGACGCGCTTTCTACCACCTTTGTGGGCCGAAAGAAGGCGGGGCCTCGGCGCGCCCCCAAGGCAAATAGTCGCGGCCCCAAGCAGGGCCACGGCGAGCCCGTGCCGACGCGTGTGGCACCCCCCATGCACTGTAGGCCGCGATGCCCACCGCCCACGACTTGAGCGATGCAAAATCGCTCCAGCTCAAGCTCCGCCTGGCCGCCGAGCCCGACATGGGCGCTTTTGTCGTGACGATCGAGCTTCTAGAGATCGATATTGTCGTCGAAGTGCTCGACGTCGATCTGCGTCGAGCGATCCGCACGGCCGCGGATCGATGCGCGGAGCGACTGCGCGATCAAGGCTACGCGGTCACTCCCGGGGATGTCATCGGCGCGCTCGAAGATGCGCTGGAGTGCTCGGAGCTCGCGCGGAGGCCGTCGCAAGCGTCGAACTGACACGGACCGTTCCTGGATCGGGCGAATCCCAGCGCCCGTTGGACTGTCCTCGTGTCCGTCTTCTACTGCCTGCCTGCCTGCCTGCCTGCCTGCCTGCGCGCACGCAAGCACGACGACGATGATCGAGCGGCATGACGGCGCGGCCATGTGCATTGGAGCCCACGAGCGAAACATCCGGCTCCTGCGCGCCGCCGCGTTCCGTCGGCCGCGCGGCTTGCAGCGGTCGCCGGTGAATATTCATGCTTGAACGTACCAATTTCGTCACCCAACCGTCGCCAAGCTCTTCCAACGTGGCGCCGCAAAGAGGTGGCCATCGTGAAGAGACTCACTCGGACCGTCAGCTCGCTATTGCTGTGCACCCCCGGCCTGGCGCTCGCGCAGGGTGCGCCGGGCCCTCTGCCCTCAGCGCCGCCCGACGCTACGGCGCCGCCTCCTCCTGCGCCTGCGCCATTGCCGCAAGCATCGCCGCTTGCGCCCATGGCTCCCCCGCCTGCCGCCCCGCCGCCCGAGCCGGCCTATCCCCCGCCGCCCCCAGCACCCGCGGTGCCTACGAAGCCTTCGTCGGGAACCCCCGTCGAGCTCACATCGCTCCGTTTGATGCGCGACAAGGGCGTCATCTCGCAGGCGGAGTTCGACAGCGCCGTGCACGACCTGTCGGAGAGCGTGGGCGCGAGCGCCGCGGCCCAGCAAGGCACGGTCGTCATGGGGAAGTGGGCGACCACCATCTACGGCTTCGTCGAGGCCGACTCGATTTCGGATTCGACGCAGACCTTCAACGACCTCGCCGGGTCCGGCCTCGTCGCACGCGCCGGATCGGTCGCGGGCGAGAACTACCGCTGGACTGAGGGCATCCGCAACTCGCGTCTCGGCCTTCGAATGAAGGCACCGGAAGTGTCCGGGGTGCGCGCGAGCGCGCAGTTCGAGTTCGACTTCATCGGCATGCCGGCCATCGTCGGCGCGACCACGACGGCGTACTCGATATCCGGCGTCAGCGAAGGAGCGTTCGGGTCGAACCCGCTCCTACGCGTCCGTCACTTGAACTTCAAAGTCGAGACTCCCGTCGTCGACTTTCTTCTCGGCCAGTACTGGCAGCTCTTCGGCTACCAGCCGATCTATCAGCCGAACACCGTCCAGCTCCAAGGGGTGCCCGGCGAGGTCTACTCGCGCACTCCCCAGTTCCGGATCAGCAAGACGGTCAAGGCGAGCCCCATCACGTTCGAGATCGCCGTCGCGGCCACGCGCCCCGTGCAGCGCGACACGGGCATCCCCGACGGGCAGGGAGGGATTCGATTCGCGGTCGACTCGTGGACGGGGGTGCAGACCGTGGGAGCCACCGGAACGCAGATCTCTCCGCTGTCCATTGCTGCGACCGGGCTCGTTCGCCGCGTGGAGGTAAACCAGTTTGCTTCGGTGCCGAAGAACACGACGGAGCTCACGTCGAGCGCGTTCTCCGTCGAGGCGTTCCTCCCGGTGCTCCCGGGAACCAAAGAACAGAAAGGAAACTCGCTCTCCTTCAACGGCGAGTTCGCGTCGGGCTACGGCTTCAACGACATGTACACCGGCTTGACCGGTGGAATTTCGTTCCCGACCTACCCCGCTCCCCCAGCGGGAGGAACGCAAGCGATCCCGAACATCGACAACGGCACGGTGACGTACGACAGTGGCGGCAAGCTGCACGGCATCCAGTGGACGACGTACCTCTTCGGCGGGCAGTACTACTTTCCCGGGCTCGACGGGAAGATGTTCCTCACCGGCAACTACTCGCACATGGAGTCGGCGAACAGCCATTACTACGGCGCTCCGGCCAAGACGATGGCCGCCGAAGACTGGTTCGACGTGAATTTCTTTGCCGACCCGATACCGGCTCTGCGCCTCGGCCTCGAGTACGCCAACTTCAACACGATGACCGTCGACGGCATTCACTCGATCAACCACCGCATTCAGTTCTCGGGGTTCTACATCTTCTAGATTCTCGGGCGCGGCTCCCGAGCTCCCCCGACTGGGAGGCCGGGAGACGCGACCGGACGGGCGACGTCAGGGACGAGCGACTCAGGGCAGGGGGAAGAGGACCGCGTTCTGCATCACCGCCCCGTCTTTTCCGTCGGGTTGACGGATGGTGTTAAGAAGGAGGGCTCTGGGGCCCTGCGTGACGACGACTTTGGTCGCCAAGCGGTAGGTCGTCGTTTGCAATTGGAGCGTCAGCGGCTCGGGGCTGTAGAAGGGGACGAACGCGGGGTTGGTCGGATTAATCCCGAGGACCTGAAAAGTGCCATGGTCCGATGGCCCCGCTCCGCGGCTGAGCATTCCCGTCGAGTCTTCGTCGAGCTCGTACCAAGACCCGTCGCTCGTGAATTCGATGCCCATTCCCGGGCCGTCGAACAGCGTGCCCACGGGCACATTGGGGGGAAGGGGTGGCGAGGGACTGGGCAATGGCTCGTTCCCGCACCAAACCCAGCGACCCACCATCGAGGCGGCGAGCGCCGCAGCGTCATTCTGGGCCACCTGGGTCGCTCCCGCGGAAGCGCAAGAGCAAACCCCGGCGCGAGGGCTCCACGGCGCGGGATGCGCGTAGACCTGAGGGCTCCCGTTTGGCGCGAAATAGCGGAGCTGGCGCGGCGCGTCGCTGACAGCGACTTGGCCGATGAAAATACCGCCTCCCAACGGATGAAGCCGGAGCTCGTACGCCCCCGCGCCATAGGTCGCTGAGCCGTCGACGACGTCGTATGTCCCCGTGCCTGGGACGGAGGGCCCCGACCCCGCGTCGGATCCCGCTATCGAATCGAGCGGCACGAGGCTGCCATCCGCGGTCTCACCAAGCACACGGTAGCTCCCGTCCATCGCGAGCTCGATGCCGTCGGCCGAAGGAATCGGCAGGCCGAAGACTTGGCCGCCGCACGTGAGCCAGTCGCCTACCAAGAGACTGCTCACGTCGGCGGGGGACGCGACGGCATGCGCTGGACCGGAGGCAGCCGTACACTCGGCCGGCGGCACCGCCGTCAAGCCAACACCCGTCGTCGCCGATGCGTCCGGCGGCCCCTCGGCGCACGCCGAGACGGTGACCGTCGCGGGCGATGTGTCGGGGAAGAGGATAGCGTTCTCAATGAACGATCCGATCTGTCCGTCGGATTGTAGTTCGGTGTTCAGAAGAAGAGCCCGAGGGTTCTGCGTGACGACAACCTTGGTGAACGACGGGTCCCCCGTCGTCGGTTCCAGCTCGAGCGTGAGCCCCGGCTCCTGGCCAAAAATGCCGACAAGGCTGGTTGGGCCGCCGGTGAACGAAAACGTGCCGTGCTCGGACGCCGCACCCGAGCGGGTGAGGGCACCGGTCGAGTCCAGCTTGAGCTCGTACCAAGTGCTGCCGCTGGCGAATTCGATGCCCATCCCGGGTCCGTCGAACAGCCCCGAGCCATGCGGGAGGGCGAACCCCTGGGGCAGCGAGGGCGGAGCCTCGTTGCCGCACCACACCCAGCGTCCGAGCATCGCCGCGGAAAGGCCGACCGGGTCACTTTCGGAGATCTTCGTCGCCTCGGTGGAAGCGCACGAGCACACTCCCGCGCGTGGGCTCCACGCGTCCGCGGGGTCGCCGACGCAGGTGGTGATCTCGATCGTGGACGGCGGGCCGCCCCCCTCCGAGAGTGTGGAAGAATCATCGCCGAAGGGTAGCGAACCGCCCGCATCCGCGGCTGCACCGCCGCCCTCGGTGGTCGTCGCTCCGCCGTCGTTGGACCCAATCGTGAGCGTTTGCCCTCCGCAGTGCACGAGCACGGGTCCCACGACGGCGAGAACGAGTGCACTTCGTGTCGACATGCCCCAGCCATCCCTTCGGGAGCGACGATCGTTCGAGGCTCTTCTCTTCATGGCTTGGCGCGACCTCGCCCGTTTTGTCACGGCCTGTGCGCCGTGCCCACGGTCGCGTCGATTGTCGGAAGGAGCAAGCTCTGGGGAAAACGAGTGCGGAATCGATCGGCGCGCTCGTGCGCCTCGCCCACTCGACCGAGCATCACCAGCGCGCGAATGGCCATCGCCTCCCGTTCCTGCACGAGCGCGCCGTTCGGGTACTTGCGTTCGTGCCGCGCCGTGGCGTCGAGGGCCCTCTCGGGCTCCTCGCGTTCGAGGGCGCCTCGGGCGAGGTCGAGGAGCTGTCGCTCGGCTGTGAGCTGGTCGCGCGAAGGCGATGCCGTCGCCAGAGCGCCCGTGGGTGCGTTCGCACGCGGGGCTTCGGGCGCGCTTGGCGGTGCGGCGGCCTCGGGCGCTTGCGGCGGCATGGGCTGTGGGTTGAGACGGGACTCGGTGGCCGGGGGCGTCGCCAGGGACCGATCGACGTACACGATCCGCGGCGGCTCGGGCGCTCTGTGCATCGCGACGGCCACCACGCCGCCCCCCGCGGCGAAGCTCGCGGCCAGCGGGGCCACGCGTCGCGCGAGACGAAGCGCAGAGCGGAACGCCCCCGGTCCTGCGTCGCCCGGCGGGTTGTCCCGGTTCGCTCCGCCGCTCCCCCCCCCAGGCGGTCCAAACACGATGCGCTCGACGCGCTCGAGTACACGTACGCTTGCGCCGGCCGGCGCCGGGTCCACTCGTGCGGCGCGTCGCACCAGGGCACGTACGTCGTCGTCCAGAGGCGGAATGCCCGGTTCGTTCATGGTCCACCTCCCTGCGGGCGCAGTCGTCGGACGGCCGCCGTGAATTCTTCGCGCGCGACGCGCAATCGCGAATAGCCCGTGAAAAGCGGGATGCCGAGCGACGCGGCGATCTCCTTCATCGGGCACTCGTCGAGCTCGTACAGAATGAAGACCGATCGCCGCTCCGGGTCGAGGTGCTCGAGCGCCCGCAAGACGAGGTCGGCGTCCTGCGTTTGCTCGAGCACGGCATCGGCCGCAGGCGCGGTCGCCGCGGCCTCGCGCTCGACCCCCAGAAGCTCGATGCGGTGACGCGCGAGTCGGCGCCAGTCCGCGGCGCACCGCGCCGCGAACGCGAAGAGCCACGGGCGGAGCGGGCGCGCCGGATCGTATTTGTCGAGCCTCCGATGCACGTGCACGAAGACGTCCTGGGCGACATCCTCGACCTCGCGCGGGTGGACCCCCAGGCGGCGCAAGGAGGCCCACACGTAGTCGAACTCGCGCTCGAACACCGCGCGAAAGCGCAGGCGACGCTCCGCGTCGTCGTCAGCGCCCTGCGCGGCGAGAGGCGTCACCATCCCCCCCGTCTTGGGACGAGCCGCGCGAAATTGTCATGGAAAACGAAAGGCGGCAGCCAGGCCTACGGCGGCCGACCACGGCTCCACCACGTACACCGGGGTTGTGTCGACCTTCAGCGTGTCGCGCAGCAGGACGCCCAGGAGCTCCCCGTAGGCGCGGAGGGAGACGTGGAGGGCGGGCGGTGTCCACTCGCCTCCCAGCCGTCCCCCGACAGCTGACCACGGACCGTATTGTTCCACAGAGCTGACCGCGCCCTGGGCCGATGCCCCGAGCGCGCCTCCGGCGACGACGACGCACCCGAACGCGAAGGCCACGTGCACGCACGGCACGACCGAGCCGGCCCAAAGCCAGGCACGCGGCCGGCCAATGAGCGGGGCTTCGCCGTCGCCGGTGACCGGGTAGTTGGCTCGCGCCTCGACATCGACGGACAGTGCCCGCCACGCAACCCCGAGGAAGACGGTCGCGCCAGCCGTGGTCGACGGCGCCGCGTTGATCGATCCCGTCGCCCCGAGACCCGCATACGGATACCACTCGCGAGCGGGCGCCGGTGCGAAGGAAACGATCGCTTCGCGCGCAGGAGGCGGGGATGGCGCTTCGACGATCGCAGGCTCCGGTGCCGGGGGAGGCTGGGGCGCGGGTGTCGCGCTCGGACCACCGATCAGGCTCGAGGGGTCGAGCGTCAGGCTGATCGTCAGTCCCATCGCGTCGACCACGGCGGAGCAATCGTCGCCATCCACCGAAATTTCGCGCGATCCGCGCTGCAAGTTGTTCTCGTCGACCAGCTTGACCACTGCGCGAAACGCTCCGCCCGCGCGCTGGATTTCCGCGAAGAGGGTGTCGTGCGCCCAGGCAAAGAACGGGTCGTAGCCGAGGCGAGCGCTGACGGCTGCGTGCAGCGCTTGTTCCCCCGCGCACTGTTCGGCGCCGGGCCCCCGCAGGTACACCAGACGCGCCGAGGCGGCCGCGTGCGCGACCCGCTGCTTCGCGAAGAACGCCCCCAATACAGTGACGATGGCCGCGACGAGCGAACCGAGCCGGGGCATGCGCCAATCATGTCACACGTGGGGTCGCGCTCGCGCGGACCCATTTCGACGGCTATCCTCGCCGCGCTCGCCACAAGGAGATAGCCGAAATGGAGTACAGGTCGCTCGGAAACAGCGGGCTCAAGGTCCCCGTGCTCTGCCTCGGCGCCATGACGTTCGGCGAAGCGGACGACAAGTCGTTCATGCACAAAGTCGGCTGCGACGAGAAGACATCGTTCGCGATCATGAGCCGCGCCCTCGAGCGAGGCGTGAACTTCATCGATACGGCCGACGTCTACGGGCAGGACGGGCTGTCCGAGCGCGTCGTGGGCGCCTGGCTGACGGCGGCCAAGAGCCGGGACCGCGTGGTGCTCGCCACGAAGTTCCGCTTCCGGATGGGCGAGGGTCCCAACTCCACCGGCGCGTCGCGCTACCGCATCGTGCGAACGGTGGAAGACAGCCTGCGGCGCCTCCAGACCGACCGCATCGACCTCTACCAAATCCACATGCAAGACATCGACACGCCGGAGGAGGAGACGCTGCGCGCGCTCGACGATCTCGTCCGGGCGGGCAAGGTTCTCTACCTGGGCGCGAGCAACTACGCGGCGTACCGCCTGACCGACAGCCAGTGGATCGCGAAGAGCGAGCACCTCCATCGGTTCGTCGCGCTGCAGATGCAGTACAGCCTGCTCGTGCGCGATCTCGAGCGCGAACACGTCCCTGTGTGCAGGCAGTTCGGGCTCGGCATCCTCCCGTGGTCGCCGCTCGCCGCCGGCTTTCTGTCCGGCAAGTACGAGAAGAACCAACCGCCGCCTCCCGGCGTGCGCCTCGAGAAGTGGAAGGACCGCTTCGCGGGTTTCGACAACGACCGCGGCTGGCGGATCCTCGACGCGGTGAAGGCGGTCGCGAAAGAGAAGGGCACGACCGCCTCCGCGGTCGCTCTGGCGTGGCTCCTCGCAAAGCCCGCGGTGACCTCGGTCATCTTCGGCGCGCGATCCGTCGCGCAGCTCGACGACAACCTGAAGGCGGCGGACGTGAAGCTATCGCCGGAGGAAACGCGAAAGCTCGACGCGGCGAGCGCGTTCGAGATGGGGTATCCCTACGAGTTCATCGCGAACATCCAGAAGCGGTGGTGACCGGAGCCAGAAGGCCCGGATCCTCACCGCCAATCGGCTTCGCGCAGCAAGGCCCTCGCCAGGCCGGCGTCGCGGGCGAGAAACCACCCCGAGAGCTTCGAGAACACGGCGCGGAGGTCGCCACGCTCGACGAGCGTCGATCCTGCCTGCGCGATGCGGGCCCAGTCTGGGCTCGGCCGCGTGAGGACGATCGCCCGCGACGCGACCGGGTGGTGCACGCGCGCGAGATCGCTGACGAGGTCGACACCGCGCTCGTCAGGGAGCTCGTTGTCGACGACGAGCGCGTCGATGTCCGGTCGGCGCGCAAGCCATTCGCGCGCGCCCCGCGCATTGCTCGCCTCGATCACGCCGAAGGCTCGGCTGAGCGGACGCCACATCCAATGTCGCGATGTCACGCTCGGGTCCACGAGCAGCACGAGCGGTAGTGCGCCAAATGCCATGTCCAAGCTCATCGTGATAAATGCCCCCGTGATTCAGGTCTCGACGCCGTTACGGTGTCCCGAGCCTTGAACGCTCGGCGCACCCGCGCAAGCGGGCCGTTGCGCGATTCTTTTCTAGAAGTCCCACCAGAGAGCGCTCGCCGGGGTGAGCACGAGTCCGGCGACGTGCGCATGAGCGAAGCCGAAGTCGCCCGTGACACTGGCATACGAAGCGTCGATCTCCATCGCCACGTGGACATGCCGGAAGCCAACTGCAGCCCCAAACAGGCCGCCTCCCCAGAATCGGGTCGCCGACACCCGAAATCGGGCTGTCGTCGTCAGGGAGGGCATGCTCTGAGCCGTCCGCTCTACCGTCGTGTCGGCCTGCTCCCACCCTCCCCGTATCCCCAGCCAGACCATGTAAAGGCCGCCATCGCTCGAGTAGCCGGCGAGCAGAGGGGCGTCGGCTCCCCAGCCGCTGACCGGGCCGAGTTGAAAGTCGGGTCGTGTCACCGTCGTCTGCCGGCTGTCGAGCACGGCCGAGCCTCCGACACCGAGGGACAGGGCCCAATTGCGAGACAGCTCGAACGAGCGCCGAACGTCGGCTCGCGCAGCGCGGCCCGTGTACGTCAGCCCTCCCTCCGCGCGGTGCGAGATCCCCACGCGCGCGCTCACCCACGGGGCGATGCCGGGCGCGACCGACGCGTCGACGAGCGCTGCCTTTGCGTCGGTGTCGGACGCGCTCGAAGGATCCGCCGCTCGAAGCGAGTTTGCGAACGGTCCGGTAGCCACGTTGGCACTGAACCCCGACG
This sequence comes from uncultured Polyangiaceae bacterium, assembly GCA_964531095.1. Lineage (GTDB taxonomy): Bacteria > Myxococcota_A > Polyangia > Polyangiales > Polyangiaceae > Palsa-1150. Next base: position 35,970 of record CAZHED010000028.1, on the reverse strand, counting down.
ATGCGCGCAGCTCGCCGCCGCCGAGGGTCTGCGCAGGATGCAAGAGAGGCAGGCCGCCGCCGCAGCCCGCCAGGAGCAAGGCGCTGGCTAGTCGAACGATGGCCGGCTTGAGCGCGTCACTTCCGGAAGCGCGATGGAAACGACCCGCCATCCGCGCGCTTCTTGAGCTCTTCGTCCTCGGGGTGGAGGCGAATCGCCCGCTCGAGCAGCATCTGCTCTTCCTCGCGGTGGTTCGGGTCGGGAATGCAGCACTCGACCGGGCACACAGCCTGACAGGCTTCGTGATCGTGAAAGCCGACGCACTCGGTGCAGAGCTCGGGATCGATGACGTAAATCTCGTCCCCTTCGCTGATCGCTTCGTTCGGGCACTCGGGCTCGCAAGCGCCGCAATTGATGCAGTCGGAGGTAATGTACGTGGACATGGCAAGCTCTGGGGCCTTTACCGGAGGGGCAGTCAACGTAGGAACCTGCCACGGCGATGTCAACGGATGCGGTGCGGGGGGCCCGCCGTCCAGACGCCCCGCCGGCTCGACGCCCCGACGCCCCGACGCCTGCAACGCCCCGACGCCCGCAACGCTTGCGACGCGCCGGGGGGCAAAGCTAGGGTCCCCCCCGCCTTGGCCACCGCACCGCGTGCCTCTTCCTATTCCGTTTGCTCCATTTGCTCCATCGTCACTGCGCTCGCGCTGGCCACTTTCATTCTCTCCGGCTGCACCCCAGCCATCGGCGACCGCTGCACGCTATCGACCGATTGCTCGGTTCAGGGCAACCGCATCTGCGACACCACCCAACCGGGCGGCTACTGCACCGCGGTCCCGTGCACGGCCGACAAATGCCCGGACAACGCGGCCTGCGTCGAGGTCGGCGCGAGCGTCCCCGGCTGTGCCTACGACGACTACGCGGCGCCGTCTCGCGTTGCGAGCCCAATGTGCCTCAAGACCTGCTCGTCCAACTCGGATTGCAGGCAAAGCGACGGCTACACGTGCGGCCACCCAGCCGGCCCGATGAGCTTTGCGGTCATCTTGGACACCGACCAAACCAAGCAGGTGTGCCTCATTGCGCCGAATCCTCCCGTAACGTCGGTGGTCGACGCGCAAGTCTGCTCATCGAGCCGCGTGGACGTTCCACCCCTGGACGGGGCATCGACGTTGGCGCTCGGCGACGGCGGCACGAACGGCGAAGCCGACGACGCGGTTTCCCTTGCGGACGTCGAGCTCGACGCCCCTCTCGATGCGACAACGGACTCGACGCCCGTCGATGGCGACGGTACCGAGACAGCGGATGCGACAGCCGTCGACGGCGACGGCAGCCAGTAGAAGCTTCCCGTCTCCCCGTCTTCCTGTGAATCTCTAGGGGTGCCGATGGCTGCTGCCGTTCGCGTGGCGCGCGTCCTCGCGGCGCGAGCAATCGAGTCGCTGCTCGTCGTCCTGGTGCTTGCATCGCTCGTGTTCTTCGCGCTTCGCCTCCTGCCCGGCGACCCCGCGGCGCTGGTTCTCGGCGACGAAGCGAGCCCGGTGGAGCTTGCGCGCGTCCGCGCTCTTTTGCACCTGGACGAGCCCCTCGCGACGCAATACGCACGTTTCCTGCGCGGGCTGGTGACGCTCGACCTCGGAGACTCCTTTCGCAGGCCGGGAACGAGTGCGATGGCCCGCGTCGGCGAAGCTGTCGTGCCGACGGCCGTGCTCGCAGCCATCGCGGTGACGATCGGCGCGCTTTTCGGCGTCGCGGGGGCGGTGGCGGCCAGTGGCCCGTGGCTCCCTTCCCGAGCGCGTGTCTGGGTGGAGCGAATGTTCGTCGGCGTGGCTGCCGTCCCGCTCGTGGCGTTCGCGCCGGTGGCGACCTGGGCGCTCGCGGCGCGCTGGCGCCTCGTACCCCTTCCCGGGGATCCCGAAGCCGGCGCGGCGGGTCTGCTGTTCGCAAGCACGCTCCTCGCTGTTCCGCTCGGCGCGCATGTCGGTCGGGTCGCGCGCGCCGCGCTCGCCGAGGTCGCGCGGGCGCAGTTCCTGGTCACGGCGAAGGCCAAAGGGATGGCGCCTCTTCGCGTGTGGGTCGTGCATGCCCTTCCCGCCGTCGCCGGCCCGGTCGTGACGACCGTGGCCACGCAGCTCGGCGCACTGCTCGGCGGCGCGGTGGTGCTCGAGCGCATGTTCGAGCGCAGAGGTCTCGGCACGCTGATCCTCGAGGCCTACGCCACGCGCGATCTGCCTGTGCTCGAAGGGGCCGTCGTTGCCGCGGGGCTTCTCTTCGCATTGGCTCAGGCGGTCGGCTCGGCGACGCACGCAGCGATCGATCCCCGGGCGCGGGGGGCTGGCCCATGAGGCGGAAGGCGCGTCGCTGGTTGGATCTTGCCCCGCTCCTCGTCCTGATCGGGGCCGCCGCCGCGGGCGTGGCCCTCACGAAAGGCCCGGCGGGGCGCCTCGATCCCGCGCAAGCATGGTGCGCGCCGTCGCTCGCGCGCCCGCTCGGCTGCGGCGAGGCAGGGGTCGACCTGGCCGCTCTCCTCTCCGTCGCCGAGCTGCGCGCCATCGCTCTGGCGGTGGTCGTCGCGCTGGCCGGCTTCGCGGTGGGTACGCCGCTCGGAGCGGCGGCTGCCATCGTCCGAGGGCGCTTCGAGCGCGCAGTGGAGCGCGTCTGTGACCTCGTGCAGGCGTTTCCCAGCTTCATTCTGGCGCTTGCCGTCATGAGCGCCGTTCGCGCCCCATCCCGGGTCGCGCTGGGCGCCGTGTTCGCGCTGACGGCGTGGGCGCCGTTCGCGCGGCTGGCGCTGGCGCAGACGCGCGTACTGCGCGATGCAGCATTCGTCGAAGCTGCAGTCGCGCTCGGCCGCGGTCCCCTGGGGGTGCTGGCGCGTCACGTGGTGCCCAACCTTCTGGGCGTCGTCGCCGTGCAGCTCGGGTCCACCGGGGCGGCCATCGTCATCAGCGAGGCGGCGCTGGCCTTCGTGGGTCTCGGCCCACCCGGTGGCGTATCGCTCGGGGGGGTCCTCGATCAGGGCGTGGCGGCGATGCTCCGCGCGCCGCATGTTCTCCTCGTAGGCTCGGCGGCGGTGTTCGCCACCAGCGCCGCGTTGCTGGTCGCGGGAAGGGCCGCGGAAGGGTGAGTCGCGGCCTCGCCGTGCTACGAAGGAGCGCCGATGTTCACCCCGTCGCCTCTGCCACGGAACCTCGAGGCGAGCTTCCGGGACCTGGGATCCCAGCGCGCGCAAACACGCACGTCTGCCATCCGAGACGTCGTGCGCCACGCGCTCCGAAGCGACGTCACACGCGCCCGCGCGATCCCACAGCTCGAGAAGGCCTTGCGTGGGGACCCTTCGCCGGAAGTGCGCGCCGGCGCAGCCATCGCTCTGGCGGACGTGCGCGCCCACGAGGCCCTGGCGGTACTGCTCGTAGCCGTGGAAGACGGCGACGCGAACGTACGTCAGATGGCGCTCTCGGCGCTCGGTGAGATCGGCGACGCGCGAGCCGGCCCCCGCCTCGAGCGCGCGCTCGCCGACGACCGTCCCGAAGTTCGCTACCAGGCGGTCATCGCCTTTGCACGAGTCGCCAAGGACGACGGGGCGGCGGTGGCAACCGTGCTCGGTCGCGCGCTCGACGACCCCGACAACGCCATCCGGTACATCGCGATGCGTGTCGCAGAAGAGCGACTGGCCGCCGAGGCCGACCCGGAGCCGGCACGCGCCGAGGCCATGGCCCAGAAAGCCGAGCAGCGGATCGAGGATCCCGATGACGCATTGGCGGTCGTCTCCGCGCTCTACCTGGCTCGCTTGGGGCGACCGCGCGGCCGTGCGATCGTCCTCGACGTCGTCGCCGAGCGACGAAGCACCCCGGAGCTCGAGGACGAGCAAGCGTGCGTCGAGCTCGCCGGCGAGCTGCGGCTGGACGACGCGGTCGCGCACCTCGAGCGTCGAGCGTGGGGAGCGCGTCGCGTGGTGAGGACCCTCCTTTCGTGGGGCGCGGGCGACGGCGCCAGCTGCGCGTGGCACGCGCGCATCGCGCTGGCCCGGATGGGGCACGAGCGTGCGCGCGCCGAGATTCTGGCCGACCTCGCATCGTGGCGGCGCGAAACCCGGGAGGCGGCGGTCGTCGCGGCCGGCCGGGCGCGCATTCGCGAGGCGCGAGGCCTGCTCGAGGGGTTGGGAGAGTCGGTGGACACCGCGCTGGTTCGCGAGGCGCTCGTCCGGCTTGCGTGCGCATGAGCCGCATCCGTGCCGTCGCCGTCGTCGTCGCTCTCCTTGCCGTCGCCGTCTGGCTCGGCGGGCTTCTCGCGCTCGGCGCGATCGCCGCGCCGGTCGTCTTTTCGGTCGTGCCCGCGCCATCGAGCGCCGACGCGATGACGATCGTCTTCCGACGTTTTGACCTCGTCGCTATGGCGTGTGCCGTGGTCGTGCTCTCGGTCGAGGCGACCCGGGCGTGGGCGCGGGATCCGTTCGGGGTGTTCGACCATCTGCGGGTCGGGGCGAGCGCGCTCGCCGGGGCACTGGCGGTGCTCGAGGGCGAGGTCGTGTCGCCGCGCATCGCGGCGCTGCACTGGGCCGGGGCGGTGCGGGGGCTGGGGACCACCGGGATCGAGCTCGCGCGGCTGCATGACGTGGCCGAGGCGTGCGGCAAGGCGCAGGTCGGGCTGCTCGTGGCGGTCGTCGCGCTCCACGTGGTCGCCCTGCGGACCCCGTCTGTGCAGCGGACGCGGCTAAGTTCACCCGGTTGACGCAATCCTCGGCCGCACGGTACCGTCCGTGCCGGTGGGTAGGTCCGGGCGGGCTAGGAGGCATGGGTATGTCGCGGAAAATATGGGAAGGCCTTCTGGCCAGCGCCTTGGTCGGCGTCGTTGTCGTGGCCCTCGACGGCTGCGGGGGCGATAACACGGGCGGCAGCAACACGGTCACCGACGCGTCGTCGGACGGGTCGCGTCCGACCCACAGGGATGCAAGCCCCGACCACTTCGTTTCAGGCGGCGGCGACGATGCGGGACCCGACGTGGGCGTCGTTGCGGCCTTCGACGGGACCAGCGGCAAACTGTGCAGCTCGAACGCCGATTGCGGCTCGACGGGCGTCAACGTCTGCAGCAACACCTACAGCGGGAAGCTCAACAGCCTGAATGGCGTGACGAGCCCCCAGTTCTGGCCCAGTCCGATTTGCATGGTGCCGCTTCCCACGATGGCGGGCGCCGGCAATTGCGATCCCGGACCTGCGAACACCCAGTCATTCTGCGACAGCGCCGACCCCACGGACCCGACGTCCCACGGAATCTGCTTGCCGCTTACGGTTCCGCAAGAAGCCGGGCCAATGAACGGCTTCTGTTTGCCCCATTGCTCGTTCGCGCTGGACGGATCACCGGCCGTGGGCTGCGCCGGCAAGAACACGTGCACGCCGTCGGCGTTCTTGCAAGATCCGACCACCGGCGCCATCGAGGGACACGGCTATTGCCAGGGAACGTGCCAGGCCGACAGCGACTGCTCGGGGCTCGGCACGGGCTGGGTCTGCCAGACAGACCTCGGCGTGTGCACCAAGACCAAGAAGGTCCGCACCAAGACCATCGGCACTTCGTGCTCGAACTCCGGGATGGGCGCCACGCCCGTGCCGACGAGCGATAGCGAAACGGGAGCCTGCAACTGCCCCTTTTCCGGGTCGACGACGACCGCCTTTTACTGCACGTCGGCCTGCGTGACCGGCGGCAACCCCTGCCCCACGGGGTTCGTTTGCGACGCGCTCATCCCGGTGACGTATACCGGTGCCGCGCTCGACGGCGGCGACATCGTTCTGCCCGCGTCCATCATGCAGAGCCCCGGCCTGGCCGGGCAGTGCTTCGCGACGTGCGCGGCGGACGCGGGCGCCCCCGAGGCGGGGGCGGGTGACGCCGGTGCGAGCGGGGGGCAATGCCCGGGTGCCTCGAACCTCCCGCCGCTCTCGACCTGCTCGGCCCCGGGCGACACGCTCGGGACGCTCGCCGGCCCCGATTGTTTGCCCTAGGTAGAAGCCCGGTGCTCCTCGCCGATACCGGCGCGCTCGCTTCGTCGGCCGCGCTCAAAATACCGCAGTATTCGTCGCGCGGCCGCCGAACCCATCGCTTGGTCTCGGCGAAAATCACCGGGCTTCTACTCTAAGGGCCTCTCCCCATACCCGCTGGCCCATCAAAGGCCGTCGTGGACGTGGACGGAAGGGGCAACAAGGCGCGCCCGTGGACAGGCTCTAGAGTCGAACCGACTGCGCTCGGCCTCCTTGCGTGCCATACTGAGCGGCACGTTCCTTTCTTCCAGTTGGCTTCGGATGTCACCGCACGCCCGCGTCGCCGTTTGGCCGTCGCTCCTCTCCTCGACGCTCTTGGCGGTCGTCGGCGCGGATGGCTGCGCTTCGAGCGCACCGACCGGCTCCGGTGACGCAAGCGTTCCGGATGTCACTGCCGACGACGCAGGCAGCGGCGCTGCCTTCCCGGCCCCCGACGCCAGCGCGTGCCGTCCAGGCGATGTCGAGACGTACCAGCCAAGCACCTACCACTTTGCGGCCGCTGCGTGGCGCGGCGTCTGCGTCATCGAAGGACCGACCGGAAACGGCCAGGACCGTCTCTTTTTCGACAAGTGCCTGGCGCCCGACGCCACGCCGGAAGGGTGTGGCGTGTTCCAGTCGGACCTCGCCAACGCCGAGTGTGCCAAGTGCATCCTGACGCCCGCTTCGACGGCGAGCCACGATGGCTACGGTCCGCTCATCAACTACGGGACCTTCATCACCACGAACGTCGCGGGTTGCGTCGAGCTCACCGATCCAAGCGCGCTCTCGTGCGCGAAGGCCGTGCAAGCATTGGGCGGGTGTGAGCTGCGCGCTTGCGAGGCCAACTGCCCGGTGCACGACCAGGCCTCACGGGCGGCGTACGACACGTGCGCAAGCCACGCCGATCGCGCTGGCTGCCAACCGTACGACACGGCGGCTGCTTGCCTCGCCCAGGAGGCGGCCTCCGCCCCGTCGTGCCTCCTTCCGGCGTTCGCGGACTTCTACTACGCGGTCGTGCCGCTCTTTTGCGGCGTACCGCCCAAGCGCGACGCGGGAGTCGCGGCCCTGGGCGTCGACGCGTCCGAGGAAGACCTTGTCGAAGCATCAGCGACCCCTCCGGCGGATGCGCTGACCGACTCGCTCGCGGACGCCAGGGTGGACATGGCCGTCGACGCAAGGGGCGACGCTGTCATCGATGCCAAGCCGATCGACGCGGCCGGCGATGGCAGGACCGTCGCGACTGCTCTCGACGCGTCGCCGGGCGACGCGGGAGCGGACGCATTGTCGGACGCGGCGAAAGACTGATCGAGGTACCCTGTCGGCGTGGACCACGAGGAAGTCTGCGACGAGGACCCGGACATCGCGATCCTGCGGGTTCTCCGCGACGATGGCAGCGTGGATCCGGCGAGCGATCCCTTGCTCTCGGCGGAGACGGTGCTGCGCGCGTATCGCGAGATGAGACGTCTGCGGCTCCTCGACGCGCGGATGATCACGCTGCAGCGCCAGGGTCGGGTCGGCTTCTACGGCGCCGCGCAAGGACAAGAGGCGGTCCCCATCGGCGTGGGGCTCGCCCTCGATGCGGGCGACTGGGTGTTCCCGGCGCTGCGCGAGCAGGGCGTCATGCTGGTGCGGGGGTTTCCTCTTGCCGCCTTCGTCGCGCAAGTCTTCGGCAACGAAGCCGACATCCTCCGAGGGCGGCAAATGCCCAGCCACCAGTCGGGGCGTGCGGTCAACCAGGTGAGCTGGTCGTCTTGCACGGGTCCTCAGCTACCCCAAGCGGTGGGCGCGGCGTGGGCGATGCGCGCGCGCAAGTCGAGCGCGGTCGCGTTGGCGTTCTGCGGAGACGGCGCGACGAGCCAGCCCGATTTTCACACGGCGATGAACGCCGCGAGCCTATGGAGCGTGCCCTGCGTGATCGTTTGCCAGAATAACCATTGGTCCATCAGCGTCCCGATCGAGAGACAGACCGCGTCGCGTACGATCGCGATCAAAGCGCGCGCCTACGGCATCCCCGGCCGGCGCGTCGACGGCAACGATCTCCTCGCCACGGTTGCGGTCGTACGCGAAGCGATCGCCCGCGCCCGGTCCGGCGGGGGGCCCACGCTCATCGAAGCGGTCACCTACCGGATGGGCCCGCACTCGACCAGCGACGACCCCGCACGCTACCGGTCCGAGTCCGAGGTCGCCGCGTGGGCGCGCAAAGACCCGCTCGACCGGCTGCGAAGGCACCTCGTCGTCACGGGGCTGCTGACCGACGCCGACGATCGGGCGCTCGAGGCCGATCTGACCGCCGAGATTGCCGCGGCCGTGAACCAAGTGGAGACGATGTCCCAACCCGAGCGGGCGTCGCTGGTGACCGACGTGTACGCGGAGCCCCCCTGGCACTTGCGCGAGCAGCGGGAGGAGTTGCAAAAGGTAGCGGTCGCTCCTACGCACGGGTAAGGAGTGGGTCTGCGCGGCCCAATGAGCGGCCGCAGCCGACGTAACCTACGGAGATTGGCGAGAGGAAGAGCATGGCCAACAAAACCTACGACGCCATCGTCATCGGCGGCGGCCCCGGCGGGTATCCCTGCGCGATCCGCCTTGCGCAACTGAAGCTCACGGTGCTCTGCATCGAGCGAGAGGAAGTGGGCGGCGTGTGCCTGAACTGGGGCTGCGTGCCGAGCAAGGCGGTCATCGCGACGAGCCATACGTTCGACAAGGTCAAGGCGGGCCAGGCGTACGGCCTGTTCGTCGACAACCCGCGCATCGACGCGAACAAGCTGCAAGACTGGAAAGAGGGCATCGTCAAGAAGCTCACCGGCGGAATCCGGACTCTCTTCCGCGGCAACGGGGTCGAGCTTGTCTACGGCGACGCGCGCGTCACCGGTCCGAAGACGGTGAGCATCAAGACGCGGGAGGGGACGACCGAAACGGTCGAGGCGCTCAAGGCAATCGTCATCGCGACCGGATCGTCGACCATCGAGATCCCGAGCTTCAAGTTCGACGGCAAGAAGATCATCGGCGCCAAAGAAGCCGTGAGCCTGCGAGAGATCCCGAAGCGCTTGCTGGTCATCGGCGGAGGCATCATCGGCATGGAGCTCGGCGGTGCCTACCAGCGGCTCGGCTCCGAGATCACCGTGGTCGAGGCGCTGCCGAACCTCCTGAATGGGGTCGACGCCGACGTCGCAGCGGTCGTCGAGCGGGCGTACGTCAAGCATGGCGCCAAGATTCTCAAAGGGGCCAAGGCCCTCGGCTACGAGTATCAAAAGGACGGGTCGGTCGCCGTGCGGCTCGAGATCGCCGGAAAGAGCGAGACGGTCGTGACCGACGTGGTGCTCGTCGCGGTCGGGATGCGCCCGAATGGGGCCGGCATCGGCCTCGAGGAGCTCGGCGTGAAGGTGGAGAAGGGGTTCGTTCCCACCGATTCGGTCGGGGCGACCAACGTGCCCGGCATTTACGCCGTTGGCGACTGTTCGAGCGTCCCGATGCTCGCGCACAAGGCGAGCAAAGAGGGAGAGGTCGTGGCGGAGGTGATCGCCGGTCACAAGACGGCCAAGGACTGGGTGGCCATTCCAACCGCGATCTTCACGGATCCCGAGATCGCGACCGTGGGGTTGGGCGAGCAGCAGGCGAAAGAGAAAGGAATCGACGTGCGCGTCGGAAAGTTCCCCTTCAGCGTCCTCGGGCGCGCGATGGCCGTCAGCGAGACCGACGGGTTCGTCAAAGTCGTCGCCAACAAGGCCACGCACGAGATCCTGGGCTTTCAGATCGTCGGTCCGTCGGCGACGGATCTCGTCAGCGAGGCGGCGCTCGCGCTCGAGATGCACGCATTCCTCGAAGACGTCGCGTTGACCGTCCATCCGCATCCGACGCTCGGAGAGGCGATGATGGAAGCGGCGTTGCACGGCCTCGGACAGTCGGTTCACCTGCTCAACAAGTGACTCTCGACAGCCCGGGCAGGCGCTTGCGCTCGCGGTGCAAGTGCTTGTGCTCGCGGGGGAGTGCTCGTCGCGAGAGGCGGCCCGCTCAGGTCGTGGCGGTGGCTCCTCATCATGAGGCGGCGCCTGCTCACCACGAGGCGACGGCGCCTCGACACAGGAACGCGGCGCCCCGACCCCAGAAAGCGTCCGATCTCGTCGAAGCGGCGCCTTCTCACCGTGGGACGGCGGTTTTGGTGCTTCGGCGACGTCGCCTCGTCACGAGGCGGCCACGCCCCCGCATTCGGCGCCGCCGCCTCGTGGTGAGGAGGCGGCGCCTCACGGTGAGGAGGCGGCGCCCGGCCATGAGGACACGGCGCCCGGCGATGAGGACGCGGCGGCCGGCGATGAGGACGCGGCGGCCGACGGTGGGGACGCGGTGCCCGACGGTGGGGACGCGGCGCCCGACGGTGAGGACGGAACGCCCGACAGTGAGGCGTCCTTTCCCCACCGTGGGAACTGGCGCCCCCCAGACGAGGACGGGTCGCGGGTTTTCACGAGACCACTATCGTCTTCCTTTGAAGCCCATCATGTTCTGAACGACCGCTTCGCTCTGCTCGGCGACCTCGGCTTGCTCGCGCTGGCGGTCGGCGCAGTCTTCGCAGAGCTTCTTCGCCTTGCCCGCGACTTTGACGGTCACGAGCTCGCCGACCTCTTCTCCGCATTGCTTGCAAATGGGCATTGCGTACGCCTCCTACGGTGCTGACCCCCGCCTCCGACGGCAGAGGCAGAGCACGTGAGGATACCGCGCGTTCGGAGCCGTTCGCGACAAACCGGTTCAACGAGGCGCGCTCGGGCGGCCTCCGACCGGGCGTGTTAGATTCGCTCCCCACGAGGCCTCGCGAGCCATGGGCATCTTCGATCGGATGGGCAAGGTCATTCAGAGCAACCTCAACGCCCTGCTCGACAAAGCGGAGGACGAACGCAAGCTCGTCGACCTCAACCTCGACGAGATGGACGAGCAGATCAAAGCCGGCCACCAAGAGGTCGTCCAGGCGGTCGCGGCCGAGAAGCAGCTCCGAAAGAAGTGTGACGACCTGCAAGCGGACGTCTCCCGATGGGACAAGCGCGCCGAGCTCGCCCTGAAGAGCGGCGACGAGGCCCTCGCCCGCGAGGCCCTCAAACAGAAGAAGCTGCGCGCGGCCGAGCTCGAAATGGCCGATAAGGTGCGCATCGAGCAGCTCAACGCGTCGGTGCGGATGAAGGATGATCTCGAGCGGATGAAGCAAAAGCTCGCCGAGCTGAAACTTCGAAAGCCGACCATCGTGGCCCGTGCGCAGCAGGCTCGCGCGACCGCGTCGGGGTCGGAGCAACTCGGCGCCCGAGGGGGAACGAGCGCGTTCGACAACTTCCGCCGCATGGAGGAGAAGATCGAAGGACGCGAAGCCGAAGGCGCCGCCATGGCAGAGGTCGAAGACGCGCTGGGCGGGCGCGAAAAAGGTCAAGACATCGAGGCCAAATTTCGCGATCTGGAGCGGCACGTCGGAGGGGGGACCGGCGCGAGCAGTGACGTGGAAGACGATCTGGCCGCGCTGAAGAAGCGGATTCGCGTCTGAGCCGACTCGGGGAGCGACGGCCGTGTCCCGCAGCATCGTCGTCGCGTTCCGGATGTCGCCCGCGGGCATGATCCCCGGTCCCGAGGGCAGCTACCTCGACCGCGCGCGGTCGCTGTGTGTGCGCGGCGAAGGGGTGGGCGGCTCTCTGGTCGCGTGGAGCGCCGCGGGGCTCGCGTTGGGGTGGGACATCGACTCGATCGAAGACGCGGTGACGTTCGCGGCCAGCGTGGGCGACGAGGCGCTGTCGCCTGAACGCGCCTGGGCGTGCGGTTTGGCCGAGGGGGAGCTCGAGTCGCTGTCGCCCGACGGGCAGGGGATTCTCGGCTGGGGCCCGGCGCTCCTGTCGGCCGCGTTGCTGGCGGAAATTGCCCGATCGGGCGAGGTGCTTGTCGACGGCGGCGTCCGGGCCCTGCGGGCGGGGCGGCTGTCGCTCCTGGGTGCGCGCGCGTCAGCCGACGTGACCGAAAGCGTGCGCGGCTGGCGGCTGGACCTCGAACAGCCCTGGAAGCGAGCGCCCGACGACAAGGTTGCTCCGGAAAAGCCCGAGTCGACGGATCTTCTCGGCGCGCCGCCGGTCCACCTGGAATCGAAGCTTCCTCCCGATCGGTCGTTCGCTGCCCCTCAGGAGGCTTTGGCAGCGAGGGTTCGCACACTCACCCACGGGGCGGAAAGCGCCGCGGTGCTCGACTCCCTCGCCGTGCTGAGGCGGGCGCGCGCACACGCAGAGGGTAGCCCCCTGTCGGTGCGCTGTCGGGCGTCGCTTGCGCTCGCGCTTGCGCTGTCGATCGCAGGGCGTGCCGAGGAGGCGTTGTTCGAGGCGCTCGACGCGTTGGCCAGAGCGCGCGAGGCGCACGATGCGAAGGCCACCAGCGCGTGCATCGCGCTCCTGGCCAAGCTCTATGCTGGCGCGGGCCATTGGGACGCCGCCACCGCCCTGCGGGAGAGCGTTTCGGGGGTCTGACGGCCGGGGAGTGGCTGCGCGCTAATGCGTCGCGGCCGTCTGCCGTTCTCTCGTGGCAGATGGTCAATGTCCCCCGACATGCTTTCGACGCGAACGAGCGGTCGCGGCCGCGCATGCGCGCTGTCCCCGCGCTCCCGCGGCCGGGGGATACCATCGCGGGCAAGTACGCCCTTGTGGGCCTGATCGGCGAAGGCGGGATGGGGGTCGTCTATGAAGCGACGCACCTGCGCCTTCATCAGCGCGTGGCGATCAAAGTCCTGCGCCCCGACCTCCCTGAATTCGCGACGGTCGTTGCGCGCTTCGAGCGGGAGGCCCGCGCCGCGGCGCAGCTCCAGTCGATTCACACCGCGCGCGTCATCGATGTCGACGTATTGGCGAACGGCCTACCGTACATCGTCCTCGAGTTTCTCGAGGGCAGGGACCTCGACGCGGAGCTCGAAGCAACCGGTCCGATGCCCGTCGAGGATGCCGTCGACATCGTGCAGCAGGTGACCGAAGCGATGTCCGAGGCCCACGCCCTCGGCATCGTGCACCGCGACCTCAAGCCGTCGAACCTTTTCGTGTGCCGCGTCGGCGAGCACGGACGGCGCGTCGTGAAGGTTCTCGACTTCGGCATCTCCAAGACCGAGAGCGAGGACGCCCGGCTGACGCCTTCGCACGAGTACTTCGGTACGCCCTACTATGCCGCTCCGGAGCAGCTCCGTGCCGCCTGCACCGCCGACGCCCGAAGTGACGTGTGGTCGCTCGGCTCGATCCTGTTCGAGCTCCTCACCGGGCGGACGCCGTTCATCGGCCCGCCGACGGCGGTCATCGCCAAAGTGGTCTCCGAACCGGTTCCCTGGCCCACGGAGCTTCGGCCGGACTTGCCGCGCGATCTCGCGCGCGTCGTCATGGGTGCCCTTCAACGCGACCCGCAGCAGCGCTTCCAGAACATGCGCCAGCTGGGGCAAGCGCTCGAGCCGTTCGGTCCCAAGCTGAGCATCGCCGAAGCGGTAGCCGACGCGCCGCGCGGGCGGGGCAAGCTCGGTGAGATCCTAATCGCCGAGGGGCTGCTCACGCCGACCGATCTGCAGCGCGCGCTCACCGAGCAGCGGAGGAGCGGCAAGCTCCTTGGCCGCGTGTTGCTCGACCTGCGTCTTTTGTCCCAGGTCGATCTCTTGACCGCCCTCGCCAAACAGCAGGGAGTCATCGTGACGCCCGAGAGCCCGGGGCCGACGGAGCGCGACCTTCGCTTGCGCGAAGCCCCGACGGCACGTCCCGCGACGCCCGCACCACGCTCGCGCCGGTGGTGGCGACAGCCCTGGGTGGCTGCCGCGGTCGTCGGTTTGCCGATCGGGATCGCTGCAACCGTTGCACTGGCGGCCGCAATGAGCTCGCATACGAAAGGCACGGGGCTCGTCGCGACGGCCTCGGCCGGGACACTGGCGCCGATCGCCCTGGCTCCCCCGAGCGCCAGCGCCCGGCTCGTCGAGACCCCCTCGATCCCCCCCACCCCGAGCCCGGCCACCGCTCCGAGCGCTCCGGCGTTCCGCCCCGCGCCGGCACGAGCGCAGGCGCCCCGCTCCCGAAGGACGTTCGAACCGTCAGGGATTTGAGAAAAAAAAGAGGCACTGGACCGCACGAAGATTGAGTCAGCGCATCGCCTCGATCCACGCCCCGATGGCGGCGACACCCGCGTCCGAAACGACGTGGGTATCAATGGGCGGCATCTGGAACCCTTGTCCCTGGTCGTCGCGGAACGAGGGGCGAAAGTAGACGGCGCTGTCGCTCGGATTGCCCGGATCGATCAGCAGCAGGTTCGCACCTGGCGCCGGCTGGAAGTTCGAAGGCTGGCCCACCGCGGTCGTCCATGTGTCGGTCGCCTCTACGGTGGCCATGCTCGCCACGTCGAGCCGCATGAACAGCCCTGTTCGACCTGCGAGCGCTCGGGGCGAACGATTGTGGCACGCCGTGCCGCAGTTCGCGTGAAGCCATCCGAGCGCGGCGGAGTCCGTGGCCCCTCCCGGAACGACGATCGGCGCACTCGGCGGGTCGGTGAGCAATCCTTCGCGGACGAGCTCCGCGATCGGCAGCCCTGTCGCGCTCGGGGCCGACAGGCTCACGGCGTCGAAGCCGAGGACGCTGTCGATGCGGCCCTGATGGCACATGGTGCACATCTTCTGGGATGGGATCTCGTAGGTGCCTCCGCCCACGTTGGTCACCCCCGTCGTCACCTCCGTCGCGCTCGAGCCGTCCGCGGACCAGGCGTACGTCGTGGCAAGCCATTCGCCGGTGCTGCGCTTCCAGAGGAATCGGGTCTCGACCGGCCGCCCCGCCAGCCGAAACTCCTTCCAAATCTTCGTGCCCATCGGGAACGACCATTCGTCCATGTCCCGCGTGTCGATGGTGCTTCCAGGAGGCAGCTCGATCCAGCGGCTCTTCTCGGCGCCATCGCTCCAGAGCACGAGGCCCGGAGCGTAGGGGCGAGCGGCCGGTGCGATCGTGCGTGACGACCAGTCCGAGTAGAGGCCCGTGCACTGGAGCAGCGTCGGGTGATCCATGCCCGTCGGACAATCGAGCGGAATCTCACCGCCGCCCGGAGCGTCCGCGGCGTCGACGTCACTGGGCGGGCCGGCATCCGAGGAGCTCCCGACGGCGTTGGCGTTCGGGCCCCCATCCGGTCCGGGTAGGGCGTCGGGGGCGGCGTCGTCATCGGGCGCGTCGTCGAGCGTTGCGTCGGGGGCCGAGGCGTCGCGCATCGTCGTCGCATCGGGGATCCCGATGTCCGGGGTCGGGGCGTCGGGGCTCTCGGTGCCCGCGGTCGCCACCGGAGGAGTGGTCGTGCCGGATCGTTGGCCACGCTGCGTCGCAGGCGATTCGCCCGGCAGCGGCACAGAGATGGAGGTCGGCACGGCGCCTTCGGCGGCACCATCATCGGGCGCGAGCAAGTCGTTCGAACGCGCGGCGCAGCCCGCGGCGATCGGGGCGACAAGAAGAAGGCACGTGGGCAGTCGCATCGAACCTCGGCGGTTGCAACCGGGAGGCCGAGCTACGCGAGAGGCCGAGCTACGTGCATGGGCCATCTGGATGGTCGAGCTGTCCAGGATGCGGCGGAAATCCGTCACGCCCCGCGGCAGCGAAGTGCGGCTCGCTCTTTGCCCGAGCTCCGCCACATGAGCTCACGGTACGTTCGCCGCCGCGTGGTCAGTCCGGCGCTCCTCTTCGCCGTGGTCGCTTCGAGCTGTTCGTTGCGGGTGGGATCGGGAGGCCCGCCTCCGAGCCCCGACCTGGGCAACGGCCAAGTGTTCGGAGCGTCGGCCTGCGCGCGGGTCGGCAGCGAGACGAAGGTCGCGTTCGGCTCGGGCGCCCAGTCGTTCGCGTTTGCCTGGAACACCGACCACTACGTCGTGGTCTATCCGGATCCCGCATCCGGCGACATCTATGCGGGCACGCTAGCCTCCGATGGCAGGGCGATGGGTTCCCCCGTCGATGTGCAGACGACGTCGGCGCTAAGCGACTTGCCCAGCCTGGTCAAGACCTCGACTGGTTACGTCGTCGCATGGGAGGAGGGCTCTGCCGGCAGCGTGGTGTACGCCCGCAAGCTCGGGCCCGATGCCCAGCCGGTGGGCGACGGCGTTGCCGTGGCTGCGACCCAGTTGCAGCAGTCGCGACCGGTGCTCGCTCTCGCGCCTCGCGGCGAGGTTGTCGTCACTTGGATGGACCAGTTCTCGGATGGGAGCCAAGGGGTGGAGCTGGCGAGCATCGCGCCATCGTCCATGCAGGTCACCGGCCCCCAGCGCTTGGCGTCGACCGACGCGGCCGGCTGGCCGTGGATCGCCGGGGACGATCAGGCCGTTGCCGTCGTGTGGCGCGACCAGGGGACCCAAACGAATGGCAGTCCGTCGTACGACATTGCGTTCGCGGCCCTCGATCCGCAAAGCCTCGCCCCGTCGGCGCCGACATCGCTGCGCGGCACCGCAGGCACGCCTGCCGCATTGCCGCGGATGATCCGAACGGGCGCCGGATTTCTCGCCGCGTGGGAAGACATGCGCGGGAGCGACAACGCGATTTTCATGTCCGTGGTCGACTCGCGCGGCGCCGCGATGGCCGGTGGCCTGGTCGAAGAGCCGAACAGCGGCGACGCGAACTGGCCGAATATGGCCTGGACGGGTCAGAGCGCGGGAATCGTTTACTACCAGTGGCGCGAGAACCGCCCGCAAGTATTCATGAGCTTCGTCGACGGCAAAGGTGCGCGTGTCGGGGGCCTCCACGATCTGCAAGTCTCGAACGGCACCGCAGGCACCTCCAAGTATCCCGACGTGGTCTGGACCGGACGCGAGTTCGGCGTGATGTATGTCGACACGCGCGACGGGCATCCAGAGCTCTGGTTTCAGCGAATCGGCTGCCAAGGCTGAGTGAATGTCGCCCGAGGCGCTCGCCCACGAACTTTGCATTCCTCCGCCCTCGGAATGCAGCCGGAACCGAACGAGTCGACGGTGCAGCTCATTCGAGATGCACTCGACGAAGGGCGCGAGCTCGTGCGTCTGGAGATTGCCCTCGCGCGTGAAGAGGTGACGACCGAGCTGCGGCAGGCTCGCGCCAGCGCCATCGTGTGCGGCGGTGCCGCCGTGGCGGCGGTCGCGTCCATCACGATGTTCATGGCGGCGATCGCTCTGGCTTTCTCCGTACCGTGGTTTGCGGCGCTCGTCATCGGAGCGACCCTCCTCTGCATCGCGGGCGCGCTCGGCTTCGCGGCGTACAAGGCGCTGCCTACCAAGCCGATGGCGCAGACCAAGGCGCGCATCGAGGCCGACTTCGCGCGGCTCAAGGAGAAGAGCGCATGAACGGGAGCTCCAGGTCGCGCGAGGATCTCACCCAACAAGCGTACCAAGTGCGGTCGCAGCTGCTTCGCACCGTGGCTGAGCTCAATCAGCGCCGTCACGAAGCGCTGGATGTTCGGTCGCAGCTCAAGAGTCACCTGCGCACCTTCGCTATCGGCGGCGGGCTGCTTCTGGTCGCCACGGCGGGCTCGGTGGCGCTGGTCGTGAGCCGCATCGCCACGGCGACCCACCGCCGGCGGCGCAACCGCTGGCGCCTGGCGAGGGACATGTGGCGTTACCCCGAACGAGCCATGCGTGGCGAGCGGCGCTCGTTCTTCGGCCAGATCGCTCGTTCCCTCGTCATCACCATCCTGAGCACCGCGGTGTCGGTTTCGACCCGGCGCCTGCTTGCAAGGCTTCCGATCGGTCGACGTGCGGCGGACGGCTGACGCCGCGGATCGGCCACGCGTTGACATGCGCCACAGGCGACACACACTGTCTCGTGCGCGTGGCGTCATGCCCGCGCCCGCGCGCGGCATCTTGCCTCGCTCGGCAACACCCGCCGAGAGCGAATCGCCTGGGCGAGGAGGTCACGACGATGCATCCGGGAATGTTCTTTTGGCATGGGCACCGTCGCGCGGCATGCGGCGAACAAGGCGGCTGGCAAGGCGGGCCCTTCGGGGGTGGCGGCGGCGCCGGCGCAGGTGAGGGGGATCCGTTCGGCGGCGGCAGCTTCGGGGTGCGCCGGCCCCTGCGGTTCCTCGCCTACAAGCTGGACCTGAACGACACGCAGGTCACCGAGCTGGCAGCGATCCTGCACGATTTGAAGACCGAGCGCGCTCAGGCGGAAGTCGACCACCGGCGGACGACGTCCGCGTTGGCCGACGCAGTCGCGAGCGACTCGTTCGATGAGGCCAAGGCGCAGGCGGCGGCGGGCGAGCGGGTGAAGAGCACTGAACGGGTTCAAGCGGCGGTTTCGCGCGCGCTCATGCGGATTCACGCGCTAATGCGCCCCGAGCAGAGGGCGAAGCTCGCTTATCTGCTCCGCACCGGCGCTCTGTCGATGTAGCGCCGAGACGACGCAAAGGCGCGAGGAGATCAGGAGAGGGGCCTCACGACTCCCCCTGATCTCCGACTGCGCGCCGCGGCGGTTGCTCGGAAGTGCTAGAAGGCGCGCTCCGTGAAATTCGTCGATTCGTGTGAGGTGAAGGTCTCCGGGGGGGACGGCGGCAACGGCTGCATCGCGTTCCGGCGCGAGCGATACGAGCCGCACGGTGGGCCCTCCGGCGGCGACGGCGGGAGGGGGGGCGACGTCATTTTCGTCGGCGACGAGGGCAAGACCACGTTGCTCGACGTCGCGCTTTCGCGCGTGCTTCAGGCCAAGCGGGGCGAGCACGGCCGCGGCAAAGACCAATACGGCCGGGGGGGGGAAGACCTCGTGGTGCGTGTGCCGGTCGGCACGCAGGGGTTCGATGTCTCGACCGGCCAGCGGGCGTTCGACGTCGACGCGGGCGGCAAGCAAGTCGTCATCGCTCGCGGAGGCCGAGGCGGTCGTGGAAATATCCACTTCGCCACGCCGTTCGACCGAGCCCCCCGTCGCGCCGAGCCGGGCGAGCCCGGTGAAGCAAGGACGTTGCGGCTCGAGCTGAAAGTCATGGCCGACGCCGGGCTGCTCGGCTTTCCGAACGTAGGAAAGAGCACATTCATAAGCGCCGTGTCGCGCGCTCACCCCAAGGTAGCCGACTACCCGTTCACGACGCTCATCCCCCATCTGGGAGTGGTCGCCGTCGGCGAAGACTCGCATTTCGTGCTCGCGGACATTCCGGGGCTCATTCCGGGCGCCGCACAAGGAGCGGGGCTGGGCATTCGCTTTCTCAAACACGTAGAACGAACACGCGGGCTGCTGCACTTGATCTCGGTCGACCCCGGCGAGGGTCGCGAGCCGCTCGCCGACTTCGACGCCATCAACGCCGAATTGTCGAAATTCGATCCACGTCTCGCGGCACGCCCCCAAGTCGTGGCGATGAGCAAGGCAGACCTGCCCGAAGTGCGCGATGCGTGGGCGACGGCGAAGGGGAAGTTTGCCGAGCGCGGGATCGACCTCAAGCTCGTGTCCGCAGCCACGGGCGAAGGGATGCGCGACGTGGTGGTGGCGCTCTGGAAGCTGCTCGAAGACGAGAAGAAGCGCGCGCCGCAGGAGTCGTCTCAGTAGCGGTGGTGCCAAAGCAGATCGAACAGCGTGCTCCCCTGATCGCCGACCGTCGATTGCAGCGACCAGCGGGGCTTGAACCGCCAATCGACCGTGAGGAGGTACCGATCCGGGGGCTCGCCCGGCGCGGGCATGCCCGTTTGCACGGTGACATGCGCGAGCACGTCGCTCGAGAGGCGCACGGCCACTTCCGGGCGCGGGTTGGTCGCCTGCGACGTGTCGACCCGTGTCGAGATCTCGACCTGGGTGATGCCGGCGAGGGCCTGGTTTATGCCTTGCGTGACCACGCCACCCGCCAGCCCAGCCGCGCGCTGCGTCGGGTCGGGCTGATCGCCCGGCGCGGGCGTTCCGCCGAGGCCTTCCTGGCTACCGAAGAGGAGCAGCCCGAGGATCTCGTCCTGCTTGAGCGGCGGTTCGGATCGCAGGTTCGGCTTGAGCTTCTGCGGCGTTCCGACGACGTCCGCGAAGATGCGGGTGTGGTCGGGGGCGTCGTAGCTTGCCGTGACGGCGAGCTGAGGGCTGCCCGGGTCCCCGGTGAACGCCACGGTGCTCGAAGGCTCCAGCGTGAACCGCTTGCCGAACACGTCGACCATGCCGCGCGTCAGGCGGAGCGTGCCCGTCACGTGCGTCTGGTCGGTGATGTCGAGCACCGGCTGCCCCGTCAGCTCGACGTCCAGATTCTGGTCGCGTTTGATGCGCACTTCGCGGCCGAGCTTCACCACGGCGTGGAAGGCGAGCGCATCCGGGGAGCGCGGCGTCTCCGGCGGGTGCTGCGGCACGATCGCGAAGCGCCCCGTCGACGGCTGACGCGCCCCGACCCGAATGTACGGCGCGGGGTCCAACGACTGCACCGAGCGGCCCGCGGTGCTCGGCAGATCCACCTGGGCCTGAGGCACGTCGATCCGGAAGTCGAGCGTCTTGCCGTCCGGGGCCATCGAGGCATCGGCGTGCAGGCGGCCCGAGGCCTCCCCGATCGACACGCCCTCGACTGTGAGCGGCATTCGTTTGTCACGCGGAATGTCGATGTCCGCCGTCACGCTGCGGAGCTTGGCTCCGTCGAGCAGCGCCTGCGCCGACGCCGTCAAGTGTCCTGTGGGGCCGCTCGCAGAGATCTCGTCGATGCGCAGAGTGCCCCATGGCCGGATGGTCATGCGGGCGCCCACATCGTGAAGCTGTTCGCCGAGGGCGGCGATCTCGACGACGCCCTTCGAGAACACGAGCTCGCCGTCGAACTGACCGCTCTTTGGGTCCGGGTCGACGTGCACACGGACGTTCGCATCGAGGCGGCCGTCGAGCTGGTCGACCGCTCCCCGCACGAACGGCATGAGTGCCGCTGCACCGAAGTCTCGCGCTTGCAGTGTTGCGTCGATTGGTCGTGAGGCGTCGAGCGTCGGCGTGATGCCCGCGCCCCAGTGCGTCGAGGCACTGACCGTGGCAGCCGCGAACGCGCCCGGACGCTCTACGCGAATCGCTGCGACCAAGCGATCGCGATCGATCCTCATTCGTACGAAGCCACCTTGGAGGCACACGGCACCGAGTCGCGGCTTGTCCAGCTCGATGTCCGCGTCGACGTGGGCGTCGCGGTGCAGCCCCTCGACCGTCACGACGCCGCTCACGTTGCCGCCGAGGCCACGCGATGCGATCGGCGGGATCGTATCGATCGGAAAACCGTGAAGAGCAACGGTGGTCGCGGCGTCCCAGGTCGCGCCGCCAGGGGACGAAGAAAGAAACTGCGCGATGGGCGCGTCGATGTCGGTCCGCACGTCGAGCACGACCCCCTCCGGCCGCCGCGCGATGACGCGCGCGATCGCCGCGCGTCCGTCGTAGGTCGCATCGACGGAGCCGTCCAAGGGCAGAGCCGAGCTCGATTGCATCAAGGTGACGCCTGTTGCGCGGGCAAGCAGCTTCACGCGTGGGTCGACGACCTCCCCGCTCACGTCGATGGTTCCCTGCAGGCGTCCGCGAACCGCCGCCGGACGCAGGACCGGCGGCAAACCCGCGAGGTCGCGCTGCGGGAGCTCCGCGTGGACCTGGAGCGCGGTGTGCTCGAGCCGCGCCATCGCCTGGCCTCTCCGGCCCAGCAACTCAGCCAGCGGCGGTATCGCTAGTCCTTGCAACCTCAAGATCGCCCCTCGCGCATCGAAGAGCTCCCCGTGAAACGTGAGACGATTCGAGGCTCCGTCGAGCGACGCTGCGGCACGCATGTCCACTCCGCTCGTGCGGAAAGGCAGGTTTCGTGGGTCGCCTTCCTCGGTACGACGCAGGTCGCCCGGCTCCTGCTCTCTACCGTGCGCGATAGTGAGCGCGAGGTTCTGCGTCTCGACGTCGACCGAGGCGTCGGGAACGGCGTCCGGCCGCTCGCGCGCCACGTGCATCTTCAGTGACAGGAGACCACTCATCCGCGCGGCGCGCACGGCGCGATCGGGGATCAGCTCGCGCAACGTGGCCAGCGCAACGCTGGACGTGATATCGACGGTCCCCGTCGCCCGCTTCCACGCGTTTGCCTCGTTGGGCCGCCCGCCGAGGACCACGTTCCCCAGCGCAGCTTCGGCTTGCACGTCATCGAACGCGAGCCCGGCTTCGCCGTCGACCCGCCGCCCGTCGAGTCGCAAGTCGACGTGGGCGCGGCTGCGCTGCGCCCCGAACATCCCCGTGGCGGTCAACGTCCCCCCGGCGTGTCCGGTCGCGCCGCCGGCGTCGGCGCGAACGTCGACGTCCAGCGCGAGCCGACCCTCCCCTTCGGGTCGCCTGCCGAGAAGACGCATCAAGGTCGGTACGTCTTCGCCAGGTGCCCGCACGCGAACCGCGAGCGCCCGCGGGCTCGCGTGGAGCTCACCACGGACGATCGAACCAAGTCCGTCGATCTCGAGGCCGAGCACGTCGACTTCGCCGCCGCCGACGTGAAGGCGCCCAGCGCGGGCCGTGACGGCCGCTCGATTGCGGGCCAGCCGAAGGACGGCGTCATCCGCCGCGACGCCGCCGCCGAACCGGAGCCTTGCGTGCGCGTCGACGTCCGGGATCGCCGGACCTCGTAGCGTCGCGTTCACTTCGGGCGCCCCCAAGGGGCCGCTGGCCTCGAGAGTGACGGTGTCGATCGTCTGGCCCGCGATCTCGACCGACCGTGCGGAGAGCGTCACGTAGCCCGTGGGCGACTCCAGAGGGCCCTGCAAGCGTCCGCGGGCGAAGGCAGAGCCCGCAGCGTTCGCGTCGACACGCAAGCCGGAGGCTGTGGCTTCGAAGTCCGCGTCGACTGTGCGCCGGCCGAGGTCGATGCGGCCTACGAGGTGGACGTCCGCGGAGCCCGCGGCCTTGCGCGGGCGAAGGCGAGTCACCGCGGCGAGGTCAGGCGCGGTTGCGCGCGCGTCGAGCTCGATCGCCTTCTCGGAGCCTGCAAGACGCGCGTCAAAGTGAAGGTCCACCGGCGCGCCCGGCTCGGCGAGGTGCGCGGTGCCCGCGGCCCGCGAGCCCGTGAAGTGGGCCTGGGCGTCGAGCGATGGGACGGGCTGCGATGCGACTCGGGTCGGATCCGTGTGGAGTGTGGCTTCGCCGGTGACCTCGCCGTCCGGCTCGACGCGGGCGCGCGCGTGGGCCACGGCGTGGAGGTCGGCCGCCGGCGCTCCGGGGACCAAGCTCTGCGGATTGACGCCGGTGACGGCCACAGTCATCTCCGCCGTCTTGATCGCGCCCAGATCGGCAAGTGCCCGTGCATCGACCGTTCCGCCTCCCGCGATCGCGCGAGCGGTCGCCTCGACCTTGTCGCCCGCCATGGAAGCGCGCAGCGACACGGCGACGGCCCCCACGCTGCCCTCGATCGAACCTCTCGCACGTCTCGTCCCCGCCGCCGGCAGATCGGCTTGCGCCGTGACGTGTGCGGCAACCACGTCGGGAAGAACGCCGCGCACCTTCAGGTCGAGTCCGCGCACGGCGACCGACGTCCCCGCCGCGCCGCCCGCAAACGACGCCGCGATGGACCTGGCCGTAACATCGAGATCGTCCCATGACGCGACCGGACCTCGGATGTGCAGCTCCGCGATCCGCAGCGACTCCACGTCGACTCGCACGCCGCGCGACGACTGGCCGGGCGGTGCGGAGTGGCGCACATCGAACGCGTGCACGACGGTCGGCTCTCCGTCGGGTCCACGCACGAGAGTCACGTCGACCTGTTGCGCGCGCGCGAGAGAGAGCACGACGGGCACTTCGCCCGTGCCCCGGAGGACACCCCAGACGAGGCGGGCGAGGGACGGGAGCGCGACGCGGATGGTGACTCCCACCGCTGCCGCCACGACGCGGCCTTGCGGATCGCGCAGCGTCAGTCCGACGCCGCCGACGCCTCCGAGCCCGAAGCGCTCCACGCTCGTGACCCGTAGCGTACCCCGGAAGGCGTCCGCGAACGCGCGGTTCGCCTGGTCCGTGACCAGCCGGCGAAAGGCGGTCATGCGCGAGTGCAACCCGACGCCGCCCATCGCGGCGATCACCAGCAGCGCCGCCGCCCCCACCGAGCGGCCCATCACCGCCAGCGCGTGCATCGTCCTGCTTCGACGAGTTCCTGCCATCAGAACGCCTCGCCGATGCCAAAGGCCACGCCGATCGGCAGGCCAGCCACGTCACCCGGGTAGTCGGGATCGCCCGGCACCGGATTCAAGCCGGGGATTCGATACGCGACGTCGAGGCGGACGGGGCCGACCGGCGTCTTGTAGCGAAGGCCGAGCCCGCACGACAGATGGGTATTGAGCTCGTACTGCGCGCGCCCCACCTCGACGTCGCTCGCGTCGCAGAACGTGGCTTGCGTGAGCTCGGGCGAGAGGGGGAATCGAATCTCTGCGGACATCGCCCACATCGTCAGGCCGCCGAGGGGCTGCAAGCAGCTGTTGCCCGACAGGGTCGCGAGACCCAGCCCCGGCACACATTCGCTGGCGATCTGTCGGTTGATGTTCGGCAGGAGGAACGGCACCGGGCCATGCGGTCCGACGCCGTAAAGGGGGTAGCCGCGGTTGCTCCCCGGACCGCCCGAGAAGAACCCCCGGAAGTACACCAGCTGCAAGTCGCGCACGTACGTGGCTTCGTCGACGCCGGGCGGCACCTGCCCCGGCGGTGCCAGCCCGAGGGAATCGCCGTAGTTGGCTGGCAGCAGGAGGCCGGTCATCGCGCGCAGGGCGAAGGTGGCGCGGCCGATGGGAATGTAGCCGCGCGCCTCGGGCAGGATGCGAAGGTCCTCCGCCTGACCGCCGAGCGGACCGCCCGCGAACTGAAGGTCGTTCGAGAGGTACAGTCCTTTGTGGGGCGCGATGGGGTCATCGCGAAGATCGACCGTCGTGCGCAGGTCGACATACGAAACGAGCACCGTGCGTAGATCAGGATCGAGCGTGCCCACGTACGCGAAAGGCGAGTTGAACTGCAGGTCGTAACCGAAGTCCGCGTAGAGCTTCCAAAAGATGCGGTTCACGCCCAGCGCGCCGCGCGCCTCGCGATAGCCGTCAACCGGCGCGCCGGAGGGTGGCGTCGACGTGAGAAGCAGCGGATAGACGTTGAGCTCGCCGCGGAGATAGCCGTTCGTTCGCGCCTCGATGACGCCTGGCTGGGTGAGCTGCGCCCGGAACCGCTCTTCGGGCAGGAAGTGGGTGGGCTTTTCGAAATTGGGAACTCGCGTCGGGTAGAGCGCGACGCCAGGGCGGAGCTCGACGTCGAGACGGCGCAGACCGCCGAACAGGTTGTTGTTCGTCCAGTCGGCCAGAACATGCACGTCGGTCTTGATGACGTCGAGCTCCAGCCCGCCGCCCAAGCGCAGCGTGTGCAGCTTGCTCGGTGTCACCCGGACCGTCAGCGGGACCGATCGATCGGGAGGCGGCGGGTCGCCGCCCTCCGGGGTGACGGCGACCGAGCTGAACACGCCCAGATCGAGCACCGCCTGCTGCGCGTGTTCGAGGGCCGCCGCCGAGTAACGCTGGCCTTCCTCGATGTCGAGCGCGCGAAGAATGGGCTCCAGCGGCAGCGACTCCAGCCCTTCGACCGTAATCTTTCCGAACGTGGAAGGCTGGTCCGGCGTGACGCGAAAGACCATGTCTGCCCGATGGCTCCGCAGATCGACGCTCGCGCTGCGTTCGACCCTCGCGAAGGCGTAGGCGTGGTCCTGCAGCGCGCGCTCCACGTGCCACTGCGCTCCTGCAAACTCGTCTTCGTCGAAGGGTGTCCCCGCGCTCAGGCCCGCGACTCGCGCGGAGCCCTCGACGTCGTGCCTCACGCGCGCGGGTAGCTCGTCGACCCCTTCGACACGCACAGACCCGACCAAGACGGGCGCGCCCTCCTCGACGACGACGTACACCCGGACGTGGTCGATCTGCGTGTGGACGACCCGTCCGGCGCGGGCGCGTGCTTGGTAGAAGCCGCGCGCGCGGTAGTAGCGCTCGACCCGCTCGAGATCCTTCTGCAAAACGAATGGGTCGAAGAGCTCGTACTCGTAGATGACCCCTTCGAACAGACCGAGGAACTTCGGGCTTTCCGCAGTCGCGATCTTCTTCGACAGATCGGACGGGCTCACCTCGTAAACTCCTCGAAAGTCCACCGCATCGAGCGCGGCGCGCCCATGTGGAACGGAGGAGCACGCGAGCGTCGACCCGTAGACGAGCCAGGGGCCCCACCTCCCGCCGACGCGCACGGCTGCGCTGGAGCCCATCGGGGGTCGCCTCGAGCAACCGGAATGCCGGACCAGCGGCCCCGGGTGCGATCCAAGGGGTTCACGTATGCTCTGAGGCCGTCAGTCAGCCTTCGCCCGTCGCTCGCGAGGCGTTGGCTCGCGGCCGAGCGTCACCGATTGGGATCGCCGTCATTCCATCGCGTTCGGACGGAGATTGGCCGATGAGCGCGATCATGTGCTGGACCCGGCGCACGTATTCGCGCCCGTCGATGCCGGTGGCGAGCTGCGTCAGGAGAGCGTGACCAGCCTGCGCCGCTTCGGGATATTGGCCGCTGCCGACGAGCTCGTCGACCACCTCGGCGAGCAATGCTCTTCTCAAGTGCCGTTCGGTGAGCGCCGTTTGCAGCAAGAGCTCGATGCGTTTCGCCGGCGGCATGGGACGCTTCATCGCTGCGTCAGCGTGCTTGCACGCTCTGTTCCGACTCGAGAATCGCGGAGACCTTCCACTTCGTGGAACGAATGCCCAGTGCATCCATGCCATACGGACGCGTGGCCGCCTCAGTGTTCGGGAGAGCGTCGATCGTCGATCAGGGACCGCGAACCGCCCGGCAGGACGGCGGTCGCATCGGGGGAATGGACGGGGGGGGCCGTCTACCTGGGAATTGCGTGCACCTGCCGTGTCCAGCCGGTGCGACTCCGAAGAAGATCGACGATCTCCTCGGGCGTCCGTCGTGTGTCGCCGAGCTCGACGAATCGTCGCGCGAGTCGGTCGTAACGGCCCAGCATCAGCCACAGCCAGACGCCGAAAAAATCGAGCCCCTCGAAGACGATGGCCCCTTCGAAAGCGTACGTCGCCTGGTGGAGTCGAAAGTCTTCGGGCATTTCGGTCCAATGGCGAGTCGCCTTCAAGTGGTGCCCGATGTGATAACCGTCGTTGAAGCAGCGCCGATTGTAGCCGGAGTTGATGCACGTGATGCTGTTGCGGTAGCAGTTCTCCGGCGCCGCTTCGTCGACGAACGCGTGCTGCCCCCAATTGCCCGCCATCATCGCGAAGCGTGCGACGATCAGCGGGACGACGAAGACGACGACCGTCGCCCGCCAATTGACGAAGAGAAGCGCGACGACGGCAAAATAGAACGTCAGCTCCCCGACGAGGGTGCGGGCTAGCAACGAGCGTCGCCGCTTCTTGACGAAGTACCCGGTCAGCTCGAAGAAGCCGAAGAAGAAAAAGCGCCCGAAATAGCGCAGAAAATCGGCCAGCCGGTCGCGCCTGTAGGGCAGGGTTGAGCTGATGTCGTCGTCGAGATTGTTCTCGGGGTGATGCATCCCCACGTGATGGGTGAAATAGGCCTCGGGTGACTCGCCGAAGAATGGCCCGAGCACCCACGGCACGTACTGATTCAGCAGATCCCACGGGCGCCGGAACAGCCGGCGATGGCTCGTGTTGTGGAGCATCAGGACGAACGGGCCGAGAAAGTAGACGACGAGCGTGAGGTGCGCCCCGGCGAGCCACCAGCGAAAGGCGTTCGGCACGAAGAGAGCAATGCCCGTCGGGACCACCGTCGCCGTCAGGACGGCCATGAGCTTCAAGAAGGGCACGTCGCGAGGATCGTGGATGAGGCGAGCCGCCACTCGTTCGACGAGGCCGGGGGCCGCGGGCGGCGTGTAGGTCGGGTCGCGCAGGGCAATGTGCACAGACGCTACCTTTACGATCGATTGCGGCGCGGCGCGAGCGATCTGATGGCGCCCCCGGCGGCGGAGATCGGTGTAAATTGCCCCGCGATGAGCGATCTCTACGTCGGCCCTCCGACCAAGACGGCGCGCAACGACGGGCGGCCGAGCGGGTTTCCGTACCGCGCGGCGCTTGCCCTCGCTGAGGCGATCATCCCCGGATCAGCGTCGATTCCTGCGGCAGACGAGGCCACGGTCGCGCGCGCGCACGAAGTCGTGCAAGCGTTTCATCCGAGTCTGCCGCGCGCGTGGAGCATTGCCCAGGCGACCTTGGCTGCCGCCGCGATCGGCCAGACCGGGCGTGCCTTCGACGCGCTCTCGGTGGCTCGGCAAGAGGCGCTCATTCGGCAATGGGAGGACGATCCCATTCTCAAGATGCCGCTCGCCCTCGTTGCTCTCGTCTACAAGTTCGTGCATTTCGATCAGCGAAGCGTGTACGAGACGCTCGGCGGGAAGCTGAACGTCGTCGGGGCCCTCGAGACGCCGCGCTGGCTTCGTCAGATTCACCGCGCCGACGAGTGGGATGGCGGCGAGGTCGAGTGCGAGGTCGTGGTGGTCGGCACGGGCGCGGGCGGCGGGGTGGTGGGGCGCGAGCTCGCCGACCGCGGGTTTGCGGTGGTGTTCGTCGAAGAGGGGGATCACCACCGGCGCGACGCGTTCGACGGGAGCTCGGTGCGCGCCCACCAGCGCTTTTACCGGGGCGCCTTCTCGCTCGGCAACGTCGCCATGCCCGTGTTCATGGGCCGGCTCGTCGGCGGCTCCACGGCGATCAACGGCGGAACGTGCTTCCGGGCGCCCCCCTGGGTGCTCGATCGTTGGTGCGAGGACACGGACTCCGCGGACTTCTCGGCCGACTGCATGCGCCCGTACTTCGAGCGGGTCGAGGCGGTTCTCGACGTTCGAGCGGCCGATCCAAAGACCGTCGGGCCCATCGGCGACGTCATGGCGCGAGGGTGCGATGCGCTCGGGTGGCACCATCTCGCGATCCGACGAAACGCGCCGGGCTGCGACGGCTCCGGCTTCTGCGATTTCGGCTGCCGGACCGACGCGCGGCGAGGCACGAACATCGCCTACATTCCGCCGGCCCTCGAGAGGGGGTCGATGCTCTTTACGGGGTTGCGCGCCGAGCACGTGGTGATTGAGGGAGGCCGCGCGGTCGGCATCGACGCGGTCGCCAAGAATGGCCGCCCGATCCGCGTGCGGGCTCGCGCGGTGGTGCTGGCTGGCGGCGCCATCCCGACGCCGCTCTTTCTTCTGAAGCAGGGTATCTGCAATGCGAGCGGTCAGGTTGGCAGGAACCTGACCACCCACCCGAGTTGCGGTTTCTCCGCGATCTTCGACGAAGAGATCCGCGGGCACGCTCATATCCCGCAAGGGTACGCGTGCGACGAGTTTCTTCGCGACGGGATGCTCATCACGGCTGCGCAGCCGGACCTCAACATCGCGGCGGCCGTGCTCCCGTTCGCTGGCCGCCGACTCATGGAGACGCTCGGCCACATCGATCACCTGGCCTACTTCGCGATGCTGATCCGCGATTCGTCCCGCAACGGTCGTGTATGGCGAGACGTCGGGGGTATTCCCGCGATCACCTACAGCGTGACCGCCGAAGACGTCGATCGCATGCACCGTGCGATGGTTCGCGTCGGCGAAATGTGCCTCGCCGCAGGCGCCACCCGGCTGCACCCGACCGCCCTGAAGATGCGCTCGCTGAAAGGGCCGTCCGATCTCCATGCGTTCCGGTCGGCGAGGCTGGGCGCCGGCGACTATGCCTTCACGAGCTATCATCCCCTTGGGACGTCCAAGATGGGACGCGACCCGAAGACGAGCGTCGTCGATACGAGCCACGAGACCCACGACGTCCGAGGACTTTACATCGTCGACGGGAGCACCGTGCCGGGGCCGCTCGGGGTCAATCCGCAGCTCACGATCATGGCGATGGCGACCCGCGCCGCCGAGAAGATCGCAGACCGAATCACCTGAAGAATTCGCGCACGGTCTTCATCCGCCTTCGGATCGCCAGCGGCAGCCGGAGCGCGCCCCCGATGCGCCCGAGCTGAAGGTCGGCCACGATCTGTCCGATGTCCCAGAGTGTTTTGTCGTACGGCATCCAGAAGAACTCGGCGGACTTCGCCCGGTCGATCACCGTGGCCCTCGGACGCACGAACGTCGAGAGAGAATGGGCGCTGTTGGCAACTCCGAACCCGGTCTCGCGCGTACCGCTCCACGGGAGCGATGGGATGGCGCCCGAGAACGCATGGTTGTTGATGGTCACGGTCCCGACGTCCAGCCGCTCGGCGAGGCGCTTTGCCCTCGCGATGTCCCGCGTCCAGATCGAAGCGCCCAGGCCGTACCTCGACTCGTTGGTGCGGCGCACGGCCTCCGCCGCGCCGGCGACGCGTATGACGGCGAGGACAGGGCCGAACGTCTCGTCGCGCACGACCCTCATCCGATCGTCGCAGCGATCGAGCAACGTGGGCGGGTAAAACAGGGTGCTGCCGACCGGAGCTCCGCCGCAGACCACCAGTGCTCCTTTGGCTCGCGCGTCCTCTACATGCGCCACGACGGTTTGCAGCTGCCGCCGGTTCGCCAGCGGACCGACGTCCGCCATCCGCTCCGGCCCGAGGCGAAGGCGCGTCCAAGCGCTTGCCATGGCCGCCACGAACGCATCGGCGATGAGCTCGTCGACGTACGCGATCTCGATCGCGCCGCAGGCTTGCCCGACGTTCGAGAGCGCCCAGTGCGTGATCCCCGCGACCGTGCGCGGTAAGTCGCAGTCAGCTAGAACAATCGCCGGGTCCTTGCCGCCCATTTCGATGCTCGACGGGATGCCGCGCTCGGCGCAGTGGATGTGTACCGCGCGCCCCGATTCGGGCGAGCCGGTGAACACGCAGGCGTCGATGCCCGAGTCGATGAGCGCGGCCCCGGCGCGCCCATCCCCTTGGACGACGTGCACGAGCCCCTCCGGTAGCTCGGCTGCGAAGCGCTCGACGAGCCAGGCGCTCGTCTTCGGCGTGAACTCCGAAGGTTTGACGACGACGCCGTTGCCCGTCAAAAGCGCCGGGATCGTCGGCCGGTAAAGACCTGCCACGGGAAAGTTCCAAGGCGCGATGACGCCGACCACACCGCGCGGGACCAGGTCGACGTACGCGTGCTTCCTCGGAAAGCTGATGGGGTTGAGCCGAACGGGCTCGCGGCGCGTCGCCCGGCGGACGACCTGCGTCCAGCCTCCGACGTTGTCGAGCGGTCCCAGCGCCTCGATGAAAAGCCCCTCGACGTCGACCTTTCCCATCTCCTCTCGGGCCAGCGCGATGACTTCGTCGCGGCGCCGCAGCATGTCTTTGGCCGCGCGGGTCAGCGCCTTCGCGCGCTCTTCGAACGGTTGCAGCCGCCATTCGTACTGAGCGGTCCGCGCGCGTGCGACTGCAGCGCGTACGAGAGCCGCGGTCGAGGTGCCTGGCAAAGACCGCGGCAGCAAGTCACGCGTCGCGATCGGAAGACTGGAGGCGGTGCCGCGGTCGCGGGTGCTCGCGCCGTTCGAGTCGGGCGCGATGGCACCCTCGGCGGCCGGTCCGCGGGCGGTGTGCCCGTTGGCATGGGTGTCGTTCACACCACGTCCGATACCCCGGATGGGGTGAGCAGGACAACTGGTAGTTCGTGTTCTCTACTTGCCGTCTTCCCGCCGTCCCGTCTTCCTGGGATCCTCCGAGCTCGATGGCCGACCAAAGCGAAGCGCCCACCTCCCGTCGTCTTCGCAAAGCGCGCGAAGAGGGCGATAGCGGCGCCAGCACCTATGCGGCGCAAGCGGTCGCATTCGTCGTCGTCGCAGCGCTCGTGCCGCAGGCCGTGCGCGCGCTTGCGTCGCGGGCCTCGGCCGACCTGCGTGCGGCCCTCGCACAAGCGGCCACACCGCGCGCGGCCCCCCGATTCGACCCGCTCGATCTTGCCACGACGGTGGTCTCGCTCACGTTGCCGGTCCTCCTGGCCGCGGGCATCGTTGGGGCGGTGGTGCTCGCGGTGCAGACCGGAGGCGTCGTCGCGACCAAGCGGCTTACGCCGAAGCTCGAGCGGCTCGATCCGGTCGCGGGGCTCAAAGGGCTTTTCTCGGCGACCCGCCTCTTTGCCGTCGCGCGTGCCATCGTCGCCAGCGCAGCCATAGGCTGGCTCGCGTACGAGGGACTGAGCGACCACCTCGTTTCCTTGGCTCGCCTCGTCGACCGGCCGCGATGGATCGGCGGTGTGCTGGGTGAGCTCGCTGGCGGGCTGGTGTGGCGCGCGGCGCTGGTGGGGTTGGTGATCGGAGCGCTCGATCTCGCCCTTACGCGCTACGCGTGGATGCGCAAGCTGCGGATGAGCAAAGACGAGGTGCGACGCGAGCATCGAGACGCGGAAGGGGACCCGCAGCTGAAGGCTGCGCGCGAGCGCGCCTACCACGAGCTCCGGGCGCAGGAGACGATCGCGGAGGTGCGCAAGGCGAGCGTCGTCGTCGTCAACCCCACCCACCTCGCTTGCGCGCTGCGATACGATGAGAAGCGAGGGGACGATGCACCGGTCGTCGTCGCCTCCGGTGAGGGGCCGGTCGCCGCGAAGATCGCGCAGGCCGCGGTCGCCTACGGGGTCCCGGTCGTCCGCGCCGCGCCGCTCGCCCACGCGCTCATCGAGCTTGCACCGGGCCAGGCCATCCCCGAGGCGCTGTACGAGGCGGTGGCGGAGATCCTGCGGGAAATCGCAGGGAGCTAGCCAGTGCCCGTCCGCCTATCTACCCTCGCCCGTGCTGCGGGCATGGTGCTTGATCACCAACGGCTCGAACGTCTAGCCGACCGCGCCGCCGCCCGACGGCAGGTGCTCTCGCGTGAGATTGCGGATGCCCCGCTCGAGCACGAGCACGTCGTCTTCGATGCGTACGCCGCCGAGCGGCGCGAAGGCATCGACCAAGCCCCAATTCACCGCCCGGCCCCCTCGCGGGTCCGCGCGCAGCTCCGCGAGCAGGCTGTCGATGAAATAGACTCCCGGCTCGATCGTGACCACCTGCCCCGCGGTGACGTCGCTCGTGTTGCGCAAGAAGGGGTTGTCCCTTCGAGGCGCGCGCAGCCCGCAGCCGACGTCGTGCGTCTGCAGCCCGAGCGAATGCCCCAGCCCGTGCGGATAGAACGCCCGCGTCGCGCCGCTGGCCACGGCCTCTTCCGCCGACGCGATCACGATCCCCGCTTCGCGCAGGATCGCCGCCACCTGCCTGTGCGATTCGTCGTGTAGCGCCTCATAGGGCGTCCCTACGCGCAGCGCCGTGCAGAGCCGCTGCTGCATCGCCTCGACCCCCGCGACGACCTGGGCGAACGCGCTTGCTGCGGCTCCCTCTCCTTTGACCCAAGTCCGCGTCACGTCGGAGCAATACCCGCGGCAAGTCGCCCCAGCGTCGACGAGCAATGACTCCGCGGCTCGCTTGGGGGCATGCCGCCCGTACGTGACGTGGTGGAGGGTGGCCGCGTGCCGCCCGAGGGCCACGATGTTCTTGTAGGGAGTATCCGGGTCGTCCTGCAACGTCTCCCGCAAAAACAGAAGGTGCAGATCGAGCTCCGACACGTCGTCATCGCGGAACGCGTCGCGAAGGGCCTCATGGCCGGCCCGGGCGCGGCGGTTGGCTTCCGCGATGCACGCAACCTCGTACGGCGTCTTCGTTGTCCGGAGGGCATCGAGGGCCGAGACGAGCGAGGCAGGGCACGCCGCGTCGGAGCCGATCCCCCATTGTCCAGCGCATGCGGGGTCTTCTCCGACGAACGCGACGCGACCGCCTGGCACGTGAGCTTTCGCCGCGCCCAGGTCGCGCACGTCGATGACGTCGATGGCATCCGCGAACACCGCGGTCTCTGGCTGAGCTGGTCCCTCCCAGAAGCTATGACCGGCGTAGCGCAGGAGCTTCGGCTTGGTCCCGGCGCGCACGACGAGGAGGTCGTCGGCTTCCGCGAGGGGCAGCCAATGCTGGAAGTGGGGGCAAGGCCGAAGCGGCCACGTCTGGTCGTCGAACCGGCTGCGCCTGACGGGCGATCCGGAGTGAATCGCCACCGCGTCCCAGCCTTGCTCCGCGAGAACACTCGCGAATCGGCGTTCCAGGTCGGCGACGTGGGTCAAGTAGAGCCCGTCCAGGCTCGGCGCTTCCATGGTCACCGATGGTAGCGCGGTCTGGGCAGCTGCAATCTCTCTGTCCCCGGACCCAGGCGCGGGCCGTCGCGGTCACAACGCCTCGAGCTTCCTCGATAGCTCAGCAAAGAACCGGCAGCGGCGAGCCGCTTCGTCGACCGGGGGCGGTCGCCACGCCTGTAAGGGAGGGTGTGCGAAGCTCGCCGTCCGTTTTGACGCGTCGAGACTCCCCGGGTTTACAACCCGTCCGAACCTTGGTAAGGCAGCGCCGCTCGCCCCAGTAGCGGGCGAGACGAGGCGTGCTGAAGCGTCTGCGAACCCGCCGCAGGCGGCCAACCACTCGGAATCGCAGGCGTTGCCGTCACCGCGAGGGGACCCGCAACGTCCAAACGAAACCGTCGAGAGGTTCGCATGAAGTCCATCTCGTACAGCCGTGCGCTGCGCCTACCCATTCAAATCCTGTTCGCCACCGTCGCGCTCCTGGTTCCATCCCTGCTGAGCATCTCGGCGTTCGCGCAAGGCGCGCTCGCACCTCCCCGCCACGGCGCGGGCGAGGACTCGCTGGTCGTCCCGGCAGAGCTCGACACCCAGCAGTTCTTCGGCATCGAGGCGAGCAAGCTCCTCATGCTCGGGCTCATTGTGTGCGCCCTGGGCGTCGTCTTCGGCCTCGTCGTCTACGTGCAGCTCAAGAACGCCCCAGTTCACAGGGCGATGTTGGAGGTCTCGGAGCTCATCTTCGAGACCTGCAAGACCTACTTGATCACGCAGGCCAAGTTCCTCGGCTTGCTCTGGCTCTTCATAGGGTCGGTCATCGTCGTCTACTACGGCGTGCTCAAGGGGGAGCCCGCGACCGTCGTCCTTCTCATCCTGATATTCAGCATCGTCGGCATCGCCGGCAGCGCCACGGTCGCCCTCTTCGGCATCCGGGTAAACACGTTTGCCAATAGCCGCACGGCGTTCGCAAGCCTTCGGGGCAAGCCGTACCCCGTCTACGCGATCCCGCTCAAGGCGGGGATGAGCATCGGCATGCTCCTCATCAGCATCGAGCTCGCGTTCATGCTGTGCATCTTGACGCTCATCCCGCACGAGTACGCCGGCAAATGTTTCATCGGCTTTGCGATCGGCGAGTCGCTCGGCGCCGCGGCGCTCCGGGTCGCCGGCGGGATCTTCACGAAGATCGCCGACATCGGCTCGGACCTGATGAAGATCGTCTTCAAGATCAAGGAAGACGACGCGCGCAACCCGGGCGTCATCGCCGACTGCACGGGCGACAACGCCGGCGATTCCGTTGGCCCCAGCGCGGACGGGTTCGAGACGTACGGCGTGACTGGCGTCGCACTGATCGTGTTCATCCTGCTCGCCGTCACCGATCACGTCGTGCAGGTGGAGCTCTTGACGTGGATCTTCGTGATGCGCGTCCTGATGATCATATCGAGCGCCATCAGCTATTTCGCCAACGAGGCGATCACGAAGGCGCGCTATGGCAACGCCGACAAGCTCAACTTCGAGGCCCCGCTCACGCAGCTCGTGTGGATCACATCGATCGTATCGATCCTATTCACGTTCGTCGCGTCCTACGCCCTCATCCCGGACCTCAGCGGCGACAGCTCGCAGTGGTGGAAGCTAAGTGCGATCATCACGTGCGGAACCCTCGCGGGCGCGATCATCCCCGAGCTCGTCAAAGTCTTCACGTCGACCGAGAGCGCTCACGTCCAAGAGGTGGTCACGTCGTCTCGCGAAGGCGGGCCGTCGCTCAACATTCTGTCCGGTCTCACCGCGGGTAACTTCAGCGCGTTCTGGCTGGGCATGACGATGCTCGGGCTGATGGGCGTCGCGTACTTCGTGAGCGGCATGGGACTCGCCTCCACGATGACCGTCGGCTCCGTGGACGTCTCGCCGGTCTTCGCGTTCGGCCTCGTCGCTTTCGGGTTCCTCGGGATGGGGCCGGTCACGCTTGCCGTCGACTCGTACGGTCCGGTCACCGACAACGCGCAGAGCGTCTACGAGCTCA
>CAZHED010000027.1:0-75628 GCA_964531095.1 uncultured Polyangiaceae bacterium | reverse complement strand
CCCGTGCCCGTGCCCGTGCCCGTGCCCGTGCCCGTGCCCGTGCCCGTGCCCGTGCGTGCCGTGCGTGTCGCTCTTCACAGAAGCACGTAGTCGTCCGCGATGGCCGCGGGCGCGGAATCGAGAGCCAGCGCCGTCTCGTCGTCCCGGCGCACCGCGGTCATGTACAGCCCGTGGAGGATCGCGGGGTGATCCTGGATGAGCGCCATGAACTGGTCGCGCGGCAGAAACAGGGTCACCGTCGGATGCACCGCAATGACGTGCGCATTCGCTTTGCGTCGCAAGACGAGTGCCACCTCGCCGACCGTTTCGCCCGCGGCGAGCGTCGCGAGGACCATCGACTCGCCCCCCTCGTGCGCCACCACCGCGACTTCGCCCGACGCGATCAGGTGCAGCCCCTGCGCCTCCTCGCCTTCGGTGACCAGCCTGGCGCCTTTCTCGAAGATGCGCGTCTCGAAGCGATCGACGAGGTTCGGACGCTCCTGCGAAGGGACCGAAACCAGCACCGGCGACGTGCGTGCGAGGTTTGCGACCATCCTGCGCCGGCAGTGTGCCGCAAGCTCGAAGCCCACTTCCGGCCGCTTCTCCGCGACCGCGTCGAGCGCATCCCGCTTGGCCACGAGCAGAATCGACGGCCGCGTCGCGACGACGCTGGCGGCGCGTGGCGCCCGCGACAAGAGGGCCATCTCGCCGAACAGCGCGCCGCTCGCGAGCCGCGCCAGCACCATGGGGGGCCGGTCGTCTCCGTCCGCAGGCCTTCGCATGACTTCGAGCGCGCCGCGCGCGACGATGTAGGCCTCGGCGCCCTCCTGCCCCTCTTCGATGACCACCTGCCCCGCCCGCACGGTGATCATCTCGAAGGCGCCGATGAGGGCGCGCAGCCCCTCCTTCGGGAGGGCGCTGAAGAGCGCAATCGGCGCCACGAGCGGCAGCTCTGCGCCCACCGCCTCTTCGTATCCGCGGGTGGCCGCGTGCAGGATCTGCGTTGCCTTCGAAGTGAGCGCCGGCCCCGTCAAGAACGAGCTGAGCGGCTGGAATCCTTCGAGCAAGGGCAGCGGCGGCGGCGGGGTCTCCGTCTCTTGGAGTCGCGGCGACCCCGCACAGAACGCGGTGGCCACCTGGTCGAGGTGCACCTCGACGTCCACCCCGAGCGCTCGCAGGTCCGCGATCGCCGCGACGGCGAGGGGCAGGTTTCCGGCGTCGATCGAGCGCCGCGCAGCCAGCTCGAACCCCTCGACGGCGGCTTCGGTGCGGCCCAGCTGCTCGAGCAGGCGGCAGGTGATGACGAGCGCGCCGGGGCTCGAGGGGTCACTCTCGACGACGGCGACACTCCACCGCAGGGCTGCCTCCACTTCGTCCGCCAAGAGGAGCGCGAGGGCACGGTCGAGTGGGGAATCGGTCGTCTGGGCGCCGGGCAGATCCGGCGGAGCGGCTCGCATGGCTGCGGGAGACTATCACTCCTCGTCGGAATCCCGGTGGGGACCTCGCCTGGGGGTGACCGCCGCCGGTCCATCCGGGTGCGGGGTTCGTCGCGACGTCGACGGCACGTCCGCGGGCCTGGCGCCGGCGTGGTCGGCGCGAGTGGACCCGGCGTCCTTTCCCGCTTCGGAGCGGTCCATGAACTCGCTCATCGCGCTGGCGGTCGCCGCGACGAGAGGGAGCACGCGCGCGTAATCCATCCGCGTCGGCCCGATGACGCCGACCGTGCCCGCGGCCTGACCATACGCGGTGTAGGGCGCCCCGACGATGGCCAGCCCGCCACCGAGGTCTCCGGCCTCCTCACCCACCACGACCTGCCCCCCGGGGTCCGTCATCGCCAAATCGAGGAGGCGAACGAGCTTCTTGCGCGCGTCGAGCGCGGTCACCAGGCGCCGCACGTGATCGGCGTCGTCGAACTCCGGCTTCTCGAGAAGCTTCTCTTGACCTTCGATTACCAGATCCGTCTCGCGATCGGCGTCTTCCTCGACGGCCGCGCCCCCGAGCTCGAAGGCGCGACGGCGCAGCTCGTCGTGCTGAACGCGCTCGCTCTGGAGGCGCCGCTCGAAGAGCTCACGCAAGTCTCCCAGCGTGCGACCCTCGACGACGTCGTCGAGCAAATTGTGGATTCTCTGCAAGTCGTCTTCCGTCACGTTGACGCGCAAGAAGCGATTTTGGACCGTGCCGTTTTTCATCACGAGCACCGCCAAGACTTCTTCCGGGGCCGTGCGCAGGAACCGCAGCTGCTTGAGCACGAGCATCTCGGGACGAGGCGCGACGACGACCGCGGCCGTCCCGGTCAGCTCGGACAGGAGCCGCCCCGTCTCGCGCATCACGTTGGCGTGCGGACCGGTGTGCTCGAGGGCTGCGAAGCGATGTCGGATGGAGGCTTCGTCGTCGCTCGTCAGGTCACGCACCTGCATCAAGACATCGATAAAGAGGCGGAACGCACGGTCTGTAGGAACGCGCCCGGCGCTCGTGTGCGGCTGGCGCAGGTAGCCCGCGTCTTCGAGATCGGCGAGCACATTCCGAATGCTGGCGGGCGAGAGATCGAGGCCGGACTTCTTGGCCAGGGTGCGCGACCCCACCGGCTCGCCGGTGGAGACGTATTCGGTCACGCAGTGATAGAGCACTTGGCGAGCGCGTGCGCTGAGCTCCGACATCTGCTGGGGGAGTTTAACACTTGCAAGCGGAGGCGTGCGCCTTTGCACGGTCGAGCTCGTGTTCTAAGGTTGTGGTATGAGGCGAACGCTCGGCCGGTTTGGCCCGATCGCGCTTGGCCGCGTGCGCAATGGGCGCGTCGCGAGGGTCGTAGCGGTCGCCGTCGCCGCAATCGCCTCCGGCGCCGGTGACGCGCGCGCGGGATTCGGCGCCCCGCCCCCCGCCGAGCACGACGAGGGGCCGGCGCAACGGTACGGCCGGCTCGACCGCGAGGCATGCGAAGAGGAGCTCACGGCGCGGGGGGTCCCGTTCGCTCCGGTCGAAGAGGCGCGGGGCGTGCTTGCCCCCGTCCGACTGACCGGCCCGCTGCGAGGCGTCTCGTTTCACACGGGCGCCCCAGCCGCGGTGCGCGCGTCGAGCCCCTGGGAGATCGTCGACTGTCGCCTCGCGCTCGCGCTCGACGATTTCGCGTTGCTCCTGAGCGCGCACGACGTGGTCGATGTGCTGCACTACTCGATCTACCGGCCGCCTCCAGCGAAGTGGCCCGCCGACAAGATCGCCTCTCGGCATCTGGGCGCCCTGGCCATCGACGCCGCGTCGTTCACCAAGAAAGACGGGAGCAGGCTCGACGTCGAGCACGACTTCCACGGTCGCGTGGGCGCCGACACGTGCGGAGCGGGCGCCACCCCCATCCCGGCGACCGCCGAGGCGATCGAGCTGCGACAAATCGTGTGCGACGCAGCGCAGGCGAAGCTCTTCAACGTCGCGCTCACGCCCGACTACAACTGGGCGCACCGCAATCACTTCCATCTGGAGGTCACCGCCGGCGTGAAGTGGTCGATGGTGCACTAGGCTCGTGCAGCGTTGTCTCGTGCAGTCTGCGCTGCGCCCCTTCGGGGCTCCGCTCCGGCTGACGCGATTGGAGCTCACGCGATCAAACGACTTGCACACGGGGGGAGCGCGGCCGCTCCCCCCGACCCCAGCCGGCAAAGACCAATCCTCGATGGATCTTCCCTTGGCGACCCTGGCAGTTTCTCTTCCCGGACTTCTTTCAGCTGCCCGCTACGTCTTGGCCGCCAATCTATCGAGCACCGCGCGCATGTCCGCGGGCATCGGCAGCTCCCAGCGCATCGCGCGCTGGGTGGCGGGATGCGTGAAGCCGAGCTCGGCGGCGTGGAGCATGAGTCGCGGAGCCTCCACCGCGATACCCGTATAGCCGCGCACGTACACGCGCTCGCCGACGAGAGGGTGCTGCGCTTCGCTGAGGTGGATGCGGATCTGATGGGTGCGCCCCGTTTCCAGCCGGCACGCTATCCGCGTCGCCGAGTCGAAGGACTCGATGCGCTCGACATGGGTGATGGCCTCGCGGGCGTCGGGCGGCGCCTTGCCCCGCGCCGAACCGCGCAGGCCGTCGCCGCGATTCTCGACGAAGAAGCTGCGAATCGTGCGCGAACGCACGTCGCCGTGCGCGATCGCCATATACCGTCTGTGCACCGTGTGCTGTCGAAACTGGCTCGCGAGGCTCTGCTTGGCCAGCCACGTGCGCGCGAACACGATGAGGCCACTGGTCTCTTTGTCGAGTCGGTGGACCACGCCGAGGTTGGGGCGAACGACCCGGCTTGCCTTCCCGCCTCGGGCGAGCCAGCCGCGCACGCGCGCGTCCAGGGTATCCGTCTCCGAATCGTCGTAAGGCACCGTGCTCAAACCGGGAGGCTTGGCGACCACGACCACGTGGGCGTCGACGTGCACCACGGCGTCTTCGGCGAGCTGGGCCATGCGAAGTCGGGGCGCCCGCTCGTCGAGCGTCAGTTGCGTGCCCGCTCCGACCCGCGCTGTGGGGTCGGTCACGCGCTCCCCGGCCGCGCGCACCTTGCCAGTCGCAATCCAGCCGCGCGCCTGGCCCCAGCTCACGCGCCGGCCCGCTTGCCCGGGCTGTGGCGGTGCATCGAAGAGAGCGCGTACGGCGCGATCGAGTGGCCCCTCGAGCTCGGGCGGGACGGTCGCGTTTCGCACGGACGGCACTGGGCACACAGCGTAGCAGGCGCTCGCGTGGGACCGTTTGTCCCGCACGAGGCGCCGACGGTGCGTTTCGGGAATGTTGCACGCGGAGCTCCAGTCGAACGCGCCGGGCGCATGGCTCGTGGATCGGGGCCTGCGAATTACAGCACGCTGGAAGAATATTGATGAGTGCGTGCGGATCAAAGCATCAATTGACTAATCGAAGAAACGTGCACTGGACCAACCGTCGTTCACTGCCTTTCGCCGGCTGCAAAGACCACGTAGCGAGCTATCGCGATGCTCTGCGGTGCTTTGGCGATCGACTTCCGCGCCTCGCCTTCGAGCGCATTCGCGTCGTGCGCGCCGATCGCAGATTGAAGCGAATCAGCGGTAAAAGGAGCGCAAATAGGCGTCCGTTCGCACTGGAAGGTTCGGGCGTCTTGGTATTCGGGTCAGCGCTAAAGCGAATACGCCTTGCGACGGCCTGGAGACGAGAGTACTTGACGAGCTGCGATTACCATGATCTTCGGAGGCACACGATGAACTTCATCAGGCACGGGCGGGCACTCTTTCTGGCATCTCTCGGCACGCTGGCGATCGCCGGCTGCTCGGGATCGACGAACAACGCCGGCGACGACAGCGGCGCGACGGACTTGGGAACGGGCACGGACACCGGCACCGGCAGCGGCACCGCGTTCGGCGGCACGGGAACGGGATCGGACACCGGCACCGGCGCTGCGTTCGGCGGCACCGGGAACGGCACCGGCACCGGCACCGGCGCTGCGTTCGGCGGCACCGGGAACGGCACCGGCACCGGCACTGGCGCTGCGTTCGGCGGCACCGGCACGGGAACCGGATCGGACACCGGCATGATGGGCATGGGCTCCGGCATGGGCATGGGCTCCGGCATGGGCATGGGCTCCGGCATGGGCATGGGCAGGGGCACCGGCCGCGGCATGGGCTCCGGCATGGGCATGGGCTCCGGCATGGGCATGGGCACCGGCCGCGGGACGGGAAGGGGCACCGGGCGCGGCATGGGCTCCGGCATGGGCATGGGCACCGGCATGGGCACCGGTAGGGGCACTGGCAGGGGCACTGGCAGGGGCACCGGCCGCGGAATGGGCACCGGGATGGGCATGGGCTCCGGCTCCGGCTCGGGCACCGACACCGCGACCTCGACCGGCACCTGATCGATCGCGACGAACGGCGTCGCTACGCTCTCCACGCTTCTTTCGCCCGAGTCTGAACCGACGCCGAGACGGCACCCCTCAACCGGGTGCCGTCTGGCGACTCATTTAATCAATCCGGGTTGACGCAGGCTTCCCGCCGGCAGAGCGGCCCAACTCTCAGGTCGCGCCTCGGCGGCGAGTCCCGCTACTCCTTCTTGACGCGGGCGATCCGGATCGACTGCGAGTCGCTGTTCTGGAACTCGAGCACCGTTTCCGTCTCGACGTCCGACCAGCCGACGAACGCCGGTAGCGGCTGCTTCGTCTCGAGGTCGACCTCCTGGACCAGGTAGATGTCTCGGTACAAGTGGCGCGACAGCTCGACGAGCAGGCCCCTATTCTCCTCCGCAAGCGAAATGTCGACGGCGCCGTAGTCCATGACCGTGAAGAGCCCCGGGCGGTCGCTCAGGATGAGGATTTGCTTCTGCCCCAGCGTCTCGAAGAATCTCCAGGTCTGCGCAGCCTGACGGGTCAGAATCAGTGCGTTGATGAAGCGCGCCTCGCTCGCGCCGGGCAGGTACATCGCGAGTAGGGTCAGGCAGGCTGGCACCGTTAGTGGCGCGCCCGATCGCCTTCCGAGGACCACGAGGGGCACGGCGAAGCGCCTTCCCATTGCGGTCAGGAACCAGGCCGCCGCAAAGGCCACGAACGTGTCGAGCCAGACGAAGAGACGCGCCGAAGCCGGGTGCAGCGGTTGGCCCCAGATGTACGTGAAGGAGATGACCGTCTCCACGCCGAGCAGGGCCGCCACGAACAACGCGAGCCGCACCTGAAGCGCATTCCTTTCGCGAACGGCGCGGACGACTTCGCGCACGAGAAGGGCGCCCCCTCCGACGGCAAGCATCATCAGCAACGGCGGATGCGGCCCGTCGAACGCCAGCGGGTGACGCATGACCCCCAGGTACTGGCGTCCATTTTCGAAGAAGGCCGAAATTTTGAATAACGACTTGCTGAGCGGCTGCTCCCAGTCGTCTGCCTTGGCCACCGTTTGCCAGTACCGCGGTACGAGGAAAAGCGGCACCAGGGCGTACACGAAGCCGAAGCCCCGGAAAGAGGTTCGCTTGACCAGACGAAGGGCCACCAGCATGACCGCCGACACGACGAGCAGCGCCCAGCCTTCGTATCGCACGTTCGCAAACAAACACAGATTCAGCGAGAGGATCGCCAGCAGTCGCGGCGAGGGCTCTTTCGCGTAGTCGTGAAAGCTCTGGATCGTGACCAGCAATAGGAAGATCGCGAGGAAGTCGAAGCCCCCGGACCGAGCCGCCACGAGCGTGTTCGGGGTCACGGCGACCGCGATGGCAGCCGCGACGCCGAAAAGCTCACCGCCGAGGCACTTCGCCAGCCGGTAGGACGAGAAGACGAACAGAACGAAGAGGATCGCGTTCAGGTGAAAGGCATTCTCGGGGTGGTAGCCGCGGACGACGTGCAGCAAACTCACGAGAAACGAGAACAGGGCCGGCCGTCGATCGGTCACTTCGTTGAGCGGCCAATAATTCTCGAAATACCATTTCCCCGTCACCGCGAAGTCCGCGGTGTGCTTGAAGTACAGGTTCTTCGAGACGCCGAGCAGATTCGTTTCGTCGGCGAGCACGCGAAAGGAGGGCGGCACCGCGACGAGGACGACCGCGGATACGGCCGCAGTCACCGCGATCCCGGCGATGTTGTCTTTGATCCACGCGCGCAGCGGTTCTCGTTCGCGGTACCCCGAGAGCCTCACCCCCGCGTACACCAAGACCATCGCAAGGAGAACGTAATAGGTGCTGTGAATGAAGAAGATCTCGTTCCACTCGCGATGCCTCAACGTCAGGCCCACGAGAGTAGCCGTCGCGAGCAGGGAGACGGCGCCGAGGCTCCAGCCTCGAACGGTAGAGCGATCGGTCATGGAGCGATCCACGTCGGGACTCGGCCCGCGAAGTGGCAAGCGAAGAAAAACATGCGGTTTTGATTATCACACACGAGAAGCACGCGTCAGCACGGGATGCGCGAGCGCGCAACGTTTGCGCCCGATGAGACGCGAGCTACACCGAGCTACACAAGGTGGACATCGTGCGCATTGCCATCGAGGTCGCGCACCAGCCCGGGCTCGACGTTCCGAACGTGGCCGTCTTGTCGGCCGTAGAGACGGCCAACCCGAAGATTACGTCGACCATCAAGCGCGTCCGCTCTCAGCAAGATGGCCGATCGAAAGGCGATCACGGAGGAAATGTGGCAGGAATCTCGCAGGGTTTGAGCTAAACCCGACATCAGGACGGAGGACCGATGGTCGATCAACCAGGACATCCGCTGCCGCGCGATTTCGATGCGGAGATGGTTTCGGTTCGAGAACAATGGGCGGCCATGGCCGAACGCTGCCAGCAACAGCTCCACCTCGCCCTCGACGCGTT
The DNA here is from genome assembly GCA_964531095.1 of uncultured Polyangiaceae bacterium. Classification (GTDB taxonomy): domain Bacteria; phylum Myxococcota_A; class Polyangia; order Polyangiales; family Polyangiaceae; genus Palsa-1150. The sequence goes on along the minus strand of CAZHED010000027.1, from coordinate 67,383 downwards.
CTGGTCCGGATCGAAGGCAAAGATGGCCGACGTCGAGATGTCCGACACGGCGATCGACCGCGACGAAAAGTCGATCGACGCGCTCGTGCTGCGAATTCTCGCGATCCGTCAGCCCCTCGCGTCGGATCTGCGGATGCTGACTGCGTCGTTCAAGCTCGTCACTGACCTCGAGCGCATCGGGGACGAGGCGGTGGACATCGCACGAATGACGGTGTCGAGCGCGCCCGATGGCGAGCCCACACGGGAACGGCTGCGACGAATGGCAGAGGCGAGCGAAGAGCTGGTCGGCTCGGCCACGAGCGCGTTCCTGCAGCGTGACGTGGTCAGTGCCGAGCGGGCTTCCGAGGGGGCCAAGCCGGTAGCGGCCCACTATCGAGAGATTCTTCGGGTGTCCGTCGATTTCATGTCCCGACATCCCACCGAGGTCGTGTGCGCCATGAGCAACCTCAGCGTCGCCAAGTGCCTCGAGCGCATCGCCGAGCACGCCGTCAACATTGCCGAGGGAACGCTGTTCGTCGTCCGCGGCGAACCGATGCCACGTTGAACCGGCGCTGACCTCATCCGGCCGCGACTGCCGGCTCGAACGGGAGGCGGACCGTGAAAACGGTGCACCCAGCGCGACTCTTGTACACCACCTCTCCCCCGTGATCGGCTACCGCGCGCTGCACGATCGACAACCCGAGGCCGGTACCCCGCTTCTTCGTGGTGTAAAAGGCGTCGAAAATCGGCGCGTTCGGGTCGGCGATGCCCGCGCCGTCGTCCTCGACTTCGATCTCGGCGCGATCGGGGGTACGCCGCACGCGCAGCGTCACGCGGCCCCGTGCTCCTGCGGCGTCGGCTGCATTGCGAAGCAGGTTGATGAAGGACTGTGCGATCAGCTCGGCGTCGAGCTGCATGAGGACGGGCTCCGGCCACGGCTCGAACGCCAGCGTGACGGCGCGAGCATCGGGCTCGCGCTCGAGGGCAGCGGCGGCGGCATGCGCAATCTGGTTCAAGTCGCACATGCGGCAGGCGAGCTGCCGAGGATTGGCGACTTCGAGAAAGTCGGTGACGAGCGCAGAGAGGCGCTTGGTCTCGGTCCGAAGTACAGTGACGGCTTCCGCAGCCGCCGGGGGGACGTTCGGCAGGCGCGAGAGCGCTCGCTCGAGCACGGACAGGTGTAGGCTCGCGCCGTTGAGAGGGTTGCGAATTTCGTGAGCGAGCCCGGCGGCGAGCACACCCGTCGTGGCGAGCCTCTCCGGCATCCGCTGGTCGAGCTCGCAAGATTCGAGGCCGACGACGACGAGAGCGGGCGATCGCGCGTCCTCCGGGAGGTGCGAGGCGACGTGCCAGCGGACGTTCCGCTCCTCGTTTCCGCGCGTCCGGAGCGGTGCGACCATCTTCACGGGAGAGCCGCGCGTGGCGGCGAACCAACGACGACGAATCCAGTCGGCCTTCTCGCCAAACAGCCGCCCGAACGGGTCCGTCCCGAGGATCTCGCCGGCGTCGTAGCCGGTGAGCGCCTCCCCTACCCGGTTGACGACGCCGAGTCGTCCGGTCGAGTCGAAGCCGAATGCGGCGACCTCCGCCATCTCGAGGGCCTCGGAAAAGAAGCGCTCCGCGCCGGGCGTCTCCGCTTCTATCCGGGTGCCGTATGCCATTCGCGAACGTCTTGCGAAGGACGGGCCAGTGGGAAACAACCGGGTTCCTCGATTGCAACGACCGCGCGGCGAGTGCATGTTCTGCGCGCGCACGACGGCGTTGCTGGTCCCGGTGACGCGTAGCTCTTCGGCGGGCGAACACGCGGGTGAGCGCCAGACCTCGCTGGCCGGGCTGTTGCAACGCCCCTGGCATGGCCTCCATCCGAAAGATCGTCGTCGCCCACGATTTCAGCGAAGCCGCCGGCCGCGCACTCGAGATCGCGCTCGACATCGGGTCGCGGCTCGGTGCATCGGTCACGGTCGTCCATGCGTATGAGCTGGGGCTGCCCCCCGTACCTTTCGGCGTCGACCCGATCCCAGAGCTCGACGAGCGCACCGCAAGAGCGGGGCGCGAGGGTCTCGACGCCGTCGTGCGCCGCGCGAAGACCGATGGCTTCGTGCCCATCGACGGGATGCTCCGTCAGGGCGTGCCGTGGAGGGAGATCGACGCCTCGGCGCGTGAGATCAACGCGGACCTCATCGTGATGGGGACGCACGGCCGGCGCGGGCTCGCGCACGCACTGCTCGGCAGCACCGCAGAAAAAGTCGTCCGGTCAGCTCCCTGCGCCGTGCTCACAGTGCGGGCCAACGAGCGCCCGTCCTAGAGCGCCGAAGATGTTGGCTCCCGTCGGCTTTCCTCCGCTTTCGGGTGTCTCTGCGGGTCATCGGACGACGAGCACGAGCGCGTCATCGTGCGAACCGCCGAAGCGCTCCAGCACCTGCTGCGCGATGAGGATCGGGTGCTGCCGGAGCAGATCGCGATCGCCTTCGAGGTTCGTGCGAGAGCTCACGCCATCGGTGAAGAGGACGAGCACATCGAGCCGCCCTAGCAACCGCCTTTCCGTCGCGATTTTTCGGGGCCCCCGCCCGGCGTCGCCCAGTACGAACGACGACCCGTCGAAGCGGCTCGAAGGCCCGAGGCCGTACACGTGCGCGCTCACGTTTCCGACCGAGGCGATCGTCATGTCGCGTGTGGTTTCTTCGATTGCGCAAACGGTCATGACCGCGCCCCGCGTTTGAGCGAGCGCGCGGTGACACGCTCCGAGAACGGCGTCGGGAGCCGCACCGGGAGACTCCCGAAGCACACGTGCAGCACCGGCGGACGCCTCCCTTGCGAGGGGGCCGTGCCCGAGCCCATCGGCGACACCCACGAGAAGCCGCCTGCCCTCCCGCACAACGGCGGCGTCGTCCCCGCTGATGCGCTCGCCGCTGCAGGGGCGGCCCAGAATCCCGACCTCCAGACCGCGCGTCGATGTGTGCGCGAACACGCGGGCAAAAACGCATGTGCCCTCTCCGAGGCGGATGTCGAAGTCGACTTCGTCGGCGAGCTCGCACACCGCGGCGAGTCCCACGCCGAGGCTTCCCGGCCGCGACGGGCGCCCGGCGAGCGCGCGCGCCGGATCCGAGATCCCGTCGCCGCGGTCGGCCGCGACGACTTCGAGCCCCTGAACGCCCGCGGACACCACGGGGCGCACGGCGATCTGTCCGCCGCGGGCGTGGGCGAGCTGGTTGTGCGCCAGCTCGCTCGCCACGTTCACGAGCCGTGCGATCGGGGCCGCTGGCAGCCCGATTCGCGCGCCTTCGGCCCGCACGAGCTCCCGAGCGGCCGACACCGACGCTTCGTCTTGCGTTGCACGCGCGTCGGCCCCACCGAGCCATTGATCGGCTAGAAGGGTTGCCACTTCAGGATCTGGATGCATGTACCGCGCCCCGGGATCGACTCGAGATGGAACTCGTCGACCAGGCGCCGACTTCCGGACAACCCCAACCCCATGGACTTCGCCGTGCTGTACCCGCCGGCCAGAACCCGTTCGACGTCTTCGATGCCGGGGCCCTCGTCGCGAAACGTCACCCGGATGCCCATGCGCTCGTCGTCCGAGACCTCCTCGAGGAGAGCAACGCCCCCACGCCCGTGAACCCACACGTTGCGCGTGAGCTCGGAAGTGGCCGTCGTGATCGCGGCCGACGCGAACACGTCGAACCGATGCGACTCGGCGAGCGCTCGAACGGCGCGGCGGACGAGAGCAACGTCGTCCTCGCTCGCGATCTTCATCTCGCGACGAGTGCGAGCTTCGACCACCATGGTCACCGCCGCCGCGTGCGCAGACGTCTGAGCAGCGCCAAGCCTTCGTCGAGATCGAGGGCGGTATGGACTCCTTCCATCGTGTAGCCCATGCGCACGAGCGTAGCCGATACCTCGGGCCGCATCCCGACGAGCACCGTGGCGGTCCCCATGAGCTTGGCCATACGGCCTGTATCCGCGAGGATGCGCGCCACATAGGTGTCGACCATGTCGAGGCCGCTGATGTCGATGACGAGGCCCCTGGTGCGACGCTTCTCCACGGCGGTGAGCACGTCTGTCTGGAACGCCTCGGCCACCGCGTCGTGCAGCTCGACGTGCACCGTCGCGAGAAGCGCGTCCCCGATCCGGAGGATGGGAATCGACCCCCGCACGATCAACCCTCCCGCTTGGCCGGGCGGCCGCCCGCGCCGCCGCGCAGGCGCGACTTCGAAGTGATGCCCTTGCCGACGATGTCGAGCGCCAGCTCGATCCCCTCGGAAAGGTTGCTCAACGTGTGCATCGCGGAGATGTCCACGCCGAGCTGCACCATCGTCCTCGCCACCTGAGCACTGATGCCCGTGAGGATGGTCTGGGCGCCGAGCAAGCGCACGGACGCCGTCGTCTTGACGAGGTTGTCGGCGACCTTGGTGTCGACGACGGGCACCCCGGCGATGTCGATGATGATGCACTTGGCCTTCTCCTCGACCACGCGGAGAAGCACCGTGTCCATCACCTGCTGCGCGCGCACGCTGTCGATGGCCCCGACCAGCGGCAAGAGGAGGATGCGGTCGTGCACGCGGATGACCGGCGTCGACAGCTCTCGGATGGCGGCCTGATGCCGGCCCACGGCATCGAGGTTGGCAGCGATGTACGTGTCGACCGCCAGCGCGATGTCGAAGAAAACCAGACGCTGCACGCTGTCGAAGCCCGCGCGGGCCTCGGCCTCCGGAAGGTCGGCGAAGAGGCGATCGTGCATGAGCTGCAGGTAGCGGCGGTACGCGCCGAGGTACCATCGCGGAGCGAGCCCGATGCGCTCGTGGGCCGCGCCGACGCGAAGCCTGTCTTCGACGTAGGCGAGATCGCATTTGCCTTGAAAGAGGCCGAGAAAATACTCGCGCTGCGCATGCTTGACCCGACGGATGGTCGCGTCATCGGCGAAGAACCTGCGCGTCTCGGGATGCCCGAGAAGGAGCTCGTAGAACGCATCGACGATCGCGTCCGTGTGCTTCTCGGCGAACGGGCGGAGTGTGGCGAGGCGCGCCAGGTCTTCGTCGCGGAGCTCGAAGAACGCCCGCCGGCTCCGGAGGTCGGCATCGTCCAATCTGAGGGTCTTCATGTACTTGCGGTGACTCATCCGTGCGCTCGATCCCGCGTGTATGCTAGCGCACCTCCACGGAGAACGAGTCCTTGACTGACTTCGGCGCTGTTCAAATACTCGCCGGAGGCAAGGACAGCAGCCATTGACCATGACGGCCATCGACGCGCTCATTCGCTTCGGCAGGCTCGCTTCGGAGAGCGGCGAGGGACACGAGATCTTGCCGCTCTTGGCGCAAGCCGCCGTGGAGCACGTCGGAGCCGATGCCGCGGCCGTGGTGGAGATCGTTCCCGGGGGACGCGCGCGGGTCGCGTCGGTCCGCAACCTGGCCGTACGCGATGGCTGGAGCGCCGACGCCGACACGATCGGCGAGGAGCTCGGGGCGCTTCTCCTGAAGGAGAGCAAGGGGCGGTTCGTGCAAGCGCGCACGCTTCCGCTCGTGAGCAGCGGGGGGCTCTTCGGTGCGCTCGTCCTTCTCTTCGCGCGCCCGAGCTCGGTCGACGGTCCGCACCTCGACCTTGCCCGCGGGCTCGTCGACCTCGCCGCGATCTCGCTGGACCGGGTCACGCAGGTCGGCAAGCTCGCCCGCGCGAACGCAGAGCTGCGAATGTCTCGCGACGTTCTGGCGCGCACCGAGAAGCTGCGCGCGCTCGGGCAGATGGCGGCCGGCGTGTCGCACGACCTGAAGAACATCTTGAATCCGCTGAGTCTGCACCTGCAGATCGCCGAGCGCGCGCTGGCCCGAGGCACGCCCGAGCGGACGACCGAGAGCCTTGGAGAGATGAAGGCGGTCCTTCGCCGGGCGCTCGAGACCCTGGACCGCCTCCGCGAGTTCAGCCGGCAGGCGCCCGAGTCGAAAACCCAGACGGTCGATCTGAACACGCTCGTTCACGAGGCGGTGGAGATCGCGAAACCGCGGATGTCGTCCCGCAGAGGGGGGCTCGGGCGGATCGTCGAACAGCCGGGCACCCCTCCCGCCGTCGTCGCTCGCGCGGGGGAGGTGGTCTCGGCGATCGTAAACCTCGTCATGAACGCGATCGATGTGCTTCCGGACGGAGGCACCATCTCGCTTCGTACGGGGGAAGCGCGCGGGGGCGGCTTCGTTCGGGTGGCCGACACGGGCCCGGGGATGCCTCCCGAGATTCAGGAGCGCGTCTTCGAGCCGTTCTTCACGACCAAGGGAGCGGAAGGAACCGGCCTCGGTCTGGCGATGGTGTACGCGACGATGCAGCGCCACGGAGGGACCACCACGCTCGAAACCGCGCCGGGTGCCGGCGCGGCGTTCACGCTTTGGTTTCCCGGGGAGACAAGACAGGGGGAGTGAGAACCGGTACGATCAGTGCGCGCCGCTTCCGACGGCCGCCTGGATGTTCTCGAGCACGCGGTCGAGGTTGAACGACGCGGGCTTCTGTCGGGGCGGGAACTCGCGAAAGGACTGAATTTGCTGGGCGACGAAGGCCTGCGCCGGCACGAGCACGAACGCGTGGTCCAGGTACCAGTCGTAGTACGTGTTCGAGCTCTCGTCGGCGCGCTCGAAGGGATCGCGCCGTAGATTGAACAGCTTGGGCGCACGGAGCTCGACGAAGGGCTCGAGCCAGCACTGGAGCTGCTTCGCGCGCTGCTCGAGAAAGACGAGCTTCCAGTCACCGAATCGAAGGGCGACGAGCTGGGCGTCGTCGTTCACGTAGAAGAACGCGTCGCGCGGGCTCTTGTCGGTCTTGCCCGAGAAGTACGCGAGCATGTCCTGCCCGTCGACGTGAACTTTGAATGTCTTCGCTCCGAACGTGCTCCCCTTCAAGAGCTTCGTTGCGACCTGCGGATCTCCCGCGGCCGACAGGATCGTCGGTAGCCAGTCTTGATGCGACACGATCCCGTTCAGCACCTTTCCGGCCGGGAACTTCCCCGGCCAGCGTGCGAAGGCCGGCACGCGAAATGCGCCCTCCCAGTTCGTGTTCTTCTCGCTTCGGAAAGGCGTGATTCCGGCGTCCGGCCAGGAGTTGAAATGGGGGCCGTTGTCGGTCGAATAAAGAACGATTGTGTCGCCCGCGATCCCGAGGTCGTCGAGCTTCTTGAGCATCAGTCCGACGGTGTCGTCGTGGTAGATCATCGCGTCGTTGTAGAAGCCTTGCTTGCTCCGCCCCTCGTATCCCTTCTTCACATGCGTCCGAAAGTGCATGTGGGTCGAGTTCCACCAGACGAAAAATGGCTTCTTCGCTGCATGCGCGCGATCGATGAACCCGATCGCGTGGGCGTTCACTTCGTCGTCGATGGTCGCCATTCGCGCCCGCGTGAGCGGCCCGGTGTCCTCGACACGACCGCCGGCGAAGCTGTGGAGAACGCCACGCGGACCGAACCTCTTCCGGAACGCGGGGTCCTTCGGATAGTCCGGGAGCTCCGGCTCTTCCTCCGCGTTCAAATGGTACAGATTGCCGAAGAACTCGTCGAAGCCATGGTTCGTCGGCAAAAATTCGTCCTTGTCGCCGAGGTGGTTCTTGCCGAAGTGCCCGCACTCATACCCGAGCGGCTTGAGTAGCTCGGCGATCGTGGGGTCCTCCGGGCGCAGCCCGAGGTCCTGGCCGGGCATCCCGACCTTCGTTAGGCCCGTCCGCAGCGGGTTCTGCCCCGTGATGAAGGCGGCGCGTCCGGCGGTGCAGCTCTGCTGCCCGTAGTAGTCGGTGAACGACAGTCCCTCGTTCGCGAGCCGATCGATGTTCGGCGTCTGGTAGCCCATCATTCCGCGATTGTTCGCGCTGATGTTCCAGAAGCCGATGTCGTCGCCCCACAGCACGAGAATATTGGGATGCTTGAGCATGTTCGCGCCTCCGCCTGCATAGAGGCGAGCAAGGCACGTTCCGACCCAGCGGGAGCGGGGTCGCTTACGGATCGCTTACGCCCGCTTGCGTGGTCGCTCCCAATCTTTGCCCGCCGTTTCAGCTTCCTCGCGAGCGCGCAAGACCATACCGCCCCACTCTCGCATAGCATCCGCCACCTCGCGAAATCCGCGCCAGGCTGCGGTCAGCATCACGCAACGACGAGAAGGTTTCGCATCATCCCGCCGTCCTCGTGCTCGAGGTTGTGGCAGTGATAGAGAAACATCCCCGCGTAATCGAGAAAGCGCATGAGGACGACGGCCTTCTCGCCCGGCATGACGAGAACCGTATCTTTCCAGCCCCCGTCGACGTAGCCGGCGTGAGCGACCCCTTCGCGGCGAACGACCTGAAACTGCCCACCGTGAATATGGAATGGATGCGGCATCGGGGCCATACCCATCATGCCCATGCCGCCCGCACTACCGGCGACCGCGGTGTTGTCGAACTCCCACGCCTCGAGGGCGCCGAGCTTCACCCGCTCGTCGGCGCCCACTCCGTTCATCTCGAACACCCGACCGTTGAGCCCGAAGGCCATGTGCCCCATCGTCGGGACGATCCGGCGGGGAGCCGACGCGTTGGTCGCGTCCGCGAAGCGGTAGTGCTCGGGCCCGGACAGCTTCTCGGGCAGTCGCGAGCGATCGGCGCTCAGCCGATCGACTTTGACTTTGGCGATGGTCAGCGCCGCGCCTTGGGGGAGCCCGCCGCTGCCCATCGGACCCGTCGGCGTCATTCCGTCGAATGGCAGGCTCACCAGATTGACCTCGGCGCCCACGGAGCGACCGCCGAAGTTCGCCCACAGGTCGACCCGCTCCGCTGGCCCGAGAACGACGTACGCTTTCCGAACGGGAGCCTCGAGCAATCCGCCGTCGGTGCCGATGACCGTGAGCGGGCTGCCGTCGGACCAGGCGAGCCGGTAGATCCGACTGTTCGACCCGTTGAGAATCCGGAGGCGATAGGGCCTCGCGGCGACCCTCATCCCGAACCCCGCACTGCCATTGACGAGAATTCGGTCACCGAGGAAGCCGCGCATGCGATCCATCGGTGATGCGAGGTAAGCAAGCTGGTTGTTCGCATCGAACAACCGGTCTTGGATGGCGAGCGCGACATCGAAGACGCCGGCCGGCAGCCTAGCCGAAGCCTCGCTCGAGTCTTCGATGACGAACAATCCGGCCAACCCTCGATATACCTGCTCGCCGGTGCGTCTATGCGTATGCGCGTGGTACCAGTAGGTACCCGGCGGCCCTTTGACCTCGAAGTCGTAGACGTACCGGCCGCCGGGCGGAACGGCGAAGCGCGGGTGACCGTCCGCGGTCTCGGGTACGCGGAGGCCGTGCCAATGAAGGATCGTCTCCTGCGGAAGGTCGTTGTCGAGAACGATGCGTAGGTTCTGGCCGACCTGCGCGCGAAACGTCGGACCGAGCGCGGCGTTGAGCGAGCCTTCCAGCATCCCTCGATCGCCGTGGATCACTTGACCCTGGATTGACCACACGCTGGTTGGATCGCCGGGCAGGATCTGGGCTTGGGCGCGGGTCGCCTTCAGGCCGAACTCTGCGTCCGGTCGGAACGAAGCCGCCGGCGAAGAGCTGTCCGCGCGGGCTCCGGTACCCTCCGCCAGCATCGAGCGAGCTGCCACGGCCGCGCCGACGCCCCACGCGACTCGTTTCACGAACCGGCGACGGTCCAAGGAAGGCGGATTGACCATGGCGGAGGCGCGCGCAAATGCCGCGCCATCGATGGGGCCCCGGCGGGAACCTTCTGCCGTCGCTTCGCGACCGTTCCCTACGTGCAGAACCTGCACTCGTCCGCATTCGATGCGTTGAAATGGCCGCCTCGTCAGAGGGGCACCTTGCGCGCGATCGTGCCCGCCAGGTGCTTGTACCACCCGGGATCCGCATAGCTCGTGATGCCGTCGCGGACCTTGAGGATGGTGAACATGCCGCCCATCTCGACGTCTCCGAACGGTCCTTTTCCAGCCATCATCGGCAGCGTGTTTTTGGGCTGCCCCATGTCCATCGTATTGCCCATGCCCGCTTCGCCCATGGCCATGTACGCCGGAAGGACTTTTCGGATCTTTTCTTCGGAATCGGGCGCGCGAACGCCAATCATGTTTGGCAGATCGTGGCTCATGGCGTTCATCGTGTGATGCGACTTGTGGCAGTGAAGAGCCCAATCGCCCGGTGCGTCCGCCACGAACTCCATCGTCTGCGTCGTACCCGGAGGCACGTTGATCGTGGTCATGGGTACGCGGGCTGAAGGAGGGATGTCGCCGCCGTCGGTGCCGACGTGCCAGAACCGGTGACCGTGGACGTGGATTGGGTGACTGTCCATGCTGACGTTGCCGAAGCTCAATCGAACGCGCTGGCCCGTCCGGACGACGAGCGCCTCGGTGCCCGGCCAGACACGGCCGTTGAAGGTGAAGAGGTTGAAGTCGAGCATCGCTGCAGGGTTCGGCGTCGCCGCGCCGGGTGGAACCAACCACTCGTTGAGCATGATGGCGAAGTGGCGGTCGACGCGGGCGGCCTCCGGCACGCGCGGGTGGATGACGAAGAAACCCACCATCCCGAGCGCGACCTGCACCATTTCGTCCGAGTGCGGGTGGTACATCAAGACACCGTGCTGGCGCAGCGTGAACTCGTAGACGTACGTCTCGCCCGGCTCGACATGCGGCTGCGTCAGCCCCGCAACGCCGTCCATGCCGTTCGGCAAGAGCACGCCGTGCCAGTGCACGGCCGTGCGCTCGGGCAGCTTGTTCGTGACGAAGAGACGGACGCGATCGCCTTCGACCGCCTCGATCGTCGGTCCGGGAACCGAGCCGTTGTAGCCCCACCCGTTGACGACCATTCCAGGCGCGAATTCGCGCTTCACGGGCTCCGCCACGAGGCGGAACTCTTTGACGCCGTCTCGCATGGTCCAGGGCAACGTCGCGCCGTTCGGGGTGACGATCGGCACGTACGGCGACGGCCCCGTGAGGGGAGGATCTGCGCGCGCGTCGGTCGCGCGCAGAGCCGTCGTCGCACCGGCGAGCAGCGCGGCGCCCGAGAAAACGGCGTCACGCCGCGAGATCGGGGGTCTCGCCTCGTCGGGATTCGCGAGGGGATCGACGCGGGGGCCGTAGATTCGCTTCATGGCTTGGCTCCTGATGACGGGGTGACGGGGGGGCTAGCCTTCGGGGTCGCCGCCCCGATGGCTCGTTCGAGGTCGGCGCGCGCGAGCCAGTAGTCGCGCAACGCCTCGATGAACTCGCGATAGGCGTTCACTTCGTTCTGCTTGGCGGCGAGCAGCTGGTAGGCGCCGAGGAGCATCGCGTTGTACTGCTGCTGCGAGAGGCTGGTGACCTGCTCGCGGAGCGGAACGACGACCTCGGCGTACCGATCCACCACGTCCCGCGTCGCGACGAGGCGGGCACGGGCAGCGCGCACTTCGGAGCGAATGTCCACGGCGAGCGCCGCCTCGCGGGCCTCCGCCTGGCGCACCAGGGCCTCCGCGCGGGCGACCGTCGCCTGCTTCTGATCGAAGACGGGCAGCTCCAGCGAAGCGTTGGGGGTCAAGGCGCTGTAGCGCTCCGGGGAGCGCTCGAAATTCACCCCGACGCTGGCCGACCCGACGAAACGGTAGTTCTTGGCCGTCGCCGCCGCGTACGAGAGGGCCTGGCTTCGCGCGTGCGCCGATGCGAGGTCCAGGCGATGGCCGATCGCGATCGCTTCGAGGTGCTCGAGGGAGGCTTCGCGGGGTGGAGGGTCGGGAAGCTTGGGTGGCACGTGAAAAGCCACGTCCGTCCCCCAGAGCCCGAGCAAGCGGGTCAGCGCTTCGCGTGCGACGACGACATCCGCCTCGCTTCGCTTGACGTCGGTCCGGAGCTGCTCGAACGTCGTCTGCTGGTTGACGAGATCGAGGTCGCTGATGTTGCCGGCGGCGTGCTGCGTCTGCGCGAGCGCCACGGCGGCGTCGCCGGTCTCGAGCACCGTTCGCCGCATTGCGAGCACCTGCCCCGCTGCCAGAAGCGCGTAGTAGGCGGCCTGCACGTCGAACGTGGTGCGCAGGACGGAGTCCGCCACACGCAGCTCGGTCGCGTCGAGCTCGGCGCCAGCGACTTTGTTCCGCGCCGAGAGAAGCAACAGGCCCAGAAAATCTTGCGCCACACCCAGGTCGAATCCGGTTTGCACCCCCTGCCCAGCAACTGGCACCGTCACGCCGCCGGAGAACGTCGGATTCCGCAGCAGCCCTGCCTGCACGAGATCGGCCTGGGCGAGGCTCAACTCCTCATAGAGAGCCTGCAAGTCCTTGTTGTTGAGCAGCGCAATCTGGATCGCGGCGTCGACCGACAAGTCGCGGTCGAGCAGGTCGCGGACCCGACGCGCGACGGCGACGTCCGCGGCGCCCCCTTGGTTCCAGAAAATGGGAAAACCCGTCCGCGCCTCGACGAGTCGCGAGGTTTCGCGAAACGCAGGCGCGGCGGACGTCGATGCGCAGGCGGACAGCAGCGCACCCAGGGCTAGAGCGGCGTTGCCAAGCATGGAACGAAGTGCAGCCGATCGAAGAAACGCGCGGGAGCGCGAGCCCCGTCCCCGCCAGACGGCGAATACCGCGGGGGTTCGAGCAAGAACGACATGATGCTTCGACGCCGATGAATTTCCATGAACGAAGGCCTCCACCATTTTCTACGCCCCTCCTTCCGACTGCCTTCCGATTACCAGGCCGGTGTCCTTCTCGGGAAGGCCACGCCCCTTCCAAATCCCGAAGATGGCGGGATACACGGTCAGCTCGAGCAGGAACGAGGTGACCAGGCCCCCGATCATGGGTGCCGCAATCCGCTTCATCACGTCGGCTCCGGCTCCTGTGCTCCAGAGAACGGGCACCAGGCCGATGATCATCGTGGCAACCGTCATGAGCTTGGGCCGCAGCCTCTTCGCGGCGCCCTCGACGATGCTCTCGCGGAGTCCTTCGAGAGACCGGAGCCGCCCGTCGCGCCCGTGCCGGTCATGGGCCAACTTCAGATAGAGCAGCATCACGACCCCCGTCTCGGCGTCAAGGCCGGCAAGCGCGATGACGCCGACCCAGACGGCGACACTCACGTTGTAGTGCAGTAGATATAGAAGCCAAATCGCTCCGACGAGCGAGAACGGCACGGCCAGCATGACGATGACGGTTTCGACGATCGACTTCGTGTTGAAGTAAAGGAGCACGAAAACGATGCCGAGGGTCAGCGGGATCACCCACTTCAGCCGCTCCTTCGCGCGTTCGAAATACTTGAACTGCCCGACCCATTCGAGGCGCGTGCCAGCGGGAAGGGGCACGTCGCGAGCGACCGACTGCTTCGCTTCCGCGACGTAGTCGGCGATCGGTCGGTCCGTGTCGACGAAGACGAAGCCAACGAGTTTGCCTCCTTCGCTCCGAATCATGGGCGGTCCGAGTACGCCGCGGACGCTGGCGACTTGCGACAGCGGAATCTGCGGCCCCCCCGCCGTGCTGATCAGCGTGCGTCCGAGGAGCTCAGGGTCGTCGCGAAACTCGCGCGCGTAACGGACGTTGATCGGATAGCGCTCGCGACCTTCGACGGTCTCGGAGACGTTCTCCCCACCGATCGACTGGGACACCACTCTGTTGACGTCCTGGACCGTCAGGCCGTGACGAGCGGCCGCCTCGCGGTCGACGTGGAAGTCGATGTAGAAGCCGCCTGTCGATCGTTCGGCGAACGCGCTGCGCGTTCCTGGGACGCCAGACACGGCGTGTTCAACCGCGATCGCTGCCTTCTCGATGGCCTCCAGATCGTCGCCAAAAACTTCGATGCCGAGAGGGCTCTTCACCCCCGTCGCGAGCATCTCCGTTCGCGTCTGGATAGGCATCCACCAGACGTTCGGCATGCCGGGGTAGTGCAGCTTTTCGTCCATCTCTTTGAGCAGGCCGTCCCAGGTGAGGCCGGCCCGCCATTCGGCTCGTCCCTTGAGAACGACCGTGACTTCGGCCATCCCGAGCGGCGCGGGATCGGTCGCTGTTTCCGACCGACCCATCTTTCCGAAGACACTCACGACTTCGGGAAACGTCTTCAGCTCCCGGTCCATCGACTGCAAAATGACGGACGCCTCGTTTTCGGACATGCCCGGCGGCGCGGTCGGCATGTAGAGGATGACGCCCTCGTTGAGGGGGGGCATGAATTCGCTGCTCAACCGCAGCGCCGCGGGCGCGGTCAGGACCATCGTGAGCGCGGCCGCGATGACGACCTTCCATCGGTGCTCGAAAACGAAGCGGACGACCGGCGTATACCCGGCGGTCAGCCATCGGTTGATCGGATTCCGCGTCTCGTCGAGCACCTTGCCCCGAATGAAGAGGACCGCAAGCGCAGGCGTGAGCGTGACCGCCAGAATTGACGCAAAGCCGATCGAATACGTCTTGGTGAACGCGAGCGGCTTGAAGAGACGGCCTTCGGTCGCCTCCAGGGTGAAGACGGGCAAGAACGAGATCGTGATGACGAGAAGCGAGAAGAAGATCGAGGGGCCGACCTCCTGCATCGCGCGGATCATGACGTCGGTGCGCGGCTCGGGCTGGCCCGCATTCTCCCACTCGCCGAGCTTCTTGTGGATGTTCTCGATGATGATGATCGACGCATCGACCATCGCGCCGATCGCGACGGCGACACCGCCGAGCGACATGATGTTCGCCGTCAGGTGTTGGTAGAACATTGGCACGAACGCCAAAAGAACGCCGATCGGTAGGGTCAGAATGGGGACGAGCGCACTCCGAACATGGAGCAAGAACACAAAAATGACGAGGCTGACGACAATCATTTCCTCGATGAGCGTGTGCTTCAGCGTAGCGACGGATGCTTCGATGAGCAGCGATCGGTCGTACGTGGGTACGATCTCGACGCCCTTCGGCAGACCGCCTTGAATCTCGCGAAGCCGCTCCTTGACCGCTTCGATCACGGTCAGCGCGTTCTCTCCGTACCTCATGATGATGATGCCGCCCGGCGCTTCGCCTTCCCCGTTGAGCTCCGAGAGGCCGCGGCGGATGTCCGGGCCGATGCTGACGCGCGCTACATCGCGCACCCGAATGGGGGTCCCGTTCATTACTTTGATGGGACTGAGGCCGATGTCGTCCGGGTCCTTCACGTAGCCGCGGCCGCGAATGACCTCTTCGTGCCCGCCCATCTCGATGACCCGGCCGCCGACCTCCTCGTTCGACGCGCGTACGGCTTTGACGACATCGTCCATTCCGACGCCGTACCCGAGCAGCTTCGCAGGATCGACGTTGACCTGGTACTGCTTCACGAACCCGCCGACGCTCGCCACCTCCGCGACGCCGGGGACACTACCCAGCGCGTACCGCAGGTTCCAGTCTTGAATCGAGCGCAGCTCTTGAAGGTCGTGCTTGCCCGTCCGGTCGACCAGTGCGTACTCGAAAACCCAGCCCACTCCGGTCGCGTCGGGTCCCAAGATGGGATTGACCCCTTGCGGAAGCCTGCCGCGGACGGCGCTCAGGTATTCGAGCACGCGGCTCCGAGCCCAGTAGATGTCCGTCCCTTCGTCGAAGATGACGTTCACGAACGACATCCCGAACATCGATTGACCGCGAACCGCCTGGACCTTCGGTGCGGAAATGAGCACAGACGAGATCGGGTAGGTCACCTGGTCTTCGACCAGGTTCGGGCTCTGTCCCATCCACTCCGTGAAAACGATGACCTGGACGTCCGAGAGATCCGGAATCGCATCGAGAGGCGCTCGGCGAAGCGAGACGACGCCCCAGGCGGTTGCTGCTACGACGAAGAGAATGACCACGAAGGGACTGCGGGCGCTCGCGGCGATGATCCGCGCGATCCAACCGGGGTTTCCGGGCGGCGTGCTGCAAACCGTCACGGCGTCCCCGGCCTCGGCAGAAGCTGGAGGTCCATGGCTCCGCCTTCCATCGGCGACGCAGAGCTGTCCCAGTACTTGGACGCCGTGGTGATGCGTGCCTCGGCCGCGATGAGGAAGACTCCCGAGGTGGCCACCTGGTCGCCGGGCTTCAGTCCGGAAAGCACCTCGTACATCCCGTTCGACTCCGCGCCCACCGACACCTCCACGGGGCGAAAACGGCCCTGCCCGAGGTCCACGAAGACGAGGCGCCGCGGGCCCGTGTACACGATGGCCGCCGAAGGGACCTGCACGCGCGGTCCGAGATCCGTACCAAGGGTGACGCTGGCGTACATTCCGGGCCTCAAATCGAGGTCCTTGTTCGAGAGCTCGAGACGCACCTGCGCAGTGCGTGTCTGCGGGTCGAGATAGGGATACACGTACGCGACCGTCGTGTCGTACGTTCGACCCGGCAGGTAATCGAGGGTCACCGATGCCGCCTGGCCCACACGGACATGCGCGAGGTCTGCCTCGTAGACCTGGGCCTCGATCCACAGCTTGGTAAGCGAGGCGATGCGATAGAGCCGCATACCGGCTTCGACAGACGCGCCTTCGACGACGTTCTTCTCGATGATGAAGCCGCTTGCGGGCGCCGCGATTGGGACGCTCTCCGACGGCGCCCCCTGGTTCGCCAGCCCGTCGATCTGCGTATCGGCCAGGCCGAGCAAGTGCAACCGCTGACGCGCCGCACGCGCCATCGTCTCGAGCCGGTTTGGGCCACTTCCAGACGCGAGCGGGGAGGTCGGCGTTGCTGCGCTCCGGGTGGCCAGAATGAAGTCTTCCTCCGCGTTGTAGAGCTCCGGGCTGTAGAGCGACAGGAGCGTTTGCCCCCGCGTGACCTTTTGGCCAGTTTGACTCACGTACAGCTTCGTGACCCACCCGTGGACTTTCAGGTTGACGTCCGCGAGCGTGGATTCGTCGTAGGCGACGTGACCGACCACGCGGAAGTCCTTGCGCATAGGGCCGAGAGTGACCGGCGCGGTACGTACTCCGATCAGCTGACGGCGTACGTCGTCGATCGTGACGACGCCCTCACGTTGCTGTTCCGTGGTGACCGCGATGAGATCCATACCGCAGATTGGGCACTTGCCGGGAGCGACCTCCTTGACCGACGGATGCATCGAGCACGTGTAGTGGTCGATCCCACGGGGTATCCGGCTCATCGCGGAGCCATCCGAAGCGTGCACGGCCGCGCTCGAGCCAGAAGCGCCGCCCATGCTGCCACCGGAAAACCAGCCGATGAGCTGCCGGTGGAGGGCCAACGCGAGCGCGAGGAGGGAGGCGACGAGCGCGATCGACACGAGTGGTCTTCGCACGCCGTTGCTCTCGTGGGCGCTCACCGGGCGTCCTCCTTTCCGTCAATCCCAGGCATGCGTCCGACCGCGCGATCGAGCTCGCTGCGCCGCCGGTCGTAGTCGGCCTGCGCCACTTGCTGATCCAGCTCTACGCCACGCAGGTTCTTCTCCGCGTCGATCACCGACACGAAGGGCAACCCCGACGAGACGAATGCTGCGCGAGCCGCGTCCACTTGTTGTCGTGCGATCGGCAGAAGGCGCTCCTCGAAGATGTGCAGGACGTGACCGGCCTCCTCGAGCCTCCTGAGCGTGACGACGACCTGCGTGCGCGCCATGTCGCTCATGCGCGCCGCGTCCGCCTCGTATTTGGCGCGCATGGCGGTCGCCTCGTCGACGGCACCCTGGCGACGGCCCGTCTGCACCGGAAGGTTGAAGCTGAGTCCCACCATCCAGCGATGCTCGGGCATGTCCCACATCGAGTTGTACGAAGTAGAGATCGTGATGTCGGGATACGACTCCCGCGCGGCGCGCTCCGCCCGCGCTTCCTCGGCATGCGCGTGTTGCCGAGCGCCTGCGACGTCGGGCCTGTGCTCGACCGCTTCGCTCTCCATGGGTCCCGGTGCGGCGAGGCCTGCGACCCGCGGCATCGACAGTTCGTTTGGCGGCGGGGGCAGCGGCAGCTCGGGGTCACGGTGCAAAAGCTCGTTCATTTGCGCCACTGTGATGTCGCGCTGCGAAGCGAGGATGACCGTGTCGTGCTCCATGTGCGTGAGCTCGAACTCGGCTTGCAACGGGTCTTGCGCGGAAGCGCGACCCGCCTCGAACTGGGCGATCGCAGCTGCTTGCATCGAGCGCATCAACTCGACATGATGCGCGTTGATCTCGATCGACCTGACGGCAACGAAGTAGTCGTCGTAAAGCAGCGACGCCGTGAGCGCGAGCTCTCGGCGGGCGGCCTCATAGTCGCATCGTTGCGCGTCGGCCTCGGCCTTGGAGACGGTCTCCTCGAGCGAAAGCTTGCCCGGCCACGGCAGCCGCTGGCTGACCATTCCGGTGTAGCCGAAGCGAGCGCTCGCCGATCCGATCGACAGGGGAGCGACTTCGAGTGTCACCAGCGGATCGTCAAAAGCACCGGACTGCCGCACGCGCGCGATCGCGGCACGCCATCCCTGACGCGCGGATTCGAGTGATCGATTGCGGCCCAGAACGGCACGCACGTACGCACCACGCTCGAGCACGGGCCCGCTCAAAGCACGCTCGTCTGGCGCCGGGCGGGGATCGCCGGAGGCGGCTACCTCCTCGCCATCGACGAGCGCCTCATACGTCCCGCGACCCGAAGCCGCGCAGCCGAGTAGAATCATCAACATCGGCACGGGCCAACAGGCCCGTCCTCGAGCGACGAAATCCATGACTCTTCCCTATCGATGCGGGAGTGCGGGAAGAGCCCGCATTCGCACGCAGTGAGACCAATCCGCGTTCGAGAGCAAACACGCGCCACGGCGCGCGCGGCACGGCGAGGGGGGCGAGCGACCACCGGCGCGCTGCATGGGAGCCCTGCAGCGCTGCTCGGCTCATCGCCTCATGTGAGAAAGACCATCAACCGCGCGCGGGCTTTTTGCGGCGATCGTGGGGGCTCTCGCCACCGCGCGAACGCGATTCTCGCCCTCGGCTGGTCATCGAGCGCGTGACCGACAGATTGGTAGGGAGGAGCGGTCGCAACCACCGACGCCGCCGGCACCCTGGGTCCTTCGGACTGCGCAGCGTTGGGCACCGATGGCAGTGTGATGATCTCGCAGCAATCGGCGAGGCGCCCCTGCAACGTCCGCTCAGGACAACTCGGCGAGTCGCTGCGCGCCGCATCGAGATCGAGACACGGATCGACGGCGGCGAGCCCCATGGCCTCGCAGTAGAAATAGCGCGACCCGGAATGGGTGAACCCGGCGATGAGGGCGACTGCAAAGAGAACGCGCGCACAGGCGATCGCGAACCGGCAGCGCGATTTCGCTTTTCGGGTTTGCCGTACCGCGCTCTTCACACTGACAGCCTCGTAACATCGCCGTTCGCGCCGGGCAAGGTCCACACGATGACACTCCCGCACGCTAACACCAAGGCGCGTTCCGGGCGGGCGTGTGCGTGTCCCCGGCAGCAAAGGCGAGGGGCCGCCTTTCATGTTATAATTTGTGGTTCGGTGCGAATGCGGGCTGCGTTTCGAAGGGTGGTTCGTACGATAAGCGGCGCAGCGCTCCTCGCGCTCTGTCAGTGTTCGTTCCTCGTCGATCTCGGCAGCCTCGACCGCCCGGGACGTGCCGCAGGGGGAGATGACGGGGAGGACAGCCCCATCGACGGGCAGGCCCAAGACGAGACGGACGACGTTGTGGTCGGCGACGACGGCGACGACGTCGGGCCCGGCGAGGCGGATGACGCCGGCACGAACGCCACGAGCGATGCCGCGTTTGCGGATGCGACGCCTGACGTCGACGATGCATCCGACCAGCGGGCAGTCCAAGTCGGGCCAGACGCGGCGGCGGACGTCGTCACCAAAGACGCCAACCCCGATGCGGGGGCTTTCGACGCCACGGTCGACAGCGGGACCGAAGCGGGAAGCGGCGACGCTGGCCACGGGGATGCCTCTGTCGACGGCAGCAACATCGCGGATCTCGTGGCCTTCTATCCATTTTCCGAAACGAGCGGCTTGGTGTCGGCCGACCTCTCCGGCAACAATCAGACCGCGACGATGCAGGGCGCGACGTTCGCGGCCGGGTTGCACGACGACGCGGCCACCATGGACGGCACCACGCAATATGTGAGCTTGCCCGCAGGCATCGTGACCGGCCTCACGGCGTTCTCGGTTTCCACATGGGTCTATCTGAACGCCGCATTGAAGCACTCGCACGTCTTCGACTTCGGCACCGGAACGACCACCTACATGTTTCTCACGCCCGCCAACGGCAGCACCAAGCTGCAATTTGCGATCACGACGACGGGGGTCGCCGGAGAACAAACGCTCAACGCAACCACCGCGCTGGGAATCGGCGGCTGGCAACACGTGTGCGTCACGCTCGCCGGAGCCACCGGTACCCTTTACGTCAACGGGGCTCAGGTGGCGCAGAATACGGCCATGACTCTGAATCCGTCGAACCTGGGAACCACATCCAACAACTGGCTGGGGCGCTCGCAGTTCACGACGGATCCGTATTTGAACGGGAAGATCGACAACTTCCGCATCTACAGCCGGGCGCTCAGCGCAACCGAAGTCCAGCAGCTCTACCAGCAGCAACTCTGATCGCGAGAGGAAAGCGGCCTTTGCGCTTTCGCGCAGTCTTTGCGCTGGGCCGGGCGGATCACCTCGCATCGGCGACCGTCGCTTTCCGGCTTGTCGACGTGGGAGGGGCGGTGGCGTGTCCTTCGCATGGGGCACGCGCACGAGGAGAGAAAAGCCATGGCCACGATGCGTGCGGCAGTGTTTCTCGGCAAAGGCAGAATCGAGCTCCGCGAAGTCGAACGGCCGACACCCGGACCGGGGGAGGCGCTCATCCGCATGACGTTGACCACGATTTGCGGCACAGACGTCCACATTCTCAAAGGCGAGTACCCGGTCCGCGAGGGGCTGACTGTAGGACATGAGCCCGTGGGGCGCATCGAGGCGCTCGGGCTCGGTCTCAACGGATACGCCGTGGGAGATCGCGTAATCGTCGGAGCCATCACTCCGTGCGGTCAATGCCGCGCGTGCCTCTCGGGCGATGGCGCCCAGTGCAGCCACGGCGGCGATGCCTTCACGCCGATAGGCGGCTGGCGCTTCGGCAACACGATCAACGGGTGCCAGGCGGAGTTCATCCTGGTACCGAACGCCCAGGCCAATCTCGCCAAGATCCCCGACGACCTCTCGGACGAAGAGGTCCTCATGTGCCCGGACATCATGTCGACCGGCTTCTCCGCTGCCGAGCGGGGAAGAGTGCGCCTCGGCGACTCGGTCGCGATCTTCGCGCAAGGGCCCATCGGGCTCTGTGCGACCGCGGGCGCCCGCCTCTCGGGCGCGTCGCTCGTCATCGGGATCGACTCGGTGCCGAAGCGCCTGGAGATGGCCAAGCGGATGGGCGCCGACGTGGTGCTCGACCCGACGTCGCAGGACGTGGTCGCCGAGATCAAGCGCCTCACGGGCGGCGGGGTCGACGTCGCGATCGAGGCCCTGGGCCAGCAGGCGACGTTCGAGAATGCGCTGCGGAGCATCCGAGCGGGCGGAACCGTGTCGAGCTTGGGAGTCTACGGGGGGCACCTGACCATGCCGCTCGATGCGATCGCCGCCGGCCTCGCCGACCAAACCATCGTCACGACGCTCTGCCCCGGGGGAAAAGAGCGGATGCGCCGCTTGATGAGTGTGGTCCGCGCGAAGCGCTTCCCGCTCCGCGACCTCGTCACGCACTCCTTCCCACTCGACAAGATCGCGGAGGCCTACGACCTCTTCTCGCACCAGCGCGACGGCGTGATGAAAGTGGCGATACGACCATGAGGCGCGACTCGCTGGTTTGCTCGCTCACCGCACCGATATCCAGCGCCGCGTGCTTCGCCGCGCTTTTCGCGGCTGACTGCCAGAGCTCGGCACCCCTGCCAGCCGTGGCCCCGCAAAGCCAAACATCGCCTGTGACGGCCGCGGCGCCCGCCTCCGCTTCCCCTTCTTCTTCTTCCCCGTTGCCGCCCGCGCCGGCAGGGGGCGACCAGGAGGCACACAAGCTCGTCATCGCCGCCGCCGGATGCTGGTCCGGCGGCACCTGGGGCGACGCCCTCGGTGAACAGGACGTCGTGAAGGAGAAGGGCATCGAGGCCCGCTGCTACGACCTCGTGCGTCGCGTCTGGAACGGCGCCCAAGACAAGACGCACTACGAACAACTGCGAGCGCTCGAGACGAACGCCGTGGCCGACGTCGTCGCGAAGGTCGACGAGACGGCGAAGAACGACCATGTCGAGGCTTCGACGCGAGACTCGCTGCTCCGGTTGACCTCCGCGCTCGCCGACGAGGAGAAGGAGGCGATGCTCGCGCGGCGCGCGGCCGACCGTGTGAAGCGCGACCTGGATCGCGAGCCCGAGAGGCTGAGTGCCGACGAAGTCGGCGCCGTGACGCCCCTGCGCGCGCACGCGAAACTCGAAGCGCTCCTCGAGCTCGACGCCGGCGGCCTCTCCAAAGAAGCACACGTGCTCGGCCTCCTCCGCGCGCTCGACCGGGTGGAGCTGGCGCGCGGCCTTCCCAAGCACCTGAAGCTCTACGCGGTGGCTGACGAATTCCACATTCTCTTCGGGGTCGCCGTCCCGGAAATCCCCCAAGATGCGACCAAGACACTGGTGCCGGGCACGTGGCTCCGGTTCTTGACCGAAACGGCGGCCGCCGCGGGATACCCCGTCGGCGAAAAGGCATCGACGCCACGAGAGAGAGACGCGCTCGCATGGGCGGGAATGCTCCACGGCTTCAGCGACAGGCTCAAGGCCGACGAGGACGCCGTCTCTGCCGATACCGATCTGGCCCGCGTGGCGACGGTCGCGCTGCATCGCCTGGAGGCCGAGTACAAAGCGCAAAAGGCCGCGGAGGAGTCGCTTCGGACCTCCACGGCAAAGCATCGCTGACGGCAGCGGTTTGTCGAGATTGGACGAGGTTTCTCGTGTTCCAAAGTTCGCCTTCACGGCCGATGACCGGGTGATGACAGGCCACGCGGGTCTCTTGGCCGGAGGGGACATGATGCCCCCTCGCAGCGTACGATCGCGGTCGCCTTGGGCCAGGGAACGAAGGCCGCGCGCCATGTCGATGCGTACCTTCGCGGCGCAGCGTGGACGCATCCACAGCGTCACGAGCTGGCCGCGTACGAGGCGATCAACCGGATGGTCGACGAAATGGTTTGACCCTCCCCGGCAGCAATGGCCCGAATCGTGCTGCGCGAATCGCGCTGAAGGTGAACCATGCCGCTCCGAATCTCAGTCGCCATCCTCGCCGTGATCACCCTCGTCGCGGGGTGCCAGAGCTACGACGTCCTCGTGACCAAAGAACAGGTCTGCCAACAGAAGTGGGCCGACATCGAAGCCCAGCTCCAGCGCCGTGCGGATCTCGTTCCCAATCTCGTCGCCGTCGTGCGGGGCTCGGCCAAGCACGAAGAACAGACCCTCGCGGAGGTGACGCAGGCGCGCGCCGCCGCCACCGGCATCACATTGAAGGCCGAGGATCTTGAGGACCCTGAGAAGATGGCCGCGTTCGCCAAGGCACAAGACCAGCTTAAGGGCGCGCTGTCGCGGCTTCTCGTCGTACAGGAGCAATACCCCGACCTCAAGGCGAACGCCGCCTTTCACGACTTGCAGATCCAGATCGAGGGGACCGAGAACCGGATCCTTCGCTCCCGCGAGGAGTACAACGCTGCGGTCGCGGACTACAACGCGGCGCTCGGGCAGGTTCGCGGGCAAGTGATCAACCGCGCCACAGGCCGTGCCTTCAAACCACGCGCGTACTTCACGGCTACCCCCGAGTCGATGGCCGCGCCGAAAGTGTCTTTCTGATGCGCTCGATGTGGCTTGCCGCCATCGCTTGCGTGGCGATCCTTTTCTTCGGCACCCCCGCCCGCGCGGCGTTCGTGGTGCCACCGATCCAGGGTCACGTCACGGACACCGCGGGGGTTCTTTCGCCCGAAGACCGGGCCGCCCTGGAGCAGCGCCTGACGCAATCGATGGCTGCGTCGGGCAAGGAGATCGCCGTCTTCGTCGTCGGGTCGCTGCAAGGCGAGACCGTCGAGGACGCCGCATACGAAACGTTCAACGCGTGGCGGATTGGCCGCGAGAAGCTCGACAACGGGGTGCTCCTCGTCATCGCGCCGAACGAGCGGCGCATTCGGATCGAGACCGGTAAAGGGGTGGGTGGACAGCTCACGGACCTGCAGGCGAGCGACATCATCGAGCATCGCGTCGCTCCCCGACTTCGCGAGGGCAACTACCGCGCGGCGATCGACGGCGGCATCGACGGGATCGACATGGCGCTCGGCTCGACAGCGGGGCCCGCTGCGCGCCCCGAACCGCCGGTGACATGGGTGACGATGGGAGCCGTTCTCGTGCTCATCGCCATCGTTCTTCTGCGTCTTCGCTTCGGCGGCGGCATGTTCTTTTGGGGAGGGCCCGGCGGCCGAGGCGGCGGATGGGGCGGCGGCGGCGGATGGGGCGGCGGCGGTGGCGGGTACTCGGGCGGCGGCGGGCGTTCAGGCGGAGGGGGAGCCAGTGGAGGCTGGTGACCCGGTTCCTCTACGTCGGTTCCGCGCCCAGCTCGATCCCGACCGCGCGCGCGCAACGGACCAACTCCCCGGACGGGTCCACGGTGCGCGGCGCGTACGGCACTTCGGTGAGCGCCACCGAGTCGATCTCTCCGCCGCGTAGTGTGACCATACGGCCGAAGCGCCGCTCGGCGCAGAGCTCCGCCGCGTGGGTACCGAACCGCGTCGCCAGCAGCCGATCCGCCGCCGTAGGTGTCCCGCCTCGCTGAAGATGGCCGAGGACCGTGACGCGGACCTCGTGGCCGGCGTCGAGCGCCGCGAGCTCTTCTGCAAGCCTGTGGCCCGCGCCTCCAAGGCGGGCTGGTCGACCCGCACGGGCAGGCTCGACCTCGCTGGTCTGGCCGCGCGCGGAGCGCGCTCCCTCGCCGATGACGACGATCGAAAAGCGAAGACCGAGCGATTCCCGCTCGCGAATCTTGGCTACCACGCGCGCGGGATCGTACGGGATCTCCGGGATTAGTGCGGCGTCGGCGCCTCCGGCGATGGCGGCCCGGAGCGCGATCCATCCCGTGGTTCGCCCCATGACTTCGAGGACCATCACCCGCTGGTGCGATTCGGCCGTGGAGTGAAGTGCGTCGATTGCCCTCGTCGCGGTCTCCACCGCAGTATCGATCCCGCACGTCTGCTCGGTCGCCGCGAGGTCGCCGTCGATCGTCTTGGGGATCCCGATGCACCGCACCCCGAGCTCGCCAAGGCCGCGCGCAATCGCCATTGTTCCGTCGCCGCCCGCCAACACGAGACCGTCGACCGCCAGCGCGACGAGCGCGTTCAGCGACGCGGCCCGTTCCTTCGCCGCCCCCTCGCCAGCAGCCGGGGCAAACGGATTGCTCTTCGTCGAGCAGCCGAGGATGCTCCCCCCCCTTGGGAGTATCCCGCGAACGTCCTCGATTCGAAGGGGGGCGAGCTCGGCACGGCCGAGCAGCCCCTCGAAGCCGAAGCGGCTCGCCGAGACGGTGATCGAGTGGCGCGTCGCCGCGTGGAAGAACGCGCGAACGGCTGCGTTGAGGCCGGGGGCGTCTCCCCCTCCGGTGAGCAAGCAAACATGCGGCGGACGCCTGGAAGCGGTCATGGCGAGCATCGCGCTCATCAGCGCTCGAAGCGGCCGGACTTCTCGGTCAGCCGGATGCGGAAGAGCGTCGTGCGAGAGCCCTCCTGCGCGATGCCGAGCAAGCGTGGATGCTTCAGCGCGGTGATGCTGGTCCGCATGGGCCCGAATCGCGACAGCAGCAGCGTGGACGCGCGCTCTTCGAGCGGCCCGCTGAGCTCTTCGTAGGTGCCCCAGGCGACGACACTCGTCCAGTGCGCGAGGTCTACGATGTCGTCGACCTCGAAGCAGACGTTCGGGTTGGCGCGCATCGTCCGAACCTTCAAGCCGTCGGCCGAATGCGCATACACGCAATCGGCGTCGTACGCATAGATGATCGGAACGACGTAGATGCGGCCGTCGGCCTGGCAGCCGATTCGGCCGATGCTCGAGCGCATGAGAAGCTGTTCGATTTCGTCGCGAGTCAGAGCACCGAGCATTGCGACAACCTCCGGGGTCCCCGCCAAGCAGGGCTCGTACCGCGCGAACAAAGCGCGGGCCCGCCCATTCGACAGCGTGCAGGGAGTGCACCGAGACGCAGCATTTTCGTTCCTGCGTCCTCAGACGGAGAGCGTGAGAAGAAGCAGCAACTGCAGAGGCGCAGCAGGCGGACAGGTCGCGGGAGGGGAGTGCGCTGCGGTTCGTTCTTCTGCTGGCATGAGAAACACGACGAATGTCGGACGGCGGTACAGCGCTCGCAAGAACCCTTGCCCGCGAGGTGGCCTCATGTGGATCAGACAGTTCCGTGACGTCGGCCTTTCGGACGTGGCGATCGTCGGCGGCAAGAATGCGTCCCTCGGTGAGCTTCTGCGTTCTCTGGTGCCCCTCGGCGTGAACGTGCCGGATGGCTTCGCGATTACCGCCGACGGTTATCGCCATTTCATCGACACCAACGGGCTCGCCGCACCGATCGAAGAGGCGCTGCGCGGCATCCGGAAAGGCGATGTGAACGACCTCGTGCGCCGCAGCGACGGCATCCGCGAGCTGATGACACGCGCTCCCCTTCCGTCCGACCTCGAGAGCGAGATCGCTCAGGCGTACGACGCTCTGGGTCGCGCGGGCGGCGGGGCTTCCCTCGATGTCGCCGTCCGATCGTCGGCCACGGCAGAGGATCTGCCGAACGCCAGCTTCGCCGGCCAGCAGGAGACGTTCCTGAACGTGCGCGGTGCCGCGGCCGTAAACGACGCCGTGCGCAAGGCTTTCGCGTCTCTCTTCACGCCCCGCGCCATCAACTACCGCGAGGACATGAAGTTCGAGCACATGCGCGTCGCGCTGTCGGTGGGCGTACAGCGGATGGTTCGCTCCGACCTGGCGAGCGCAGGGGTCATCTTCACACTGGACACGGACACGGGCCATCGCGGCGTGGTCCTCGTCACGTCGAGCTTCGGGCTCGGCGAGAGCGTCGTTCAAGGGCGCGTCGTCCCCGACCAGTTCGTCGTGCACAAGGACCGGCTGAACGCCGGATTTCGCCCCCTCGTGAGACGAAAGCTCGGCGCGAAAGAGAGCCGCCTCGTCTACGACGAAGGGGGCCATCGCGCCGTTCGGACCGAACGCGTGCCGGAAGAGGCGCGGGCGCGTTTCTCCCTGGCCGACGACGACGTCATCACCCTCGCCAAGTGGGCCCTGCGTATCGAAGAGCACTACTCGCGCGTCCGCGCCGAGCCCGCCCCGATGGACATCGAGTGGGCGAAGGACGGCCGCACGGGCGAGCTCTTCATCGTTCAAGCGCGCCCCGAGACGGTACACAGCCAGCGAGGGGCGCCCACGATCCGGATGTGCAAGCTCGAACACCCGGGGCGAGCGCTCACCACGGGGCTGGCGATCGGCGACGCGATCGCCGTGGGGCGAGCCCGCCTGGTCCGCGATCCGCGTCAGGAGGCGGACGTGAAGAAGGGCGACGTTCTCGTGACGGAGGTGACGGACCCCGACTGGGAGCCGATCATGAAGGTCGCGTCGGCCATCGTGACCGATCGCGGCGGTCGCACGTCGCACGCCGCGATCGTCGCCCGTGAGCTGGGCATTCCGGCCATTGTCGGAACCGGAAACGCGACCGTAACGGTGGCGAGCGGTCGCCCGGTCACCGTCTCGTGCGCCGAAGGCGAGACCGGACACGTCTACGACGGTGAGCTCGCGTTCTCCGTGGAGGAGATCGACCCGGCGAAGCTGCCGAAGCCCCGCACGCAGATCATGCTCAACGTGGGCGACCCGGACAGCGCCCTGAAGCTCGCGATGCTTCCGTGCGACGGCGTCGGGCTCGCCCGCATGGAGTTCATCTTCGCGAGTTGGGTCGGGGTCCATCCCCTTGCACTGACGCGCTACGCCACGCTCCCGATGGAGATGCAGCGCGAAGTCGACGCGAGGACGGGTGGTGCCGCGGACAAGACGCAGTACTTCGTCGACCGGCTGGCGCAGGGGATCGGCATGCTGGCGGCGGGGTTCTGGCCGCGCCCGGTCATCTTGCGTTTCAGCGACTTCAAGACGAACGAATACGCTCGCCTCGTCGGGGGCGCGCCGTTCGAGCCCCACGAGGAAAACCCGATGCTCGGATGGCGGGGGGCCAGCCGCTACTACCATCCGAACTACAAAGAGGGGTTTTTGCTCGAAGTGGCGGCCGTGCGACGGGTGCGGGAGGTATTCGGGCTTACCAATCTGAAGGTCATGATCCCGTTCTGCCGCACACCAACCGAAGGCGAGCGGGTCCTCGCGACGATGCGCGAGGGGGGACTCGTTCAGAGTCAAGGCGGGCTGGAGGTCTACGTCATGGCCGAGATCCCGTCGAACATCCTGATGGCCGACGACTTCGCCAAGTTGTTCGATGGCTTTTCGATTGGGTCGAACGACTTGACCCAGCTGACTTTGGGCGTCGATCGCGACTCGACGACCGTGGCACCACTGTTCGACGAGCGAATCGAAGCGGTGAAGTGGTCGTGCGCGCACCTGATCGAAGTGGCGCACGCGCGCGGGCGCAAAGTGGGCATCTGCGGCCAGGCTCCGAGCGACTACCCGGACTTCGCGGCATTCCTCGTGGAGCGAGGGATCGACTCCCTGAGCCTCAACGCCGACGCGTTCGCGCGCACGCGCACTCGGATCTTCGAAGCGGAGCAGGCGAAGAGATGAACCGCTGCGACGCCGAGGCCACACGGACCGCGATCATTCGCCCGGCGAGCACGACGTCCGCGATTTTGCGAAACACGGGCTCGCGCCCTCCGGCTCGGCGACCAACGACGTTCGCAAGATGTCGAATGCAGACGCCGAATCGTCGGCGAACTGGAACAGAGCGAGGTCTTCGCGCGAGATCATTCCGTGGCGCACGAGCGCCTCGAAATTCAAGATTTCGTTCCAATACTCCGATCCGAAGAGCACGATCGCAATCTTGCGATCGATCTTGCGCGTCTGCGCCAGGGTGAGGACTTCCATCAGCTCGTCCAGCGTGCCGAAGCCGCCGGGAAAGACGACGAGCGCACGGGCCATGTGCGCGAACCATAGTTTGCGCATGAAGAAATAGTGAAACTCGAACGTGAGCTGGCGGGTGACGTATCGATTCGGCCGCTGCTCGTTCGGTAGTCCGATATTCAGACCGATGGTCCGTCCGCGCGCATCGGCGGCGCCCCGATTGGCTGCCTCCATGATCCCGCCGCCGCCGCCAGAGCACACGATGAACTTGTGCGCGCCTCGCGGAAGGCTCTTCGACCACTCCGTGACCATCCTCGCAAGCTCGCGTGCCTCCGCGTAGTAACGAGCCAGCGGGCCGTCCTCGCGCAGCCTCGCCGAGCCGAAGAACACGATCGTGTCCTGGATGCGTTCGCGGCGAAACGCAGCGTACGGCTCGAGGTACTCGGCCAAGATGCGCAGGGGGCGAGCCTCGTCGCTGTCGAGAAAGTCGGGGTCCTTGTAGGCGAGGCGCCCGCCGCGGGACGGGCCAGTGGGGGTGGACATGCTCGAAGTCTACTCACGGCCACGAAAGCAGTCTTTATCGTGGGCGGGGCGATCGCACGCGTCGAGCCGTGCCTGGGCTGCGCGCAAACGCAAACTCTGCGCGTTCGTTCTCGGATCGAGGCCGGAATCGGTCGTGATCGCTTGCGGAACGCGTGTTGCCTCTCCTGTGGTTCATGGCGCCCGAGCACTCGGATCGGCTCGTCGAGCTTCCGGTGCGCAGCGTGGACGTTTTCGAGCGGGACGGACGAAACGTTCGGGCGCTTCGGGTGTTCTGCCCGTCGAGTCACGCATCGGTCCACGCGAGCACATGCGCGGCGTGTTCCTTTGCTCACACGATCTCCGACACGGCCGTCTCTTGCGCGCCTCTAGACATCCCGGGAGAGCTCGAACCGGTGCCGGACAAGCCGCTATTCCTCGGGCCGGATGCCCTGGCGCTTGGCACGCCGGTGGGCGCCGTGTGCGCCACTCGCTCGGTGGCTGTTCGCGTTGACGTCCCCGTCGCGCGCGCACGCGCACTGCTCGAGCGCGAGGCGCTTGTCGTCGTGTTGACGCACGACGACCGGGTGCACGGGGTTCTCTCCGCCGCCGCGCCGCTGGACGAGCTCTCGTCGCTCGGCGACGCCGACGGCCGCGTTCCCGTACTGCACGAGTCCACCCCGCTGATCGAAGCCATCGATCTCATGTTGCACGGTCGTGTGCGCCTCGTGTCGGCGATCGGAAACGACCGGCGCTTCTTGGGTCTCGTCACGGACCTCGACGTGCTGCGGTGGGCGGCGCGGCACCAGCTGTACCCTCACTCCGGACGGCGGTGATCCATGGTTTCCCTCAGCCCGGCAGACGGACCGATGGCCCTCAAGGTTGACCTTCTTCGCTCCGAGGCCTACGGCGACCTGCGCCCCACGCAAGTCGACCTGGCCGAGACCCACATCTCGTTGGTGTTTCTCGTGGACGGCGCAGTGTTCAAGGTCAAGAAGCCAGTCGATCTCGGGTTCGTCGATTTTCGCTCCGTCAAGCAGCGAAAGACCGCGTGCGACGCGGAGGTACAGCTCAACGCGCGTCTCGCGCCAGACGTCTATCGAGGGGTCGTGCCGATTCGGCGCGGCGACGACGGTCGACTGTGCGTCGGCGGCGACGGCCCAGTCGTCGATTGGGCCGTGCACATGGTCCGACTGCCGGACCAGCGACGCGCAGATGTCCTGCTCGCGCGGGGAGAGCTCACCAGTGATGCCGTCGACGGCATCGCCAGACGGATCGCGGAGTTCCACGCCTCGGCTCGCAGCGATGAGATCACGGCTCGATTCGGCACGGCAGAGGCCATCGAGTACAATATCCAGGAAAACTTCGCGCAGACACGCGGCCGCGTCGACCAGTACCTGTCTTCTGACGAAAGTGATGAGATCGCCCGCTGGCAAACCGCGTTTGTCCGTGGCCATGACGGGCTGTTCTTGCAGCGCATCGCCGCCGGCCGCGTCCGCGACGGCCATGGCGATCTGCGCCTCGAGCACATCTACCTGGCGCCGTCGGCGCGCCCCGCGATCATCGACTGCATCGAATTCAGCGACCGTTTTCGGTTCGGCGACGTGTGCGCCGACATCGCCTTTCTTTCGATGGATCTCGCTGCGCACGGCCGCGTCGACCTCGCCGAACGCTTGCTTGCAAGCTACGCACGCGAGACAAACGACTTCGACTTGTACGCACTGGTCGACTTCTACGAGGGCTATCGCGCATACGTGAGGGGCAAAGTCGCGGCGATCGTCGGCGGAGAGGGTCAGCTGGACCCCGACGCCCGGCGGCGCGCGCAGCAGGACGCGCGCCGTTATTTCTTGTTGGCCCTCTCGGCGGAGCGGCGCTCGATGCTCCTTCCCGCGGTCATTGCGATCGGCGGCGTGATCGGCTCCGGTAAGAGCACCATTGCCGCTCAGGCAAGCCTCGAGCTCAGCGCACCGGTGGTCGAAGCCGACCGAACGCGCAAAGCCGTTCTCGGGACGGCAGCAACCGAGCCACTCGACGAGCCCCCGTGGCAAGGGGCCTACGATCCAGCGGTCACCGAAGCGGTGTACGCGGAAGTTTTGCGGCGAGCGGACCTAGTCCTCACGTCGGGACGGCCGGTGATCGTCGACGCGTCGTTTCGCTCGCGCGCCATGCGGCGAGCCGCACAAGATCTCGCGAGCCGCCACAACGTCCCCTTCCGCTTCATCGAGTGTCGTGCGGATCCCTCGATCTGTCGTTCGCGCCTGGCCGCACGGACCCGCGAGCGTGGGGTGTCGGACGGCCGCCTCGAGATTTTCGACGCATTCTGTGCGCGTTTCGAGGCCGTGGACGAGCTGGCGGTGGACGACCATATCGTGCTGGACACGACGAGGCCGCTCGACGAAAGCACGGCCGCATTGCGCGAGCACCTCGACACTTGGCCCCCTGGGCTCTTTGCTTAGGCCTACCCCCGGACGACGACCACGGGGCGCTTCGCCGTTCGAATCGTTTTCTCGGCGACGCTTCCGAGCAGGGCGTGCGCAAGGCCCTTTCGCCCGTGCGTGCCGACGACGATGAGATCGGCGCTCACTTCGTCAGCGACCTGGTGAATCGTCTCCCATGCAACGCCCTGTCGGATCAGGCCGGTGAGATCGACCCCGCGACCTCGCCGCGCACCGATGGCGGCCGCAAGAGCCGTGTCGGCAGCAGTCATCAAGCGCGCCGCGTACTCGGCGCTCGCGATGAATGCACCATCCGGTATGCCAACGACCGGAATTTCGTACGAATGGAGGACGGTGGCGCTTGCGCCGACTTGACCAGCCAGATCGATCGCCCAATCGAGCGCGGCCAGGGACGGGGGTTCGAAATCGACTCCAACCAGCACCCTCTTGACTCTTGCCATAGTTCCCTCCCAAGCAAACGCGTGGCCAGCCTTTGGCGCGCGCGGAGGACCGCAAGAAGCGCACATTTTGCGGTTGGCTGCATGCCCTGCACCCGATTTTCGCCCACTCGACGCAGACGCGCTAGGATGCCCGCGGGGCGCGCGCCTTAGGGACGGCAGGGGGTTTGGCCTGCACGTTGCCTAACGCGCCAGAGGAGCCATCTCATGTCACCAGGAAGCGATTCACCCCCCGAGAGCGCGGTTCGCGCCCAGGAGGCCATCGTTCGCGCGCTCGCCGAAGAACTGAGCCACCTCGATCCGGAGAGCCCCACCGCCGCTGGCCTTCGCACACAGCTCGGCGAGGAATCCGGCAGATTGGCCTTCCGAGTCGACTGCGCGCGCGGCCCGGAAGGGCCCGGTCTCTCCGTCGGCGACACCCTGCCAGCGGAGCGACGATCGCGGGTCCTCGTCGTCGAGGACGACGACGGCACGCGAACGGCGCTGGCCGGATGGTTGGGAGCGAGTTACGACGTTGTCACTGCGCGCGACGGCGAGGAGGGGTTCGCGCTGGCGCTCGCGTCCCCGCCGGATGTCATTCTCACCGATCTATGGATGCCGCGTGTCGACGGGATGTCGATGGTCACTCGGCTGAGGCGCATCGAGTCGATGGGCGCGATTCCAGTCATCTTTTTGACGGGTCAGACGGCGACGGAGAGAGTTCGTACGGGGATCTCGGAGGTTGCCTTCGCGTATCTGCCGAAGCCGATCGACCTTGAAGCGCTCGAGGGTGCTCTCCGCGCAGCGCTGGCCGAGCCGCAACGCGACGCCCTGGCGATCTGACCGTCGCTCACACGGCGCCCGGGGCCGAGACGCACTCGGTGCGGTTCTCGCCGCGAGTCGGGCGCTTCGCCTTGCACACGAATCAGTCGAGCTCGTCGAGCAGCTCCTCATGCCTCAGCGACAGCGCGGAGACTGCCGAACGCACCATCTCGAAATGCTCCTCCATCAGGTCGAACCAATCGTCCACGCGGAACGCGAGCGCGCGCCCGCGCCGCGTGGCCCGGGCCGACCACGCCAGAGCAGGCTCGCCGAAGGCGGCTGCTCCACATACGATTTCCCCTGCGCCCGCCCGCCGAACAAGGTCTGGCCCCTCGCGTGACGCTTCGATCTCCCCCTCGACGATCATGAAGACTCGGTCGCGGGGAACAGCCCGTTCGAAGATACGTCCCCCGCGCTCGAAGTGGACCTCCTGCGAGACGGCCGCCAACTCGCTCAGAGGCTGAACCCCGCCCCCTCGCAGGAGCGGCACGTCCATAAGGAGGGCCAGGCGCTCGATGACGTTGAGGCGTCCGCCTGGCAGTCGGCCGGAAAGCAGACCAGTGGCGTCTGCTGCCAGGATTTTACGTGCTCCCTGGACCGCGTCCAGCCGCTCCTCGAGCGCAGCAACGACGCGCGCGAGCTGGAGAACCGAGGCGCGCGCCACATCGAAGCTGTCGTCGAGGAGCTCCAGCCAGGCGTCGATCCGCACCTTCATGAGATGCAGGTTCGTCGCGGCGACGACCGTTCGGGTGCGCGATCGCTCCAGGAGCCCGTCGATCAGGCCCAAGACGTGCCGTCCCTCGAGGCGTCGCACGCGGTGCCCGCTTCGGATCAACCGGACGGCCCCTTCCCGCATGAAGTAGAGAAACTCCGGCGTGTCGCCCGCCGTGAAGAGCGCCTCGCCGGCGCGCACCTCGTCTTCTTCGAGGAGCGAGACGAGTCGATCGGTGACCCATGACTCGAAGGCACCGCGACTCGCTCCGAATGCGGCGAGGAAGAGCTCGCGCGAGACTCGCAGATTGCGGATGTCTCGTCCGTCACCCATGTGCGGCCGCCGTCTCGGAGACGACTTCGTCGAGGAGCCGCCCGGCGCTCACGTCGAGCTCGGGGCGGTTGCGCCGCGCCTCGGCGACGGCAGCGCGCAGCGCCGCCGTACCGACCTCCAGCGCCACGATCCCGGCCAACGTCGCGACCGTGACGTCGGCGTCGCGGACGAGAGCCGCCAGCGCCGCCTCCCGCGAGCGCACTTCGAGCGAGGGCAGGATCGCGGCCGCCCGCGACGCCCGTTCGGCGGCGGGCAGGTCGTCGGTGATCAGCCGCAGCAGAGCGCGGATGGGCTGCTGGCGCCCGCGAGAAAGGAGAGCGTCGAGAAACTCGCCAGCATTGGCTCTCGCGTAGGCATCGCCGGAGAGACATGCGAGGTAAACCCGATGGATGGCCTCGCGCGGATGGGCGATCTTGAGAAGCCGAAACGCGCGCTCGAGGGACTGACGCAGCTTGTCGCCCAGCAGTCCGAGCAGGAGCCGCTGCGCGGCCGATCGCCCCGCGCCGTTCGCATCGGGGTCCGGCGTGTCCAGGGCGACACGCAGGCCGAGGACGGAAAAATGCTCGAGCAAATCGACGTGACAGAGTCTCTCTGCTCGGTCGCGGTCAACCGCGATCTTGTGCTCCGCGACGAGCACGCCGAGCGCACGGATCGACTTGTGCCGGACCAGGCCATCGGGCTCCGTCTCGATATTTCGCAGCAGGCACTCGGCGGCGCGTCGGGTGCCGAAGCGCGCGATCGTCTTTGGTGCATGGATTCGGAGGTTGCGCGCGCGGGTCGGGTCCGCCAGCACGGCGCGAACTGCGAGGAAGGCCGGCTCTCGCATCGCGACGAGAGCGCTGCGCACCGCCTCTCGACCCGCCCGCGTTTCGAGGAGGGAGACGAGCCTCGGGATCAACCGCTCGTCGCCCTGACGAGCGGCAGCACGGGCGAAAAGCTCCGTCCTTTCCACCGACCCTCCAGGAAAATCGCTCAACGCAAAGAGCAGTGGGGTAAGGTTGCGGGTCGAAGGAGCGTCGGCAATCGCGGCGAGGAGACCGAGCCGCCCCGCGTCGCCGGGCTCGCCGGGCTCCCCCGGCTCGCTCAACAGCGCGGCGATGCGGGGTTGGTCGAGCACGTCGTCGCCGCCCGCCTCGCGCAGAACGAGGTGAAGCGCAGCGTACCCATGAACCCGGGGCCCCGCGTCGTTCGCAAGCTGAGCCGGGTCGAGCTCGTCGTGCATCGCGAGAGCGCGCGCGGCGGCCATGCGAACCGCTTCGCGCGGGTGCTCGAGCAGCCGGAGCGCAAGGCGGACCCAGTCGACCCGGGTGGAGGCGCCGAACATCGCGAGCGCCGCTACCAACACCGTCTCGTCCTGATGCAGCAGCACGAGCGCAGGCACGAAACCCTCGCGTCCACGCCGGGAGAGGGCGTTCATCGTGCCGACCACTTCGAGCGGGTCCTCGCTGGCGAGGTGCTGGACCAGGAGCTGCGCGCTTTCGAGATCGATTGGGTCGGGATTGTCTTGGGTGTCGAGGGAACCGCTCGCGATGGCACGACGCAGCAGGTTCAGATAAGGGCGGCGGATGGTGACGGCCGTGGCAAGCCACCCAAAGGCCAGCGCCGCAACGAGAAACGCAAAGGGACGCGGGGACAGAAACCGCGTTCCCTGGAGGGCGAGCAAACCAGCCCCGGTGATGGCTTGGGCCGCTCGCTGCAGAGCTCCATCGATGAGCGGCTTGACCCGCTCGCGCGAAGCGAACGGCAACGGCAGGTACAAGAGCTCGTTGGTGATCCGATGGATGGAATGCCGCAATCCGCCATCGGCACCTTTCAACAACAGAACGACTACCAATGCGCCACCCGAGACGAGCGCCCAGGTCGCGCCCACGAACAGAATGAGGGGGGTGACGACGATCGCTGCCACGATGCCCATCGCGCGGACGAGAGCGCTGCCGACGAATAGCTGCACGAACAGCGACAAGAGGTTGAGCGCCAGGTAGTAGCGCGAGACGAAGGGGCCGATCTCGGCGCTCGGCAGCGTTCGGCTGATGGTCGATTTGAAGAAGTAGTCGACGGCGAGCAACGTCGCCGTCGACAGAAAGACGATCAGCGCGACGCGAATCAGAAAGGGGTTGTCGCGAAACGCCCGAAACGACTCTTCGGCAAGAGGGCGCGACAGAACGCGCGAGCGCGTCGGAGGATCGGCTGGGCGAGTCCGGGCAATCGACGCTGCGGCGGCGGCGAACACACTGGCCGATACCAGGAGGAGCACCTTTGCGGGGAACACGAGGATCATCGCCGCGGCGAGACCCGCACCAAGCACGCCGCCCAGGACACCCGCGGCGGCGATGAGGCCGAAGAGACGGCGCCCTTGTGCGAGGGTGAGCACCGTTCCGACGAGGGTCCAAAACTGAGGCACCGCAATGGAGGCAATGACGCCGCTGAGGATGTAGACGGTGATCGCCGATGCGCGGCTCGTCGGCACCAGGAACATGACGATCGCCGCGAGCGCGGCCAGGGCCATCGTGCACGCGAGCGCGCGGCGAGCCCCGAACCGCGCACCCGC
This sequence comes from uncultured Polyangiaceae bacterium, assembly GCA_964531095.1. Classification (GTDB taxonomy): domain Bacteria; phylum Myxococcota_A; class Polyangia; order Polyangiales; family Polyangiaceae; genus Palsa-1150. The sequence continues at coordinate 30,701 of CAZHED010000027.1, read as the reverse complement.
CCGCGCGGCAACGGCGGCCACGGGCAGCGTGCATACCGCGATCGCGATGTACACGAAGCCGAGCGCGCGCGGACCCGGGCCCGTGAGGAGCAGCGCGTCTCGCGCCGTCTCCAGCACAGTGTGCGCGGTGATGATGAAGAGGAGCAGCACCGCGAATCCGAAAAGAGGCCCCCGCCCTTCACCCGCGCGAACGTCGAAAATCGGCGGGACATGCAGGCGCGGGAGCTTGCGTCGTCGGTCTGCTCTCATTTCGGCGTTCGCGAGGGGAATCTAAACATCGCAAGTGGACGACGCGCATGTCGCGCTTCGCGCCCTACGGCTTGACGAACAAGAGCGCGAAGCGATCGCTCGTCCCTCGCCGTTCGGCCGCGACCGCAGGCGAGTCGTTCCAATCGCGCGTGTCGAACGGGTTGCGTAGGAAGTCGCTCTCGGCCTGGAGAACGAAGCCCGCCCGCTCTACCTCGTCGCGGACCGCAAATTCGTCCACCCGATGCAAAGTCTTCACGTCGGCGAAGCCGGTGCCCCGGCGGGCGCTGTGGTCGATGATCGCATAGCGCCCGCCCTTCCGCAGCGCGCCGAACACGGCGGCGTTCATCTTGTCGCGGTCCACCCCCAGCCACACGGTGTCGTGGTACACGAGGTTGACGACCACCAGATCGAGGTCCTTGGCGTCGGGCGGCAATGGGTCTTCGAGCTCGCGATCGACGCGCACGATCGCCTTCGCGCTGGGCCGAGCAAGACGCTCGCTCCACGGCCCTTGCGTTCGCTCTAGAATGAATTTCGGATTTTCCGCATAGACGACGCCGTTCGGGGTGACGGCTCGCGCCAAGAGCTCCGCGGTATATCCGGCGCCGGCCACGAGCTCCGCCACCCGCATGCCGGGCGCCACACCGAGAAACGTGAGAAGCTCGGCTGGACGCCGGCCCGGGTCGAGCGTTCGATCGCTCTCGATTCGGTCCGGCGCGTTCACGATGGCGAGCGCTCGTGGCGACGCGGGAGCGCGCTCGCTCATCTCCGCTGGGGCTGGAGCTGCGGGCGCATGGGAGGCGGCTGGGGCGGAACCTGCGCACCCGGAGGCCGCCAGCAGAAAAAGGAGAACGGGGAGCGTATTCATGTTCTGCCGTTAGATGCCTTGCACGGCCCGTCGTGACTGTCACACCGGCGTTGTGGCCGGCATCTGACGCGCCATGGACAATCGCCTCGCCACAGTCTTCATTCTGGCCGCCGTGTTGGCACCTGCGACAGCGCGCGCCGACGAACCCCCATGGCAGGCCGACCAGCACTTCAAGATCGACCCGGTCGCGGACATCGTGCTCACGGGTGTGGGGGCCGGCGCCGCTGGCCTCACGGATCTGATCCTGTCGACCGGAGAGATCCGGCCCTTGGCGCCCCCCACGACCATCGACGCGAGCCGCTTGCTCTCGTTCGACCGCGCCGCGGTCACGCAGACCCTTGACCCGAACGCGGCGACATACTCCGACATCGGCCTTTACACCGCGCTGGGCTTCGCCGTCCTCGACCCGATCCTGTCGGGGGTGCGCGACGGGTGGGACGCCGGCCTGGTCGACGCCGTCATGTACGCGGAGTCTCTTTCGCTCACGCTGTTCGTCACGGACGTGACCAAGATCGCCGTCCGCCGCCCGCGGCCCATCGACTACAAGAATCCCTCCAATGTCGGCGACACCAACCTCGAGCTCTCGTTCTTCTCGGGCCACGCCTCGGCGACTGCGGCGGTCGCCGCGACGGCGACGTACCTCGCCTTCGTGCGGTCCCCGAAGACCGCTCGACCCTGGATCACATTGACGGTCGGCACGCTGCTCACCGCGTTCGTCAGCTACGAGCGCGTGCGATCCGGGGCGCACTTTCCGACGGACGTGATCGCGGGGTCGATGGCCGGCGCCGCCATCGGCGTGCTCGTGCCTCACCTGCATCGCCGGTCAGTCGAAGGGCCCAGCATGTGGATCGGTGCGGCACCTGCGCAGGGCGGCGGAATCGTCGACGTGCACGGATCGTTTTGAGCAAGGGCGTTGCGCCGTCACAGCGCCGGGCGTTCGATGCCCACCAGCCGATAGCCGATGGTCGGCCCGAGATCGTAGCGGAACTGTCCGATCGGATAGCCTGGGACCCAGGCCGACGCCGTAATGCGCACGAGGCCCCGCGCGTCGTCGACTGCGCCAACAGGTCGTCCAGGGCCTTCCGATCGAACGGGCATTCGTCGCCGAAGTTTCCCTTCGCTGCGATCAGACCCGGCGCCAACTTGAAGGTCGACGGACGGACGTAAAGAAGCTGTTCACAGGACGCGTTGTAACCGGCCGCGTAGTAAACGGCCTCGCCTACGACCGTCGCAGCGCCCTGACGCTCGGGGCCACGCACCTCCAGCTTCACCAGGTACTTGCCCTTGCCCGGAATATTCATGCAAAAGCCGGCCGTCGATCCACTTGTCTTGCCCTTGTCGATGAGCCATGCGCCGTCGAGGGCGTGTTCGGAGTCGAGCAGCTTGTCCTGCGGGCACGCATTCAGGCGAAGCTCGTCGAGGCTCAGCGGGCGGACACCGAGTCGGTTCGTGAACCAGGCCGAATCGGGCACTTCGTCGAGGCTGTTGACGTTCACAGATTCGCCGCTCGTCGCGATGCCGACTGTCTCGGACAGGGGACGGAAGAGAAGGTTGTCGACGCCGTCCCAGTAAAGCGTGGCATCGTACGCTGCCGGCGCGCAGGAGACGTGGTGGGGCTCCTTGGGCGTCGGCTCTTCATGGCAGCGCACGGTGACCGGCCTGAGGTCGGTGTCGCGCCGAACGGGGTCGCGCAATGGAAAGCGTACGTCCCCTGTGGCGCACGCCGTGAGCGCGAGCGCAAGACATCCCAGCCACCGAAGAAAGCGTCCGTCAGAATCCTGGCCGCTGCCGCGGCGCTGCGATCGACGAGCCGTCCCGGGTAGTAGCCTCGCATCGGTCCGTCGCCGCCGAGCGAGGGAACTGGTCGATCGCCCAACGGGTCGACGAACAAGGTGGTGATGGCGAGGCCGAGCACGCGCCCGCGCTGGTTCAAGTCCAGGTATCCGCCTGCGGACACCGCATACCGGACCCAGGCCGACGCGGGCGACCGCTGGACTTCGCTGCCTTGCTCGGCCTGGGCCTCGACGCGCAACCCGGGGCCTCGCGACGATCTCGGCACGCGTGTATCGAGGACGAACAGCACGCGGTTGTACTCTGCCGTGTAAGCGCTGCCGAACCCGTATGGGAGGGGAAACGCCCCCGTGGCGGCTTCTCGCGTGAGGGTCGGGTCCTTGTCGTAGTGGCCGTTGTACGTGCTCAGTGCTCGAACGCCTGCGCCCAGCTGGAGGCGGCTCGCACGCCGTCGCCTCGCGACCAAACCATCACGATGGCACCGGCTCCGCCGAGAGCTCCCGCTGGCTCTCTTCGCTACGGCGCGCATGCTCCGGTCCCATGGCGAGCACCAGCCCGAGCCAGGTCGCGGTGAGAACGACGTTGATCGCCGCGAAGCCGGCCGTCGGGAGGCCCACGCGTGTGCCTATCCACACGACCATGCCGGACATGATGGCGCCGAAGCGAACGGCGATGGTGTCGACTGCCGTCTTTCCCACGTACTTTTCGACCCGAGACGTCACGAGAAAGAGCGCGTTGCGCGCGGTGTCGGCGACCGAGTACTCAATCGCGTTTTCCCCAATCTTGACGAGGCGCAGGACCGACAAGACCGGCGCGAACACCGCCGCCCCGTAGCCGACCATGGCAAATCCGGGCAGAAACAGCAGCGCCCTCCGGACGCCGAGATGGGCCAAAATCCGCGACACCGCAAGAAGTTGCAGCAGCACGCCGAGCAGGTTGTACCAAGCGAAATAGTCGGCCTTGAAGGCGCCCACGAAGGCCTCGGGCGATATGCCTCGAGCGTGCGCTTCGCTCGCCGACGCGAGGAGGGTCCGATCGAGAATGTATTCCCCCGCGCTATTGACCCAGTTGAGTAGAAGAATCATGACCGCGATGAGGAGAAGATACCTGTCCCGGGCGAGCAAGTGAAAGGGGCCTTCCCCTGAGAGGGGCTCGTCCGGATGCGGCTCGTTCGATTTGGCGCGCCGTGCACCCGCGCGCCGCTCCGTCCACACGATGAGCGACGCGCATACGACGAGGATCAGAGCCGACGCGCCCATGAGCGCGGATGGGCCGAACGGGACGAGCGATTTCGCCAATCGAGCACCAGCGACCGCGCCGATCGAGCTACCGCCCCCGATGATGGGAAACAGGCGCTTTCCCTGTTCTTCGGTGTAGATGTCCGCCGCGAGCGCCCAGAACTGCGCCACGACCGTGTAGCTGAAGATGCCGACCCAAAGGAAGAACGCCAGACCGATCCGCAGCGACGTGGTCGCGAGGATCGCGAAGATGACGAGGTTCGATATGAAGAAAGCAAAAACGGAGGCGAGGAGCTTCATCCGTCCCACGCGGCGCGCGAGCTTTCCGTACACATGCACGACGCCGACCATCAACACGCCCTGCGCCGCGCGCGCGTAGAGCTTCACCTCGGCGCCCCCCTGAAGCAAGATGAGGGGTTCGCGGACGGTCTTCAGGAGGTAATAGGCACTAAGAAGGAGGAACGCGGTGAGCGTCATGATGACCGCCGTCGCGCTTTCCTCGGGCTTCACCTTCGCAAAGGGACGGAGCGCCCCGGCGAGCACGCGCGCGGGCAGAGACGGTGTCTTCACGCGCCTTCTGATGCCGGCGCGACCCGGCGCGTGACCGCACGGCGTGCCTGTCACGCGCGCGTGGTCGAGGCATCGAAGCTCGAGGACCGTCGATGGCGAACCTCACGTGCGAGCGTTGCTCTGAGCTTCTTCCAGGCTATCTGGACGGCGTGATTTCGTTCTCGGAGCAGCGGGCGTTCGCGGCCCATATCGAGTCTTGCGCCGAGTGCCGTGAGGGCCTGGCGCGCTACAAGGCGATCCCGGCGGTGATTCGATCCGCGATCGACGCCCCGATGCCTGCGGGCGTTCGCGCACGCCTGCGCTGGATCCTCAACCGCCGACGGAAGGGCTAGCTTTTCGGCGCAACTGCGGTTGAAGGGAGCGTGCCGATCTCGCTTCGCCAGGCGTCGGCCACTCAAGAGACCACCGTCGTCAGTCCCCGGACGCGGGGACGCGCGCTCAGGTCGCCTCCGGGGGCTCGTCGACAGGTTTGCACGCGCAGAAGCTGCGGACGAGTGCAGTCTGTGCGCGGACTCCATGGGCAACGCTCTTGATACGCTTGCCGGTTAGCGCGAGAGTGCTGGGAACGACACCCGCCGCCGCTGGTCCCGAGGTTGCACTGGGCACGACCCAAGGACTCCTCGCACCCTATGATGCTTGCAAGCCCCGCCAACCCTCTGGTCTCCGACGAAGCCCTCGCCGACCGTGCGCGCCGTGGCGCACACGGCGCGTTCGACGTCCTCGTCTCGCGATACCAGGGTCGCGTCTACCGGCTGGCCATGCGGATGTCGCGCAACGCGAGCGACGCCGAGGAGATCACCCAAGAGACGTTTCTGCACGCTCACCGCGGAATGGCATCGTTTCACGCCGAGGCGCGGTTTGGCACCTGGCTCTATCGGATCGCCGTCAACGAGGCGCTGATGCGCAAGCGCGCCGCCGGGCGTCGCCCGACGCATTCGCTCGATGCGCTCGAGGCGGTCGACGCGATCACCCGGCAAGCGACCGAAGGAGACGCGCAGCCGGGTGATTCCGTTCCCCTCGCCGACGACTTGCTCGAACGGAAACGGCTCGCCCAGCGCGTTCGTGACGCACTCAATCGCCTGGACGAAGAGACGCGGGCCGCTCTTGTCCTGCGCGATCTCGAAGAGCTATCCGCCGAGCAAGCCGCGGAAATTCTCGGAATCTCGCCCGAGGCGGTTCGCCAGCGAGCGCACCGAGGGCGAGTCCGACTCCGCGACCTTCTCTACCGATGAGCGGAGTCACGCGGGTTTCGCGCGGCGGGCGAACCAGGCGAGCACGTGCCACACGGTTAGGAGCCCGATCAGGCGTTTGCGATCGACGATGAGAAGGCAGTCGATCTTGCTGCGGCACATCAGCGCGGCGGCGCGGCGGACCGTCGTGCGAGAGGTCGCCGTCACGACATCGGGGTGCATGAGCTCTCCGACGCGACGGCCCATCCGTCGGTGGGTTCCACCACGAGGTCCGCTGAGGTCTGCTCGTGAGAGCATCCCGACGACGTGCCCCTCTCGAAGGACCGCGAGGTGGTCGACGTTGCTGGCCACCATGCGATCCCACGCCGTGCCCGCGCTCTCGTCGGGGGACGCGACCGTCGGCGGCTCGTAGCGCAGGTCGCACACTCGGGTTTCGCTCGAAGGCATCGATCGCCCGCCGCCGGTTTACGTGTTCATGGCGAAGAGAGCGCTTCGACCCGATTTCGGCCGCTCTCTTTCGCCAGGTACAGGGCGGTGTCGGCCCGACGCAACCAGTCTTTGAGCGTGCGGTCGAGGGCGAGGTCGAGCTCGGCCACGCCGACGCTGATGGTGAGGAGTCCGTTGGGGGCCTGGATGGCGAGCTGTTCGATCGCGCCGCGCACCCGGTCCATCGCGCGGATGGCCTCGTTGAGAGACTGTTCGGGAAGCACGACGAGGAACTCTTCGCCGCCGAACCGATATAACGCGTCTCCCTGGCGAAGCCCCTTGCGGATGGACTGCGCCACGCGCCGGAGCACTTCGTCGCCGGCCACGTGCCCGAAGTGGTCGTTGTATTTCTTGAACTCGTCGATGTCGCAGAGAGCCGCGGCGAAGGGATGGCCATACCGTTGCGCGCGGGACCAGAGGACCTCGAGGTCCTCGTCCATGCGGAGTCGGTTCGCGATTCCGGTGACCGGGTCGACGCGCGCCGCGTGAAACGAGGTCTGGCTGTCGCGCCGGAGCTGGAGATTCTTGTCGGCGAGCTTGCGGTAGAGCGATAGCACACGCCCGGCGGAGACGAGACGCGCTTGCAGCTCTTCGATGTCGACCGGCTTCGTGTGATAGTCGTCGGCTCCGGCTTCCATCCCGCGCAAGAAGTGCTCGCGGTCGTCGAACCCCGTCATGAATATGAAGTAGGTGTAGGCGCCTTCGCCGTCAGCCATGCGCATCTGCCGGCAGAGCTCGACCCCGCCCATGCGCGGCAGGCTCCAGTCGCTGAGGACGACGTCCGCGCGCTCCGACTGAAGCATCTCCCAGGCTTCGAGCCCGTCTTTCGCCGTACGACATTCGTGTCCGAGCCGGTGAACCGCTTGCTGCAACCCAACGCGAGAAAGCGGGTCGCCATCGACGACCAGCACCTTCAAGCGACCGTACCTTGGCGCACTCGCCTGGTCCTGGGGTGCTTCCGCGTTCTCGCGCGTTGCGGTCGAACGCGGCTCGGCGGGTGCGAGCATCGATTGATGCGGGAAAGCGGCGGGAATCATGTCGCACCTGTGACTTACCGGGGATTCCTATGGGGACACCAGAAATTCCTTCAGCGTGTTGACCGCCTTCGTTGTCACGGCCCGTGCCGCCCCGGAAGCACGCGTCGCACGCTCGAAGGTCCCAAGCTCATGCTCGAGCTTCTCACTTATCCCTAGCCTCTCTTTCGGCAAGGCGCACGCTGACGCGGACTTCGTCGCGCAAGGTTTGCAGGAAGGCGTCGGATTTTTCGAGCGCAGACTTCAGGTCCTTCGTTGCCCGGCCCATGGCGGCTTCCTTTTCCCGTTACTGTCCACGGCAAGAGCATCTTGCGTGCCCCCTTCTGCCGCCCCGTTCCGGGTTTGGCCATTCGCGGGCGTCAGAGGCGCTGGAACGTCGAGTGCATGTGCTGTCCTGCGAGGTGAGAATCATGAACCGGAAGCAAGAGACGCAACCTCCGAAGCCGCTGCCGCATGGCCACCTCGGTACGGACGCTGGCGCGGTCGCCGGAGAGCTGGTTGGTGCCGTCGTGGGCAGCGCCGCGGGTCCAGTCGGGACCGTCGCGGGGATGGTCGTCGGCGCCGTGGTCGGAGCCCTGACCGGACACGTACTCCAAGACGAGGGTCGCCGGAACAGGAAGCACGACGACGAGCTCGACGAAGCCATCGGCGTCGCGGGGGGGGACCTAGGCGCCGCCCGCGCAGGCACCCCGGCGGCGGGGTCGGATGTCGCGAGCGATGGGGACCTCGTCGACAAGGACGCGATAGTCCAGGTCGGCGAGAAGGGCTGAGCAACCCCGAGCACGGGCACGGTCAGCACACCGCGCCGTCCGTTCGCGGCGCCGCCGCTGCTGATCGGCGGCGCCACCTGCTTCTGCTCCTTCTCAGGAGGGCGGCGGAGGCAGGTCTCGGCGGAGCTGCTCGATGACGTCGTCCAGCAGTCTGTGGATCGACGCTTCCGCGATCCGGTGCCCCACGGCGACGTCGATCGCCGTGCCAAGGACGCCCAGTGGCGGGGAGTAAGTGCCTTCGATCTCCAGCTGCGTCTCGAAGGACAAAAGCGGCCAAGCGGAGAGCTGCGCCGACATGGTCGGGAAGAGCGAGGACGCGTTGGCGGCCTTCCACGCAAGAACCACTCGGGTCACCGGCGAAAACCCCGCAACGCCTTCCTCCTCCCTGACGGCGCGCACGTCGATGTGCACGCCGACCCCGACCTCGACTCCGGCCACCCCGATGCGCAGGCTGGCGGCAAGGGAACCGGCGCGTGCGGCGGCCGAAGTCGTCGCCTGGTTCAGGAGCTCGAGCGGGCGCTGGTGAAGGACGTCCCGCACGGCCTCGTAGGACCGATTGACGTACCCGTAGCAGGAGATCTTCCGTGGTTCGCTCATGATCCGAGGAGAAAGCACGTCCGGTGCCTGCGTGCCCGAGGTTTCGTCAATCGGTGCGCGCCCGCCGGGCGAGTCACCCCCCGCCGGGCGAGTCACCCCCCGCCGGGCGAATCAGCTTCGCCGGACGAATCAGCTTCGCCGGACGAATCACCTTCGCCGGACGAGTCAATCGCTGCGTCGGCGCCGTCATCGCCTCCATCCGCCGGCACACCTGGGCAGGCGGCGGGCGAAGGACATACCCAGCTTCCATTGGTGCAAACGCAGCTCGTGGCGATACCGCCGTCCACGTTCGTGCCGTCGCATACCGGGCTGAGCGACCCCAGGGTGTACGGACACGCGAGCATGTCGCCACTGCATGAGCCTCCGGGCACGACGGCCGAAGCGGCGGGACAAGTGCCAACGTCGTTGCACGCGGCCATCAAACCCGCGAATGCCACGCACACGACTGCGAAAACGACCTGTCTCATGATGTTCGCACTGCTCCGGTCAAGGCGTGACCGTGAGCACTCCCTTCATCATCATGTAATGTCCCGGAAACGTGCAAATGTACGGGTAGTTCCCGACATCAGGTGCAGTAAACGTCACTTCGGCGGTCTCGCCCGGCTTCGCCAGAGGGGTGTGCACGAGCATGTCCTTGTCCCTCACGTCGACATAACCGGCAGGGTCGCCCAACTTCAGACCGGCAGCGGCGACGCTTGCCTCGGTCCCGGGCTTCACGAGCACCCAGTTGTGGGGCAGCGTCGCCATGGTGGCGTTGTTCTTCATCGTGAGGTGCACTTCCGCCCCCGTCGGGACGCTGAGCTTCGTCTTGTCGAAGGCCATCGTGTTCGCGACGCTCGCCATCTGAATCTCAACGTGCGGCACCGGGGGCGCCGGGGGAGCGGATGCCGATGGCGGCGGCGCTGGGGCGGCGGCGCTCGTCTGTGCCGGGGGCGCGGGGGCTTCCTGATGATTCTCGTTCTTTCCGCAGCCCCACGCGAGGGTTGCGGCGACGAGAAAACAAATCGTGGGCATTCGCATTGACGTGGCTTCCTTTCATCGATGTAGATCGAAGTTCACGGTGACGTCCCCGTCCGCGACCGTCACCGACTGAGTGACAGGCGTCTGTCGCGGCGCCCAGGCGGTTACCTTGTACGTGCCACTGGGGACGTGCTTCATCTCGAACTTCCCCTTGGCATCGGCTCTCGCGAACCAGGTCGACGGAGTGACCACCAAATAGCCGAGCATCCCCGGGTGAAGGTTGCATAACAAGGAATAGGCGCCCGGGTTCTTGAACACCCGCGCATGCGCTCCGTTCTGCGGAAGGTTGCCAAGATTGAATTTTTCGTTGTCTGGCGAAAATACGTTGTGCGGGAATGGGTCCTCGTTGCTGAAGATCACTTTGCCGCCTACCGCAGCCACCGCGACGAACGGGACGAAGTTCATCTGGCGATTGGCAATCGTCACCGTCTGCAGGTGCGACGGAACGTCTTCCTTCGGGCCGTCTTCGAGATAGAGGATGGCCTGCCCCTGCAAGGACGCAGGTTTGGTCGTAATCGCTCCGACGATGTTGCCGCGCGGGATAGAAGTCGGCGGCACTGGCAGGGCAGCGCCCGATGACGCCTCGGCAGCCGTCGAGGCGCTGGCGGCAGCGGATGGCGCAGCGGACGCGACGGGTGCGCACGGCGGGGGGGGACACGCCGACATCGCGGCGGGCGGTGGGGCGGGCGGCTCGCTCGCGGGGTGCGTGGAGGCGACGGCGACCTCCGACGCCGCGCCGGGGGGGTTCTCGGGAGCCATGACGGGGGGCTCGCCCTCGCAGCCGAGGACCGAGACACACGGACCGACCGAAAGAAGTGCGAACAGCGTCAGCAAGCGCTTCATGGGCATTTCCTCAGTAAGCGACGTTGAACGTCGCGTTGATCTGCTCTGCCTCGAACGTGCTCTTCTGCGTCGATGCGACGAAGCCGCCCGCTGCGGTCCAGGAGCCGACCGGGGGCAGGTTGTGTCCCCACTCGAGGTCGCCTGCTACGACGACCCGAATGTTCGGCCGGACGAGCATCGCGATGCCAGGGATGATCCGCAGGAGCTCGGCAGCGCTCGCCGATTCGGCCGTGGCGTGCGTGTACTCGGCGCGTACGCCCGGCACGAACCAGGGCCAAACGACGTAGTCGACTTCGTCGTACTGTTGAACGACGGTCGAGTCGCTGAAATCGGGGACACCCGGAAACGGACCGCCAGTCGGATTGGCAGTCGCCGCCGTGCCCGGATAGGGGCGGTCGTCTCGCTGAAGCTGCGCACCGGCCACGACGACGAGCGAATCCCACTGGGCGTGTATGAGGCAGCCCACCGCATTGAATCGGTCGTTTTGCAGTACTTGGGTCGCCGGTCCGCCGGCCACCACGCCTGTACCGTTGTCGAGTCGCGTGAGCCCGTGGTAGGCGAAAAGGTCGACGGTGATCGACTTCTCCGCCCAGGGCTTGCGCGGGTCGGGAACGTTGGGGCCGTACTTGCCCTCGCCGTCCAGTGCGACGCCGCCGGACTTCACGCCGACGTGCGCGTAAACGTCCTCCGCGTTCGGCGTCGTCAGCCCGCTGGCGTTTGAAGAGGCGACCCACCCGAGCGAATACCCGAAACGGTGCGCAGCGATTCCGTTCAGCTCGACGCCGTCGGTGTGTCCCTGGCCGAGCACGAAACTCGCGCTTGGATTGTACAGACCCGCAGCGGAGACCGCCGGCATGACCGTGTCGCTGAGGTACGAGCTGTGGAGACCCCAGCTCGTGAGCTGCGGCGCGAAGAGACGGCCCACCCATAGATTGAGGACGTGGCGCGGGCCCACGATGTCGTTCCAGAGAAGGTACCCTGTTTCGATGTCGAAGCTCCCGCTGTCTGCCAGCGTGAGCTGCGTGAAGTACGTGAGCGTATCGGTGAACGCGCCCGCCCCGAACAGGTGGAGCTCGGCTTCGATACCGCTCCACGTGAACGTGTTGCCCGCCGCGTCTTTGGCCGCCGAGTCGGGCAGGTTAATCGGGATACCACCGTTGAACATGACAGATAGAGGAACCGCCTCCATGATCTTGTCCGGCCAAACGGAGTTCGGAAACATCTTCTTGTATTCCTCTTGGCCGAGCGCGATCGTGTTTGCTTTCACGGCATCGCTATCCTCGCTTCCGCCCTGACTCGGAAAGCGGTATCCGTCGCGACGAAAGGCCTCGCCGAACGGGTTGAGCACAGGAAATACCGTGTGGCACGTCTGACAGCTTGTCTGGTACTTGCGCGCGAAGCTGGGAATCGCGTGCGCGGTGCGCGGTGCGCCGAAATACATGGTGATGCCGACGAACGTCGCCGCGAGCAGCGGCAAGAAACGACTGGGTCTCATGAGTCCTCCGAACCGGGTGCTTGAGCGCTGCGGCGCGGACAACTCGCCGTCGGGCATCGATGCGGAGCGGGCCCCATTCCCGAAGGTGGGCCTGCGCTCGGCGCTCGGCCATCGCATAACTCGTGCCAACGCGGCGCATCATGTGGGCGACGCCGAAAACACCAAGCGTCTTCGTGCCGGCGCTGTCGAATCCGATTGATCGGACGCAACCGTTGCGCGCTCGCGCAGTCCTGGTCCGAGCTAGGGCCGTCCGGCAGAAGTTCCGGTGCGAGCGGTACCTAGTTGGCTGGCGCACCCGCGGCGACCCATGCCGTCAGATCGCGGACCGCACGTTCGTTCGGCACCCCGAACGGAGGCATGTTGCCGCCGAACCATAGAAGACACGAGTTTGCACGGCTCACCAGACGCGACTGCGCTCCCGCAATGTACCCGCGCGCGGCGAGCCACTCGTATGCGGACGCGGAGTCGCCCATGACGTCCGCGTGACAGTCGCAACCCCGGCCGCAACCGCCCTCGCTGTTCGGGCTCAGATAGCGCGCGTAAATAGCGCTCCACGTCGGGGCGGGACCGGTCGTCCCCTGCGAGCCAGACGGCGGCGGCGCACTCGCGCTCTCCCGGCCGCGTTCAGCCTGCGGTTTGGGCATGCGCGAGGGCGAAGGCACCGCTTCCGCGTTGGAGGGCGGGCGCAAGCTCGCGCAGCCGACGAAGGCGACAATAACGGCCGTGAGGATCGAAGCGCGATTGCCGAATGTCATCCGCCGAAAGCGTTGATGACGATGCTGTCCTCACGTAGCACGTCCTCGTTTAGAAACGCTTGTTCCTCGTAAGCCATGTGCTCGAGAAGACGATCTAGCAAATGGCCGACCCGCCCTGGGTCGAAAGAAGCGTCGAGGAGCTCGCTATGCAGATCTTCGTGTTCGGCATGGTGTCGTTCGTGCATGATCTCCGCTCGCGCGGGACCCCATGCATCCACCGTCGCGAGCAGCCCCTTCAGCAACTCCTCTTCGCACGCGTTATGAGCCTTCAACGCTCGCGCGAGTCGAACCACTCGCGCCGCCAAATCATCCCCCGCGTCCGGCGGCCAACCCTGTCGGGGGCGGGTTGCCGTGACGCGCGTTTGCTCGATGAGGGCACGCAAGTCTGCGTGCTGACCGAGTAGCTGAATCCGGATCTGACTGGTATCCATCGGACACCTCCGAATGTAGCGCTCAACTTCCTGAGGCGGGGCTCTCCGAGTGGAAAGGCCAGTCGCTCTGGTACGAATATCGGTGCTGGTGATGCAGGTGGTGATTCTCGGAATGACGCGCGCACCACCAGGTGCGGCCCTGCGTCGATTGCCTCGTCTGGACACAGTCTGGGCACGGCGGCTCGATGACGACGACATGCGAGGTCTGCGCGGCTGGCCGGGGTCCTGCGACAAAGACCGGGCATGTGGCCGTCGCCATCACGTGCTCCGCAGTCGAGCCGAGCAGAAGCTGCTTGAGGTGCGAACGCCGGTGGGTGCCCACGACGATCAGATCCGCGCTCACGTCATGGGCGAACTGCGCGATCTCGCGGCCCGGCTCCCCACTCCGTATGTGGACCCCGAGGCTCTGCCCAGCCATCCCACCGAGCTCGGTGGCCTTGGCCGACGCGTAGCGCTTCAAACGCCCGGCGGCGTCCTCGGTGACGTCCGCGCTTACGCCGCTCGCAAGCACCTGCAAAAGGTGGATCTGACTTCCAGGAATGCGTGCTGCGATGCGGGCGGATTGGTTTAGGGCATAACCGCTCGTTTCGGTGTCGGTCAGGTCCAATCCGACAACGAGGACGAAGGGGCGGTCTGAGCGGGTGATGGCGTTGGACATGACGTGTGCTCCTTGTGGGTTCGTGCCCTCGTCAAGGTTGCATCAACCGTGCGCGGCTCACGTTCCACCTTGGGGCGGCACATGATCGAGCCGGTCGCGCAACAAAGCGGCGATGCGTTGCCGCTCCGAGTCATCGAATACGACAGCCGCCCGGAAGCGCAGACCGGGTCGAGCCAAGTGGGCCTCCAGCGACGGCGGCCACGTCGCGGGCTGCGACGCGAGCTCGACCGCTCGCGCCCGGATGCTGGCACAGGCCTCCGTCCACATGGCGACGTCTCGCTCTCCCGGTCCGCCGCTGATCAGCAGGACGAACCCAGGGGCGTCGGGGGCATGGGTGCAGCCATCTTCGTCGAGCGGCCAATCATCGGACCACGACACCTGGGTTGCGTCGTCCCAGTGAGGGAAGGCCACCGGGTGCCGAGTGGGCATGCCCAGCAAGCCGCGCAGCAGATCGAGCGTCGACAGCATTCCCACGGCTACGCCTGCGCCGTCGACCACGACCATGTGGTGCCTGTCGGTCGCTGCGAGCTGTCGCGCGGCCTTGTCGATCACGGCGGAGGTGGACACGCACATGGCTGGCTTGGTCATGCGCTCTCCTGCGGTGCCGTCCGCGTGGAAGAGATCGCGCAGCGAGAGGACCCCGAGCGGGCGACTCGCTTCGTCGATGACCGGCACGGCGCCGACTCGGAAAGAACGGAGCAGCTCGCGGACCTCGCGGACCTGCGTGTCAGGGCCGACTGAGAGGAGCTCCCGATTCATGATCTCGTCCACGGTGCGGGCCATGCCGATCGACCGGTCGCAAACGGCGGACCAATTCATTGCTCGCCCGATTCGTCCCGGACGGTGCCCGCCGTAGCGCCTGATTTTCCCGTCGACGCACGATTTGCGCCCTCCCGTTCCTTTGAACGAATTCCGTCGAACGAGGGGCGCGAGCGGGTCAGCCGCGCGGCTGCGTCACTGGGGCTCCGGCGGCCTGGTGGAGGTCGTGCGCTGCATCGTGATTCCGTATTCGTGCAGCTTGTACTGAATCTTGCGGACGCTGATGTCGAGCATCTGCGCGGCCTGCGACGTGCGGCCGCCGCACGCCTCGAGCGTCGTCAAGATCAGGTGTCGCTCGACTTCGGCGAGCGTAGAGCCGGGAATGCGCACGCTCCCGCGCGGGACGGCACCGACTCCCGCTGGCAGTTGCTTGGCGGTCAACTTGGTACCTTCACACAGGACGACGGCCCTCTCGATGACGTTCTCGAGCTCGCGGACGTTCCCAGGCCAGCGGTAGGCCGTGATGCGCTCGACGGCGTCTTCGGACAGGCCGTCGATCGTCTTGCCGTTTTCTTTGGCGAATCGCCTCAGGAAGTGTGTCGCCAACGGGAGCAAGTCGCTCGGGCGTGCACGCAGCGGCGGCATTTCGATGTTGACGACGTCCAGGCGGTAGTAGAGGTCCTCGCGGAACTTTCCTGCCGCGACCTCGGCCGGAAGCTCGCGGTTCGTCGCCGCAATGACGCGGACGTCGACTTTGAGGGTCTCGTTGCCGCCCACGCGCTCGAACGTTCGCTCTTGCAAGAAGCGC
Organism: uncultured Polyangiaceae bacterium; assembly: GCA_964531095.1. Taxonomy (GTDB): domain Bacteria; phylum Myxococcota_A; class Polyangia; order Polyangiales; family Polyangiaceae; genus Palsa-1150. The sequence continues at coordinate 15,142 of CAZHED010000027.1, read as the reverse complement.
AGGAGCTTGACCTGAATGGCAGGCGAAATCTCGCCGATCTCGTCGAGAAACAGCGTTCCGCCGTCCGCCTGTTTGAAGCGACCTTCCCGGCGCACGGCCGCACCGGTGAACGACCCTTTTTCGTGACCAAAGAGCTCGCTCTCGAGGATCGTCTCGGCGAGCGCGGCGCAATGGAGCTTGACAAAGGGGGCTCGGGCACGCGGGCTGTTCTCGTGAATCGCTTGAGCGACCAGCTCTTTCCCGGTGCCGCTCTCGCCGGCGATGAGGACGCTCGCCTTGCTGGGCGCCACTTGCTCGATGACGTTGAACACCTCCTGCATGGCCGGGCTCGACCCGATGATGTTGTCGAAACGCAGGTGCTCCGTCAGGCGGGTGCGAAGCTCGCTTGCTTCGTCGCGCAGCTTGCGTCGCTCGAGCGCGCGCCGGATGACGAGGACCAGTTCCTCGATCTGAAGGGGCTTGGTGAGATAGTGCTCCGCCCCCTCGTGCATCGCTCGAACGGCCGTCTCCACGTCCGCGAACGCGGTGACGAGCACCACGATGAGCTCGGGGGCCACCTCGCGGGCCCGACGAAGCAGCTCGATCCCGTCGAGGCCGGGCATCCGCAAGTCCGTCACCAGGACGTCGGGCGCGGTCTCCTGCACCCGCGCGAACGCCTGCAATCCGTCCTCGGCGAGGGTGACATCGAAGCCTTCGTCCCGAAGCAGCGTCGCGAGCCCGCTTCGCGCGCTCGCCTCGTCGTCGGCGACGAGCACTCGAGTTTTCGTCTTCATCGTGCTGGCATCGTCCGTCACGTTTCGCTCTGGTGCAACATTTGCGCTAGCGCGCCCCGCGCGGGCGAACGGCGTTTTTCGCGGATCGTCGAAATCTCGGTCATTGGCCGCCGAGGCTTCGCGCTTAGCACGGACCCCGCCACCCGCGCGATGGGCGACCACTCGCTCATGCTTGCGCCCCGTCCGCCCCGGCAGCCGCGGGAATGCGGACTGTGAAGACCGTCGAACCCGGACGGCTCTCGAACCGTACGTCGCCCCCGTGGTCCGTCACGATGCGGTGCACGATCGATAGGCCCAGGCCGGTGCCGCGCTCCTTCGTCGTGTAAAACGCATCGAAGATCGGCGCCGCCGGGTCCGCGACGCCGCGACCGTCGTCCGCGACGTCGATCTCGATGTGATGCGGCAAGCGACGCACGCGAACGACCACCCGTCCCCCCTCGCCGACGGCGTCGAGCCCGTTGCGCACGAGGTTCACGAGCACCTGTTTGGCGCGCTCCATGTCGAGCTGGGCCGTGGCGGGCAGTGGGAAAGGCTCGATCGTGAGAATCTTGTTTTGCGCCTCGGCTTCAGGGGCGAGGAGAGCGCCCACCGAACGGGCGATCTCGTTGGCGTCACCGACCACGCGCGCCAAAGGCCGCGGCCTCGCGATCTCGAGGAAGCCGGTGACCAGAGCGCTCAGGCGCTTGATCTCGCCCCGGAGGACATCGGTGGCCTCGCGCGCCGCGGCAGGCACATCCGGACTGCGGGCGAGGCTTCGGTCGAGGACCGACAGGTGCAGGCTCGCGCCGTTGAGAGGATTGCGAATCTCGTGCGCCAGGCCCGCCGCCAGGGCTTCGGTGGCCGCGAGGCGCTCGTTTTGTCGTGCGCGGCGCTCGTGCTCTCTGTCACTGGTCACGTCCACGCCGACGACCACGACGGAGGTGCCGCCTGCAGGGGCCTGACGAGCAGTCGCATACCAGCGCAGCGATCGAGTCTTGCCCGCGCGCGTCCGGAGATCCGCGTCCATCTCCACCTGCCGGTCACTCGACGCCGTGAGCCAACGCGCCCGCACGGCGGACGCTCGGTCGCCGAACAGCATCTCGAACGCGTCTCCGTCGGCAAGCTCGTCCAACGCATAGCCTGTGAGCTCTTCCGCCTTTCGGTTGGCCACTAGGAGCCGCGCGCTCGAATCGAAGCACAAGACGACCACGTTGGCCTCGTCCAGAGCGTCGAGCCGGCCGCCCCGCCCTTCGACCGGCGAGCTCCGGTCGCGTTCATTTTCCTTCGAACGGGCGCGATGGATCCGATTCGCGAAGTCGTCCTGATAACTCTCGAGCATGATCGCGAGGTCGAGATCGCAGGCGCGGGCGACAGCCAGGCGCGCGGCGCGGCTTGCCTCGGGCTCGTCGGCAAACGCGGCGTCCGCCAGTTGCACCAGCGACTCGCGGATGCGCCCCATCGTCGCGATCGCGTATCGGAGGTCGAGCCCCACGCGGACATGCACTCGCCCGATGGCGACACGACGCTCGAAATACGCCGGGACGCGAGGACTGGAGAGAAGCTCGTCGAGCCACACCTGGAGCGACGAGTGCAGACGCTGCGCCTGCGCTTCGTCTTTGAGCACGGCGAACGCTCCTTCATGTGTGCGAATGAGGGCGTAGAACTGGTCTGCGATGGCACCGAAATGGGGTTTTGCGATGGGATGAAGTCGCGCGAGAATCGATGCGTCGGCCTCCGTGAACCCGAGATAGGCCTGCATTTCGGCAGGTATCGCCCGATCCATCGTTAGCCCTTACCATGAGGCGCAGCATTTTCGCGTCTCGGCAAACAATTCGGGCAGGACGGTGGAGTCGCCGGGGCGTCGATCCCGGGAGCCACGCTCGGCCAGCGCTCGAGCCAGGGGCCAAGCCTGGTAAGCATGGCAATCTTCGGCGGACGGCGTACGGTCACGACGTTCTCGCTCTCAAGAGTCGGGCCAGACGCCGTTGGCCGCCTCTTTGCTCGGTGCCGACCCAAGCCGATGGTCGCTGCCGCCGAATCGTCGCCGATCGCTCGCACGACGTGTCTTCACTGTGGACTTCCCGTCGATGCGGGGGCGCGGAGCGACTTTTGTTGCGTGGGGTGCGAGTCGGTGTACGACCTCTTGCGACGAGAGCACCTGGCCCACTACTACGCCCTCCGGGGCAATCGCGGTGCGCCGGTGCCGGAGACGCGCGCCGATCGACGGGACGCGAAGTGGCTGGAGATCGTCGAGCACCAGGTGCGCGCGAGCGACGGCAATTGCGCGCGCGTGATCATGGACGTGCAAGGACTTCACTGCGTCGGGTGTGTGTGGCTCATCGAAGAGCTCTTCGCGCGCGCCGGAAGTGCGGGGCGAATCGTCGTCAATCCGTCGCTCGGCCGCGTGGACCTTCTGGTCGATCGGACTTTCGATCTGGGTGCTTTCGTGCGCGCCGTCGAACGCTTCGGATATCTGTTCGGCCCTCCGATCAAGAGTGCGGCCTCGGCATCCGGCGACCTTCTATGGCGACTTGGCGTCTGTGCCGCGATCGCCATGAACTCGATGATCTTCGGGATATCGATCTACGCCGGCCTCGACGTAGGGCCACTCTTCAACCTCTTCACGAGGCTCAACTTCGTGCTCGGCGCCACCGCCGTCGCCGTCGGTGGCTCCGTGTTCTTCCGATCGGCGGCTCGAGCCATTCGCCAGCGCGTCTTGCACCTCGACCTGCCCATCGCGGTGGGCATCGCCCTCGCGTTCGTGGGTTCCGCCTACTCATTTGTCGCGCATGGCTCGAGAGCCGCTTACTTCGACACGCTCGACGTCTTCATCACCTTGATGCTCTTGGGTCGCTGGTTGCAAGAGCGCGTCATCGAGAAGAACCGCGCGTGGTTGCTCGCGAGCGACGGCGCGAGCGGCCTGCTCGCGCGCCGGATCGAAGAGGGTCGGGTGCGCCTCGTACGCTGCACCGAGCTTCGTCCGGATGACGTCCTCCTCATCGCACCCGGTGATCTGACGGCGGTGGATGCGCGTGTGGAGCAAGAGGGCGCGATGTTCTCGCTCGATTGGATCAGCGGCGAGAGCGAGCCGCGCGCGTACGCGAGAGGGGACGTCGTTCCGGCGGGTGCGTTCGCGGCGGGACGCGAAGCCGTGGTCGTCCGCGCGACCAGCGCGTTCGAAGCGTCGTCCCTGGGCGAGCTTCTTCGCGAGCCCGCCCGCGGCTCGGACGCGTCGCGGGCGACACCATGGTGGCAACGACTGGCGCGGCTCTACGTCGTGGGCGTTCTCGGGATCGCGGCTATGGGGTTCGCCGCATGGTGGGCAGCGACGGGCGACGTCTCCCGAGCGCTTTCGGTGACCACCGCGGTTCTCATCGTTACGTGCCCCTGCGCGTTCGGCATCGCCACACCTCTCGCGTACGAGCTGGTGCATGCGGGCCTTCGCCGCCACGGCCTCTTCGTGCGACGCGCCAGCTTTCTGGATCGCGCGCGCGACGTGAGGCGCGTCGTATTCGACAAGACCGGGACATTGACGACGGGAGCCTTGGAAGTCGCCAACCCCGAGGCCCTGGACGCGCTCGACGCGGAGGCCAAGGCCATCCTCTACGAGCTCGTAGCACGCAGCGCGCACCCGAAGAGCGCCGCCATTCATGCCGCACTGGAGCGACACGGCGTCTCCCTGCGTCTCGACTCCACGATCGTCGAGCACCCGGGCCTCGGGCTCGAGTGGGCGAGGGGTGCGCGCCTCTGGCGCGTCGGACAGCCTGACTGGGTGACCGAAGACGCCGCGGAGGGTGACGGGTGCGACGTCGCCTTCGGAGTCGACGGTCGGGTCCTCGCCCGGCTCACGCTGGTCGAGCGCTTGCGGCCAGACGCCGCCGGAGAGGTCCGCGCGCTCGAGCGCGACGGCTGCGAGGTCTGGCTGCTCAGCGGCGATGCGCAGCGGCGCGTCGAATCCGCGGGGCTCTCGACCGGCATTGCGCTTTCGCGCTGCCTTGGCGGCCAGAGCCCGCACGACAAGGCGCGTGCTCTCGACCACCTCGACCACGGCGACACGCTCTTCGTGGGCGATGGTGTGAACGACGCCTGCGCGTTGGACCACGCGCACGCCTCGGGCACGCCTGCGGTCGATCGCCCGTTCGTCCCATCGCGCGCCGACTTCTTCTTCGTGACCGCGGGGCTCGCGCCGGTCCGCCTCGCGCTGCGCAGCGCCCGCGCGCTCGCGAAAGTTGTGCGCGTCGATCTGGCCATTGCCCTCGCCTACAACACGCTGGCCGTGGGTCTCTCACTGGCCGGGAAGATGTCCCCACTGGCATGCGCCGTGCTGATGCCTCTCAGCTCATTGACGACGATCGCGGTCACCGTCGCCGCGCTCTCGCCTAGAAGCGCACTGTGGAAGTCGTAACCCTGCAAGTCTTCGTCAGCCTGATGCTCGTCTTGGGCTCTGTGCTGCTCTTCGGGTTCACGTGCCGCCAGCGCGACTTCGACCACGCCGAGCGCCTCGCGCTGCTCCCGCTCGAGGACAGCGCGGCTCGCCGTGGACACACTCCCGCTCCCGCGCCGCCCGGCATTGTCGAAAAGGACGAGATGACATGAGCGAATCGATCACCGCCGCGGCCACTGAACCGGCCGAGCCCCTCGACGTCGAGACCCGGCACATCGTCTACAACGACTCCGTCGCGCGCTGGTTCGTGGGCGCTTCGATCGTCTGGGGCATCGTCGGCATGCTGGTCGGGGCGTTCATCGCGCTGCAGCTCGCCCTCTGGCAGGCCAACTTCCCGCCTTACTTCACCTACGGTCGCCTCCGACCGTTGCACACGAACGCCGTCATCTTCGCGTTCGTCGGCAATATGGTATTTGCCGGTGTCTACTACTCGACGCAGCGCCTCGTGAAGGCGCGCCTCCCGAGCGACTGGCTCGCCAAGTTTCACTTTTGGGGCTGGCAGCTCATCATCGTGGCGGCCGCGATCACGTTGCCCCTCGGCCTCACGCAGGGCAAAGAGTACGCGGAGCTCGAGTGGCCGATCGACATTGCGATTGCCGTCGTGTGGGTCGCCTTCGCGGTCGAGTTCTTCTGGACGCTGGCGCGGCGCGCAGAGAAGCACCTGTACGTCGCGATATGGTTTTACATCGCGACGGTCGTGACCGTCCCCGTGCTCCACATCGTCAATTCGCTGTCGATTCCTGTCTTCGGATTCAAGAGCTACTCGCTCTTCGGCGGTGCCAAAGACGCGCTCGTGCAGTGGTGGTACGGCCACAATGCCGTCGCGTTCGTTCTGACGACTCCGATCCTCGGCATCATGTACTACTTCTTGCCGAAAGCCGCGGATCGGCCGGTCTACTCGTACCGACTCAGCGTCATTCACTTCTGGTCGCTCATCTTCGTCTACATCTGGGCTGGCCCGCACCATCTCCTCAACACGGCCCTGCCCGACTGGGCTCAGACCCTCGGAATGGTCTTCAGCGTGATGCTCTGGGCGCCGAGCTGGGGCGGAATGCTCAACGGGCTGCTGACGCTGAAAGGGGCTTGGGGGAAGGTTCGCACCGACCCGGTGCTCAAGTTCTTCGCCGCAGGCGTCACCTTCTACGGGATGGCGACGTTCGAGGGGCCGCTCTTGTCGCTCAAGAGCGTCAACGGTCTCGCTCACTACACGGACTGGATCATCGCCCACGTGCACAGCGGTGCCCTCGGTTGGAACGGTTTCATGGCCGCCGGCATGTTCTATTGGATGGTGCCGCGTCTTTACGGGCGCGAGATCTGGTCGAAGAAGCTCGCTGATGCGCACTTCTGGATAGGAACGTTCGGGATCCTCCTCTACGTCGCCGCGATGTGGGTGAGCGGGATGACGCAGGGCTTGATGTGGCGCGCGACCGATGCCCAGGGCGCGCTCGTATATCCCAACTTCGTAGAGAGTGTGATCGCCATCCGCCCGATGTACTGGATGCGACTGGTCGGCGGGTCGATGTACCTCATCGGCATGATCCTGATGGCCTACAACCTCGGGCGCACAGCGCTGGCCGGCAAAGCGGTCGACGGCGAGGCGACGATCGTCGTCGAGCGCACGCGGGTGGCCGAGGCAAAGTGGGACGAGATCCTCTTCGGCAAGCCGGTGATCCTCATCGTGGTCGTGGCCGTTGCCGTGGCGACGATGGCGGTCGTCAACAACGAGGCGAGCATCATCTTCGCGGCGCTCGCGGTCTCGGCGGCGGTGCTCGGCACCGTCGCAGTGCGGCTCGCCGCCGACCGAACAGGGCCTCACTGGCACAGGCTCCTCGAGGGGCGCGCCCTCTACTTCACGTCTTTCTCGATCATCGCGGTGCTCGCCGGAGGGATCGCCGAGCTCGTGCCGGCGCTCTTGGTGACCCCCAATGAAGCCACCCTTCTGTCGGTGGACACCAGGCCCTATCGTCCGCTGGAGCTCGAGGGACGCGACGTCTACGTGCGGGAGGGCTGTTACACGTGCCACTCGCAGATGATTCGGCCGTTCGCCTTCGAGGCGAAGCGATACGGCGATCCGTCGACCTTGAGCGACTCCGTGTACGACCACCCGTTTCAGTGGGGGTCGAAGCGCACGGGACCAGACCTCGCGCGAGAAGGCGGCAAGTACCCGAACCTCTGGCACTACCGGCACATGCTCGACCCCCGCTCCGTCTCGCCGGGGTCGAACATGCCCCCGTTCCCGGTTCTGGCGAAAGACGAAGTGGAGCTCTCTCGAACGGGAGACAAGATGCGAGCGCTGCGCGCAGTGGGCGTACCCTACGGCGCGGATCAAATCGCGAGCGCGCAGGCGGATGCGCAGGCGCAGGGCCGCGAGATCGCCATGAACCTGGGTGGCGACGGGGCGGGCGGGGTTAACCCGCAGTCGGAGATCGTCGCGCTCATTGCCTTCCTTCAACGACTCGGTGCACGCCCGCAGGCCGATCACCCGGGCGGAGCGACCGTCTCTTTCGTGAAGTGAGCAAAGGAAAGAAGAAAGGTCGCCATGCACAACGAGCTTCTTGCCCAATCGCCGCTGCTCGCGTTGCCGCTGGTCGCGATGTTCCTGTTCATTTCGGTGTGGGTCCTGGCGACCGTGCGAGCGATGAAGCAATCCCGCGCGGAGATGGCAGCGGCCGCCCGACTGCCCCTCGACGAAGAGGTCGGGCGGGTGGCGCGGCCTCGTCCGAGCGCGGTGGGGAGGGCGTCGTGAGCGACCCCGATGCGCGCAGCCCGCCGGGGGATCACAGCCACGTCTACGACGGGATCGTCGAGCACGACAACAAGCTACCCTTCTGGTGGCAGCTGACGCTCTACGGGGCCGTCGTCTTCGCGCTCGTCTACTGGTACGGCCGACGGCTCAACGCAATCGAAACGGTGAACGAGGCGTATGCGAATGACGTCGCGGTCGAGCGCGCGGCGGAAGCGGATCGCGCTCGGGCGCGCGGCACGATCGACGACGACATGCTCGTGACCCTTTCCAGGGATCCGGCGACCCTCTCGAAGGGCCGCAGTACTTTCGCAGCGAGCTGTGCGCCCTGCCATCGCGCCGACGCAGGGGGCAACATCGGCCCGAACCTGACCGACGCGTACTGGATTCACGGCAGCAAGCCGACCGACTTGTTCAAGATCGTGTCCGAAGGCGTCCCCGCCAAAGGAATGCCGACTTGGGGGCCCCAGCTAGGGCAGGATCGCATCGAGTCGGTGGTTGCCTTCGTGCTCTCGCTCCGAGACACGAACGTCCCCGGAGGCAAAGCGCCTCAGGGTCAGCTCGCCGCGAGATAACCGTGTCGATCGTACGGCTCCCGATCGTCGAACCTCCCGAGCTCGCGTCGGCGGCGCTGCCCGAGGACGGTCGGCGCCACGGCATTCATCCTGCCGACGTACGAGGTCGTTTCCACCGCGCTCGCAACATTGTCTTCGCGGCGCTGGTCGTCCTCTGGGCTGCGCTCCCCTGGATCCGGATCGGCGGTCATCCCGCCATATTCATCGAAGTCGACGCTCGGGAGCTCTACCTCTTCGGCGCTACGTTCAACGCGCAAGACACCTGGCTCCTGTTCTTTCTGCTGACGGGGATCGGCTTCGGACTCGTCTACGCGACGGCACTCGCCGGCCGGGTGTGGTGTGGCTGGGCGTGCCCCCACACCGTGTTTCTCGAGGGCGTATTCCGGCGTATCGAGCGCTGGACCGAAGGGCCGCGCGAGAAGCGCTTGCGGCGCGATGCGGGACGCTGGAACCTCGAGAGGATCGCCCGTAAGGCGGCTACCCACGCGCTCTACGTAGTCGCTTCGGTGCTCATCGCGCATATCTTTCTCAGCTACTTCGCGTCGCTGCCGAAGACGCTCGAGATGGTCCGCGAGAGACCCGAGGCGCACCCGGAGGCCTTTGCATGGGTCGTCGCGATGACGGCGGCCTTTTACTTGAACTTCGCGTGGTTTCGCGAGCAGCTCTGCGTGGTTCTCTGCCCGTACGGGCGGCTGCAGTCCGCCTTGCTCGACCAGCACTCGCTGATCGTCGGGTACGACGCCAAGCGCGGTGAGCCCCGCGGCAAGAAGGGTACGGAGGGCGCCGGCGACTGCGTCGACTGCAAGCGGTGCGTCGTCGTGTGCCCGACGGGCATCGACATCCGCAACGGCCTGCAGATGGAATGCGTGGGGTGCACGGCGTGCATCGACGCGTGCGACGAGATCATGGAGAACCTCGGACGGGCCCGCGGCCTCGTGCGCTACGACTCGCAAGAGGGCCTCGCGGGAAGGCCGCGAAAGATCGTCCGCCCGCGGATCGTCGTCTACAGCGGCCTCATTGCCGTCGGGGCCCTGGTCGCCCTTCTGGCCACGCGATCGCGCAACGACTTCGAGGCAGCGCTCCTGCGTCTTCCGGGGGAGCCGTACACCATCGAGGGCGGCGAGGTGCGCAACGCTCTGCAGCTTCACCTGGTCAACAAGGATGCTGCGCAAGAGCGCTATCGCATCGACGTCGATCCCGCGGCCGGGATGAGCATCCTCCTACCGATGACGACGGTGACCGTTTCCCCGCTCGGCAACGTCCGCGTGCCGGTGTTCTTGACGGTTCCGCGGGACCAGTTTCGGGGTGAATTCCCGGTTCGGATTCGAGTCGTCCATGACGGCGGCCGCCGCGACGCCGCGACGGTGACTGGCACGTTCCTCGGCCCATCGCGATGAACGAGCTGCTCTTCACGTCAGCTCTGCTCATGGGTCTCCTGGGGAGCGCGCATTGCGTCGTGATGTGCGGAGGCGTCGTCGCCATGTCGTGCTCGGCGCTGCCGCTGGCGCGGCGATCGCGCCTTGTCGCCCAGCTGCCGTATCTCGTCGCGTACAACGCCGGGCGCATCGCCTCGTATGCCGCCGCCGGAGCGGTGGCCGGTCTTCTGGGTGCCTCGCTCACTTCCTTCGGAGCCGTCCAAGCCGTGCAGATCGCGATGCGGATCGCCGCTGCGGCGATGATGGTCGCTGTGGGCTTCTACGTGGCCGGGCTCGCGCCGGCCCTGCGCTGGATCGAGCACTTGGGCGCGCCTCTCTGGAGGAGCCTTGCGCCGGTCGCGCGACGCTTGGTCCCGGTGCAGCGTCTGCCGCAAGCCCTCGCCCTGGGCTTGCTCTGGGGCTGGATGCCTTGTGGCCTCGTTTACGCGGCCCTTGCGGCTGCGGTCAGCAGCGGCTCGACGGTGCGAGGCCTAGCCACGATGGCCGCGTTCGGCCTCGGAACGCTGCCGACGCTGCTGGCGATGGGGTCCGCCGCCGCCGGCATCGCGCGCCTCGGACGCCACCGCCGGGTACGCGGCGCCGCGGGCATGGCGATGGTCACGCTCGGCGTGTTGCAGGCCGCTGAGTGGGGAGCTCGCTGGGTCGACCTCGGACACGGGTCATCTGCGACTTGTTGCGCGAGCCACCGTCACGATCTTCAGTCTCGGTGAGCGGGCTCGCGGACGACGACCACCGTGCACGGGGCATGGTTGACGACTTTCGCCGCCGTCGTGCCCAAGAGCTTGTCCAGCCCCGCGTACCCGTGAGAGCCAATGACGACCACGTCGGCATGGATGCGCTGCGCCGTGTCGCAGACGGTTTGCCAGGGCACCCCGATGGTCACCTGACAGCCCGCGAGCAAGTCAGCCGGTACTTTCGCGGCGCACTCGTCCAGATAGGCCTGGGCTCGCCGTCGCAAAAGCTCGGGAAGCGGCTCGTCGGTCGTCTTCCAAAAGTCTTGCGGAACGTCCGGCGGGAGACCGACCGAACGAAGCAGCGTGACCTTCGCGCCCTGGGCCCGAGCCATCTTCAGTGCGGTGTCGAGCACCCCTGCGGCCCGCGGCGAACCATCGAGACCAACCAGGATCTGTTTCATCGTTCGCTCTCCATCGTCTGCTCGTCGAGGATCGACTAAGCATCGAGCGTGCCGTTGGGCGCGGGCAACGTGTCACGCGCAGAGCGGGGCTTTCTGGGGCGAAGATTGCCCATGCGGACGGGGTGGGGGCGATGCGTGGAAGCGCACTTCTTGCGCCGAAGGTGGCGAGGGACGACCGGCTGGGCGTTCTCTCGACAAGGTGTTCGCGGCGCGTCACCGGCTATCGGTCGAAATCCGAAGATCCCTGGGGGGTCTGGGTCGATCAGCGACCGCCACCGGCCCCGACTTCGCCACATAGTCCGACGCGCTTGCTCTCGTCTGCCACCGCAGCCGGTGGCACCGAAAGGCGGAGTCGACGCTTCGTCTCACGCACCATCCCCTGGGGCAGGTTCGCGATCGCTTGGGCGCGGGCGAGCGCCGACCCCATCAACTCTGCGCGAGGAACGACAGCGCTCACGAGGCCGGCCCGGAAGGCCGTCTCGGCGTCGATGCGCTCTCCGAATAGAAGCCACTCGGAAGCACGCTGAAGACCGACCGACGCTGCCAAAAGAACACTGGAGCCGGCTTCGGGCTCAGGTGCCGCCCGTGCGAAGGAGAACTCGAATGCCGCGGTGCGAGCCGCAACGACGAGGTCGCAGTGCAGCACGATGGTCGCGCCCATCCCCAGGGCGAGCCCGCCGACCGCCGCCACGATTGGTTTGGGGAACGATGCCAGTACGCCGATGAAGGCTGCCGCCGCCTGGGCGAATGCCTCTCGATCGGTGGCGGTCGGGGTTCCGTCCCAAAAATCACTGAGGTCGGTTCCGGCGCTGAAGGCGCCTCCCGATGAGGCGATCAGCAGGACGTCGACGGCATCGCTCGCAGCGGCTTCGGCGAACGCGCTAGTCAGCATTTCGTACATCTGAGGGGTGATGGCGTTCTTCCTGCTCGGCCGGTCGAGAATCACTTTGCGGACCGGGCCCTCCAGCTCGACACGGACGCCCGCTTCCGGTCGGGTCGATGGCGGGCGAATCGAGCCTCCAGAAACGCTCTCCGGTGCCTGCAGCATGGCTTACTTCTGCCTCCCAGGGAGACCGTACCACGCGAATATTTCGCGATGATGTCGCTCGCCCGCCGCCCGCCGCAAATCGGACATCCGGTGGGCCCGGGTCGAAGGCGGCCGATCGGCGGCCAATCCGGGCTACAGAGCGGTCAGGACAACAGGGGCAATGTAGTCGCTGGCGCGTTGACGGTCCTTGTAGACCTTGTGCGAAACGTTGAATTCGTCGGCCACAGTCGTCGACCCGTACAAGGAGTCGAGCCCGTCTCCCTCGACGTACCGCGTCTTCGCCTCTTCCAGGGAGAGAAAGTGGCTGCCCTGGATGACCGCCGCGTACTCCTCGGGCTTCACGCCGACCTTCGCCGCCATGATCGCCAGCGCTCGGTCGCGGGTCTTCGCGTCGCGCACGAAATCGGAAATCCGGTACCAGACTTTGGCGAACTTGATCCAGTCGTCGCGCCGCTCGGAAAGGCTCGTCGGGCTCACCGAAACCGCGTCGTAGATCAGCCCCGGAACGTCCGCGCTCGAGAATACCGGCTTCGCCCCAGGGACGAAGCGGAGCGCCTGCGCCGACGTCGGATACCAAGCCGCCACGGCCGCCACCTCTCCCCCGGCGAGCGCCGAAGCGGTCTGACCGGTCGGGACGTTCACGAGCTCGACGTCCGTCGCCTTCATCCCGTTTATTTCGCAAGCCTTTAGGAAGAGCAGGTGATCGATCAGCGTGAGCTCGAGGCCAACCTTCTTTCCTCGCAGATCTTTGAACGTTTCGATCCCGGGACGCGCCACCACTTCGTCGTTGCCGTTGCTGAAGTCGGTGAGCAAGATCATCTTGTTCTTCGCGCCGTCGGCTCCCAGCACGAGCGCGTCGGCGTGCGTCAGCGTGACCGCATCGACCGTTCCCGACGAGAACGCGTACAGCGAAGACGTGTAGTCCGACCACGAAAAGGTGACGTCGAGCCCCGCCTTCTTGAACCAGCCCAGCTCGATTCCAATTTCGAACGCGGTCCACCCGGGCGAATCACTATAAGCAACGCGCAGCGGAGCACGACCGACGGAGACCGCCGACGTACCCCGCTGCGCCGAGCCGAGGATGCTCGTCTCCGTTCCCTGGTTTTCACACCCGAGCAGCGCCGAGCAGAGTGCCAAAGAACGAGCAAGCCTCATCACGCGAGAGTCACCTCATTTCGTGCTGGCGATGACACCGAGCTCCGTCGTCCACTGCGTCTTGGACGTTTCGGTCGTGCCCTTCTGAAAGATGGACTGGTTGGCGACGTCGAGACGGTTGTCGAGCATGAACGCGAGGTGCGTGCCGATGCCGTAGGTGAGCGTGAGCGTGCCGTCCTCGAGATCGGTCGAAGGTCCGCCGGCGATGCCGAGCGTATCCGCGTGCTCGTCGTGGTACCATTCACCACGCAGGGCGGCATTGAACGCGTCGGTGAAGTTGTACCGGATGACCAGGTTGCCGCCGTACACGGACTCGGTGTGCCCTGGAAGATTGGACTCCGTCCGATAATCCAGATTGAGCAAGAAGCGGAGGGCCGGGATCGGGCTGATGTCGGCCACGAAGTCCACCATGTGCCTCCAGTGGTCGTTCGCGTCGGGCACGTCGACGGGGCCGTTCGCCGTGATCGCGGTGTCCGCGTTCTCCGGACCTCCGACGTAACCGATATAGAACATCGCTTGATCGGCCGGCTTGAGGAAAATTTGACCGCCGAACGTCTTGCCGCGGTTGATATCGAGCGTCTCGTTCCAGCCGTTGGCTGCGAACACCTTGATATCGAACGCGTCGGAGGCCGCGTAGTCGACCCTCAGTCCGGAGAAGAAGAGCGGCTGCATGTACCAGAAGAGGAAGGTCCGCGAGTAGTTCATGTTCAGCTGCGAGTCGGCGACTTCGGAGCCGAACGGCTGATCCCACTTGCCGAGATCGAGCGTGAGCTTGTCGACCGGTTTCCACGTGGCATACGCCTGCTTGACGATGTTCAGCCCAACGGCGTTGTCAGCGGGATTGTTGTAGATGCTTGCGCCGGGACCGACTCGAAGTCCGATGGTGCCGCCGATCTTGTCCGCCGTATACGACGCGTTGACGCCGATCCAGTTGAGCGCGAACCCCTCGGCCACGTCGAATGCCCGGAAGCTGTTGCCGCCCGGCCCACCCGTAATGGGCACCGGCTGCTGGGGCTTGGGGCCGTTCCCGTTGATCGTGGCGTAGGCATCGACGAACGCGTCTACCGCGAACTTGTCGTACCAATTCCCGGGGGCGGCTGCGGGAGTTGCCGGAGGCGCAGCCGCAGGTGCGGCCGCCGCGGGCGCGGGCGCTGCGGCGGGCGGTGCCGCCTCTGGCGCCGCGGGTGCCGCAGCTGGGGGGGCTGCGGGAGGGGGGGCAGCCGGTCCAGGTGCCGCCGGTGGAGGCGGAGGCGGAGTCTGCGCCATCGCGCCACTCGCACCTGTTACGGCACTCAACGTTAGCAATGCTGAAAGGATGTGCGTTCTCATCACTCGACCTCCGGATGGACAGCCACTCGCGCTTGCCTTGGCTCACACGGTGAGCCGATTTCGGGGCCGTACCGGAGGGTACGGTGGCAGTCGCAGGTGTGTCCTCCTGGACGAGGTAGGTAGCGCTGCGACCATTTCACAAATGTTTCGAGAAATACTTTTTGAGACCGATACCGAAAAAATAGAATGCGCATCGTGTCGTCGTCCGGGCGGCGACGAAGCATCGGTGCCATTCATCGGTCGCCTGAAAGGCTGCGTAGGCGCCGGAACGGCACGGGACGCACCGCGTAAGCACGTATCCGCCGCGCGCCACGGCGGCGATCGGGTCCCCAAATGGCGAATGGCCCGACACTGCGTCGAGCCGTTCGCACAATCGAGCCTGTCTGATCTTAATCTAAGATTCGGCGGACTTAATCCAAGTTTCTTGCGGACGTGACTCAGGAGGCCTGCGTAACGGGCTTCTCGGTAACGAGCACGGACTTGGACTTCGCCTTGCTCGCGCGCAGGAAGTAGATGCCGCCGTAG
>CAZHED010000026.1:23390-81351 GCA_964531095.1 uncultured Polyangiaceae bacterium | reverse complement strand
GTAGAGGCTCTGGTGCACGTCGAGCCGGTCCGCCTCGGATTGGCACGGGACGCACGTCCGGACGCCCGGCAATGCTTGGCGCCGCGCTTCGGGGATCGGCTCGCCGCACTCCTCGCACGCGAGAAGGCTCTCTCCCTGCGCGAGCCGGCTCCGCGCACGTTTGACCGCGCTGTCGACCGTCGCGTCGATCTGATCTTGCACGGCGCCGTCCTGCGCCCAACCGACCGCCATCCTCGAAACATAGAGCAAGAGCGGACGGTGTCGAGGCGGTGGGGGAGCGGCGTTCAGAGGCGGCTGAGCAGCCCCAGGCCGGCTGTACGCCCCCGACGAAGCCGACGAACAAGGGATATCGCAAGGTGCCTTTCCAACGTTAGGCTTCGCATCGAGCGGAGGGCGCTTGGTGAAGGCGCGATTGAATCACGGGGCGGCGGTCGGAGTCGCCGAACATGGCAACTCGGCGGTGTTGATCACCGTCGGGCCTGGCGGTCAGCTCCTCGATCGGCGCCGAATCGACCTCACCCGCGGTTTGCCGACGCACCCGTATCATCACGAAGGGTCCTGGGCGGTGGGCCGTTACGTCAACAGCTCGTGGGCGCGGGCCATTTCCCTCGGCGATGCCGTGGCGCTCGTCGAGAAGGTGCGCCAATCCGCCATCCGCGGCGCACGAGAGGGCCTCGAGGCGTTGGCTGCCGCGGTGCCCGTGCCAATTGCGACCATGGGAATCCGTGCATGCCCAGAGCTTCCGCCGACAACCGAGGAGCGGATCAGGGACAGTCGTGCAGCGAACGTCGCTGACTCGGTCCTGTATCGCGAGGCGCTGGCAACTGCGGGGGAGGCACGCGGCTGGACCGTTTGCTGGTTCGACCGCGAGCGCGTTTTTCACGACGCCGCGAAAGCCCTCGGCCTTGACGATGTCGACGCTTTCCTGCGGGAGATAGGCCGACGGAGTGGGCCGCCATGGCAGGCCAAACAGAAGCTTGCCGCCGCTGCGGCTCTTGCGGCGGGACGGCGCAAGTAGCGTCTGCGGCGACCAGTGGTCCGACATGAGGCTGAAGCAGCTCGATGGCTGGCTCGCGAACCGCATGTTCGTCGCCACCGATGACTTCACGGTGGCCGACATCCTGATGACGCACGTATTGAGCGCCGCCGGCACCGATCAGGCACTCCTCACGCCGTACCAGCACGTTCGCGCGTATCGGGCGCCCTGCATGGAGCGGCCCGCGTGGAAGCGCACGCTGGACGCCTACTGAGATCGAGTCGAAAGCGCCTGACCCGAGGAGCAGGGACAGCATTGAATCGCACCGTCGCGAGCGTCGCAGCGTCACCCTTCTTTGCGCCGGTAATGCGTCGTCAACACGCCGGACTTCAGGCGCGCCGTCGAGATGAGCTCGAGGCGGCGCACGCGCGGGAGGCCCTGAAACAAGGTCGGCCCATGGCCGGCGAGGACCGGGTGGATGACGATACGGTACTCGTCGATGAGCCCCAGCTGCTCGAGCGCAGCCGAGAGCTTGGGGGAGCCCACGAGTATGCCTCGCGGGGTCTTCTCTTTGAGCTGCTTCACGGCGTCGTGCAAATCCCCCTCAACGCGGACGGTGTTGACCCATGGGAAGGCGTGGCGCGAGGCCGACACCACGTACTTCGGCTTGGCCTCCAGCTTGACCGCCCACTCGCGCATCGCTCGCGGTGCCCTCTCGTCGCGCGCCACCGCCGGCCACGTGCCCTCCATCAGTTCGTAGGTGGTCCGCCCGAACAGCATCGCTCCGGCTTCATCCATCAGATGCGTGAAGTAGTCGAGCATCTCGTCGTCCGCGATCCCCTCGCGATGGTCGTTGCACCCGTCCAAGGTCACGTTGAGAGCGAAGGTCAAGAGCCCCATGGCGTGGATTCTACGAAAGGCCGAGCAGGCTACGGGAAACTTCCGATCCGCACGAACACTCGGCGCATGAAAACGATCTCAAGCTGCGGGTCAGGCCACTTCGAGGCCGCGGCTACGGTTTGTGCACGGCGTAGCGCATGTGGGTCGCACGCGGCGATGCGATGGTCTCGACGTGCTCGACGCCGACGTCGCGGCCGATGCCCGCGAACAGTCGCTCCCCGCCGCCGAACATCACCGGCGAGATCGCGAGCGAGAATTCGTCGACGAGCCCGGCGCGTAGGTACTGCTGGATGACGTTGGCGCCGCCGGCGATGCGGATGTCGCGATCGCCCGCCACCGCGCGCGCTTGGCGGAGCGCGCTCTCGATGCCGTCGTTGACGAAGTGGAACGTCGTCCCCCCGGGCCGCACCCACGGCTCGCGAAGATCGACCTTCTCGTGAGCCCGAAGGACTGGTCCGATCATGCCGACCTCACGAAGGTTCTGCCTGTAGAGTGTCTCGCCATGCCCCGGTCAAGGGGCGGACGACGCGCTCGACCTGAGGATCGACATCCTCGCGGCGAACCAGACGTGCGACATGTACTCGGGGTAGCGGGCCGGCGGCTGCCAGCGCCAGCTTGAGGTGAGGGTGGCCGCCCTGGTCTTGGTGCGGATCTCGTCCGCAGGTAGCGAACAGACGCGTGCGAAGTCGGCGACGTGTGCCGCATGACTGGCAAGCGCGATGGCGATCGTGCGCGAGGGCAGAGCCAGAGCGCGCCTTGTTCCGGAAACCATGGAGAAACGAGCAACGCCAGGGAAGCGGAATCCGAAGTGCCGATTGCTTCCGGCGGCGGATTCCATAAGACTCTGCTCTTGTCATGATCCGCCGCGCCACCGGGGACGACATTCCCGCGATCACTCAGCTGGTCCGGTCGCTGGCCCGCTACGAGCGCCTCGAATCGGAATGCACGACGACCGAGGACGACCTGCGCACGCACCTCTTTGGCCCCCGCCCCTACGCGGAGGTGTTTCTCGCCGAGGAGAAAGGGCGCGTCATCGGCTTTGCTTCGTTCTTCCACAACTTCTCGACCTTTCTCGGTCGACCCGGGCTTTACCTCGAGGATCTCTACGTCTTGCCCCAGGAACGGGGGCGTGGTTGGGGCAAGGCCCTCTTCGTGGCAGTAGCGCGCGTCGCTTTGGAGCGAGGCTGCGGTCGCTTCGAATGGCAGGTCCTGCATTGGAACGAGCCCGCCATTACCTTTTACCAATCGCTCGGCGCGGACATCATCGAACAATGGCGTGTCTTTCGGATGACTGGGATTCGGCTGCGCGATCTCGCCGAAATCCCAGCCGCGGCCCCAGCATGAGTCTCGAGCGCCGTGCGCCGCGGACTTGCCAGTGGCAGCGTATTCCCTTGGCGTCACGGCTCTTCTCGTCCAACCAGAGACTGTGCTTCGCTGGCACCGTGAAGGCTTCAAGCTCTTGTGGCGGTGGAAGACAAGGCCCAAGCTCGTAAAAACCAAAGGTGGCGACCGATACAGTCGCTCTGATCCGGAGAATCGCCGCGGACAACCGGCTCTGGGGCGCTGAGCGCATTCGCGGCGAGCTTATGAAGCTCGGGATTCGTCTCGCGGAGCCGATGCTGCACGTGGCGCGTCCGGCGGAATGCGGACCTTCGACAAGGCCGTTTCTACGCGGCGCAGCGATTGGGTCGAGCCGCGAGGCGCTACTTCTTTTTCTCCGTCTTCTTGGGCGCCGGGTGTGCATTTGCGGGCGGCGGCGGGTGCTGCGCGGGCTTCTCGGCTTTCGCCTCGCCTTCGGCGTTCATCGTGGCCCCGTGCGCGGCAGTGGGGTGTGCGTTTCCCGGTGGAGGCGCGCGTCCGGGCACCGCCTCGCTGTGAGGCTCGCTTCTTTTTTCCGTCTTGGATTCGTTCCTCGTTTCCGTCTTCGCTTCGCTCCTCGTCTCCGCTTTTGCCTCCGTCCGCGGCTCGGCCGGGGCGCTGACGGCCCTCTGCTCGGCCACGACGCGATGGGGAGCTGTCTCGTGCGGGATCGGCCGCGCGGGACCGGTGGCGCGCTCGTAGGTTCCACCTGGGCGACGGCCCGGAGGCGGTCCAGCTCTGTGCTCGACCGCCACGCGCTCGCCGCGATGGTAGTTTGCTGGTCGTTCGGCCTTGGCAAACCGAATACGTTCCCCGCCATAGGACCGGCGCGGAGCATCGCGAGCGCCCCAGTATCCGTGGACATAGACGACGCGGTCCCCGACGCGCTCGTAGTAGGGCTCGATGTACACCCGGCCTTCGGGAGCTACTTCCCAGTGCCCCCAATGCCAGCCCCAGTCGAGACCGTTCCAGCCCCAATAGCCCCGCACCCAGACGTACCCACTCCCGGGAGCATCCACCTGTTCCTCGTAGACCGGGTCGGGGGGCTCGCTGGTCGCCGAGACCTCTTCCGGGTCGCCCGTTGGGACCGCCTCCACCTCCACTTCGACCGCGGGTGCTGCCGGGGCTTCGGGAGCAGGCGGAGGAGAGGGTGCGGGCGGCGCGGCCACGACCTCTGCAGTGACGACCGGCTCGGGTGCCCTGGCCCTCAGTTGAAAGGCACAACCCACGACCAGTGTTGGAACCGCGAGCAGAACAAGATTTTTCATCGAAAGTACTCCATCGGCAAGTGTGGTCAACCCGGCCGGAAGATGGCGTGGGGCACCCCGCTTTTTGCCCTTGTTGGGGAATGAGCGCGCTGACCAGCGCCACAATGCCACACCTGCGATGCTGGCCCCGTTATTTAGGCGCCGTCCGCGCCCCCATGGGATGCGCCCCTCGAAATCGCCGCGTTTTCACGAGGTCTGTCCGTGCCCCGCCAGGCGTACGCGCTGGACCTGGCGGGCGTCACGATTGTCTGCGCTTGCAATCCCGTATGGTCGCCAAATTCGATCGAGCCGAATGTCACCGAAAAAGCAGGGACTTCGTTGGAAGGCGGTGCGCCTAGGGTGGGGCACCGTTGGGGTACTGGGCGCGCTTGAGTCCTGATTTTCCTCGTTGCCCCCTAGCTGGTTCGCCGCTCGCAGGCACGGGTCGTTCACGCCGCCCGAGACACGGGGTTCGGCGCGCGCCGGGCGCCAAGTCGGACGGCTCCGAGAGCGACCGCGATGGCCAGCCCCTCCAAAGTCAGGCGAGGCGATCCGATCTCGCGTGTTTCCGCGAGACCGGCGGCTCGCAGCCGGCCAAGGGAGGCGTCGATGGCGGCGACGCTCGCGCCTGCGCGCTCCGCGATTTCTCGCCTGCCGACCGCCTTCTGGCAGCTTGTCCGTCGAAACATCACCCGCAGCACCCTGGCATCGAGGTTCATGGCCGCACGATTAGCGCACAACTGAACGGCTGTATAGTTTGTCGCGGCTGTATGGGGCGCAAGCCCTTCATTAGCCCGCTCCGCGAAGAAGGTGCGCGCCCCCAGGAAGCCCAGGCGAGGAGGAGGAGGCGCCGTGACGTCCCGGCGCCGTTCCATTGTCTCCGGGGGCGCTTCTTGCGAAGTAAGTAAGAGCGTCTTACATTCTTCGCATGTTCACGATGACCATGAGCAGCCGCGGTCAATTCGTGCTCCCGAAAGAGGTGCGCGAACGGCTCAAGCTGATGCCCGGATGCAAAGTCGAAGGGACCATCGATGAGCAGGGCCGCCTCGTCCTCATCCCCTCGTTGCACGAGCCCGAGGAGCTCCTCGTCGACAGACCGGCCGTAGGGCGGGTGGTCTCCGTCGAAGAGATGGACCGAGCCATTGCCCGGGTCGCAGGTCGTGGTCGCGTTTGATACGAACGTTCTCGTTCGGATTCTCGTCGGAGATGACCCGTCCCAGACCAAACGGGCCGAGCGCGCGTTTTTGGAGCACGCCGAGGGACAGGGTATTTTCGTGTCGATGATCGTGCTCGCGGAGGTCGCTTGGGTGCTCTCCGCGGCTTACGAATGGGACCGCGCGACGATTCACGACCGCCTTTCGCGCCTGGTCCGAACGCGCGGGGTGATCCTAGAGGAGATCGAGCTCGTGGAGGGGGCCCTCGCTCAGTACGCCGTCGGGCCTGCGGATTTCGCGGATTATCTGGTCGTCGGCAAGGCCCGGAGCGTCGGGGCGAGTCTCTTGACGTTCGACAAGCGCCTCGGACGGGCAGAGGGAGCTCGCCTGCTTTGACGTCTCCTTCGATGGCGTCGCGTAGGGCCCGCATCTTCGCGGGTCAAACCGCAAGCACGCGCACGGAGACACGCAGGGTGGGGCGCGGGGCGGCGGGGCCGACGTAGCTGCCAGCCACGGGGGGCACCGTCTCCGGATGGCGCGCGACGGCCACCTCGATGTGCTCGCTCCCGGTCACCACCCCAGCCGTCGGATCGAAGCCCTTCCACCCCGGCCCCGGCAAGTACACCTCGGCCCACGCGTGCGTCGAGCCAGCGCCAGCTAAGCCTGCCGGGTTCGTGTGGTATCCGCTGACGAAGCGACTCGCGAGCCCCAGATGGCGACACGTTTCGAGGAAGAGCCCAGCGAAGTCGCGACACGAGCCGCTTCGGTTGGAAAGCGTCTGCGCGGGCGACTGAACACCAGGCTCCTCGCGTGCCTGATACCGGAAGTCCCGGCAAATCGCGCGGTTGATCCGGTCTAGAAGCACGAACGTCTCGAGCCGGCCCGAGCCGAGCGAGAGCCCTCGCAACCAGTCGTCGAGCGCCGCACGGTCCTGCGGCCATGCCATCGAGAGCATCGGCGCCAAGTCGGCACCTTCGTGCGGCAGGTAGGTGAAGGGATGCATGGCGGCGTAGCCCTCGACGACGAAGTCGAGGGGTGCTTCGTCGTAGTGCTCGATGACCACTTGACTTGCCACGCGCAGGGAGCTCGCGGGTGCGGCGAACGTCGCCACCGCCACGGAGTTGTCCAGAACGTCGCGCTGCCAGCGGATCGCGGGTGTCGGAGAGATCTCGAGGACGGACGATGCGATGCGCAACCCGTGACTCTCGCGCGGCCGGAGCAGCATGCGGTGGGGGAGGAGCGTCACCTGCGAGCCGAAGTGGTACTCGGTCAGATGGGCGATCTGCAGGCTGCGCACGTGCCCCAACCGTTAGGGCAGGCTCCACCGCCCGTCAAACGCCGTAATCCGGTCCGGAGCCATCAAGCGTATTCCGGTCGTTCGCGCTTGTCTTGCCGCCTCACCCAGCGCCCGAGCACGCGATCTTTTCGATCACACGCAAAATATACGCCGGAATGTGGGGCCTCCAACACCGGACTTCCCGCGGAGTGAGCCCGTTGCGTCGCGCACCCGAGAATTCGCGACGGCACACGAGTTGCGACGCCTCTGCCGATGACTCTCGATTCCTCCGGTGGTGTCCGCGCTCCGCCGCGGCGCCAGCGAACGCTCGAGGAAATCATCGACCGCGAAGCATCTCGCAAGCGGCGCCGTCGCATGCTTGGCTGGGGGCTGCTCGCGGTAGCCGCCGCGGTGGCGTTTGGGGCGTGGCTGATTCTGCGGCCGCGACCCGCCCCGCTCGCGGCGCGGTTCCGATTCGAGCCGGTGTCGCACGGCAACGTCGTGCGAGAAGTTCGGGCGACCGGCCACGTGGAAGCCGTGACCACCGTCCAGGTCGGGGCCGAGATCTCCGGAAAGATCGCCTCGGTCGAAGTCGACTACAACGCGCGCGTCACCGCGGGCCAGGTTCTCGCGCGCTTCGACCGGGAGTCGCTCCTCGCGCAGCTCGCGCAAGCCCAGGCGACGCTCGCGGCATCCCGCGCCGCGGTCGCGCAGGCCTCAACCGATCGTGACCGCACTGCTCGAGATTTGGTCCGGGTCGAGCGCCTCTACGGCGACAAGGTGCTTTCGGATTCCGACCACGACAATGCCGTCGCCGCGGCGCGACTGAACGACGAACGCGTCAACTCCGCCCAGGCTCAGCTCGCGGCCCAACAAGCGGCGTACAGCGTCGCGCGCACCAATCTCGACCACTCGATCATTCGCGCTCCGATCGACGGCGTCGTCATCACCCGCAACGTCGACCCCGGTCAGACCGTCGCCTCGGCGCTCCAGACGCCCATTCTCTTTCAGGTTGCCGCCGACCTTCGCAAGATGCGCGTCGTTGCCGCCGTCGACGAGGCGGACATCGGCGAAGTCGCGGTCGGCCAGCGCGCCGTCTTCACCGTCAATGCGTATCCCGAACGGCTCTTCGAGGGAAGAGTGACCGAGGTGAGAAATTCACCCGTCGTCGTCCAGGACGTCGTCACGTACGGAACCGTCATCGAAGTCGACAATCTCGATCTGGCGCTCAAGCCCGGCATGACCGCGTCGGCCCGCGTGCGTACGGCATCTGCCGTAGACGTCACGCGCGTGCCGGCGGCGGCTCTTCGCTTCACGCCGCCCGGCTCGAGCGCCTCCGCGCCGGGCGAGCCAGGCGTCTGGGTCCTCGAACCGAGCGACGGCCTCCGTCGAATACCAGTCGTTCCCGGCGTCTCCGACGGAGAGCTGACGGCCGTCGCGCCGGGGCCTGTCGCGCCCGGCCGCACCGTCGTCACCGAGCTCACGCCCGAAGGGAGAAAGGCATATGGACTCGCCCATTGAGCCTGCGCCTGCCCTTCTTTCCTTGCACGCCGTGACCAAGACGTACGGCGAGGGGGCCGCGTTGGTGCGAGCCCTCATTTCGGTGGATCTCGACATCGCCGCCGGAGAGTTCGTCGCCATCACCGGCCCTTCGGGCTCGGGCAAGACGACCGTGATGAGCATCCTCGGTTGTCTCGAAGTGCCGACGGACGGCGAATACCGCATCGAGGGCATGCTCGTACAAAACCTCGACGCCGACGTGCTCGCCGCGCTTCGCAACGAGCGCCTCGGATTCGTGTTTCAGCAGTTCAATCTTTTGGCGCGAACCTCCGCGCTCGAGAACGTGTCGATGCCACTCGTGTACGCGGGAGTGCGGCGGCGCGAGCGGGCCGTGCGCGCACGCGACGCCCTCGGGGCCGTGGGCCTCGCGGGGCGCGAAGGTGCCCGCCCCAATCAGCTATCGGGCGGACAGCAGCAGCGCGTCGCGATTGCCCGGGCCATCGTCAACGATCCCGACGTGCTCTTGGCCGACGAACCAACCGGCAACCTCGACTCCGCGATGGGCGCCGAAATCATGCAGCTCATCGCGCGACTGAATCGCGAGCGCGGCATCACGGTGCTCATGGTCACCCACGATGCCACCTGCGCGGCGTATGCGCCCCGCCAAGTGGTGTTTCGCGACGGGCGGATCGTGAACGACACAAGAAAGGCGGACTGAATTGCTCTTCGCCGACACGATGCTTGCGCTCTCGGCGCTGCTCCGCAACAAGATGCGGTCGCTTCTCACGGTGCTCGGAATCGTGATCGGCGTCGCGGCCGTCGTGATGATGCAGTCGATGGGACGCGGCGCGACCGCCTACGTGGGCGAGGCGATCTCGGGGCTCGGAAGCAACATGCTCTTTGCCCTTCCGGGCGCGCAGCGCACCTTCGGCCCCGTGTCGATGGGGGTGCCGCTCTTCACGGGGGGCGACCTGGACACGATCCGCCACCAAGCGCACGACGTCGCCCTCGTCGCCGCGGCGGGCCAGCGCCAGATGCGGGTCGTGCACGGCGGCAGCAATCGATCGGTGAACATCGGCGGCGTCAGTCCCGAGTACTTCGAGATCCGGGCATGGGCCGTGTCCGCCGGCCGTCTGCTCAATCGAGACGACGAGCGGCAGGTCGCCCAGGTTTGCGTCATTGGTCAAACGGTGAGCGATGCACTCATCGGAGGCGCGAAGCCCATCGGCCAGGACTTGCGCATCCAGAACGTGAGCTGCCGCGTCGTCGGAGTCATGGAGGCCAAGGGGTCGTCGGCGTTTGGCATCGACCAGGACGACGTCGTGTTCATGCCTTTTTCGACCTTCTCGCACCGCATCATGGGAAACGACCGCATCGGCACGATCATCGCTTCGGCCGTGTCCAAAGACCAGGTCGACCAAGCCAAAGAAGAGATGACTCAGATTCTCCGAAGGCGACGCCACATCCTGGCGGGGGACGACGACGACTTCGGCGTGCGCGACCCGCGTGAAATCCAGAGTCTCTTGCAGACCGTCACCGGGGTCCTCACAACGCTCCTCGCGGGCGTCGCGGCGATCTCGCTGCTCGTGGGGGGCATCGGGATCATGAACATCATGTTGGTATCGGTCACTGAGCGCACGCGCGAAATCGGCGTGCGATTGGCCATCGGCGCGCGCTCGAGCGACATCCTCACCCAATTTCTCGTGGAGGCCATGACGCTGTCCGGTGTCGGGGGCGTCCTCGGTATCGGGCTGGGGCTCGCCGGCGCCTGGGGCACGGCTCAGGCGATTCACGTCCCGTTCGTTCTGCCGGGCCTGGCGACCCCCGTCGCCTTCGGCGTTTCGGTGCTGGTCGGAGTCGTGTTCGGGGTGTTCCCGGCGCGCAAGGCTTCGCGCCTCAACCCGCTCGCAGCGCTTCGCTTCGAGTGATGCTTTGCCGCCTGGGCGGCGGGGGTCATCAAAACCGACTTATCGTCAGCCCCAGCGGGACTTCGTGCAGCGGAATGGCCTACGTGGTCGTCTAGCACCTCGACCCGACGCACAAGGGCGCGATGGTGCGGAGCTGCTTTCGACCGACATGGGCTCAAAGTGGGTGCGCATCAACGACGACGGCACCAGTGGGGCGCCATCGGTCCGGTGACGGGCGACCCACGCGTCTTCGGGCGCGTTTACGTCGGAACGAATGGCCGCGGCATCACTTATGGCGACGCCCCGAACGACGAGGAGACGGACGACGAAGACGGGCGACCCCGTCGATGACGAGCCCGGTCTCACTGGCGCCGGCTGGCCAGCGTCAGCGAGTTGCCTGGCTGCGCGGAAACGCGTCCGGAATGTCCCTCGCGATTTCCGCACAGTACCCTTCTCGCAGGATAGGTTGGCCTCTTGTAACACACCGTCGCCTTCGGTCCGCTGTTGCCGCCATCTCGTGCTACTCGCCGCTCGCGACGCAAAGAGACCTCCTGGTGTTATGCTTTCTATTTCAATAGATGGCTAATGCAAGGACGGCATTCTCGAAAGCATTCGCCATAATTGCAGTGGCGTCACTCGCCCCGCTTTGCCAGTGTTCGCTTTTCTTCGATCTCAGCGGCCTCGACGACGGTGGTGTCGATCCGGGTGCTCTTGACGCGGCAATCGACGGTGCGTCTGGCCCTGTGCAGGTCCTCGATGCGGAGGCCGACGCCGCGACCCTCGATTCCGGGACTCTGGAGGCTGAGACTCTCGACGTTGGGACCCGCGATACGGGGGCTGCCGACGCCGGGGTTCGCGACGCCGTGGCGCTCGGTGCCGACTCCATGACGGACGCCGCTGGCATGGACGCTGCCGTCGACGGCGGGACGGACGCGGGGGGTCTCGACGCTCCGGCCGGCAGAGGGGCAGACACCGGGAGCGCCGACGCTGCCGTCGACGGCGGAACGGACGCGGGGAGCCTCGACGCTCCGGCCGACAGAGGGACAGACACCGGGAGCGTCGACGCTCCGGCCGACAGCAGTGGGGTCACCGTGGGTCTTGTGGCCTTCTACCCATTTGCTGAAACGGGCGGCGCGACCTCGGCCGATGTTTCCGGCAACAACTACACGGCCACGATGCAGGGGGCCACGTTTGCCGCCGGTCTCCAAGACAACGCAGCCACGATGAACGGCAGCGGACAATACGTGAGCTTGCCCGCGGGCATCGTGAGCGGCCTGACGGCGGTCTCGATCTCCATATGGGTGAATCTGAACACCGCGTTGCTGAATGCCCATATCTTCGACTTCGGCACCGGTACGACCGCGTACATGTTCCTCACGCCGCAGAGCAGAAGCGGCACACTGCAATTCACCATCTCGACCACGGGCCCCGTTGGCGATCAGGTGCTCAATGCGCCTGCGCCGAGCACCGGCGCCTGGCAACACGTGTGTGTCACTTTGAGCGGAACCACCGGTACTCTCTACGTCAACGGAGCGGCGGTCGCGCAAAACACCGGCATGACTCTCAATCCGGCCAGTCTGGGGACCACCACCCAGAACTGGCTTGGACGCTCGCAGTTTTCTCCGGATCCATATGTGAATGGCAAGATCGACGAACTCCGCATCTATGGTCGCGCGCTCAGCGCAGCCGAGGTTCAGCAGATCTTCAATCAGAAGCTGTAACGTTGCGGTTCAGCGGCCGCGTTTGCGTACAACCTGAATTGTCCGGTCGCCGACCTCGCCGGGCCCGCTTCGAACGGGGATGACTCAGCGAGGTGCACGTGAGGCGGGTGCGGCCGCGCCGGTTTGGGGCCTCGTCGCAGGCCTACAAGGTCGGCGCCATGGGCGCCCCGATGCTATCGGGCTCCGCGGCATTGAGAGCCCGAAGAAAGGAAGATGGCCATGACGACGCACAAGACCGGGACACGGCGGGAGTGGATGGCTGCGCGGCTGGAGCTGCTCGTGGCGGAGAAGGAGCTCACGCGACGCAGCGACGAATTGGCCCGGCGGCGGCGGGAGCTGCCCTGGGTCCGGATCGACGAGACGTATCGATTCGAGACCGAGGAGGGGGGCGCCTCGCTGACGGACCTCTTTCGAGGGCGTTCGCAGCTCCTCGTTTACCACTTCATGTTCGGGCCCGACTACACGGCGGGGTGCCCGTCCTGCTCTGCTATCGCGGACGGGTTCAACGGCTTTGTCATCCATCTGGCCCACGACGATGTCACCCTGACGGCGGTTTCGCGGGCACCGCTCGCGAAGCTGCGTGAATACAAGCGGCGAATGGGCTGGACGTTCCCTTGGGCGTCCTCGTTCGGAGGCGATTTCAACGCCGACTTCAGCGTCCGGTTCACGGAGGAAGAACAGCGCGAGGGGAGCATCGAGTACAACTATCGGCGTGAGCCGCCCATCCGGGGAACTCCCACCGAGGGGCCGGCCGCGGAGATTGCGGCCTCGGCCGGAACCGACGTGGCCACTTTTCTGCGCGAGAGGCCGGGCCTCAGCGCGTTCGCGCTCGAAGGCGACGTCGTTTACCACACGTATTCTGCCTATGCGCGCGGCCTCGACGGCCTTTGGGGCATGTACCAGTGGCTCGACCGCGCACCTAAGGGGCGCAACGAGGCAGGGGTCTGGTGGCGCCGCCACGACGAGTACGAGGAGGGCTGAGCGACGTCATGGATGTCGCGGCGCGAAGGCGGGAGTCCGCGTTTCTCGGCGTCTCGGCACTGCTCTTCGCGTCCAGCGCGGCCGTGACGATCGTCTGGTGCTCGTCGATGTCGGCGACGGGCAACATGCCGATGCCGGGCGGCTGGACGATGTCCATGGCCTGGATGCGGATGCCCGGTCAGACGTGGCCGGGCGCCGCGGCGTCCTTTCTCGGCATGTGGGTCGTGATGATGGTCGCGATGATGCTGCCGTCCTTGGTCCCTATGTTGCTCCGCTACAGGGCGGCGGTCGGACCGGCCGGCGAGCGGCGCCTCGGTCGACTGACAGTGCTCGTGGGGGTGGGTTACTTCGTCGTCTGGACCGCATTCGGCATGGCCGCCTTCCCGCCCGGCGTCGCGCTCGCGATCCTGGAAATGGAACAGCCGGCGCTGGCGCGTGCCGTTCCGACCGCGGTCGGGGTGGTCGTCCTCCTCGCCGGCTTCCTCCAGCTCACCGCATGGAAGGCGCGTCACCTCGCCTGCTGCCGCCAAGCCCCGGGGCGGGGCAATAGGCTGCCGGCCGCCGCCGGTACGGCCTGGCGACACGGCCTGCGCCTAGGCCTGCACTGCAGCCGCTGCTGCATCGGTTGGATGGCGATCCTTCTGGTCGTCGGCGTCATGGACCTTCGCGCGATGGCGATCGTCGGGGCCGCGATCACCGTCGAGCGTCTCGCGCCAGCCGGTGAGCGCGTCGCGCGAGCGATGGGGGCCGTCGGCGTCGGGGCCGGGCTCTTGCTGATTGCGCGGGCCGCCCGCCTCGGATGATCTCCGCCGCAAGAGCGTGAACATCTGCGACGCTACGACCGGCCGCGCTGGCGCGGCTCGTCCGACAAACCGCTACGGGGGAGCTTGGGGAAAGCGACGACGCCGGCATATCGCCTCCGTTTCGACGGCCGCAGCGAGCTACGGGTATGCCAGTGCAGATCGGTTCCAGCCGGCCAGCGTGGAGCCGACGTCGTATGTGCTTTCCGCGAAGTCTAGAATCGCTCTCGCGGGGTCCGGCGAGCGGCGCACGCCCTCATAGGGCAGCACGAACTCGCCGAGCGCCTCGCTGAAGAACGCACCATCGGGCCGAACGCGTTGGCTCCGCAGGCCCAGCGGCTCCGGCACGGTGTACGAATAGAACATGGCGTCCGTCCCGCCAGTCCACGGATCCCCAGGCCAAAAGCCGAGCGAGATGACCTCCTCGTCGTAGGCGTCCCTGTCGATCCTCGCCTGGCGAGCGGGCGCCCGTTGTCCGTTGAA
This sequence comes from uncultured Polyangiaceae bacterium, assembly GCA_964531095.1. GTDB lineage: Bacteria > Myxococcota_A > Polyangia > Polyangiales > Polyangiaceae > Palsa-1150. The sequence continues at coordinate 67,047 of CAZHED010000026.1, read as the reverse complement.
ACGCGAGACGGCCAGGTCGAACGCTCCCCAAAAGAAATGTACCGGACTGCACTTCCCCCTGAAGCGGGCGCGGAAAATCTGAAAGACCGGCTCGATGCGCCGCAACACCTGCCAGCACGCGTGCACTCGCTCCGGGTCGTAACTCGCGTGCTCGATGTCGTCGGCGAAGCGACTCGTCACAGGGCATTCCTGCGGCACCGGATGGATCTTCACGTGCACGTCGATGGCGGCAAGTTCGGCGAACAGCGCGAGGTAGAAGTCGCGGACCGACTGTGCGACGAGGGGCAAAATGCGAAGGTGCCCGTCGCTGTCCTGGATGTGGAGGCGGTGCTCGATGAAGTCGAATTCTATGGAGAGAGTGCGATCGCCATGCGTCATCGGCGCGGTCGTCAGGCCACGCGTCGTCACGTAGAGCGGAACGTTCCACCATTGGTTCGTCTTCGGCGTCAGGGCAAGGCGAATCTTGCCGACCACCTGGGTATAGAGATGGAGAGTCGCGTAGCTGTCACGCCATGCCGCGATCGGGAGCTCGGGCCAGGGTTCCATCTTTGGATGGATAGCTACCGCCATTTGGAATGCGAGGCGGCGGGGCCCCCGAATGCGCTTCGTCCAGCAACATTTCTGCAAGTTGCCAACAATGGCCAGCAGTGGACGATCAAGTGAGGCGCTTGAGCCCGCTGACGTTGACGGTGGCCGCTAGCGGCAACCCCCACGCCCGTACGCCTTTCGGCGCACCGGTAGGGTTGCTCTTGACCCGAACTGTCGCCGGTCGCAGCGCCTGACCTTGGTCGGCATGTTCCAAGCATGCGGAGGCGTGCTCTGACAAGCGAGCCAGGGAAGGACGCGACATGTCGAAGAAGACGACCCGCCAGCGCGCTGCGGAGGATAAGCGCGAGGGCAAGTCCCCGAGCACGCGGGCTGGCGCGTTTGTGCGCGAGGAGATCGACCACGTCCGTGCGGGCAAACACGGCGCCCGCTCCGCTATGCAGGTGATCGCAATCGGACTCTCCAAGGCGCGCCGCGCGGGGGTGGCGCTGCCGCCGCCGAAACGAGCCACCGCGGCCGCTCGGAAACAGGCTGTGCAGGACGCCGAGGTCGCGCGTACGCATGACAAGCCGTCGCGGACGCGCTCGCGGGCGAGTCGCAGAGCGCTCGACAGCGAGGGATCCGCTGCGGCGTCGCCCATGGCGCTCTCAAGGCACGCGCGCGCCGTGGCACGGCGGAAGGCGGCCGCATCGCAGCGACCCGTCGCGAAGAAGGCGAAGGCGGCCTCATCGCGGCGACCGGCCGCGAAGAAGACGAATGGTTGAAATGAGGCATCGAGGGGCCTTCGCAGCGATCGTCACGGCGCTCGTCGCCATGCTGGTCGTCGTCCCCGCATGCGTTTCGCTCGCCAGCGGAGACGGTAAAGTTTGCATCGCGAGCAACACGTGCCCGCTGTCGGCGGTCAACCCTTGCATGCGAAGGCCGTCGTTCGCGATCGTCGGGCGCTGCGCCGTCGCGATCAAGTAGGTTCTCGCGGAGACGCGAGCCACGGCATCCCCGTCCTCCACGAGGCCGTCGACGAGGGGCGGATCGCCGGCGACAACGCCGCACGCTACCCGGACGTGCAGCCAGGGGTTAGGCGCTCTCGTCTGCAGATCACCTTCTGCCAGCCGCAGCTGACCGTGATCGGTCCAGGCTTCGAGAAGCTCTCGAAAGACGGCGACGTCGTGGTGGGGGAGGTGAGCTTCGAGGATCAGGGGCGCAGCCGGATCATGGGACGGAATCGTGGCCTCGGTCGCCTCTACGCCGATCCCGTCTCGGGCCGCTTCCTCGGAGCCGAGGTAGCAGGACCCTGCGCCGAGCACCTCGGCCACCTCCTTGCGTGGGCTCCCAGCAGCACCTCACGATCGGCACGATGCTCGAGATGCCTATCTACCACCCCGTCGTGGAGGAGGGGCTACGTACCGCCCTGCGCGACGCGAACGCAAAGCTCCGCAGGGCGGACAAGTGACGCCGCGACCAGCACGGTTCAGCGGCCCTGACTGCCGACCAGATTGTCTCCGGGAGCGCCGTGGGCTTGCGCCGGGCCCCGCAAGGCGGCGACCGTCGTCGTCTCCGGCGCTTCATCGTAGGGATTCGTGCCCGCACTCTCGTCGAGACCCGTGGCCGGACGGGACGGATGGGCGGAAGGCGAACGCTGCGCGGGAGCGACGTCCTGGCGCGCCAACACGGGAAACGGATAGACATTTACGTTTGAAAGCACCCTAGGCGTCGGTACCGCCGCAAGGTCGACCACCACGTTCCGGGTGGACGAAACCGGCAAAATTGCCGTCCCGGCGACCGCAGGGGTCGCGCTTTCTGCGCCCGCGGGGAGCTTGAACGGAATCCGCTCGGAGGTGGCGGTCGGGCTCATGTAGAAGGAGGGCGCACTCGGTGGCGGTGGTGGGGGTGGAATCAATGAAGGCGGCGAGGTCGCGGCAGGCAGCTCAGCCACGGCCCGCTGCGAGCCTTCCGACAGGTCGCCGCGAATAAAGGAGTGCATCAAGAGAAACCCGCCCGTCCCGAGCACCCCCATCGTCACCAACGATGCGAGCACCGCCTTGGTGGATATGCCGTCTCGCCGATACGCGATCCGCGATTCGGTGGGCCTCCAAGCCTCGTCCGGCTCTTCCGTGGGTTCCGGCGACGTCACGTCCACATCATTGATGTTCGAGTATTGGTTGGGATCCAGGTGCATTTGGCAACGGTGAGCGCAAGAGGCGGGCCGACCGTGTTTCGATTGCCGAGCGTCCATGCACGCGGTGAGACGCAAGGAGGAGCTCCGGCCGAGAGGCGTTGCCCCCGCTTGTCCCTTCTTTTGGCGTTACGAGCTTCTCGTTATGCGAAAGAAGGGAATTGACAAATTTCTCGACCTCACATGCCTTCAGCCAGCGGCACCGTTGGGCTCGCGTCCGAGAAGACAGGTGACGGCGGTCCGCAAGTCGTCGATGTCGCGAACCTCCAGCCGCCAAATGACCAAGGTGCCTTCCGCGTGAACAACGGGAACCAGCCGGTATAGGAAGTCGCCGCTGAGGGCCACGGCATGCTTCCAGCAATGGTGCTCGCCCCATGGGTCTTGGAGCTCTTCACCGCCCGAGAACGAGCCCGCTCGCCTTCAGCGTTGGCGTGCTCCTTTGGTGTCATGGCGCACTCGCCCGGGAGACCACCGACGCAACACCGCGAGACGCGACAGCCTCAGCCGAACACGCGACCCGCGAATCTACAACCCGCCCCGTGCGCATCGGCGCCATTGGTGGCGTCGGCTTTCCCCGACCGCTGGCCGTCGAGGGCATGGTGGTGATGGGCGGCGTCGTCGCTCTCGGCGGGGAGTACGGCGTGTTTCCGGCCACGTCGATCGACGGCGTGCGTGTGAGTCTGTGGTCGCTTTCTGGCGATGCCCGCGTGTTTCCATTTCGCGGCGCGTTTTTCGTCGGCCTACGCGCTGGCTACCAACACCTGGACGCGTCGACGGTAGTGGTGGTGCGATCGATCTCGTTGACCGAGACGCTGGCCATCGATTCGTGGGTCATAAACCCCCGCCTCGGTTTTCTTTGGATTCTGCCAAACGGGTTGGCATGGGGCGTCGAGGCGGGGGTGCAGTTTCCTATGGACATGGCCATCTCGAGCACGTTGCCACTGTCGCTCGTCCGCTCTGCGCAGAGCACCGCCGATACGCTTGGCAACAGCGTCATTCCGACCATCGACTTGTTACGAATCGGTCTGGTCATGTAAGCACGACTGCGAGGCACGCTCTCAGTCGACGACGACGATCATCGACGAGCGCAGCGTGTCGATGCTCACGAAGACGGCGCCGCCCGAGCTCGTGAAGGGTACTCCGACGTCGGCCGGAAGATCCGGCGACGCGAGCGTCACCGATGTCGGCGCTTGCCCTCGCGGCACGGTGACCATCACGCCCGTCTGCGGGACGAATCCCGCCGCATAGTTGTGGTTAATGAGGTGAAGGACACTACGTCCGTCGGGCAGTGTCGTGAGGTGGACCGACACGCCGGGCGTCGAAACCGTCGCGGAGGCGACCGAATCCCGAGCGCCCGCGAGCAGAGGCTCGTGCGCCTTGTAGAAGGCCCGCATCGAGCCGAAAAAATCCATCATGCCAAGGGCGGTCGCGGTGCTTGTATCCGTGGTTGTGGCGAGCGGCATCGCAAACCATTCGCCCATGGCATAGGCCTCTGCCAGCACCACCCGCACGTAGTCCTGCCGCTCCGCGAGCGGGAGCGCGTAGTAGCGATTCATGCTGTCGGTGGGCCAATCGAGAAACAGGAGAAGCGGGACCTCGGCGCCCCCCACGGCCTGTTGGATCCGGGCGGATCTCGCTTTGAGCGATGCGAACACCGGAAGGAACGAGACCGTTCCGTCGTAGTGCGGGTCAGGCGCCGCGCCTGTGACCGGAACGTAGTCGAAACCTCTCGGGCCGACGCCGTCCTTGTTCCAGTCGTAGAGGCCGACGCTTTGAAAGTCGACGAAAGGAAAGATCCCGTTCGCTGTGATCAGTATTTCTTTGTTGTACATCTGGCGCGCGTACGAGCGCACAGCGACGACGATCGCTTGCCAATACACGAGTGACGGATACGTCTCGACGAACGTGGCCTGGGCCGGATCAGGACGGTTCTGCACCGTCGTTCCCCACTCTGCGCTCAGGGGGTTGGCCGCGCCGAGCGGCAGGCCCTGCGCGCCGTGGCGCGCCAGATACCCTCGGTAGTCGAACGACGCGCCGGGATCGGATGAAGAGCAATCGAGGTGGTCGGCGGACAGGAGGTCGAATGGGGCGAACGCGGACGGGTTTCCCGCGTGCTTGGCGCAAAGAAAGCGACCGAAGTCGGCGACGTCGTGATCGTCGAACCCCTCGTCGCCGCCGTAGTTGCTCCCGATGTAGCTGCTGTTGACCTCGTCGAAGAAGAGTCCGTCGACGCCGCCGTCGATCTGAAGCTCCGCGGTGTGAATGAGCATCTGACGAAAGACTGGGCTCGCGAGCGCGCCCCGGTACGCGCCGGCCACGATCTCGGAATGCGCCACCGGGGTGCCCGTGGCATCGCGCCCAACCGCATCGGAGAAATCGGTCGCGCTCATCTGATCCATGAAGATCACCGACGCCGTAAGACCGCCCACGAAGGTGATCCCCTGCGCCTTGCAGGACGCGGCGTAGCCAACGGCGTAGTCGGCTGCGTTGAGGCCCGAAGTGTCCCACTGACCCCAAGCCCGCGGCACGATGTCGGGCCCCAGGGTGAGCACCTGCGGATCCATGGCGGAGACGCCCGTCTGGCTGAACGCGGCGACGGTGACGGAGGCGAGGCTGGCCGCCCCGAAGGCCCGCGGGTCGATGACGGGCGGCCACGCCGACGACCCGGCCGCGAGCGCGTCCGCACTGCCCGCATCCGCGACTGCCGGCCCCGTCGTGCGCGCCGGGCTTGTGCCGCACCCTCCGGGCGCCAAAGCGAGCAGAGGCAAGAAAGCGAACGCGAGGAGGCGGCGGGATGTTCGGCCGATGGGGCTCATACTCTCATCTCGAGACGCGGCCGGTGATCCGTGGAACCTTTTCCGGGCCTCACGACGCCCGCTCTGCAGCCTCACGCTCGTACGTCCTCAAGATCGCGAGCGACAGCGTCACGGTGACTGGGCCCAAGATCAAGCCAATGATGCCGAACACCGATACACCTCCGAAGAGTGCGATGAACATGAAGATGGAAGGGATGCTCCTCTCGCGCCCCACGAGCCGCGGACGAATGAAGTAGTCCGAAGCAATTCCAACCGTCAGTGCGCTATAGATGAGTTCGACCATTCCGCTTCCCGCTCGGCCGGACGCGATTTGGGCGATGCCGAGGGGAACCCATACGAGGAGCGCTCCAACGCCCGGGACGAGCGACGCGAGCGCCGTAAGGGCACCGAAGAACGCCGGCTCGGGTACGCCCGTCACCCAATACCCGAACGCAGCGAAGAGCCCTTGGACGACGCCGGTCACGACCGTTCCCAAGAGAACTTCGCGCCCGACGCTGCGAAACTGGTCCATCAGTGCGTGCGTGTGCCCTCGCTCGAATGGCAGCATCCGCTCGCTGCGCGTGACGATGCCGTTCCAATGACGAAGGACGAAGTACGCGGCCAGCGTCATGAAGAAGAGCGTCAGGAGCCCGCTGAAGGTCAGCCCCGCAACCTCCGCGGTGACTCCCGCCGCGCGTGAGGCAAGGGACACCGTCTCGCTCTCGAGGCGCTGAGAGATATCCGCCGTGTTGACGTGCAAGGAGGCCAGCCGAGTCATCGCGTTCTCGGCGAATGTGCGAGCGCCCCCGCCAGGCGCGAGTTGCGCCCGCAGGACCGCCAGGAGGACGATTCCGCGGGTGACGAGCAGGGTCGTAATCGCCAGGACTGCCGATGACACAACCACCGTCGCGCCGAGCGCGCATGAGAGAGCGCCCGTGCTGGCCTTCACCCCCCTTTTTCGAAGCCAGCCGTAGATCGGTTCCAAGGCGAAAGCGAGAAGCGCGCCGAGAAACAGCCCTACTCCGACGGGCAGCGCCAGGTACACCAGGGCAGCCAATGCGACGAGCGCGAGAAAGCCGAAGGCGCGCCGCTCCTCGGTGCGCGCGGGGGTGATGACCTCGACCGGCTCGGACTTGGCTGGCGATGCCGATGCGTTGGGCGACAAAGGAGGGACGATCACAACGATCTCACACCATTCGATTCCCGCCGGCGCCGGGCTTCTGGCTCCCAATGGCCGGGAGGCGTAGACTGGATCGGCGGCGAGGGCCGAGAGCGGACCACATGTCCTTCGGAATGTATCTGGTTGGGATCGCGATCGCACTGGGGGGGTTCATCTATGCCGCCACCCTCTTGCACGTACCCACACCGTGGATCGTTGCCGGTGGGCTCGTCCTGATGGGATTCGGTATCCTATCGGCGGTCAAAGCCACTCGGGGGCGCGACGGCTAGACCCTCGTTCACGCGAAAGCGTCACCCCTCTGCCCATGGACGACTAACGCGACCCTACGGGAAGCCGAATCGTGAAGATCGTGCCGCGCCCGACCTCGCTCTCGAAGGAGAGGCCGCCCCCGTGCTTCTCCACCACGATCGAGTGCGCGATGGCCAGGCCCTGACCGGTCCCCCGACCGACCTCCTTGGTCGTAAAGAAGGGCAGGAAGACGCTCTCCCGGATGGCGGAGGGAATGCCGCAACCGTCATCGCTGACGGAGACGAAGATGTCGCCGGGGGTGGCCCACGAACGGATCGAGATTCGGCCGCGAGTGCGGGTCGCGCTCAGCGTGTCCTCAATCGCTTGGGAGGCGTTGATGATCAGGTTGAGGAAGACCTGATTCAGCTCTCCGACATAGCAAAGGAGCTTCGGCAACGCGCCCAAATCGAGGGACACATCCGCCACGTGGGAGAGCGCACCCCGGGCGATCTCCACGGTGGCCACGATCGCTTCGTCGAGATCGGCGAGCACCTTCTCGGCGCCGTCCGGATGAGCGAACGCCTTCATCGCCCGAACAATCGCCGCGACCCGGTCGACCCCCTCCTTGGCTCGCCCAATCGCGTTGGGCATTTCCCGTTGGAAGTATTGCCAGTCCTCTGCCTCCTCGGGGCTCAGGCCCGGTGGCACGGCCCGCGAACTGGAAAGCAGGGCCCCGCTGGCCTCGGTCAAGAACGCAATGCTGTCGCCCACGAACTGCAGAGGGGTGTTGATCTCATGAGCCACTCCCGCGGCCAATCTCCCCACGGCCTCCAGCTTCTGTGCCTGCCGCAGCTCCATCTCCACCTTCTGGGTTTGTCGGATCTGGGCGTGCAGCTCTCGATTGGTGGCCTCAAGTTGGCGAGCCCCCTCCTTGATTCTCCGACTGGCCTCGATGTCGACAATGACGTTGGGGAGGACGGCGGCGAGCGCTTGGGCCGCCGTCACCTCCGCTGCGCTGAATGGCGCCGACCGGAGGTAAACCTCCTGTTTCCAGAGCTGGAACGAGAGCCGCGGATGCAGACGGCCTTCAGGGCCTGCGCCCAACGGTTTGTCGGGATTCCCACCCCACGAAACCGTCTGAGCGACCTCAGGCCGAAACCATAGGAGCCAGCAGCGCTGATTCACCACGGCGCTCCGCGCGAACGAGACAGGCGACGCGATGAGCCCACACCCCACATCCTTCCAGGCCGCGGCCGGTGGGTAGTGCTCGGGTAAGGAATCGAGGACCCGCGTCTCTGGGGGATGCTCCTCCAGCCAAGTGACCAGGGTCTTCACGGCGTCCAGAGGAGGGACCGCGCCGACCGCATGGATCTCTCCACCGTACGAGAGCACCGCCCCGGTTGAATGGGTGACGTCCAACAGCGAGGGCAGGTGGCGCGTCAAGCCCGCAGGCACGTCCCGCTCGCGTGCGATGGATTGCAACAGCCCCGTCTGGACGACATGGGCCGAGGCCAACTGCTCGGACTCGGCCAGCTCCTCGCACTGGTCCACGCGGGTCGAGACGAACTCTCCCAGCAAGGCGCAAGCCGACCTTGTCTCGTAGGGCACCACCTTCGGCCCGGACTCGTGGTTGCAGGTGATCAATCCCCACAACCGGCCGTTGCGGATGATCGAGAACCCCAGCGACGCGGTGACCCCCATGTTCCGCATGTATTCGAGATGGACGGGCGAGACCGACCGGAGAATGGCATGGGTCAGGTCAATGGGCCGCCCGTCCTGGCGGCCGACCAGCTTCGCGGGCACATAGGTCGACGTCGCGGTCATTCTCACCAGGCACGAGGTGTAGAGCGCTCGCGCCTGGGTGGGAATGTCCGAGGCCGGGAAGCGCAGGCCAAAGTAGCGACGTGGTCCCGAAGCGCACCCTTCACCGACGACCTCCCCGGACCAGTCCGGATGAAAGCGATAGATCAGAATCCGATCGAAGCCCGTCATCCCCTGCATCTCGCTCGCGGCCTTTTCACAGACGCCATGGAGGTCCGGCGCGGCCCGGAGTCGTCCCAGCGCGCGCTGCAGAAGGCGATACATGTTGGAGCTGGCGACGGCATCCTCGCGATCCTCTGGTTCCGATTCGACGAGAATGCGCCCATCGTGGCGGTGCACGATGGCGTCGAAGGTCCGTCCGCTGGTCAGCTCCAAACGGATTGGGTTGTGCTCCTCCGGGTGGTCTTCACGAAGGTTCACGCTGGCCCCTGCACCGCTGCGCACCTTGGCGAAGGAGCTCAAGGGGGACCCCACGACCTTCTGGGGATCGAGGCCCATCAAGAGCGTGGCGTTCTCGCTGATGCAGGACACCTCCAGGTGGTCGATCGAGAGCACCAACATGACCCCATGCGGTTGAATGGTGCCGGGGATGTGAACCGCCTCCCGGGCGCATTCGGACGCGTCAATCATGGCACTGAGCCTCTCGAGTCGGGAGCGACGCATCGCCAAATTGCTCGAGAAACAAGCCAAAGGTTGCCTCGGCAGCCGCAATCGCCTCCGCGCGAGCCGGGGATTCGCTCAAGCCTCGTTCAAGCGAAACGCAGAAGGCCTGCCATTTCTGAGGAACCAAGGCGCCATAGCTCGCAAAGAAGCTCGCTCCGTTCTCCGGTCCTAGCGCCAATTGTTGGCGAACGTGCCGCCCGATCACCTGGCCTCCGAGGGTCGCTCCCTCCAGGACGTAGCAACAGCCCAGGGCGGCGGGGAGCGTCTCCAGACGAGGTACGCGTTCCGGGGCCACCGTCGACAGACACTCCTCGTGCACGTCGCCCAGAGCCTGCAGATCTCGCCGAAGCCACGCCGTCTTGCGCCGGGCAGCCCACTCCAGGCCCACCCGATCGAGGGCGGGGAGATGAGGCTCGAGACGCTCCTCGAGGGCAGAGTAGATAGCAAAGAAGCGGCGCACCGTCTCCAGGTAGGTAGTGCGCGACAGCGCCGGCGAGGTGAGCTCCATCAGGGTCTCCAGTCGATCGTGTCGGGGTCGCGTCGTCTGGCGAAGGAGGTCGTGCGCCGTCGGTTGGTGTTTGTTCACGGGATCTCTGGGCTGCCGCTCGATTCCAGCGGCCGTTTCGGCCGGGCCAAAGCGGTGGCCACGGCGGCGGCGAGCGCGAGCACGGCTTCGAGCATCGGTGCGCAACGGTAGCGCCGAAGCCCGTGGACTTCTCGTTGATCCGGAAAAGAACCATGACGGCCTTTGGCCCCGAAATTCGATCGAGCCGAATGTCACCGAAAAAGCGTTCGAAAGTGGTGCCGCTAGGGTAGGGCACCGTGAGCTACTGGGCGCACTTGTGCTCTTGATTGTCCTCATTGCCTGCTTGCGGGCGCAGTGAAGTGATCGCTCGGGACGCGTCGATCGCGCGCCGGACCTCGCGGAGAATCTCGGTGGCGAGCGGCGAGCCCGCTGATCTCCGTCGCGTTGCCCGAGCGATCGGTGTTAGCGTCTCAGAAGCAATGAGGGGTCGGGGGGCGCGTTCGCGGTCGGCTTGATTTGGTCTCTGAAAGGAAATCGGGATTGCAGACGCTCGCGGCTCTCGCGACGACGGCTTTGCTCGCGAGCGCCGCGTGCTTTGTCGGCTACGATTCCCGCTGGGGCCAGGCGAAGGCGGCCCAAAAACGCCTTGCCGCTGAATCGACACCTGAGGCGATCAATGCTCCTTCGGTCGACCAAGCGTCGCGCGTCGCGACGCGTACCTACCGCGTTCGCTTCCGGCCCAACGCCCACTACCTAGCGCAGACGGTGACCCCGGAGCGCCAGCTCGAGCAACTCCTCTCGGACTCGGATGGTATGTTGCGGTCGGCCATCGGTTTGCGTCTCGAGCTGGACAAGATCGAGCCGTGGTCGCTCGACCGCGACGACCGGCTCGAGACCGCCCTCGGGGCGCTACGCACGGATGATCCGGGTGAAGACGTCGACGTGGTCGTGGGTCTCATCGGGGCGCTCCCCGGTCCGACCGAGTCGCTTCACCAGCTCGGATACTCGGAGGTCCTCGGCAAGCACGTCGTGATTCGAGCGGCCAGTCGTCTCGGGGAGCACGACGCCTTCGACCGGGCCCTGGTGGAACTGAGCGACGAGGAGCGCGAGCACGTCGTGCGCGCGAGGAGGCGGCATCGGGCGGAGGCGGTGTTCCTCCACGAGCTCGGACACGTGCTCGGAGCGCTGCACGAAGCCGAGGTGACGAGCCTGATGCACCCCGCGTACGACACGAAGATGGATGGATTCGGCGAAGACGCGATCGCGTTGATGCGATTTGCCCTGACCGAGAAGGATCGTCCGGCGGTCGCTCGCGCGCAGCTCGATTACGTTCGCAACGCCAAGTCGCCCTCTTGGCCTGCGGGCGAGCGCGAGCAAGCGGAGAAGTACCTCGAGAACATGATGGGCGCCGCCATCGCTTCCAGCGCGGCGCCGGTGCCGACGCGTGGTCCTGTCGCCGCCGACGGGGGCCCGCCCGCCGCCGCCGCGCGCGGGCTCGCGGCGCGACCGCAGGCCCCACCGGAGTTGCGCGACGAGGACCGCGAACGCTTCGTTCGTGCGACCCAGCTGCTTCGCGCGGCGGCCGTGAGCGACGCGTATCGGATCGCCCGCCCGCTCTTCGCGGCGTATCCCAACTCGCGCGACGTGCAGGACCTGCGCTGTCAACTCGCCACCGTGCGGTGGCTCGGTGCGGACGCCCTACGCGCTGAATGCAGCGCGTACGTGCGGTTGGTCGACGCCGGAGCGGCGGACGCTCCATGACGTGAACACGCTCCGGTGCGCGGGTGTGGGCCGTGAGTCGGCTCGTCCAGCCCGGGCACGCCGGCCTACTCGCCCGGGACGGGGGGATGAATCTCGACCCGGGGAGCCGCTTCTCGGAGGAGGCTGACGAAGATCAGGGGGTGAGGGACACGGTCGAGCCTGACCGTCTCCCACGGAAGGTCGAACGTCCCTCGAAAGAAGGCGACCTCTCCGGGAACAAAGCGAACGAGCCGTATCTGGGCCCACCGGATACGCACCGGCCCGAAGCCAACGCTATCGCGATCGAACGTCACGGGCCCGAACGTCATCGTCTGACCGGCCCGAAAGGCAGCGCGCGCCTCCGGCAAGAGACGGGCCGAACAGTCGCTGGCCACGCTGGCCATCACTACGTCGTGGCGCTCGACCATGAGGGGCACGCGATGGGAGACGCCACGCCCGTCAGCGAGCCGTAGAGCAAAGACCCACGCGGCATCCGTGCCGATCACGAGCCGATCCCACCAGACCTCCCGCACGTCCGAGAACAGGATGACCTCACGGGCGCGGCGCCGATTCACAACGAGCCCCCGCTGATAGAGAACGACTCGCACACCCAGCGCGCGAAGAGGCTCGATGGCATACCGCGCGCCAGCCATGACCGCGAACAGGAACGCCAGGGCGAAGCGACGTTGGCCCAGCACGGGTACCAACCCAAGTTGGCCAAGCATGTATACCAACCAAACTCCGTACAGAAGCATCGCGACGAAGATTGCGGCGGTCGCGACCAAGGGCCTCCGGACTCGCGCGCGGTGAACGGAGCGCTCCAGGCCCAGATGGGCGTCCCAATTCGGCGCATCTCGAGTGCGATAGGGAGAAGCCAGTTGGTCTCCGTGCTCCACGCATAGAGTGGGCCCTGGTTGGGCGGGCGTGTCAACGCGCCGTTCAGGTTCGGGGTCTCGACGGAGCCGCAACATCGGCGGGCGAGCCAGCTTGGTCCACCAGGCACACTCGCCCGTCGCCAAGCGAGTCTCGCTCCCACCGGAATCCGGCTCGCCACTCGACGAGTGGGCGTCGCCGGTCAATCGGCGAGGCGAAGCCTCGTCAATTGGACGCCGTCAAGTCCCCGAGGATCTGCTGGGCGTGTACGGTCACGTCGACCTCTCGGTAGACTTTGCGCACGTTGCCGTCCGGTCCGATGACGAAGGTCTGGCGCTTGTGGTGCCCCTTGAACGGCACCCCGTACGTGCGTCCGATGCTGCCGTCGGGGTCCGTGATGAGCAAGAACGGGAGCTTGTAATGCGCGGCGAAGCTCTGGTGCGAGTCGTTGGTGTCCGCGGAAACGCCGATGAGGATCGCGCCGGTCTTTACGATGGACTCCCAGGCGTCGCGAAACGAGCACGCCTCCTTGGTGCAGCCGGGCGTCTCGTCTTTCGGGTAGAAATAGAGGACCACCGTCTTGCCTTTGAGCGCGCCTAGATGGACCGTCGAGCCGTCTTGCGCCGGGGCCGTGAAATCCGGGGCGGGCTTGCCCGTGAGAGGGTCGACTCCCGTAGGAGGCGCGGCCGACGAGGCCGACGGGGGGACCGAAGCGGCCGTGGAGACGCTCTCGGCCCGACCTGCAGTCGCCGCACCGCCCGAGGGTGGCGAGGTCGTGCACGACAACGCGAACGCGCAACAAATGGAGCCTACGACACGGGTCGAATGGTTCATGACCGGATGAGGTACTCGGAGGGCCGGGATCTGTCGATGCGGGGCGCGCGCACGCGTCTACCCCTCCGGCGCCCGCGCGAAGTCCTCCTCGAGCCTGCGCGACAGCTCGGCGAACGCCTCCACCAGCCGCGCGCCTTCTGCTCCCCGCGCGCGAATCGTGTCCGCTTCGCCATCGAAATCCGCAGCCGAGATCCCCGCCGCGTCAAGTAGGGCAACCAGCTCCCGCACCCGTCGCACGGCCACGAGCCGCGTCGCGAGCACGCCCCCCTCACGCCGATGCCGCACGTAAAGCCGGCAGGTGAACGCCGCACACGCCTTCGGCCGCTCGTCGTAGATGGCACAACCGTGCGCATCGTCCGCGCCCGCGGCGGCGACCTCGCGCACCAGCGCAGTGCACGGCTGCTCGAACGCTCGCCCGTCACGCAGCACGCGCAGACGGCGCCGCCGCGCCGGGGCGACTTCTTCCGCAGCGAGTGGGACGCGCCCAAACAGCGACCCGTTGCAGCAGAGACCGCACGCTCCGCATAGCGCGGTCAGCTCGTTCGTCGTTGCGTCGCGCGTCACGTCGCGAAGGTAGCAGCGCGTCGAGCAGAGCAGGCCCCTGCCGCGATGACGGCGGAGCTCCGGGGCAGGTTCCACCCCGTTGATCCGGCGTCACGGCTTGCCGACGAACGTCGTCACGCTCGAGCCCGCGAGCGTCGCGGAGAAGCGCCCCGCCGAGAGCGGAATCGCCGCCGACGAGACCAAGTTGCCGCTCGCCGACGTGACCCACGGCGTGACCTGACGGGGCCAGGCCGTGCCCGAGACGAAGAAGGGCACGGTGGTCGAGCCGCCGTTCCCATTCACCGCGACGATCGCGATGGTCTGGTCGGCGGGGTTGTTGAACGCCACGACTGTAACTCCGGCCGTGGTGCCGGCCACGTCGATCCGCTTGAATCCCGGCCGAACGAAGCGGCTGAAGTTTCCGAGCACCCACAAGCGCTTGCTGGGCTGCCCCGTCCCCATGTCCCACAGGGCACCGTTGCCGGCTCCGGTCGGATAGATCCACCAGTAGTGCCAGGCATTGACGTTGGCGATCGTCAGCGCATCGGTGATGAGCTTCGCGACTCGGAGCGCGCTCGCCATGCCGGGATCGGACGCCGCCGTCTGATCGTAGATCTCCGTCTCCCAGAACTCTTTGCCCGAGCTCATCGCCTGCATGACGGCGGCGTTTTGGGTCGGCGGAGCGCAGCCATATTCGTGGGTCGCGATGATCGACGTGTACGAGGATGCCGCCGCGTTCGCGAAGATCGCCGGCGCGTAGCTGGAGAAGTCGCACCAGCTCTGCGTCTCGGGGCCCACGATCTTGACGCCGGTGCCCGCGAGGGCCGGCCCCATGTTCGAGCCGATGAACGACGCGAGCGAGGCTCCCGTGTACGAGCACGACTCGTAGCTCACTTTCGCGTCGGGCTCGTTCTGCGCCGAGATCGCCACCAGGTCGACGCCGGCGGCCTTCATCGACGCGACGTAGCTCGCGAGCGTGGCCGCGAAGCCCTGTCCGTTCGACAGGGCTCCCGCCACGGCGCTGTTGTTCGACTTGTCGGCCGGGGGCGGCGACCACGGCGTAGCCCACACCGAGGCCCCTCGCTGCTGGGCCGCTTTGGCCATGGCCACTTCGCCCGCTGCGGTCGTCCCGTCGGGGGCGATGCGCACGCGCAGCAGCGAGAGCCCGGCCCCGGTGGTCACCGAAAACAGGGTGTCGGCGTCGGCCGCGTTGGCGAAGCCCCCCTCCCACGCGGACGAGGCGCCGAAGCCCGAGATCGACTGGTGCGCCGTCGCCGGATTGACCACGATGTCGCCGGAACGACTGGACCCCGCGGGGTTGGACGCCGTGGCGGTCGAAGTCGCGGTCGCCATCGCCGTGGTCGTGGAAGGGGCCATCGACGTGGCCGTCGCGGACGCCGTCGACGTCGCCGTCCTCGACGTGGCCGTCGCGGACGCCGTCGATGTCGTCGTCGATGGGGAGCTCGACGTGGCAGTTGCCGTGGAGGCGACGACGCTCGTGGTCGAGGCAGAGCCCGAAGAGCCACCCGCCGGAGCGGTCGACGAGCCGAGCGCTGTGGAAGTGGCGTCGCCGGTGTTGGGGCTGCCCGAGCTCGACGTAGCGGACCCCGCAATCGGCTGGCCCGTGGTGTCGGAGCCCATGGATCCGCACGCGGTAGCCGACGCAAGAAGGACGCAAAGACCTGTGCACGAAAGGCGCTGCATTGCTGAGCTCATGATGCCATGTCGCTCACGGGCATGGCGAGACCCGCACGAGCGCGGCGGCATACTATGGTTGCCATGGACGTTTCATTGGTCGCAGCCCCTCCCGCTGCGGAGCCGCTGCTCTCGCGGCTCATGCAGCTCTACGCCTACGACTTCAGCGAGCTCCTGCCGTTGGACGTCGACGAGCGCGGCTGCTTCGCCGGCGGCACGCCGGTCACCACTTGTTGGTCGGAGCCGTGGCGCCACGCCTACATCATTCGAGTGCCAGGGGCCTCCGAGGGTCGCATCGCCGGGTTTGCCATTCTCGACGAGCGCAGTCGGTTGACCGGCGATCCCGACGTCGCTGACGTCGCCGAGTTCTTCGTGCTCCGTCGCTACCGGAGGCAAGGCGTCGGCCTCGCAGCCGCGACGGCCGCGTTCGCGCTCTTTCCGCGCCGGTGGGAAGTCCGCCAAGCCGTCCAGAACGCGGCTGCCACTGCGTTCTGGCGCCGTGCTATCGAACAGTTCACCAGCGGCGACTACGTCGAGACGCTCGTCGACGACGTGCGCTGGCGCGGCCCGGTGCAGCGCTTCGATGCCCGTGTTGCTGGAAGCGGGCTCGGGTTGGCCTAGTCCCGCGCTCTCCTGAAGGTTGAACGTGGCGGCTTGACCCGCCCCGCTCCCCGCGAGAGCGGAATCGGCGCCGCCGAGAGAGGCAGAACAGTAGATCCAAGACGGTCCGCTCCGTATCCTCGAGCGGGACCATGCCGCAGCCGTTTCACGTCCACCTCGTCGCGCCGTCGAACGAAGACTCGACCTACATCAAGCCGCTCTGGGCAGCGACCCTCGCCGCTCACACGCCCGACGACGTGGAGCTCACGTTCCGGGACGACGGACTCGATCCGATCGATCTCGCGAAAGAGAACGACGCGCCCGACCTCGTCGGGATCAGCGTCAACTCGAAGACCGCGGCGCGCGCGTACGCGATCGCCGACGCGTACCGGTCCCGTGGCAGCCGGGTGGTGCTCGGGGGGATCCACGTCACGGCGCTCCCTGAAGAGGCGCAAGCACACGCCGACGCGGTCGTGAGCGGCGAAGCCGAGTGGATCTGGCAGGACGTGGTGCGCGACGCCCGGAGCGACCGCCTGGGGCGTACGCGCTCGCTCTTGCGGCGCGCGATCTACAAGCACGACGAATACAAGCCGCTCGTAGGCCTTCCGCAGCCGAGGCGCGATCTCATCCAGTCGGCGCGCTACGTCCCCTTCGACGTGGTCCAGACGACGCGCGGCTGCCCGTTCCCGTGCGAGTTCTGCAGCGTCTCCACGTACAACGGGACGAAGTTCCGCTTCCGCCCCGTTCCTGAGGTGATCTCCGAGCTCGGCACCTGCGGCCCGCGCGTTCTCTTCGGCGACGACAATGTGATGATTCACACGAAGTACAGCCATGAGCTCTTCGAGGCGATGGTGCCGCTCCGAAAGCACTGGGTCGGGCAGGCGTCGCTCGCAGCGCTCCACCGCGTGGAGAACGTCGCGGTCATGGCGCGCTCCGGGTGCCGCGCGCTCTTCATCGGGTTCGAGTCCGTCGGCGACGACGCCGTGCGCCACGCGGGCAAGAAGCAGAACAAGCCGCACAAGTACCGCGATGTCGTGCGCTGCCTGTCCGATCACGGGATCGGCGTCTGGGGAAGCTTCATCTTCGGCCTCGACGACGACCTGCCGGACGCGTTCGAACGCACGGTCGAGTTCTGCATCGAGGCGAAGGTTACGATGGCGGTCTTCGCGCTACTCACGCCCTATCCGGGGACGGCGCTCTACAAGCGGTTGAAGGCCGAGGGCCGGATCACGAAAGACGCGTGGTGGCTGAGCAGCGACCACGACACCGACTCGCCTTTCTACCGCCCGGCCACCATGTCCCGCGAGGCCCTGCGCGCCGGTTGGGTGCGGGCGTGGCAATCGATGTATTCGATGTCGTCGATCCGCAAGCGATACGACTTCGGCGTGAGGCATTCGTGGATTCAGAACGTGGCCTATTGGCCGCTCAACCTGCTGATGCACGAGCTGGCCGAAAAGAAGATCGCCGGTGGCGACCGCGCCTGGCGCAAGCACCGCGCGATCGACATTCCCCTGGGCCTCTGACCCGGGCCAACGCGGCCCCAACCCCGACCTCGCCCCCAACCCCGACCTCGCCCCCAACCCCGCCCCCGTCCGCGACGTTGTCCGCCCCGCCGGTTCGAGCATACTCGCCCTCGTGCCAGCCACGCGCCGAGCGGTCAAACCGATGTTCAGCCTCGCCCCCGTCGAGTTCCGCGACAGCCCGATCGCGGGAAGAGGCGTCTTCGCACGGCGACGCTTCGGCCCGGGGGACTTCGTCGTCGCGTATGCCCCCAAGCAGAGGAGAGTCGACGCGCGGGATCCCCAGGCCGTGGCTGCCGCCGAGTCGAAGCTCACCCTGTTGTCCGGCGAGCGGACGGTCATCATCCCCGACACGAGCGCGCCGGGCGGGTGGCTCTGCAACCACAGTTGCAACCCGAACGCCGCCATCTTCTCCGACGGCGAGGGGCGCATCCAGTGCACCCGACCGATATCTCCCGGCGAAGAAGTGACCATCTTCTACGGGTGGGTCAGTCACAACGAGCCTCACCGCGATCGGTGCCTCTGCGGGGCGCCGGCTTGCCGCGGATATATCAACTTCGACCTCAGCGACGAAGACGCCAAGCACGTCGAGATCTTCGAGGGCAACCGGGTGGTCGTCGATGACGTGCTGCAAGCGAGGCTCACCGAGTACGGGTCCTTCCTTCGATCGATCGGCCAAGAGCAGGTAAAAGAAGCGATCGCCGCGACGCTCGTACGAATGAAGCTGCGAAAGAGCGGAAGTCGCGTGTGCTCTTTCTGACGAGTAAGCTCCCCGTTCATGAAGGAGCTCGATCTGGCGGGGCTGAAGGTGCGTCTCGCGGGCGGCGTCGATCGAGAGGGTGGCGGCGAAGGCCCCTTGGTCGTGCTGCTGCACGGCTTCGGCGCCCCCGGCGACGACCTCGTGCCGTTCTGGCGCGTCCTCGACGCGCCTCGGGGCACGCGGTGGGCCTTTCCGGCCGCGCCGTTCGCGCTTCAAGGCGACGGCGGGCTTGCTTCGGGAGCGGGGTACGCTCCGCGAGACTCGCGCGCGTGGTGGATGATCGACATCGAGCGGCGCCTCTCCGCCGCAGAGCGCGGCGAGCTCGAGGCGATGTCCGGGGAGGTGCCGCCCGGGATGGCCGACGCGAGCGCCCGCGTCAGCGCCCTGCTCGACGAGCTCGACGCCCGATTGAAGCCCACGAACGTCGTCCTCGGCGGCTTCTCGCAAGGGGCGATGCTCGCTTGCGACGTCGCGCTCCGTACGGACCGGGCGCTCGCCGGGATCGCGCTTCTCTCGGGCACGCTCGTGGCCGCCGACGAGTGGGCGCCGCTCGCGTCTCGTCGGCGCGGGCTGCCCGTGCTCCAGAGCCACGGCATGCTCGACCCGCTGCTTCCGTTCGCGTACGCCGAAAAGCTCCGTGACCTCCTGCAGACCGGCGGGCTCGACGTGACGTGGGTGCCCTTCCGAGGCGGACACGAGATCCCGGATCCGGTCCTGCGCGCGCTCGGAGGATGGATTCGCACCGTCCTCACCTGACGAGGGGGCGCCTACGTGCGCATCGTGCGCGCCTCGCGCGCGTACAGCCGCAGCACCGCGATCGCGAGCGACATCACCACGGGCCCGACCAGGAGCCCTTTGAGCCCGAACACTTCGACGCCGCCGAGAAGCGCCGCGAACGTCACGAGGGACGGCACCTCGCCCGTCCCCCCCACGAGCAGCGGACGTATGACGTAATCGGAGACGCCCGCGACGGCGACGGTTCCCCACACCAGCTCGAGGATTCCGCGAGTGGGGTGCCCCGCCAGGATGAGAGCGATTCCAACCGGGACCCACACGAGCAGCGTACCGACGGCGGGAACGAGCGACGCCACCGCGGTGGCTGCGCCGAAGAAGAGAGGCTCGGGTACCCGGCTGATCCAAAAGCCGATGGTGGCGAGCACGCCCTGCGCGATGCCGGTGCCGATGGTGCCCAGAAGCGTCGTTCGCCCGACGCGACGGAACTCGGCAAAGAGCGCCGCCGTGTAGTCGGGACGAAGGGGAAACGTTTCCTCGGCGCGCCGGGAGAGGGTGTCCCAATTGCGCAGGATGAAGTGCATCGACATCATCGTGAAGAAAAGACCCAATAGGGAGCTCGCCGTCGTCGAGACCATCGCTTCGGCAACGGCCGCTGCTCGCGTCGCTGCGCTCTCGGCGAGGGCTCGCGCTCGTGTCGCGAGGTCATCGGGGGAGATGCCGACCGGGCCGGTGAGGCGCCCGATCCGGTTGAGGACGCCGCCCACCTGACCACCGGGGGGCCCGAGCGAGTCGATCCATCCGCGGGTGAGCGCCGCTCCTTTCGCCAGAAGCAACCAGGCCAGTGCCAGCACCGAGCCCGCGAGCGCAAGAGTCGACGCCATGACCGTGACCAGCGCGGACCACCTGGCGCCCAGCCGCGGCTGGAGTCGCTCGAAGAGGGGCTGAACGGTGAACGCGAGCAACGTGCCGAGGAGGATCCCGACGCCGATCGGCATCACGATCCACACGATCGCGGCCGTGGCCGCCATCGCGGTCCATCCGAGCGCGCGCCGCTCGTGACGGGCCACTTCGCCGTTGGTTTCGATCGATGAATCGTCTCGGTCGGCGCGCTCCGGCACGGGGTCGCTGGTCTATCATGCCGACGCGAACCAGGCGCCATCGGGCACACTGGCAAGTTGCGCGCGGCGGGTGCCATGTGGCGACTGCACCGAGCGGGAGCTAGGTTGCCCGCCCGGCCATGGGTCGCCGGTCACCGAGGAGGCCGCTATGTACGTCGTCGCAGGGGTTACGGGTCACGTGGGCTCCGTCGTCGCGAAAGAGCTACTCGCGAAGGGAAAGCCGGTCCGGGTGTTGGTCCGCACGGCGGACAAGGGTGCCGCGTATGCGAAGCAGGGGGCCGAAGTCGCGGTCGGGTCTCTCGACGACCAGAACTTTCTTTCGGGCGCGTTGAAGGGTGCGTCGGGGTTCTTCACGCTGCTCCCGCCGAACTACCAGGCGGCCGATTTTTTCGGCACGCAGAAGAAGACCGCGGACTCCATCGCCGGTGCCGTCAAAGCGAGCGGCGTGCGCCACGTGGTGATGCTCTCGTCGATCGGGGCCGATCGGCCGAGCGGAACGGGTCCGATCCGAGGACTGCACTATCTCGAGAACGCCCTCCGGGCGACCGGCGTCACGCTCACCGCGATCCGCGCCGGATCGTTTCAAGAGAACGTGGGCATGTCGCTCGCGCCCGCGAAGCAGATGGGCATCTTCCCCAACTTCTTTCCCTCCGCCGAGTTTCCTCTCCGGCTGATCGCCACCAAAGACATCGGGACGCTGGCGGCTCGCGTCTTGATCGACACACCTTCCAAGAGCGAGACGATCGACTTGGTGGGGCCCGAGTACACGAACCGTCAGGTCGCCGAGAAGCTCGGGGCAGCGCTGGGCAAGAAGCTGCAGGTCGTGGACATCCCGCCGGCCGGCGCGGTCGATGCGATGATGAAGGGCGGGATGCCCAAGCACATCGCCGAGATCTTTGCGGAGATGTACGAGGCGGGCGGCAAGGGCCTTCTCGCTCCAGCGGGCGATCGGCTGATCCAGGGGGCGACGACGCTCGACGAGACGATCAAGCACGTCGTCGCCGGCGCCTGAGAGGCCGTTCGCGCGGCGCGCGCCCTACTGGCCCATTCGGTCGTGTGCTAAGGCACGCGCGGCATGATCGTTCTCGAGAAAGTCACCAAGCGCTTCGGCCCGAAGATACTCTTCGAAAACGTCAGCGTGCAGTTCGACCCCGGAAAGCGCTACGGCGTCACCGGGGCCAACGGCGCAGGCAAGTCGACGCTCATGGAAATGCTGGCCCGCCAGGACGACTGGGACGCCGGAACGATCGAGATTCCGCGAGGGCTCAGGCTGGGCGTCCTCGAGCAGAACCACTTTATTTACGACGAGCAACGAATCCTCGACACGGTCATTTCCGGAAAAGCCGAGCTCTGGGCGGCGATGGTCGAGAAAGAGAAGCTGCTCGCGGGCGAGGTCGACGACACGGTGGGAATGCGCCTGGCGGAGCTCGAGGGGATCATCGCCGAGAACGACGGCTATTCCGCGGAGGGGCAAGCGTCGGAGCTCCTCGTCGGGCTCGGCATTCCGGCCGAGAAGCACGGCGAACCGATGCGGACGCTGCCCAGCGGGTACAAGCTGCGGGTGCTCATTGCCAAGGTGCTGTTCGGCAGGCCGGACGTGATGCTCCTCGACGAGCCGACCAACCACCTCGACCTCGAGTCGATCCATTGGCTCATCCGTTTCCTCGTCGACGATTTCGCAGGGACGCTCCTGGTGGTCTCCCACGACCGGCACTTCCTCAACTCGGTCGCCACCCACATCGCGGACATCGACTACCGGACAATCACCATCTACACGGCCAACTACGCGGAGTTCGTCGCCGCCAAGTACGAGAACCAGCAGCGCGCCGAGGCCGTGGCGCAGACCGCCAAGAAGAAGATCGGCGAGCTGCAGGACTTCGTCCAGCGCTTCGGGTCGCACGCCTCCAAGAGCCGGCAGGCGCAGAGCCGCCTCAAGCAGATCGAGAGCCTGGAGGAGGTCGTCGAGACCAAAGGCGCGAAGCGGTCGAGCCTCGTGCGGCCGTACGTGCGGTTCGACATCCACAAGCCCAGCGGGCGCGACGTGGTGCGTGCGGTGGGGGTACGCAAGGCGTTCGGCGCGAACGTGGTGCTCGATGGCGTCAGCCTCCACGTCAACCGCGGGGACCGGATCGCCGTGATCGGGCGCAGCGGCATCGGCAAGTCGACGTTGCTCAAGCTCCTGGTCGGCGCCTACCAGGGGCTCGACGCGGAGACCAAGCCGTACACTCTGGCGCCGGACGCGGGCGAAGTTCGCTGGGGCAATGACGCGAGCGTCGGCTATTTCGCCCAGGACCATCACGAGGCCCTCGGCGACACCGGCAAAGGCACCACACCGGCCGAGTGGCTCTACCGCTTCGATACGAGCCGCCCGCAGGAGGAGATCCGCGCGATCCTGGGGCGCTTGCTCTTCAGCGGCGACGCGGCGCTCAAGCCGACGGAGGCACTGTCGGGCGGCGAGGCGGCTCGGCTGCTCCTCGGCAAGATGGTGCTGGGGCGGCACAACGTCCTGGTGCTCGACGAGCCGACCAACCACCTGGACATCGAGTCGATCGAGGGGTTGCTGGAGGGACTGCTCAAGTTCGAGGGAACGGTCCTCTTCGTGAGCCACGACCACCATTTCGTTGCGCGGCTCGCCACGCGGATCGTCGAGCTCCGCGATCGCGAGCCGGGCGAGAGCGGCGAAGGCTGCAAGGTCGTCGAGTTCGGGGGAGCGTACGAGGAGCTACTCGAGAGGACCCAACAAAGGAAGACGGCTTAGCAGGCCGTTGAAAAAAAACGAGAGACGAACCGCCAGGACACCAGGGACGCCATGCGAGAGTTAGAGAATCGTCAGTCATTCTCTCCTGGTGATCTTGGCGTCCTGGCGGCTTCTCGCTCCTTTCGCTTTTTTCAACGGCCCGCTAGGCGACCAGAACGAGGAGCTCTTCCGACGAGTCGTCGCCAATTGCCGACCAGCGGTGCTAGCGCCGGCGCTCGGCTCTGCTCTTATTGAACTGCCGCCTCGCTCCGGGTGCTTCCGTTGATGGGATCCCTCAGGCCGGCGCGAGGCGGCCCGTTCACTGGACGAGCGCAAGTCGGCCGTGCGAGCCTGGCCCGATGCGCGGGAACTCCAACGATCTCAACGTCTTCGTAACCGAGGATCGCCGACCCAGCTCGCGCGACCGCATGGGTTCGGTGAGCATCGGACCGCTGTGACTCCGCAAGCGGCCCCCCTCCCCGCGTCCGCCGGCGTCGTCGCGTCGCGAAAGTCGGCCTTGGTCCGGAGCCTTCCCCTCCTTGCCGCCGCGGTCGTCGCCCTGCTCGGATACGCCGGTTGGCGTGCCTGGGAAGGAACGCGGCCCTACGAGTGGAGCGGCACAGTCGAGGCGCGCACGATCGAAGTGGGGTCGCGCGTGGGGGGTCGGGTCAAAGCCGTGTTCGCCAAAGAGGGAGAGCGCGTCCAGGAAGGGCAGCCGCTGGTCGAGATCGAGGCCGGCGACCTGCCGGCGCAGCGGCTCGTCGCCAAGGGCGAGCTCGACCAGGCAAGGGCCAACCTCGAAAAGGCGATGCGCGGAGCGCGGCCCGAGGAGATCGAGCAAGCGAACGCGCGCGCGCAGACGGCCGTATCGGCCCTGGAAGAGACCAAGGTCGGCGCGCGCAGCGAGCAGATCGGTGCCGCGACGGCACGCCTGGTCGCCGCGCAGGTTGCGGTCGACAAGGCGAAGCTCGACGCCGACCGCTCCCGCCGGCTCCTGGCTACCCAGGCGATCTCCCAGGCGCAGTTCGACGACGCGGACATCGCATTCAAGAGCGCGATCGCACAGCGCGACGCGGCGGCGCAGGAGCTCGATGAGCTCAAGAACGGCTCCCGTCGCGAGGATATCGCCCAGGCGCGGGCGCGTGCGGTCGAAGCACGAGCCAGCGCCAGGCTCGTCCAGGCGGGTTCGCGCGCGGAGGATATCGCGGCGGCGCAGGCAGTCGTCGAGTCCGCGCAAGGAAGGCTCGACCAGACCGACGTCCTAATCGGCGAGCTGATTGTCCGCGCCCCGCGCGCGGCGCGAGTCGAGTCGCTCGACCTGCGCCCCGGTGACATCCTCGCGCCGAACGCCACCGCCGCATCCCTGGTCGAGGACGACCAGCTGTACGTGCGCATCTACGTCCCCGAGACGCAGATTGGGCACATTCGCCCGGGCCAGCAAGTGCCGATTTCGGTCGACTCGTTCCAGAATCGAACCTTCTCGGGTTCCGTCGAGTACATCAACAAGGTCGGCGAGTACTCGCCCCGCAACCTGCAGACGGCCGACGAGCGCGCAAACCAGGTCTTCGCGACGCGCATCGGCATTCGCGAGGGCAATGACGAGCTTCGCGCGGGAATGGCGGCGCTCATCCGCGTGCCGAAGTGACCCCGGTATCGTCAGGCGACGGGCAACCCGCGATCGCCGTGCGCGACGTGTCGCGCATGTTCGGTGACTTTCGCGCGCTCGATCGCGTCAACCTCTCCGTCAACGTCGGAACCATATATGGCCTTCTGGGGCCGAACGGGTCGGGCAAGTCCACGCTCATTCGCATCTTGTGCGGGTTGCTCGCGCCGAGCGGGGGTTCGGCCAGCGTCCTCGGCCTCGACGTCGCAAAGCAAGGCGACGAGATCCGCCGGCGCATCGGGTACATGAGCCAGAAGTTCGCGCTCTACGACGACCTCACCGTGCGCGAGAACCTCGAGTTTTACGCGCGTGTGTACGGGTTGTCGGGCACGAAGCTCCGAGAGCGGCGCGACGCGGCGGTCGATCTCACCCACATCGGTCCTTACATGGACCTTCGCGCCGGGCTCCTCTCGGGCGGCTGGAAACAGAGGCTTTCGCTCGGTACGGCGCTCATGCACGAGCCGCGCGTCGTCTTTCTCGACGAGCCGACCGCCGGGATCGATCCCGTCGCGCGGCGCGAGCTCTGGGACGTGCTCTTCCGGCTGGCGGGCGAGGGGATCACGCTTCTCGTCACGACTCATTACATGGACGAGGCGGAGCGCTGCGGGGAAGTCGGCTATCTCTACCTCTCTCGGATGATGGCGAGCGGTACGCCCGAAGCGCTGCGGAAGCTGCCGACCGTCAACCAACCGGGCTTTCGCCGCGTCGAGATCGAGACGCACGGGGAGCCCGCGCGCGCGCTCGTCTTCCTCCAGTCGCAGGATTACGTCGGTAGCGCCACGATCTTCGGCCAATCGGTGCATACCGTCGTGTCGGCTCGCGTCCCCGACGAAGATCTCGTCGACCGCCTCCAACGCGCCGGTTTTGCGAAGGCCAGCGTGCGCGAAATCGAGCCGTCGCTGGAGGACGTGTTCGTCGCGCTCACCGAACAGGCCGCGGCCGCTCGCGGTGCGTCGCGCGCGGGTTCATCGGTGGGACCATGAACGGAAATTTCACCGCATCGTTTCTCGCGATCTTCAGAAAGGAGTTCATTCACATCCGGCGCGATCGGGCCACGCTGGTCATCGCGCTCATGATTCCCCTTTTTCAGTTGATCCTGTTCGGGTTCATCGATCAGACGGTCTCCAATCTGCCGACCGCGGTGGTCGACCAAGACGGTACCCACTACGCGCGCGAGCTCATCGACAAACTGCGCGCCACGCACACGTTCCGGATCACCCGCGTCACGCCGGACCCGCGCGCTGCGCGCGACGACATCACGGCGGGGCGAGCGCGCGTCGGGGTGGTCATCCCTCCGGACTTCCACGATCGGCGCGCTCGCGGGGAAGGGGCGAAGATCCTGGTCTTGATCGACGGGAGCGACTCGAACGTCAGCGCCCAAGCGCTGGCCAGCGTCAACGGCGTCGCGAGCGACCAGACGCTCCAGGCGTTGAGCGAGAGGGTTCAGGCCGGCTCGAAGCCCGCCGACAACGCCCTCGCCGTGCAGCCGATCATCCTCTTCAACCCCGACGGGCGCACTGCGAACTTCATCATACCGGGCCTCATCGCCATTCTCCTGCAGATCGTCGCGATCGTGCTGACCGCCATCTCGATCGTGCGCGAGCGCGAGAAGGGCACGCTCGAGCAGCTCCTGGTGACGCCAATCGATCCGCTCGGGTTGATGCTCGGCAAACTGGCTCCCTACCTCTTCGTCGGGATCACGGAGATGGCGATGATCCTCGTCGCGATGCGCTTCGGATTCGGCGTTCCGGTCCGGGGCAGCCTGGTCTTCCTTTTCGTGATGGCCCTCGTGTACTTGTTCGCGCTCTTGTCGATCGGGCTCGCGATCAGCACGCGGGCGCAGACCCAGGCCCAGGCGCAGCAGATGGCGCAGATGTTTCTTTTGCCGTCGATCTTCCTGAGCGGCTACATCTTCCCGACGCCCGGCCTGCCGTTCGTTTTGCGCTGGATCGGGCGCGTCTTGCCGGCGACGCACATGATCGAAATCCTGAGGGGCGTCGTGCTCCGCGAAGCGGGACCGGCGCAGCTCTGGTCGAACGTCGCGGCGCTCGTGGCGATCAGCGTCGGTATGGTGGCGCTCAGTGTACGCAATTTCAAGAAGCGGGCGCTCTAGTGCACCGCCGTCGAGGTGGAACTAAGATCCGCAGGAGGCGGTGCGCTAGCGAACTCGCGGGAGCGAGGTCGGGGTTTGGGCGGAGCCCAAGGGAAAAACTAGGGCACCGCCCGCTCGCGCAGCGAGCGTAATCGCCGCAGGCGATTGGTCGTATCTCGACGGCGGTGCACTAGTGCAGCGACGCGGAGAGATCGTATCTCGACGGCGGTGCACCGAGACGGCCTGGGCCGAACGCGCCGCGGCTCGCGCTCCCCTGCGCTAGCTCTCCCGGGCCATTGGGCGGTACCATGAATGCATGGCGACGTTCTCCGTCAACGATCACGTGAAGGACACGCACTCGAAGGCGTTGCGCGTCAATCTCGACGCCCGCCGGTACGGAACGTTCGCAGAAATCGGCGCTGGCCAGGAAGTCGTCCGCTGGTTCTTCCGGTCGGGCGGCGCTGCGGGCACGATCGCCAAGAGCATCTCCGCCTACGACATGACGGTGAGCGACGCCATTTACGGCAAGGCGGAGCGCTACGTCTGTCGTCAGCGCCTGCAGTCGATGCTCGACTACGAACACGAGCTCAACCTCTCGCGCCTGAA
Source organism: uncultured Polyangiaceae bacterium (assembly GCA_964531095.1). Lineage (GTDB taxonomy): Bacteria > Myxococcota_A > Polyangia > Polyangiales > Polyangiaceae > Palsa-1150. Next base: position 39,599 of record CAZHED010000026.1, on the reverse strand, counting down.
GGAGAGCCGCGGAGACACCACCGCGTTCTTCGCGTTCGCCGACACGGTCTCCGCGAGAAGCTACAAGGGCGCGAGCGAGTGCCACGGGTGGATGGGCGTGAAGTTTCAGTCGCATCCGCGCGACCAAGACAGCCAGATCATCCTCCACGTGCGGATGAAGGACAAGGAGAACGCCCTGCAGCAGGAGGCCCTCGGCATCGTGGGCGTGAACTTGCTCTACGGCGCGTTTTTCCTCTTCCACGAGCCAGAGCTGCTGATCGAGTCGCTCTTGGACAACCTGACGACCGACCGGATCGAGATCGACATGATCGAGTACTCGGGTATCGAGTTTCGTCACGTCGACAACCGACTCATGAGCATGAAGCTCGTTCAGCTCGGTCTGTCCGGGGCCGTGATGCTCGGCCCGAACGGGCGGGTGCTGCAGCCGGCCGAGGTGCTCTACAAGAAGAACGTGCTCGTCGAGCGGGGAAGCTTCCGGCCGGTTTGCCACGTCCATCTCGACATGTTGAGCTCGGCCGAAACCCAATTTCGCCGGGACATCGGCCCCGACGGCGGCGAAATCGTGCGGGTCATGGAGCTGACGATGCGCAACTTGCGAGCGGACGGAGGCGAAGTGAATCGATCGGACTTCCTCGCTCGCGCCGACATGCTCGCCGCCGCCGGCATGACCGTCATGATCTCGGACTACTTCCAGTACTACCTCCTCGCCGCGTACCTGACGCAGTTCGCGAAGAAGAAGATTGCTATCGTCATGGGGGCGGCGAGCCTGCGCGATATCTTCGACCCGCAGTACTATACGGAGCTCGAGGGAGGCATCCTCGAGTCCTTCGGAAGGCTGTTCAAATACGATTTGCGGCTTTACATCTATCCGTTTCTCGATCCGGCCACCAACCGGCTGACGACGGTCGAGAACCTGACGGTCGCGACGCATCTGCAGAAGCTTTACGGCTATCTCGTCGACAACGGGAACATCCGGGCCCTCGACAGCTACACCCGGGAGCACTTGCAGATTTTTTCGCGCGACGCTTTGAAGAAGATCCAGGCGGGCGACCCGTCGTGGGAAGCGATGGTCCCGGCCGACGTGGCGAAGGTCATCAAAGAGCAACGCTTCCTCGGCTATCGCCCGAACGCGGCCGACGTCGACCGCACCGCGCGCGAGCGCGCCGCGACCGGGGTGACGTAGGCAAAGGGGCGACCGCCAGCCCAGCGCATTGTCTCGTCGTCGTACGGGCTGGGCGCGTTGACAGTTTGTCGGGACGTCCCTTCCACGAAGGAGACTCCCCGCCAAGCTGTCGTATTCCCCAGCCGGTGCACCCGGAAGCTCCTGGAGTTTCGAGTGTTTTCGTGGGTGGCACATGCCTCGCACTCTCGCCGGGCGACCCGTGAGGGAACCTCTTCCGGGCGTGTAGCCGACCTCTCGCGATGGCCATCGACAAAGTCCTCAAACGCCACTTCTGGGCCGTGATCTTGGCGCTGGTCGCTGTGGCCGCGTTCTTCGACGCCCAGGGGATCATGCAGGTCGTCGGAGCGAGCCTCGGGGCGGATGACAAGCAGCTCGCGCTGCCGCCGCTCATGTCGCGCGTCGTCGTGCAGCCGGGGGCAGCGAGCCCGCACGCCACGAGCGCGGAGCCGATCCTCGCGCGCAACCCGTTCGACTCGGTCACCGGGCCGCTCAATTTGCCGCCTCCCGTCGACAGCGCCGACACGCCGCCCCCCGCTCCCGACCTGAGCGACCCGTACAGCGCGCCCGAGTGCGACGGGATTCACGTCCTCATCATCACGGCGTCGGCCGACCCCGACTGGTCATTCGCCGCGCTCGAGACGGCGCAGGACAAGGGCAAGACCTTCCTCCGCCGGCGCGGCGGCGTGCTCGGCGACAAGGAAGTCAAATTCGTCGGGTGGGATCGGGTATGGCTCGCCAGCGGCGCCCAGCTCTGCCAGGCTCGGATGTTCAAGCCTCCCCCGTCGCCGGACGCCGGAGCGCCGATGGCCGCACCGCCGCCGCCGGTGGCGGCCGCGCCGGGTGGAGCCACGTCGGTCCCGGACGACATCAAGAAGGGAATTCAAAAGGTCGGTGGGACCGAGTTCAACGTCGACCGCGGCGTGGTCGACAAGATCCTCGAAAACCAGGCGGAGCTCATGCGCCAGGCGCGGATCGTCCCCGAGCAGGAGAACGGCAAGATCGTCGGCATCCGGCTTTTCGGCGTACGGCCCGACACTCTTCTCGGTGCGCTCGGCATGGAGAACGGCGACCGCCTCGAAAAGATCAACGGTTTCGACATGACGAGCCCCGAGAAGGCCCTCGAGGCATACGCGCGCCTGCGTACGTCGGATCACCTGACGGTGTCGGTCAACCGGCGCGGGCAGGCAACGAACCTCGACTACAACATCAAGTGAGTCTCGCGATGCCCGAGTCGACCCCCATGGACAACCGGACGCTGCTCCGGAAGACGCTCGTCACCGTCGGAGCGATGGTGAGCGGGTGCATCTTGGTCGTGGGCGTGCTCACGCTGGTTGCGTCGGCGATCGTCGGTCACGCGGTCGGGCCGAAGGAAGAATCGGACGCGGGTGGCGGCACCTCCGCGGCGGGGACACCGCAGCACCCCCCGTCCGCCGGCCCGAAGCCGACAGCGGGCACGGCGCCGACCAATGGGAGATAGACAGAACGGAGCGACGCGGGCACGAAGATGAGAGCGAACGCACGAACGACCATCCTGCTTTGCAGCGTTGCGATTGCCGCGACGAACGCCGAAGTGCGCGCGCAGCCGACGCGCATGCGCCCGAACATGCCGGTGGTTCAGCCCGCCGTCGCCCCCGCTGCACAACCGGCGGCACAACCCGCGCCCGGTGCCGTGGCCCCGGACGCCGCCAAGCCCGCAGTAGGCCCGAACGGCAAGCCGATCGCCGATACGCAGGGCCTCTCGCAGTTCGAAACCGGGATCGAATACGCGCCACGCGCCGGGGAAGAGCGTGTGTCGTTTTCGCTCGAGGACGCGGACCTGGCCGAGCTCGTGCGGGTGATCGGCGAGCTGACGGGCAAGCGCTTCATCTTCGGGGGCAAAGTCCGCAACATCAAAGCCACCGTCTTCTCGCCGCAGAAGGTGACCGTCGCCGAAGCGTATCAGGCGTTTCTCTCGATTCTGGAGGCCAACGGGCTGACGGTCGTGCCGCACGGGCGTTTCTACAAGATCGTCGAGTCACCCGACGCGAAGATGGGCGCGCCGGTGTACGTGGCCGGTCAGACGGGAACGAACGAAGATCGGTACATCACGCGGATCCACCGCCTGCGTCACGTCAGCGCCGAAGAGGTGGCGAACGTCCTCGGCCACTTCAAGTCGAAGGACGGAGACATCACCGTGTACAGCCCGGGCAATCTGCTCATCATCACGGACACCGGGACGAACATCCAGCGAATGATGCACATCCTGGAGGACGTCGACGTCGGCGGCGTGGGCGACCAGATCTGGATAGAGCCGATCCACTACGGAACGGCTTCGGACATTCAGGCTCGCCTGGACGAGGTGTTCGATCTGAAGGCAGGAGCGCCGAAGGATCCCAAGGCGGCACTCGGGAGCAATGATCTTCACATCGCGAAGATCCTCTCCGACGACCGGAGCAATTCGCTGGTGATCATCTCGACCGAGCGTGCCTACCTGCGGATCCTCGAGTTCATCAGGCGGCTGGACGTGCCGCTTCGCACCGGCGAGGGCGAGATCCACGTGCTCGCGCTCCAGCACGCGGACGCTGTGGAGCTCGCCAAGACCCTCGGCGAAATCGTCACGGGGGCGGTGGCCGCCGGCACAGGCGGCGGCGCTCCCGGAAAGCCGGGCAGCACTCCGCTGGCGATCTTCGAGTCGGGGGTCAAAGTGAGCGCCGACAAGTCCACCAACTCGATCGTCGTGACGTCGAGCCTCCGGGACTTCGCGAACCTTCGCACGGTCATCGACAAGCTCGATCAGCCGCGGCGCCAGGTGTTCATCGAAGCGGTCATCATGGACCTCACCATCGACCGCGAAAACCAGCTCGGAGTGGCGTTCCATGGCGGTGACATCATCAACAACACGGTCGCTGCCGGGCCGACGACCCTCTTCGGCGGCCTGAATCCGTTCAAAACGATCCTCTTGCCCAGCCCGACCGACTCGACCCTCAACGCGTTCGCGCTGGGCATCCGCGGTCCGGGCATCGCCGGGACGGAGAACCTCCTCGGCACGGGGATCTCGATCCCGGCGTTCGGCGTGCTGATCAACGCGATGGCCAGCACGAACGACGCCGACATCCTGTCGACACCGCACATCCTGGCGACCGACAACATCCCTGCCGAGATCAACGTGGGCCAGAACATCCCGCTGCAAACGAACTTCGGCGGGTTCGGCGCCCTTCCCGGGGCCGCGGGTGCGGCGGGCGGTGCGCTGGGCGCGCTGGGGGGCTTCGGCGGGTTCGGCGCGACAGCGCCCCGGCAGGACATCGGCACGAAGGTCAAGATCGTTCCGCACCTCAACGACTCCGACGAAGTGCGCCTCGAAGTGACCGAAGAGATCAGCGACGTGACCGGGCAGCAGCCGATCGGTTCGCTCGGCGTCGTGCCGTTCTCGAAGCGAACGGCGCAGACGCAGCTGGTGGTCAAAGATCAGCAGACGGTGGTCATCGGCGGCCTCGTGCGAAACCGAATCGCGCGCACGGAGACGAAGATCCCGCTGCTCGGCGACATCCCCGTTCTCGGCGTGCTGTTCCGGTCGACCAGCAGCGCCACGCAGAAGTCGAACCTGATCCTCGTGCTCACCCCGTACATCATCCGCGAGCAGTCGGACCTCCGCACCGTCTTCGAGCGAAAGATGCAGGAGAGGCAGGAGTTTCTCGACCACTATTTCGTCTTCAGTGATCAGACCGCGTACGAGCCGCCCAAGGACTTTTCGCGCATGAACGGTCTGCTCGAGAACATCCGAGAGTCGTTCGACCAAGTGGCCGAGCAGCGGCGTATGGAAGACCTGACGCGACCGCGCGAGCTGCAGCGGCACGAGGTGGGGCTGCCGGTCGATCTGCCGACTTCGACGGAGTCGCTGCCGGCGCCCGGCGCTCCGACCCCGGCGGGAATGCAGCCGAGCCCGGCGCCTGCGGGGGCTTCGCCCGAGACGCCCAACCCGACGCCGCCCGCGCCGCCGACGCTCAACGTCGCGCCCCCGCCGCGCAACGTGGAGAGGATCGAGAGGTAGTGCACGATGGCCTCCGAGCAGCGCTTCCTCGGGGAGATCCTGCTGCGGCGCGGCGTGGTGCCCGGCGACAAGCTCGACGCGCTCTTTGCGGTGCAGCGCGAGCGAGGGGTCGACTTGCTCGACCTGGTGGTCAACTCGAACATCGCCGATGAGCTGACCCTGGCTCGCGTGCTGGCAGACGAGGCGCAGCTGCCCTTCATCGGCCAGATCGACCCGGCCGACATCGCGACGGCGGTCGCGACTCGTGTGCCGATCGCCTTCGCCAAGGCCCACAGGGTGATCGTCCTGCGCGAGAACGAGGCGGCGGTGCACGTCGTCTGCGGCGACCCGTTCGACACTCAGGCGCTCGACGACCTCAGGGTCATCTTCGGAAAGCCGGTCGAGGCGAGCGTCGGCGGCCGAGACACGATTGAGAATGCGATCAACCGCGTGTACGAGCGTCAGGCCGGCGAGGAGCAGCTCGAGAGCGACGACGCCGGCGAAGAAGACGAGGCGGCGAGCGACATCCTCGACTCCGACGAAGAAGCGCCGGTCATCCGGTGGGTCAATTCCCTATTTTTGACCGCGATGAAAGAGCGCGCGAGCGATATCCACATCGAGCCGGAGGAGAAAGAAGTCATCGTTCGGTACCGCATCGACGGCGAGCTCTACATCGCGCGCCGCGCGCCGCGCCCGTTTCTGAACAGCATCATCAGTCGCGTCAAGATCGAGAGCTCGCTCAACATCGCCGAGAAGCGCTTGCCTCAAGACGGGCGCATCACCAAGAAGATCGCGGGCAAGAGCTTCGACATCCGGGTGAGCACGATCCCGACGAGCCGCGGCTACGAGCGCATCGTCATGCGTCTCCTCAACAAGTCCAGCGTCCTTCTCGACTTGCCGGATCTCGGATTCAGTCCCCGAGAATACGCGCTCATGGACGGCCTCATCCGGCGCCCGGATGGGATCGTCCTCGTCACCGGTCCCACAGGCAGCGGCAAGACGACGACGCTCTACGCGTGCATCAACCGCATCAACCAGCCCAACCTCAACATCCTGACGGCCGAGGATCCGGTCGAGTACGAGATCCAGGGCATTCACCAGGTGCACGTGCAGCCCAAGATCGGGCTGACATTCGCGAGCGCGCTCCGCGCCTTCCTCCGGCAGGATCCGGACATCGTGATGGTCGGTGAGATCCGGGATCCGGAGACGCTCGAGATCGCGATCAACGCGTCGCTGACCGGCCACCTCGTGCTCTCGACAATTCACACGAACGACGCTGCCGGAGCGATCACCCGGACGATCGACATGGGGGCCGAGCCGTTCCTGCTGCGGTCGAGCGTCATCGGCATTCTCGCGCAGCGTCTTGTGCGCGTGCTCTGCCCGCACTGCAAATACCCGTATCCGGCGGAGGACTTCGAGCTCGAAGAGCTGGGGCTGACGCCGGAGCGAATGCGCTCGCGTGCCGCGCGCCGCAACAACCCGTCGTCGCGCTATTTCCCGCGCAACGTCAGCGAGGGAGATCTGCTGGAGACGTTCGACACGACCCAGCGCCCGAGCTTCTACAAGGCGCGCGGTTGCACGCAATGCACCAACACGGGCTTTACCGGCCGCCGCGGAATCTACGAGCTTCTGCTGGTCGACGACGCCGTCGGACCGCTGATCCTTCGAAAGGCCGATTCGCAGTCGATCAAACGCGTCGCGCAAGACCAGGGAATGGACACGCTGCGGGACGACGGCGCGCGAAAGGTCCTCGCCGGTCTCACTTCGGTGGAAGAAGTGCTCGCCGCGACCCAAGAGGACATCGAGGTCGAGGCGGCGACGCCGGTCGCAGTCGTCCCGCCCGCGGCTGCCCCACCAGGCGCGCGCGCCGGAGCGGGGTGACAGATGGCGGTCTTCGGATATCGCGGGATTCTCGCCGCGAGCGGCAAGCAGGTGCACGGCGTGCGCGACGCCGACAACGCCAAGGCGTTGCGCGCGGTCCTCAAGCGCGAAGGAATCTTGCTCACCGGCGCGAACGAAGAAGTGAAGGCAAAGTCGGGGGGCCGCAAGTCGGTCGAGGCCGGGTCGCTCTTCCGCCGGGTGGCGGTCGGCGACGTTGCGATGATGACCCGTCAGCTCGCGACCTTGGTCAACGCCGGGATCCCGCTCGTGGAGTCGGTGTCGGCGCTCATCGAACAGACCGAAAAGCTCGAGCTCAAGCGCGTGCTCACGCAGGTGGTCGATCGCGTCAACGAGGGGGGGTCGCTCGCCAAAGCGCTCGAGCCGCACTCGCACGTCTTTTCCAACCTATACGTCAGCATGGTCGCCGCGGGCGAGGCATCCGGAACGCTCGAGGCGGTGCTCGAGCGGCTGGCGGATTTCATGGAATCGCAGTCGAAGCTTCGCGGCAAAGTCGGCGCCGCGCTCGCCTACCCGGCGCTGATGGTCGTCATCGGATCGGCGCTGATCACCGTCATGATGGTGGTCGTCGTCCCCAAAGTGACCGCCATCTTCGAGAGCCTGGACCGCGCGCTCCCCTGGTACACGCAAGCGCTGATCGGCACTTCGCACCTGATTTCGTCGAACCAGATGCTCGGGTTCGTCCTCTCTCTCGTGACGTTCACGCTCGCGCGCTCGGCGCTGCGCGATTACAAGGAGAGCGATCGCGCCAAGCACATGCTCTTCGTGGTCGTGGCGCTCCTGGCGGGGGGCCTCCTGGTCACGTGCGCGTTCGTCGTCGAGTCGATCGGTGCGTACCTCGTCGGCATCGTGGTGGGTGTGGCCGCCGGGCTCGGCGTGGCGTGGGTCAACGCTTGGCTCTCGACCACCGAGGGGCGCATCGCAAAAGACGGGTTCATGCTTCGCATGCCGGTCTTCGGTCCGCTCGTGCAGATGCTCGCGGTGTCGCGCTTCGCGCGGACGCTGGCGACGCTGCTTCGCAGCGGCGTGCCGCTCCTCAAGGCGATGGAAATCGTCAAGAATGTGCTCGACAATGCGCAGCTCGAAAAGGTCATCGAGACGGCGGCCGCCAGCATTCGCGAGGGCGAGTCGATCGCCGGTCCGCTGAAGCGCAGCGGGAACTTTCCGCCGATCGTGACGCACATGATCGCCGTCGGCGAGCGAAGCGGCCAGCTCGAGCAGATGCTCGAGAACGTGGCGCGCGCCTACGACACGCAGGTCGAGACGCGCGTGCAGGCGCTGACCAGCCTGCTCGAGCCGCTGATGATCGTCGTGATGGGAGGCGGAGTCGGCTTCATCGCGTTCGCGATCTTGATGCCGCTCATCCAGATGAACGAGTTCGCCCAGTGAGGATGGGACCGAGCGCGGAGGCAGAGTCGAAGAATGCCGGGCAAGCGTGACGAGCCGAGAGTCTTCTTTCCCTGGGAGCAGCGTCGCGGCCTGCGCGCGCTCCTCGGTCGGGCTCGCGCGCGCCAGGTGCTGTTCGCAGCGACTTTCGTCGCCGCCTTCGTACTCCTGCGACAGCGCGAGCAATACGCGGCGGACGTTCGCGCGACCCGCACGACGATCACGGCGACCGACGGCGCGGTCGCAGCTTGGCGCGCGGATCACGAGCGGGGTTGCCCGGGGGCGCTGGCGGACCTCGTCTCGGGAGGCTACCTCCATCAAGTGCCGCGCGACGCGTGGGGCAGGCCGCTTCGCGTGACCTGCCCGGGTCGCCGCGATCCGCGTGGCTTCGACGTAGCGAGCGACGGACCCGACGGGCAGCCGGGCGGGTTGGACCGCGTGGAATGAGAAGGCTCGGAAACATGAAGGAGAAGCAGATGGTACCCATCAAGACAGTGGCTCGGGCGGCGCCTCGCGCCACCTCTCGCGGCTTGACGCTCGTCGAGTTGATTGTCGTCATCACGATCATCGGCGTGCTCACCGCCGCGATTTCGGTCGGTGTGATGTCGGCGAAGAAGAGCGCCGACCTCAAACTGGCGAAGACCGCGTGCAATACGATTCGGGATGCGACGATTCAGTGGAAGGCCGTGCACGCTGGCGAGGACTGCCCGACCATCGACCAGCTCAAGAAGGAGAAGATCCTCGACACGGGCTTCAGCGTGAAGGACCCGTGGGGTATCGCGTTCAAGCTCGCGTGCGACACCGACGAGATCACGTGCACCAGCGCGGGCCCCGACCGCAAAGACGGAACGGACGACGACCTTCACGTTCCGCAGCCCGAAGCGAAGTGATGGTGGTGCGGCCCCTCGTTCGGATGCGTCCGCAGGAGCGGGGCCTCACCCTCATCGAGATCATCGTCGTCATGTCGATTATCGTGGTGGTCTCCGGGGTCGCTCTCGCAGGTTCGATGCAGCTGCCGTCCGCGCGCTTGCGTCGTTCGGCCACGATGATCTCCAGCGCGATTAAAGTCGCGTACACGCGCGCGACGGCGACGTCGCACGACTTGCGGCTGGTCATGGACTTGGATCAGCAGAAAATTTGGCTCGAGCAGAGCGACATCCCGATGCTCGTCAAGTCGGACGACGCCGCCGCGACCGGCGGTGCCGACGCCATCACGCAGGCGGAGAAGGCGGCGCTCGAGGCGGGGGACAAGATCGTCAAGGGACCTCCGATCCCGAAGCCCCGGTTCACGCCCTTCGAAGCGTACGGCTTCGGCGACGTCGAATCGGGCAAGGGAGGCAAGTCGCTCCAGAGGGGTATCAAGTTTCGAGCCGTTCAAACGACGCACGACGAGACGCCAAGACGGTCCGGGCGGGCCTACCTGTACTTCTGGCCCGGCGGCCGCACGGAGCGGGCGTCCGTCGAGCTGAGCATCGGAGACTCGGAGGAGAGCGGGCGAACCTTGACCGTGCTCGTCTCCCCCTTGACCGGAAAGGTGACGGTCAAGGGAGGCGCCGTGGAGCTCGAAGTGCCGACGGACGACGATCACGCGTCGGACCGCCGGGATACGGGGTTTTGAGCGATGGGCGAGCGCGGGCGCTTGGCGGCCAGGAGGGGCTTCTCTCTCCTCGAAGTCATGGTGGCGGTGGCGCTCTTCGGCGCCGTCGTGACCACGATCTTGTCGGCGCAGGCCGGACTGGTCGCCGGCAACCAAACCGCGGCAAACATGAGCCAGGCCGTCGCGCTCGGGCGCTGTCGCATGAGCGAAGTCGAAGAAAAGCAGCTCAAGCTCGGCTTTCCCGAGATCGAAGAGAAAGACAGCAGCTCCATCTGTTGCGACGAAAAGGAAGTGCCAGGCTTCTCGTGCGACTGGCAGGTCGAGCGCGTCACGCTGCCCCAGGCCACCGAGCTGGCAGCCGACGGTGGCGCGGGCTCGATCTTGGGCGGGGGCCTCGGCCTCGACGCGGGCGAGCTCGGGAGCGGGATGCCCGGCTCGCTCGGAGCGATGCTCAACAACCCGGCGGGGGGCGCGTCCCTCGACTTCGACGCCGGTCTCCAGAATATGGGTCAGTCGCTCCAGCAATCGTTCGGCGGGGCCGGCGCGCAGGGCCTTCTCTCGCTGGTGTTCTCGCTCGTCTATCCGTCGCTCAAGCCGCTCCTCGAAAGCGCGATACGGCGCGTGACCGTCGTCGTGCACTGGAACGAGGGATCCACCGCTCGCGATTTCTCGCTGACGCAGTACGTGACGAACCCGTCGCGCGCCGGGCTGCTCGCTGGAATGCTCGACGCGGGCGCGCTCTCCGAGGGTGGAGCGGCGCCGAACTTGGGCGGCGCCTTCGCTCCGCAGGGGGCTCGATGAGCCCGTGCGCGAACGCTCCGCGTCGGGGCATGACGATGGTCGAGGTCATGGTCGCGATCGCCGTTCTGGCGATGGTCGCGGTGCTCATCCATGGCGTCATCTCGTCGCTCTCGCGCGGAAAGAAGGGCGAAGAGCTTCGCTCCGAGCGCGCGCACGAAGGCCGCGAGGCGCTCCAGCGCATCGTGCGCGATCTGTCGGCGGCCTACCTTTCGATGCACGTTCCGTCCGTCCAGGCGCTCGTCACGCAAAAGACGGCATTCGTGGGCCACAGCTCGATCCCATTCGACCGCGTCGACTTCACGGCGTTCGCCCACATGCGCACCGACCGCGATTCGCACGAATCCGACCAGGCAGAGGTGGGGTACTTCGTCGTGAGAAACCCCGACGCCCCCGACAAGATGGACCTGGTCCGGCGCGAGCAGACTCCGATCGACTTCGATCCGCTCAAAGGAGGCACCGTCAACGTCGTCGCGGAGGACGTGGACCAGTTCGACGTGCGCTACCTCGATCCGCAGACCGGTCAGTGGGTCGAGACGTGGGATTCGACGCAGATCACCGGGCAGCCGAACCGCCTTCCGCTCGAGGTCAAGGTCACCCTCGTTCTCAACGGCGTCGGCGGCGGGCCGACGTACGCGTACACGACGAAAGTCTTCGTTCCGATCCAGCAACCGCTCTCTTTCGGGATCCCCAGGCAATGAGGGGCGCGCCTTCCCAGCGAGCCGCGCTGCGCGCTCTCCGCCGAAAGCGCGAGCGGGGGGTGGCGCTCATCATGGTGCTCGGAGCGATCGTCATCATGATCGTCATGCTCGCGGAGCTCCAGGACGACGCGGGGTCCGAGTTCGCGTCGGCGACCGCGGTGCGCGACGAGGTGCAGGCGGAGTATTTCGCGCGGAGCGCGATCAACCTCTCGCGCCTCCTGGTCGCGGCCGAGCCGACGATGCGCCAGGCGATCGCGCCCCTCTTCATGCTCATGAGGCAGACGCCCCCCCAGCTCCCCGTCTGGCAATACGCCGATCGCATCCTCGGCGCGTTCAACGACAAAGAAGCCGCGCAAGACTTCTTTGCCCTGTCCGGAACGGACACGGCGCTCGGAAAGAACCTCGGTCTCAAGGGGGGCCGCTTCGAGGTGGTCATCGTCGACGAGGATTCGAAGATCAACGTGAACATGGGGGCGTCCAACGAGATCGCACACATTCGCCTGGCCAAAGAGATCATGAGCCGCATGGCCCCGATTCAGTATAACCCCCTCTTCGAGCAGCGTGACTCGACGGGCAACTACAGCGATCGCCTGACGACGTGCTCGGCCCTGATCGACTGGGCCGACCCCGATGAGCAGCTCTACTCGTGCGACGTGACCAACGCCCCCTCGTCGAACGCCGTGGAAGACGCCTGGTACCAGCTCCTGCCCAAACCGTACCGCCGCAAGAACGCCCCATACGATTCGCTCGAGGAGCTTCACATGGTACGCGGCGTGACCGACGACTTTTGGGCCACGTTCGTCGATCCGAGCCCGAACGACCCGAAGAAGCGCGAGATGACGGTTTGGGGACAGGGCACGGTGAACGTCAATACGGCGAACGCCCTCACGCTCTACGCGATCGTGTGCTCCGGCACGTCGCCGACCTCGGAGCTCTGCTCGGATCCCGCGCAGATGCAGCTCTTCGTTATGGGGGTCACGATGGGCCAGGGCATCACGATGGGGGCGCCGCTCTTCGGCTCGCCCAGCGACTTCATCGCCACGATGAAGGGGCAAGGAAAGCTGGGCCCGCTCCTGGCGCTCATGGGCTTGAAGCCGGTGAAGTTTCTATCGGAGAGCGACTTCGGCAAGAGCATTTCCACCGAGAGCAAAGTCTTTTCGATCTATTCGGTGGGCGTGGTCAAAGGCTATCGGCGCGAGACCCGCGTGAAGATTCACACGGTGGTCGACTTCCGCAGCGCTCCGTCGCTGCTCGGCGGGCTGACCGGCGGCGCGACCGGCGCTCCGCCTTCGGGTGTCGGCGCGCAATCGACCTCCGCGACCGGACAGGAGGCCAACGCCATCGCGGCGGCGCTTCAGCCGAACGTAGGTGGGCAAGTGCTCTTTTACGAGATCGAGTAACGCGAGGAGAACGGCGGACATGCCGACTTGGCTGGGTATCGACATCGGGACCACGAGCGTGAAGGCGGCCCTGGTACGCTCCGCGTATCGCAAGATCGCCCTCGCGCGGCTGGGCTCGGCCGACGTGGGCGCGGGCGAAGGTACGACCGAAGCGATCCGCGTTGCCGTGAAGATGGCCCTGGCAGGCGAGGCCCACGGGGCGGATGCGATCGCCGTGGCCATCGATGGGTCACGCGCGGCGATCCACCGCCTGGTCCTTCCTGCGACGGCGCAGAAGCAGCTGGCGGACGTCCTTACCTACGAGCTCGAGGCGCAGGTCCCATTCGACCTCGCCGAGGCGGTGTTCGATTGGGAGCAACTCGAGCACGGGGCCGAGCGGGGAGAGCTGCCGATCGTCGCGGCGGTCGCGCGGATCGAGGACGTTCGCGCGCGCATCGACCTCGTTCGCGAGGCCATCGGGCAAGAGCCGGAGCGAGTGGCGGTCGGCGCGTTCGCCCTGTCGGGGATCGTCCCCTACGTCGCGGCGCTGGGCGAAGAGGACGCGATCGCCTTGGTCGATCTCGGTGCGAAGACCAGCGAAGTGCTCATTCTCGAGCGCGGCGATCCGGCCTCCGCGCGCACTCTTTCCGCAGGTACCGAGGGGCTGCCCGGAACCGCCCCCCACCTCGCCCGCGACATCGGGATGACGTTCGCCGCACACCGCGCGCGCGGCGGTGCGGCACCGAGCAGCGTGTATCTCTGCGGCGGCGGCGCATTCATCGCCGGCGCGGAGGGGTTCCTATCGAGCGCGCTCGAGATGCCCGTGCGTGTCCTGCCGGAGCCCGCGATCGATTTTACGGCCATCGGCGCCGACAGCACCCGCGACCTCCCGCGATACGCCAAAGCCGTTTCTCTCGCGCTGTCGCTCGCCGGGCGCGGGGCGGGGATGAACCTGCGCCGCGGGCCCCTTGCATTCGAGCGCAGCTTCGCTTGGGTTCGTGAGCGCATTCCGATACTCGCCGGCCTCGCGGCGACGATCCTCGTGAGCTTCGTCTTCAGCGCGTGGGCACGGCTGCATACGGTCCACAAGGAGCACGAGGCGCTCGAGAGCGCCCTCGGCGCAGTGACCAGAGAGGTCCTCGGGACCGAGGCGACCACAGCGCAGGACGCGCAGGACTTGCTCGCCAAGGAAGTGGCGCTCACCGACGAAGATCCGATGCCGCACGCGGACGCCTTCGACGTGATGGCCCGTCTTTCCGATGCCATCCCGTCTTCGATGACGCACGACATCGAAGAGCTCGACGTGCAAAAGGGGCATGTGGTCGTGCACGGCATCGTCGGGTCGATCGCCGATGCCAACGCGATCGCTTCGACTCTTTCGGACGACAAGTGCCTGAGCGACGTGAAGATAAAGAGCACGACGCAGGCGGTCGGGGGCGACCGGCAAAAGTACGTTCTCGAGCTCGATCTCAAGTGCCCAGAGGACGTGAAGACCCCACCGAAGAAGAAGGCGGACACGTCCGAGAGCACCAGCGCGGCCGCGAGCGGCTCGGGGAGCAAGTGACATGGCTGGCCCTGTCTTGCAGATGACCGCGCGCGAGCGCCGAGTCGTTGGAATCCTCGCGTTCGCCGGGGCGACCCTATTGCTGCTGGCGGTGCCGTTCGGCCTCGAGGCGATCGTCCGGTCGGGCGCGTCGGACAACGAAGAGCTGCGTCAAGCACTGGCCGACGTGCAAGACGCGCGCAGTCGCGTGCGCGAGCGCCAGGCGAAGAAGGATGCGATCGTGCTCCGCTACGCGAAGAAGGCGCCCTCGCTCGCGGGGTATTTGGAGCCGGGCGCGCGCCAGCAGAAGCTCGAAGTCACGGACTCGACGCCTCTGCCCGACGTGCCGCACGGCAAGCGCTACGTGGAGCACGGCACGAACATCCATCTCAAGCGGACGGGGATGCTGCCGTTCGCTCGCTTCCTCGAGTCGATCGAGCAAAGCGGCTACCCGGTCTCCGTGACGCGCCTGAACATCCGCAAGCGAAGCGGCGAGAACGACTCATACGACATCGAGGTTGGCGCGTCGTCGTACGATCGCACCGAAGTGACGCCCGCCGGGAGCTCGAAGCCGTGAAAGAACGACTGCTGAAATACGCCCGGTACGCGAAGTGGGTCGGCTATCCCGCGTTCTATGTCGCCTCGTTGCTCTTTTTTGCGGCTCTGACGTTTCCGTACACCAAGCTCAAAGAGCATGTAACTGCGTCGTTCAATGCCCAGCAGCGCGCGGCGGGGGGTGATCAGGAGCTCCAGATCGACGAGATGAGCGGCTACTGGCTGAGCGGGGCGCGCCTCAAGGGCGTCCGAATTCTCACCGCGTCGACGGAGCCCGGCCAGCCGCCGCAGAAGATCGAGATCGACGAGGCGACGGTCCGCTACGGGATCCTTTCGTCGATCTTCGGCGGCAGCGACATGACGTTCGACGCCCTCGCGTTCGGCGGCGAGGTGAGCGGCTCGTACGAGACGGAAGGCAAGGATCAATCGATCGACCTCGTGCTCGAATCCGTCGACGTCGGCCGGGTCGAACCGCTCGTACGCGTTCTCGGGGTGCCGCTGCAAGGCAAGCTCGGCGGATCGGTGAATCTCAAGATGCCGGACGGGAAGGCGTCGAAGGGCAGCGGGTCGATGTCGCTGGTCATCAACGACGTTGCCGTCGGCGACGGCAAAGCGAAGATCAAGGGCGCCCTCGCGCTGCCCACGATTCACGTCGGGACGATCACCTTCGGCGCAGAGGCCAAGGACGGGATACTCCGGATTACGAAGCTGGTCGCGGGGGGCAAGGACCTCGACTTGCAAGGCGAGGGGCGAATCACGATGCGCGAGCTCGCCATGGAGTCGCTCTGCGACGCGCAGGTGCGCTTCAAGATCAACGACGCGTACCGCGCGCAGAGCGACGTGACCAAAAGCCTGTTCGGCGCTCCGGGCTCGAATGCGCCGGCGCTGTTCGAGCTTGCGGATCCGCGGATCAAGCAATCGAAGCGCGCGGACGGGTTTTACGGGTGGACGATGCGGGGGCCGCTTGGGAAGGTGGACTTTGTGCCGGCGGGGGGTGGGGGAGCTGCTACGTCCGGGGGGCTTTGAGGGGTCTCGGTCGAGAGAGGGTCGAGGGCGGCGGGTCGAGGGTCGCGGGTCGCGGGTCGCGGGTCGCGGGTCGAGGGTCGAGGGTCGAGGGTCGAGGGTCAAGGGTCAAGGGTCAAGGGTCAAGGGTCGCGGTCGA
>CAZHED010000026.1:0-23290 GCA_964531095.1 uncultured Polyangiaceae bacterium | reverse complement strand
GGGTCGAGGGTCGAGGGTCAAGGGTCAAGGGTCAAGGGTCAAGGGTCGCGGTCGAGAGAGAGGTCTCGCTTGGACTCGCGACTTGGACTTTTCTGCAATCTCGTGCCGCCGCTTTGCGGCGTCACTGCGATTGCTATCGTAGTTGGGCGCTCGCCCGATTGGGGCTGGGACGAGGGGACTCATGTTCGGTCGCTCCTTTTCAGCGGGGTGAAAGGAGCGACCGAACATGAGTTACCTACTTCCGCACCACAAATTGGAGGCTTACAGGGTTGCGATTGGACTTCTCGAAGCCGTGCGCAATGCACGGATTCGCGATTGCTACCTCCGCGACCATGCCATGCGGGCTGCGAAGAGTGCCTGCTTGAACGCCGCCGAAGGCGCGGGGAGGGTCACCCGGGCGGACAAGGCTCGATGCTTTGCTATCGCACGAGCGGAAGCGTGCGAGGCTGCGGCGGGCGTCGAGATTGCGGTGGCGGCCGGTGACGCGGATGCCGGCGCTCTCGAAGCGGTGCTGCAGCTGGCCAATCGGTTCGTGGCCATGACGACGGCGCGGATTCGGTAGACGCACCTTGAATCGAGGAGTACGTGCTCGTGTCGACCCGCGAGAAGCGCGTCGAGCACTACCGGCGCCAGGGTAGCGGGCAGGGGCTCCTCACGGTGCACCTCGGAGACCAGGCGCACGGCGCCTTCCCGGCGCTCGGCGGCGAGGTGCCGGTATCGAGCGTGTACGAGAAGGTCGAGTCTCGATGGGGATGCTCGAGCGGGCTTCCTACTGACGCCCGAGCGAAGCTCGCTGGCCTTGACAGTGCACGGGACCTGAGCCTTCCTTGTGCGGATGGTTCGCCCGGATTCACGCGGATTGGCGACGACCGGGCGCGGGCTGTTTCCATGGTGGCTCGCCGGGCTGGCTTGGATCGCCGTCTTGCTTTCGGCCGGGCGGGCCATCGCCTTGGACCCGCCGGACCAGGACGTTCGAAGCGCGGTCTTGCGCGTCGAAGTCTCGCGCGCGGGTCACGACTGGACGGCGCCCTGGAAGCTTCTTCCCCCCGAATCGGCCTCCGGAACCGGATTTTTGATCGACGGGGACCGGTTGCTCACCAACGCCCATGTCGTCCGCGACGCGCAGCAGGTCACCGTCAAGAAGAACGACGGCTCTGCGCCGGCGATTGCCACTGTCGAGGCGGTGGACGACGACTGCGACCTTGCGCTCCTTCGCGTAGCCAACCGATCGTTCTTGCGAGGACTCCGCCCGCTTCGCGTCGGGGACTTGCCGCAGATCGGCTCGAGCGTCGTGACCTACGGCTATCCGCTCGGCGGGCTCGAGCTCTCGACCACCGCGGGAGTGGTCTCGCGGATTGAGCAGCGCGCTTACTTGGAGGGCTTGTCGAAGCATCTGGTCGTCCAGACGGACGCCGCGCTCAACCCCGGCAACAGCGGCGGTCCCGTCGTTCAGCGCGGCCTGGTCGTGGGGGTCGCGTTCCAGGTCATCACCGGCGCACAGAGCATCGGCTTTTTCATTCCTGCGCCCATCGTCCGCCACTTTCTCGACGACTTCACCGACGGCCACTACACCGGCTTTCCCGACCTGCCCGTTCGCGTACTTCCCCTGAGCTCGCCGGCGTATCGCCGAGAGCGCAAGCTGCCCGACGACCGAAGCGGTGTCGTCGTTCAAGAGATCGCCGCGGGGAGCGACCTCGGTGCCGCGATCGAGCCAGGCGACGTGCTCATGGCGGTCGACGGGCAGCGGGTCGCCGACGATGGCACGTGCCAGATCGGCGCAGCGCGCGCGCCCTTCTTCCACCTGGTGGACATGAAGTCGCTCGGACAGCGGGTCCGCTTCGACGTGTGGCGGGCGGGCAGGCCGCTGAACGTGGAGTGGAGAGCCAGCCAGTTTCCCCCGTGGAACCGCCTGCGTCAGTCGCGCTCGAAGCCGAGGTACTTCGTCTACGCAGGCCTGCTGTTCGTACCCGCCACGATCGAGTACTTCAGCGCGATGCATCCGGTCGGAGCGCGGAGAGCCGCCATCCTCCACGATCTCGCATTCCGCTCCTGGGAACCGCCGCCCGCGATCGACCGCGAAGCGGTTTTGCTCGCTCACATCTTCAGCAACCCCGCGAACGCGGGCGTCGATCTCTCGGTCCCCTTCGTGGTCGAGCGCGTGAACGGCCAGCCCGTTCGAAACCTCGCCGACCTCGCGCGGTTGCTCGAAGAGAGCCATCAGAAGCAGGACGTCTTCGAGCTCGGACCGTTCCACCACATCGAGGCCGTCGACCACGAGCAAGCTCTCTCCGCTCGAGCCTCGATCCTTGCGACCTACGGGATCGGCAATGACAAGAGTCTGTAGCGTCTGGGCCGCGTGCATTGCGGTGGCCGCGGCGCAGTCCGCGTGTGTTCGCGCCAAGACGACATCCGCGCCGGCGCCCGCGCCCGCGATCGCGCTGCCCGTCGCCAGCCCAGCGGCACCTCCCGCTCTGGTGGACTCGTCGCGCGCCGTCGTCGTCATCCAAGCCGATGGCGCAGACGTCGACTGGAGCGCGCCTTGGGGCTCGGGTAAGCCGTGGACGCGGACGTTGACCGGCCTCGCGATCGAAGGAAGGCGAATCCTCGTGAGCGGCTGGGGCCTGCGCAACCACCGGCACGTGGAGGTGCAGAAGCCCGGGGCCATCGCGCGGGTACCCGCACGGGTCCTGCTCTTCGACGTGGACGCGGGCCTGGCGATGCTCGTGGTCGACGACCCGGGGTTCTGGGACGGGGTCGAGCTCGCGTCGTTGTCCCCCGCGCTTCCTGCGCCGCGTCCCGTGAAGCTCTGGCATGCGGCGGCCGAGGGGATGCGGTTGGAGTCGTCCGAGGGTGTTGTCTCGCGCTTCGAAGTCAGCGGTCGCTGTGATTTCGTGCATATGAAGATTTCGCAGGTCGACGCCCAACGGGTCGGCGTCTCCGACGTCGTCAGCGTCGATGGCCGGGTCGCGGGCCTCGTCATGAGCTGGTCGAATGGCGAGGTCTACGCGATCGGATCCCGGACACTGGCGGACTTCGCGACCGATGTGTCGCACCCACCGTACCGGGGCTGCGCCACGGCCGATTTCATGGGCCAGAAGCTGTCGAATCCGGCGCTGCGCGCCTCGCTCGGACTCGGCCCGGACGACGGCGGTTGGCTCGTCAGCGAGGTGTCTCCGCTCGGAAGCTCGAGCGGGTCCCTCGAGACCGGCGACGTGATCCTCTCGGTGGGCGGCACGAAAATCGACAGCGACGGCACGTACGCGGATCCCGGCGCGGGGCGGCTCTCGTACGCTTCGCTGTTCTCGCAGGGGCATCATCCGGGCGACGCCATCGCGGTCGAGTTGGTTCGTCACGGCGAGCGGCAGCGGGCGAGCGTGGTCTTGAAGCGGTGGCCCGGCGAGCAGACGCTTGTGCCCTGGTTCGGTCCGGACCCGCCCGGCTACACCGTCCGCGGCGGCTTGGTCTTCCAGAGGCTCTCGCACGAGTATCTCCTCACCTTCGGCAAGGACTGGGAGAACAAGGCCCCGTCGCGAATTCTGGAGCCGTACGAGCTCGAGCGCTGGAGCTCCTCGTCCGAGCGGCCCGGCGTTATCGTTCTCTCGGGCGTGCTGCCCGTCGCCGCGACCTTGGGCTACGAGCACATCGGAAGCCTCGTGGTCGACCGCGTCAACGGTCAGCCCGCGCGGTCGCTCGACGACGTGCGCGCCGCGTTCGCCCGCCCCACCGGGGGCTTCCACGTCGTCACGTTCCTACCCGGACAGGGCGTCGCACGCATCGTCCTCGACGCGAAGGAGACCAAAGACGCGGACGCGAGTATTCGCGAGAAGTACCACGTGGAAGAAGAGGGTGTCGGGCCCGCGACCCCGCATTGACCCGAGCGCAACCATCAACGCCGGCGATCGATATCCTTCGAGCGCGCGCGCAATCGCTCGAGGAGCGCGTCGCGATCGCGGGGCAACCGCGGCGACGCGGCTTCGGTCGGGGGCGCGGGCCGCGCGCTCGGGGGCCGCAGGGCGGGCGGCAAGGATTGGGTCGAGCCACTTTCCGACCGCTCCTCCTCCAACGTGAACGGGGGAGCGGGCAGCGATGGCGACTCTGCCATGGCGGCCAGGGACGATGGCCGCCGGCGGTCCCGGAGCGCGGCGGCTCGGTCCACGAGGGCCTTCGAGCGCGTGTCGAGCCGCGTGAAGCGCAGGGTGAGCCCGCCGGTCCCGTAGTGCGCGTCCGGCCGGTAGCCGACGACCCGCCCCTCGCCGCGCACGAGCACTTGCCCGGACGCGAGGACGAGCTCGAACCGCAGAACGAGCCCCGGAGGGCGCGCGGGCGCTCCGAGCAGTGTGATGCTCGTGCGTGTCAGCGTTTCGAGCTCGTTTTCGAGAAGCTCGTCCTCTGTCGCGAACGGGCGGACGACGCGGATGGCGACGGGCGGGAGAGATTCAGCCACGGACCCTGAGGATACGCTGCTGCACGCTCGCTTGGCGAGTCGGCCTCATCGTGCTACGCGCCGCCGGCGTATTTGACGGCGGAGCGATGGCGAGAAGGGCAAGAGTGATCGTGGTCGGATCGGGCGCTCGGGAGCATGCCCTTGCCGCCGCAATGTCCGCGGGCGCTCACGACGTCGTCATCGCTCCCGGCAACGCGGGCACCGAGGCGGTCGGCCGAAATGTGGCGGTTCGCGTGAACGACGTCGACGGCCTCGTCGATCTCGCCGCGCGCGAGCACGCCGACCTCGTGGTCGTCGGCCCGGAGCTCCCACTCGTCCTCGGCCTGGTCGACGCCCTCCAGGCTCGTGGCGTGGCTGCCTTCGGGCCCAACCGAGCAGCGGCGCAGCTCGAGGCCTCGAAGGCGTTCATGAAGCGGTTCTGTAAGCGCCACCGCATCCCGACCGCGGATTTCGCCGTCTTCGACGACGCGACGGCTGCCGAGAAGCACCTTCGGCAGCACGCGCGGGAGCGCGGTCCGGGGTCCGCTCCGCTCGTGGTCAAGGCCGATGGGCTCGCGGCCGGGAAGGGAGTCGTGGTCGCCGATACGGTGGACGAGGCCTGCGCCGCCGTCGAGCGGATCATGCGCAAGCGCGAATTCGGAGATGCCGGCCGCCTCGTCGTGCTCGAGGAGCGCCTCGTGGGAGAGGAAGCGAGCTTCCACGTCGTATGCGACGGCAGCCGCGCAGTGGCGCTCGCGCCGGCGCGGGATCACAAGCGCGTCGGCGACGGCGACCGCGGTCCGAACACCGGCGGAATGGGCGCCTACGCCCCGGCGGCCGGTGTGACCCGCGAGGTGCACGCGCTCGTCATGCGCGACATCGTCGAGCCGACGCTCTCGGGCATGGCGGCCGAGGGCGCTCCATTTCGCGGCGTGCTCTTCGTCGGCCTGATGATCGACCGCGGCATCCCGCGCGTGCTCGAGTATAACGTCCGCTTCGGCGATCCGGAGGCCACCGTGCTCGTGCCCATGTACGACGGCGATTGGTTCGAGCTCCTCGAGGCGGCTGCCCTCGGCGACCTCTCGCGCGCGCGCTCCGACACCGCGAGCGGCGCGGCGGTTTCGGTCGTCATGGCGGCCGCCGGGTACCCCGGCCAACTGCGGACGGGAGACCCCATCGAGGGGCTCGACGCGCCGCTGCCTTCGGGCGCGTTCGTGCGTCACGCGGGCACTGCCCGAGCGCCCGATGGCCGCGTGGTCACGAGCGGCGGTCGGGTGCTCGCGGTGGGGGCCCACGCCGCGACGCTCGATGCTGCATCGCAGGCTGCCTACGAGGCCGTGGGGCGGATCCGCTGGGAAGGCGAGCATCACCGGTGCGACATCGCGCGAGGCGTCCATCTCGGCATCGAAGGGAAATAGGCCATGGCTGAAATCGCACCGCTCACACCGCTCCGGTACGACCTCGCGCGCCTGCCGGGCGGTCTCGCGAGCGTCGTTTCTCCTCCCTACGACGTCATCTCTCCGGCGGAGCGCTCGGCGCTCGCGGCGCGAGACCCACACAACGTCGTGCGCCTGATTCTGCCCGAGGGCGACGGCGACACCAAGTACGCTCGCGCCGCCGCGATCCTGGCTCAATGGCGCTCGGACGGCGTGCTCGTGCGCGACTCGGAGCCGTCGTTTTACCGCTTCGATCAGACGTTCACCCCGCCGGGCGGCGGGGGCCAGCGAGCGATCACCCGGCGCGGCTTTCTCGCGCTCGTGAAGCTCGCGCCCTTCGCCGATCGCGTCGTCTTGCCGCACGAGCGCACGCTCTCGGGGCCCAAAGAAGACCGCCTCAAGCTCTTTCGCGCCACCGGAACGAACCTGAGCCCCGGCTTCATGCTCTATCGCGATCCGCGCCGGGAGCTCGACGGACCCTTGTCGGATGGCGAGCCCCTCGCGGAGATGGATACGCCCGACGGCGTCCACCACGCGTTGGCTCGGGTGCGCGGCGATAGCGCCCTTCGCGCGATCGTCGAGGGGGTCGCGCGCTCGACTCTGCTCATCGCCGACGGCCACCACCGATACGAGACCGCCGTTCGCTACGCGGACGAAGTCTCGGCCGCGCACCCCGGCGCGCCGCTGCGCGCGGAGCACCGCTTCTTTCTGACGTTCCTCGTGAACGGCGACGACCCCCACCTCGTCGTGTTTCCGACGCATCGCCACGTTCACTCGCTCGCGTCGTTCTCCTTCGACGACCTCCTGCGGCAGGCCCGGGACACTTTCGTCGTCGCCGAGCTCTCTCGGGGGGCCGAGTCCGACGAGATCCTTGGCGCGCTCCGGACGGCGGGTGACCGGGCCCCGAGCGTGGCTGCGGCTGCGGCTGACGGTCGCGTCATCGTGCTGACGCTCCGCGATGACGCCCACCTCGGCGAGCATCCCACGTTGGGGCCAAAGCCGAAGGTCTTGCGGACGACGGACGTGACGCTTCTGCACGCCGGGATCCTCGAGCACATTCTCGGCATCACACCGCAGGCCCAGGCGGCAAAGACGAACCTTTACTACCCGCAGGACGCAAAGGCGGCGCTCGCGGCGCTCCGCAACGGGAGTGGGAACGTGCTCTTCCTCATGAACGCGACGCCCGTGGCGCAGGTTCGCGAGGTGGCCGAAGCGGGCGAGGTGATGCCGCAAAAGAGCACATTTTTCTATCCGAAAGTGCCGACCGGTCTGGCCATCCACACGCTCGATCCCGCTCGCTTGGTCGGCAGTGTGTAGGCAAGGTCACTACGTGACGGCCCCGGTTGAGGCGGCGCGATCCTTGCTCCCCTTGCGGTGGCGCGCGCGAAATGGCGTGCTTAGGATGGCTGAAACGCAGCCGACATCGACATGCTTCCCACGGGCGCGCTGCGGCGGCGCCTATCGCGAGAGGTAGCGAGACAATGTCCGAGAAGAAGCAGACCCCCGCACGAGAGGAAGACGAGACAATCCAGTTCGGCGACGAGCTGCCCGTCTTGCCGATTCGCAACGCAGTCCTTTTTCCCGGCGCCGTCGCGCCGTTCGACGTGGGTCGTGAGAAGTCGGTCGCGCTCGTCGAAGACGTCGACAACCTGTCCGCGCCCGTGATCGCGATCTTCGCGCAGCGCGATCCGTCCACCGACGACCCCGGCAAGGACGACCTGCATCACGTGGGCTGCGCGGCGCGGGTGCTCAAAGCGCTCAAGCACAGCTCCGGCAACTACTCGCTGATCCTGCAAGGGCTGACGCGCATCCGACTCGATACGATGACGCAGAGCGGCCCCTACCTCAAAGCGAAGGTCAGCCGTTTGCCCGAGCAGAACGCCGCCGACGACGAGGCGGAGGCGCTCAGCATGAGCCTGCGGGATATCGCCAAGCAGGTGATTCAGCTCATGCCCGAGCTTCCGCGCGAAGCGGGATCGCTCATCGACTCGATCCAGGCCCCGGGCGCCCTCGCGGACCTGGTCGCGGGCAATCTCGACGCGCCGGTCGACGAGAAGGCCTCGCTCCTCGAGATGATCGACGTCAAAGAGCGCATTCGAAAAGTGCTCAAGCTCCTCACGCGGCAGCTCGAAATCCTCAAGATGCGCGAGCGCATCAACTCCCAGATCAAAGAGGAGATGGGGAAAAACCAGCGGGAGTACGTGCTCCGCCAGCAGCTCAAGGCCATCAAAGAGGAGCTCGGCGAAGACGAAGGCGACCAGGGCGATCTCGACGGCCTCGAAGAGCGGATCGCCAAGGCGAACCTGCCGCAGGAGGCCGAGCAGGTCGCCAAGAAGCAGCTCAAACGGCTGCGCAACATGCAGGTCGGAAGCGCCGAATACACCGTCGTGCGCACGTACCTCGATTGGATCCTCGACCTGCCGTGGCACGCGCAGACGCCCGACAACATGGACATCGGCGCGGTGCGCAAAGTGCTGGACGAAGACCACTACGGCCTCGAGAAGGTCAAAAAGCGCATCCTCGAGTACCTCGCGGTGCGCAAGCTGAAGAAGGACAAGAAGGGCCCCATTCTCTGTCTCATCGGCCCGCCCGGCGTCGGCAAGACGTCGCTCGGCCGGAGCATCGCGCGCGCGCTCGGCCGGAAGTTCGTCCGCATCTCGCTGGGCGGCGTGCACGACGAGGCCGCGATCCGAGGTCACCGGCGAACGTACGTCGGCGCGCTTCCGGGGCAGATCATCCAGGGGATGAAGAAGGCGGGCACGATCAACCCCGTCTTCATGATGGACGAAGTGGACAAGATCGGGCACGACTTCCGGGGTGATCCGGCGGCGGCGCTGCTCGAAGTGCTCGACCCCGAGCAAAACAACACGTTCGCCGACCATTACCTGGAGATCCCGTACGATCTCTCCAACGTGATGTTCGTCGCCACGGCGAACATCGCCGACCCGATCCCCGCACCGCTTCGCGACCGCATGGAGATCCTCGAGATCCCCGGCTACACGCGGCGCGAGAAGCTCGCGATCGCGCGCAGGCACCTCGTCCCGAAGCAGCTCGAAGAGCACGGGATCACCAAAGAGATGCTCGACATCACCGACCCGGCGGTCGACCTCGTCATCGACACGTACACGCGCGAAGCCGGCGTCCGCACGCTCGAGCGCCAGATCGCGAGCATCATCCGGGGCGTCGCCGTCAAGATCGCCGAGGGGGACACGACCGCCCGCAAGATCGAGGGTGAGGAGCAGGTCCGCGAGTTTCTCGGGCCGCAGAAATTCACGAGCGAAGTCGCCGAGCGCACCGAAGAGGCGGGCGTCGCGACGGGGCTTGCGTGGACGAGCGTCGGCGGCGAGATCCTCTTCATCGAGGCGACGCGGATGTTCGGCTCGGGCAAGTTGCAGCTCACCGGGCAGCTCGGCGACGTGATGAAGGAGTCGGCACAAGCCGCGCTGTCGTACGTGCGGACGAACGCCGAACGCTACGGCATCAGCCGAGACTTCCTGGAGAAGAGCGACATTCACATCCACATCCCCGCCGGTGGGATGCCGAAAGACGGGCCGAGCGCGGGTGTGACGATGTTCACGGCGCTCGTGTCGATGTTGACGGGGATCCGGGTTCGGCACGATGTGGCGATGACCGGGGAGATCACGCTCCGGGGGCGCGTTCTACCCATCGGCGGTCTCAAAGAGAAAGTGCTCGCCGCGCACCGCGCGGGGATCAAGCGCGTGCTCGTCCCCGAGCGCAACAAGGCCGACCTCGACGAGGTCCCGGCCGAGGTCAAGAGCGAGCTCGAGTTCCTCTTCGTGAGCAAGATGGACCAGGTGCTCGAAGGCGCGCTCGAAGAGATGCCCAAGCCGAAGCCCGAAGAGAAGGCCGCGCCGCAGCCGCTTCCGACGAATTGAGCGCTGTCCTCCATCACGGCCGCACCGGGCGAAAAGGCCCGCGCGATTGGACGAACTACACCTGACCGCTCCGTGACGGTCGCGGTACTGAACCCGGCGGCTGCGCCGCCGGCTTGATGACCCAGCCCAAGAGGTTCTCTCGAGGCCTCGCGAGCCGGAGACCGTGTAAACTCGAGTGATGAAACCGGTTCGTGTGGGCCTCCTCGGCTGCGGCACCGTGGGGGGAGGGGTCCTGCGGCTCCTCCGCGAAAGCTCGGAATACGTCGCCCAGAGCGTGGGCGCGCCGCTCGAGGTCGCGCGCGTTCTCGTACGTGACGCGGGCAAAGAGCGACCATCAGCGGTCGATCGCGCCCTCCTGACGACGGATCCCGAGGCAGTCATCGCGGACGCGTCGATCGACGTGTTCGTGGAAGTCATGGGGGGGGTGGATCCCACGCGCGCTTATGTCGAGCGGGCGATCGACACGAAGCGGAGCGTCGTCACCGCCAACAAGATGCTTCTCGCGATGCACGGGCCGGCGCTGATCGATCGGGCGATCGCCAATGGCGTGGACCTGGGCTTCGAGGGTTCCGTCGGCGGGGGAATCCCGGTCGTTCGCGTGCTGCGCGACGCCCTCGCGTGCGACTGGGTCGTGAGGCTCGAGGGGATCGTGAACGGCACGTGCAACTACGTGCTCACGCGGATGCACGACGATGGCTTGGGTTTCGACGAGGCCGTGCGAGAGGCGCAGGCGAAGGGATACGCCGAGGCCGATCCCAGTCTCGACGTCGACGGCCACGATGCGGCGCACAAACTCGTCGTCTTGGCCATGCTCGCCTTCGGGGCTCGGGTCGATGCGGAGCGAGTACCCACGGAAGGAATCCGTGGGATCGACCCGATCGACCACCATTTCGCGGAGCGATTCGGGTTTGCCATCAAGCATTTGGCCATCGGATGCGAGCGCGGCGACGGCATCGAGCTCCGGGTGCATCCCGCGCTCGTGCACCGCGACACGCCGCTCGCGAACGTGGGCGGCGTGCTCAACGCCATCGCGCTCGAAGGACGGGCGCTCGGGCCGTGCCTGCTGTCGGGGCGGGGAGCCGGCGACATGCCGACGGCCGTCAGCGTCGTGGCGGACGTCCTCGACGTGGCCCGCGCGCGCCTGAGCGGCGTGGCGGGTCTCGCGACGCGAAGTGTGCAGACGAAGAGCCGACCGCTCGCGTCGCTCGACGACGTGCGGACCCGCTACTACTTGCGCTTTCAGGCGCACGACCGGCCCGGAGTCCTCGCGCGGCTGGCCGGCGCGCTGGGGGACGCCGGGGTCTCGATCGAGCAGATGGTGCAGCAGGGCGGGGGAGGGTCGAGCGGCGTGCCCGTGGACATCGTGATGCTGACGCACGAAGCCGTCGAACGCGACGTACGGCGGGCGCTCGCAGCGATTGCCCAGAGCGGTGTCGCGGCTTCGTCGCCGCGGCTCATACGCATCCAGGAAGAGTGAAGGCAACGAACCGTCCGACGGCGCGCGACCTCCCTTCTACAGATCCACCTGCTCGACTTCGCCCACGGCGCCCCCGAGGAACCGCGCCGCGGTCTCCCGGAAGGTGCGTGGAAGGTCGGTCACGAGCAGGCGCACCCACGCGTCGGTCGCGTCCCCTTTGCGGGCGAGCCCCCGCGCGTCCAAGAAATCTCGGACGTCGGCGGCCATGGCGGTCGCGCTGTCGACCACCGCGACGTGTGGGCCGATGCGTGCCCGAACTTCGCTCTCGATGACGTCGCGCAAGAGCGGGTAATGCGTGCAGCCGAGCAGCACGACGTCGACCCCCGCGTGCGCGAGCGGCTCGATGTATCGGCGGACGACGAGCTGGGGCACGTCTCCGGTCGTCCAGCCCTCTTCGGCGAGCGGAACGAGGAGAGGCGCCGCCTGCCCGACCACTTCGGCTCGCGTGGATACCTGCGCCACCGCGCGCGGGTACGCCCCCGAGGCGATCGTTCCTGCCGTGGCGAGGACGCCGATTCGTCCCGTGTGCGTCGCCGCGACGGCCGCGCGCGCCCCCGGCTCGATCACCCCGAGGACCGGGATGTCGAGCTCGACTCGAAGGCGCTCCGGAGCGACCGCGCTCACCGTGTTGCACGCGATCACGATCGCTTTGACCTTGCGCGCGACCAGATGCCGCGCGCACCCCATGGCGTACTTGACGACGGTCGCCGCTCCCTTCGTCCCATACGGGACGCGCGCTGTGTCGCCGAGGTACACGATGTGCTCGGCGGGGAGAGCTCGCTGCAGCGCCCGCACTACGGTGAGGCCACCGAGGCCCGAGTCGAAGACCCCCAGCGGGGCGCCTGCGTCGACGCTCACGCCCTCAACCCCGTGCTCGATGGGCGTCGCCCGCGGCGATCACGAGGTCCAGCACGGCCATGCGCACGGCGATGCCCGCTTCGACTTGATCGAGGATGACGCTCTGCGGCCCGTCGGCGACGGAGGACGCGATCTCGACGCCGCGGTTGATGGGTCCCGGGTGCATGACGATGGCGTCGGGCTTGGCGCGCTGGAGCACGCGAGGGCTCAGCCCGAACGTGCGCGCGTACTCACGCGTGCTCGGGATCATCGCTCCGGCGAGGCGCTCGGTCTGGATGCGCAGCGCCATCACGACGTCGGCGCCCTCGACCGCGTCATCGACCCGCGCCAGCACTCGTACGGTCGGCCCCAGCGCCTCGGCGCATCGGGGCAGGAGAGTGCGCGGTCCGCAGAGACGTACTTCCGCTCCGAGAGCGCCGAGCAAGAGGGCGTTGGATCGTGCGACGCGCGAGTGAAGGATGTCTCCGCAGATGGCCACGACCAGGCCCTCGAAGCGCTTGCCTTTGCGGCTGATCGTGAAGGCGTCCAGCAACGCCTGGGTCGGGTGCTCGTGCGAGCCGTCGCCGGCGTTCACGATCGACGCGCGGATGTGCTCCGACACGAACTGAGGTGCTCCGGACGCCGGGTGCCGCAGGACGATGGCGTCCGCGCGAAGCGCCTCGAGGTTGCGGGCGGTATCGAGCAGGGTCTCGCCTTTGGTGATGCTCGAAGTCTGCGGGGTGACGTTGACCACGTCGGCGCCGAGGCGCTTGGCGGCCGCCTCGAACGACGTTCGCGTGCGGGTGGACGACTCGAAGAAGAGATTGGCGACGGACCGTCCGTAGAGCACCCGGGCGTTCTTCGCCTCGTCGCGGGGCATCGCGAACCATCGGCGCGCGGCGTCCAGCACGTGGAGAATGTCCTCGCGGGAGAGCTGCGCGATACCGAGCAGGTGACGATGGCTCCACATGGGCGACGGGACTTTACTCCAGTGCAGCGTCCGCCGCGCCCCTCCGTGCGCGCGCGCCCGTAGGAGGACAGACCCCTGGTAGAAGCTCTTCCCCGTAAACGTGCCCGTGCTCGTGCCCGTACACGAACCGTCGTGCGACGAAACTAGTTCAAGTAGCGCTTGTCCTTGGGCGGCGTGCGCTTCTTCAGCACGTCTTCGATTCCGCCGCCTACGACACGCAGCGGAGGGGCCCCGGGCCGCGGGCGGCGCTTGGGCTTGGACGAAAGGATGTCGTCGACGATCCCAGCCGAGGCGCGCCGGCGAAGCACTGCCAGTCGCAATCGGAGCCACGCCGTTCGCGCCAGCGACGGAGAGCCGCCGAACAGAAGCCCCGCGACGACCCCCCCGAACGGGGCGACCACCCCCTCCGGGAGCCCGGCCGGGTACACGAGATCGAGCGCACAGAACCCGATCGTCAGCCAGAGGAGCGTCTGGGCGCGCACCGGGAGGACGAGAAACAGGTTCACGGTCGAGTCGCGAAACTCGCGCGACCAAGCCACGGCGATCGCCGTGATCGCGGCCATCGGTCCGAAGACATGTTCCGGATGAAACCGCGCCTGGGCGTCGGCGGGCATGACGGCGCTCGCCGCGATCGTCGCGAGGTTGCCGAAGAGAACGGCGATCGCGAAGAAGCGCGCAAAGCGCCAGGGCCCCCAGCGGTGCTCGAGCGTCGCTCCGAGGAAGTAGACGCCCGCGAGCGAATAGATCAGATGCGACCACTGGGCTGGGCTGGTGAGCAATCCGGAGCTCAGCAGCCGCCACGGCTCGTGGAACGCGCGGTCGAGGTCGCAAACGAGCGCTCGGAAGACGTACTCGCCGCCGGGCACCCATGTGGCGAGGAACGCGGTGAAGACCCCGAGCGCGGCCATCGCGCCGAGGATCGACCACAGCGCCGGCCCGGGCTTCGGGAACGCAAAGCTCATCGCCTGCGGGCGGTTCATGTCTATAGGATGTGTAGTGTCGCATGGGCGACCCCGCCAGGCACGCCCGCCAGGCGTCGCCCGGTCGCCCCCTTCTCTCGCGCCGCGCGCCGGCGCGCCTTCTCGCGCGGCTACTCCGAGGCGCTCGAGTCGTCGCCGCCCGAACCCGCGTCGCGGGGCTCGAGCGCGCCGCACGTCGTGATCGACGGCACCCCTTGAATCTGCGTCACCGTGCATTCCGTGGTCCAGTTCGCGGATCCTTCCCAGGGAGCGACGGCTCCCGCGTCGTCGCCGGGGCACGGAACGGTGCTTCTCGGGCACACGAGCGCCGGCGGGAACGACGCCTCCGTATAGGCGAAGACCTGGACGTCGAACGTGCGGCTGCCTCCATCCGGCGAAGGCAGATTCGAGAAGGTGCCGTCGGCGAAGCAGTCGAAGACGCCGGACGTGACGAACGCGGGCGCCTCGCCGCTCGGCGTCGAGACCACGGCCGCGTATTTGAACACCTGGTCGGCGCCGGTTCCGCACCCATGGCCGGCCACGATGGTCGCGGCGGGGATCACGATCCCGGTGACCGGCGTATACCCCGCGCTTGGCGCGGTCGTCGCGCAACCGGCCCACACGCCTGCCGCAGCGACGATGAAGGCGCTCACGAAGCAAGCGATGGCTCGGCGTGAAGTCACGGCGGGAGGATTACGCGCAATCGCGCCCCCGTTCAACCGCGCTCTTCGCTGTATTTCGCGAGCGGCACGCTGCGCCCGTGCGGCGTGGGCTCGGCTGCAGTGCCTTCCGGGCTCCGCCGCTCGTCGGCGGATTCTCGTGCAGGGGCCGCGGCGCAAGGTCGGGCTGCCCCGGTGACGGACCCGGGGGGTTCCACCCTGGCAAGGTCAGACCGAAATGTCCTTGCCGGCGCGAAGACGGTGATCCAATTCCGACCACACTACGCGATGCGTTGGTTGTGCCTGACTCGTCGTCGAATCGGTGGTCGCGATGGACGGGGCTGGGCGGTGTTCACGAGGCGCCCTACTTGATCCATTCGATTCTGTTGGCGAGCTCCCGCGGCTCACGGGCGAGTGCAACGAGGGTAATCGCGCGCACGGCTTCGCCGACCATTGTGTACGGAAGGATGAACATGACCCCTGGAAAGCGGACGCCCCGGGCGACGAGGTCGTCGGCAAGCTCCAGAAAGTCGTGATCGGCGGTGACCGTGACCCGTCCAAGAGCGATCGCGTGTTCAACCTGACGAGCGTCGGCGCCCGCCGCCGAGACTCGGACCGTCACCGCTTGCTCATCGCCTTCTCGACGTCTTCCACCGTCATCCGCAGCTCCCGCGCGCGCTTGAACGCGGCGAGCACGGCGCCGCGCACGGTGTCCGGCACGGCCTTCAGCGCGTCGGCGGCGGCGCACACGATCGCGTCGACGAGCACGTGAGGCGGGAGCGGGGTCGCGTCGAGAGAGGGCGCGATCCCGAGCTTTTGCAGGGTCGCGCCGCCCGCGAGAGCGATCTCTTCGGCGAGCTCCGCGTCGTTCGGGTGCACGTGCCGCGCGAGCTCGAAGAGATCTCGGGGATAGACCGTGGACTGCCCGGCCTCCCAGCGTGCGACGGTGCGCTTCGAGGAGCGAAGAAGCTCGGCGAACTTGTCGCGGCTCAGGCCAAGCGTTCGCCGTCCGTCGATGACCAGTGCCGCGGTCGGTCGTGTCGTGGGGATGCTCATCGGCTTGCCTCGCTTGTCATCGTCCCTGCTTGGGATGTCACCCTCCCCGCTTCGTGTGGCCTCGGGTGAGGGCGGTAGGATGCCACGGAAGACTGGCTTGGCACCCTACCAGTCTTGGTTGGCTCCATGCGATGCCGCCGTGGCACCGACCGAGCCAGGGAGGGCGCCGTCCCTGGCTCGGCTGGCGCCGTTCGGGGGCGGGATGGCTCCGTTCCCGCGGCGCAGAGTGACAAACCGCGGGAGCAGGGTGCCGAATGAGGGTGGCCGGTTGACGGGAGCGCTTGTCGTGGACGTGGACGCAAACGACCACGAGCACGACCACGACGGTTTTCGATGGGCCCCCGGAAATGGGGACCGAACTAATGCGAAGTCTTGCTGCCGATGACCCGCTCGACCGTACGGGTGGTCATCGTACCCTCCGCTACTTCGCGGTCGGCGAGGAGCGCCTTGTGCAGATCGATGTTCGTGCGGATGCCGACGACGATGAACTCGTCGAGCGCCCGCCTCATCCGGATGATGGCCTCGGGCCGCGTCGGCGCGTGCACGATGAGCTTCGCGAGGAGCGAGTCGTAGTCGGACGGCACGCGCCAGCCGCCGTACACGCCGGAGTCGACGCGTACGCCGGCGCCGCCGGGCGTGTTCCACTCGGTGATGAGCCCCGGCCAAGGCGCGAACGTCTTGGGGTCTTCGGCGTTGATGCGGCACTCGATCGCGTGACCCCGAAAGCTCCACGGGCTGGTGTCCGGGAGGTCCATCTTCTCTCCGGCGGCCGCGCGAATCTGGCAGGCGACGAGGTCGAGGCCCGTGACCATCTCCGTCACGGGATGCTCCACCTGGACGCGGGTGTTCATCTCGAGAAAATAGAGATCCTGCCGCTCGTCCATCAGAAACTCGAGCGTGCCGAGCGACGTGTACCCGGTCTCGCGCAATGCCTTGCGAATGACCTCGGCCATCTCCTGGCGCTTGGCGCTCGTCATCGCGGGGCTCGGCGCTTCTTCGATGACCTTCTGATGGCGGCGCTGGAGGGAGCACTCCCGTTCGCCCAGGGTCCAGACGCCGCCATGGTTGTCGGCGAACGCCTGAAACTCGATGTGCCGCGGGCGCTCGACGAACTTCTCGCAGTAGACGTCGGGGTTCTTGAACCCCGTTTCCGCTTCGCGCCGCGCGCTCCCGAACGCGTCCGGCATCTCCGCGTCGCTCCGCACGACGCGCATGCCTCGCCCGCCGCCGCCACCGCTCGCTTTGAGGATCACCGGATAGCCGATTCGTTTCGCCTCGCGGATGGCTTCGTCGGCGCTCTCGAGCACGGCGCTGCCGGCGAGAAGGGGAAGGCCGAACCTCTCGGCGTTCTTTCTCGCCGTGACTTTGTCGCCCCACGCGCGCATCGCCTCCGGCGTGGGGCCGATGAACGTGATCTCGCACTTGCCGCAGATGCGGGCGAACTCCGCGTTCTCCGAGAGAAATCCGTAGCCGGGGTGGATGGCGTCGGCGCCGGTGATTTCGGCGGCGCTGATGATGGCCGGGATGTTTAGATAGCTCTTGCTCGCCGGGGCAGGACCGATGCAGACCGCCTCGTCGGCGAAGCGAACGTGAAGGGCCCGGGCGTCGACGTCCGAGTGCACGGCGACCGTCTTGACGCCGAGCTCGCGGCAAGCGCGCAAAATGCGGATGGCGATCTCTCCGCGATTGGCGATGAGGATTTTTTTGAACACCCCCTCACGCCTTTTTGATCCGAAAGAGCTTTTGGCCGTATTCGACGCTCTTGCCGTTCTGGGCGAAGATCTCGACGACGGTTCCCGAGGACTCGGCTTCGATCTCGTTCATCAGCTTCATCGCTTCGATGATGCAAAGCGTCTGACCCGCCCGGACGACCGATCCGACTTCGACGAAGGACGGCGTATCGGGCGAGGGGGAGCGATAGAAGCTGCCGACGAAGGGGCTGGTCACGTCGACCCAGTCGCCGCTCGCGGCCCCGCCGTCGATCGCGGCGGCGCCGGCTGGCGGCGGCACGATCGACTGCGCGACCGGAGAAGGCAGCCCGGCGCCGAAGGGCAGGCTGGTGATCCGCGCGCCGGCGCGGGTGACGCGCAGCCGCGTACCCGCCTCCTCGTGCTCGAACTCGGCGATGTCTTTCTCGGCGAGCAGCTCAAAAAGTGTCCGCAGCTTGTCGAAGTCGAGGCTCATGGATGGTGCTGGGGTTCCCTTGCTGGCGCCGCACCTTAGGCCTGAAGGCACCCGCTGGGAAGCCTATGGTTGGCGTGCTCACCCTTCACGCTCGCGAACGCCGGAGCACGCGGACGAGCCCGTCGAGCCCGAGCTCGTAGCTGTCGGCGCCGAACCCCGAGACCCGCCCGACGCAGGCCCGCGCCACGTACGATCGCCGGCGGAGCGGCTCGCGGGCGTCGGGGTTCGAGAGGTGGACTTCGACGCACGGCAGAGGGATGGATCGCAGCGCGTCGAGCAGCGCGACGGAGGTGTGCGTGTAGGCGCCCGGGTTGAGCAAGAGCCCGGCGAAGCCGTCGGCGGGCGCGCTGCCGATCCAGTCGAGGATCGTCCCTTCATGGTTCGTCTGCCGCGCTTCGATCTCGACTCCGAGCGAGCGCGCGCGCGACGCGAGGCGCGCGTGGATGTCGGACAGCGTGTCGCGCCCGTAGATCGCCGGCTCGCGCGCGCCGAGAAGCTGCAGATTGGGTCCGGAGATGCAGAGGATGCGCTCGCTCGCGCGCGCGCTCATTCGAGCTCGGCCAAGAGCTGGGGGGCCGCGCTCCGCATGAGAAACCGGCCCTTGCCGAAGTTGCCGTCGGGGCGCATGGCGATCGCCAGAAAGTACGAATCCCCGAGCGTGCGGATGATCGCGATCATCTTGTCGGTGCCGATCGCAATTTCGCGGGCGCTGCCGGCTTCGAGCGACTCTGCGGCGCGCTTGATGGATCCCAGCACGACGCCGAACTCGATGCCGACGGTCGTGATGTCGAACGGGGCGTCCGCGAGAGCGTACGACTCGACTGCGATCCCTTCCGAATCCATGATGAGGCCAGCCACGCCGCCCTCTGTGTTTTCGACGATCTCGCGAAGCGTCTCTCGAAACATGGCGTTATCGTCAAGGGTAGGGGGCCGCGGTGCCTCCGGTCAACGTGGCAGTGCGCGTTTTCGCGTCGTTGCCGGCAGACGCGTTTGCCCGTTCGCGTGCCCGGTGCCGGCGCCTCGACGCCGCGACTCCTTGACCCTGTGGTGACGCGCAGTTTACTTTCCTACCCGCCCGGGGAGTCGTTGCGTGCCGGGACGGAGACGATGCGCGCGAGAGCTGGAGATCCGCCCCGTACGATGGCCCAGAAGATCCTCGCGGCGCGCCTGCGCGGCGCGTCGTCGTCCCTTCCGGGCGAGATGATGGAAGTGGGGGTCGACCAGATCGCCCTGGCGCGCGCGCCCATGCGTGCGCTCGGTGAAGCGCTGGCGGCAGGATTGAAGAAGACTTCCGCGGAGGTCGCCGTCGCGTACGACGGCCGTTGCGTCACCGGACGGCCGGCTCCCGGGCAGCACGGCTCGGGGGGCGACGACGCGCGCGCCCTCGCGTCGCAAATGCTGGCGCACGGGGTGCTCGTCGCCCGCGCAGGAGTTGGCTTCCCCGGCCCCGTGCACCTCGAACGCTTCGCGAGCCCCGCGCGGCTCTGCGTCACCGACGAGCCGCGCCTCGCGGGCGTCGGGGGCATCGGGATGCTCACGTTCGTCGTTCCGACCCCCTCGCTCGCGAGCGCTCTGGCGCGCGGGTCCGTGCTCGTGAGGGCTCCCGTCGGCGTCCAGGTTCTTCTCAGCGGGCGCTTGCGGCCTTTCGTGTGTGCGCGCGACGTGGCTCTCGAGCTCCTCCGCAGGGGCCTGGCCGAGATCGTGCGGCGGGTCGAAGAGGTGCGCGGCGCCCCGGTCGTTCTCGAGTTCGGCGGGACCAGCGCGCGCGCCTTATCGGTAGGCGAGCGAACCGTGCTCGCCGGTCTCGCGCCGCAGGTGGGAGCGGCGGGTGCCCTCTTCGTGAGCGACGAGCGCACGGAGGTGTTTCTGCGCGACCAGCGGCGATCGAAGGCGCATCGCGCGCTCGCCCCCGACGCGGGGGCGCCTTGCGAGGAAGTCGTCAACCTCGATCTCGGCGCCGTGGATCCGCTGGTGCTCGACGAGCAGTCGCAAGTGCGTTCGGCTCGCGATCTCGCCGGGCGGCCCGTGACGCAGGTGCTGCTCGGCGGCGACGGTGGAACGACGTTGCGCGACCTCTTCGCGGCCGCGACGCTGCTCAAGAGCAAGCGAGTGCCGGCCCGACTCGACTTCCTCCTGGCGGTGCCCTCGCGGCAGATGCTCGAGGCCCTTGCCGCCGGGGGGGCGCTGACCGACCTCATCGCGACCGGTGCGCGCTTCGTCGAGCCCGACGCGCGCATCGCGTCCGGTGAGCTTTACCCGCCCCCGCGAGTCGGAGCGGCGATGCGCACGTGCGATCCGGAACCGCGCGTCGCCGGGCGGCCCGTGGCGCTCGTCGCCTCGCCGGAGACGCTCGCCTTCGCCGTGGCTACCGGCGAAGTGGGCGATCCGCGCGCGTTCAAGCGGCCCGTGCGCGTGACGGTCCCCCGCGAGCTGCCGACCGACGACGTGCTCATCGCACGAAAAGCGGAGCGCGCGCCCCTGGCCTCTTCCCTCGGGGCGGCGCAAAGCGCCAGGGAGCCCAGCGTCTGGCAGGCGGCCCAGACGCTGGAGATCGTGGACGGCGGGGCCTTTTCGGAGTCCCCGGCTCCTTCGAACGGCCACCGCGCGATGGCGGTCGTGTGCGCGTCGCTCGACGAAGTACGCGATCTGGCGGAGCGGGCGCCCGAGATCGCGCACGCCGTTCGCGCGGTGATCGCCTCGTATATTCCGAGCGCCCTCGTGGCGCTGCTGAGCGCGGCGGGAGTCGCGGCGATACGCGTCGACGCCGTCGGCGCCAAGCGCCTCAAGGGGCAGAAGACGATTGCTCTTCCGGCTCCGGGACAGTGGGCGGAGCGCGAAGCGACGACGGTGCGGATCGGAGCCGCGGAGCTCCCGTTGACCTGGCTGGCCCTGGGCGCCGAGCGCGCGTGGGCGACCGGCGCAGTGAAGGCCGCCCCGGCGCCGGTGCGCGGCCGCGAAGTCCGGTTCCGCCCCGCGTAGACCGAAGGCCCCGCTTCTGGCATTCTCGGTCGAGTGTCGAAAGGGAGGCTGACCCGCCAAGAGCTCGGCTGGTTGCTGACGCAGGAGGCCCAGGGGGCCGCCGAGCGCTTGCGCAAGGGCGTCACCGCGCTCACCCAGGCGCCGCCGCCGCCGGGCGTGGACCCGAGCGGCGTCGATGCGACCCTGTCCGCACTCGACGACACGATGAAGATGCTGTCGAGCCTGCACGCGCGCCCGGTGGGACTTCGCGGGCGTCGGGGCCGCATCGACCTCGCGTCGCTCTTGTGGGAGGTCGCTCCGGAAGCGCGCGTATCCATCGAGCCGGGTGGGGGAACCGAGGTGTTCGGCGACGAGGCCGAGCTCCGGCGAATGCTCCACGTCATGCTCGGTCATGGCAGCAGCAGCGGAAGCGCCGTGACCATCAAAGGCGACGGGGACGAGGTCCTGGTCGGCGTCATGCTGGGCCCCGACGGTTCCGCCACCTCCGAGACCGAACGAGCATGGCTCGCGCGTATGGCGCTGCGCTACGGCGGTCGCTACGAGCTCGACGGGAGCATGGAGGTGCTGGCGCTGCCGGCGGAAGGGTTCGAATCGCGAGACGACCTCGCGAAGCTGCGCAGGGAGCTCGACGAGGCGCGCAAGCAAGGAGAGGCGTATGCGCGCGAGCTCGCGGCCGTTTGGGCGGCGGGCGACGAGCCGATGTCGCCGTCGACCTATCCCCCGCCGGCCACGCCCGCGCTGGACCGGGTCGGCACGATCGCGCGCCTTTCCGGGGCAATCGCGGCGTCGCTTCGGGCGATGCTGTCGCCCGCCGCGCGTGAGCTCGCAGAGCTGCGCACACCGGTCGGACCCCGAAAGAGCTCGCCGGATCTCGACGCGACCGCACGTAGCGAAGTGGACGAACGCCTGGAGACGATCCGTCGCAGGCTTGTGTCGGTGCAGGAGTTCGTGGCGGAGCTCGCGGCCGTCGGCGAGAGCGACGCGCTGGAGCCTTCGCGGGAGGTCGACCTGGTCGAAATGGTGCGCGCCGAAACGCGAGCCCTCGAAGCCCGCGCGCTGCGCGCGGGTGTCGAGGTCCGGGTGCGGACCATGCCCGACGCGCCCAACGCGCGCGTCGTGTCGAGGGTCGCGCCCCGCTTGGCCGCGATCATGGCGCGCGAGCTCGTGGCGTACGCGATCGCCGCAACCCCGCGGGGCTCCGGCGTCGTCGTCACGGTGGTGGCGGGTGCGCCGCGCGGCGACGACAGCGGACTCGGCGCGCGCATCGTGGTGGACGACGCCGGAACGATCCTCCCCGGATCTGCGCGGCGCGCCCTCTTGGCCCTCGAGGTCGAGCCAGGGACGTTCGGCCGCCCGAGCACCGTCTCGCTCTTCGTCGCAGCCGAGCTCGCGGCGGCGCTTGGCGCGTTGCTCGAGCTCTCCGACGCCGTTCCCGAGACGTCGGGCGCAGGCCCCGGCCCAGCGGCGCGGCCGCTCGGAGGTGGCGTGCGGGTCGTGGTCACCTTCCCTCGCTGAGCGCCGTGTGCCATGCTCTGCAGTGCCTCGTGGAGCGGCGATGCGTATCCTCGTCATCGAAGACTCGGACTCGATCCGGCATATGATCGAGGCCCTCGTCCGGGGCCGCGGGCACGAAGTCGAGGCCGTGCCCAGCGGGGCGAAGGGCGTCGACAGTGCCTTGACGCACCCGCCGGACGCGATCTTGCTCGATCTGCACCTGCCTGGGGGCTTCGACGGCTTCGACGTGTGCCGGAGGCTTCGCGAGGCGCCGCCCACGCGCGCGGTGCCGATCATCATCATCAGCGCGCTGACCGACGAGGCTTCGAAGCAGCGAGCGCTCGACGCGGGCGCGACGGCTTACTACACGAAGCCTTTCAGCCCGACGGCTCTGCTCAAAGAGATCGAGTGGATCCCGGTGCGCGAGAGCGCGCGAGTCCGCCTCAAATGACGTGAAGGTGCTTTCTCGCTCGAGCCGCGGCCGATTGCATGATCGACGCGGCTTCGCCGTCCGGAATTCGCAGTTTTCGCCCCAGCGCCTGGAGAAAGGCGACTTCGTCGAGCGACTGGTCGCCGTCGGCAAACGTCAAGACCACGGCGTGCTGTAGGAGGAGGCGCCGGTCGTCGCTGGAGAGCTCTTGGAGCTCGATGTCTTCGAGCGTGCGCCGCTGCGACGCATACGCCCGGAGCGACTCTTTCTCTTGCTCGGTCGCCTTGTACGCGTCGAGGAGCGCATCGAGCATTTCTTTCTCGCGGTCGGCGAACACCCCGTCTGCCCATGCGACCGGCACGAGCCCTTTCACGATGGCCAGGTCCTGCGGGTCCATGGCCTCAGCATAGCGGCGTTACGAAACCGTGGAATCTCCTCCCGTGCCCGTGCCCGTGCCCGTGCCCGTGCCCGTGCCCGTGCCCGTGCCCGT
>CAZHED010000025.1:0-84303 GCA_964531095.1 uncultured Polyangiaceae bacterium | reverse complement strand
CACCTGGCCCCATGATCGTGGCGATCGGTGGCCCCATCAGGGTGGCGAGTGGCACCCGGTTCGATCCCCCGTCGCCGGGACAAACAACCTTGGACGAGCGAACCGCGGACGGGCTTTGGGTGCGGGCGCCGGGAAGTCGTACTTTCGAGGAGTTGTGGCGCGAAGTCCCCAACCATCTACCGCGCCATGCACCCACCGGCGACCGTTTCGGCTCCCCCAATGCCCCTGGCCGCTGCACGGTTCGTATGGATTTCCGGGGGGCTGCTACTTCTTCAGCGTGAGCTTCAGTGTGCGTCGCAACTCGGAGAGCTTCGCTGTCGTGGAGCGGCTTCTCGACCGGGTCACGGAGGGCGCTTTTCAGCGGTTCGGAGCCCGCGTTCTCCTGCTCAAGCAGACCCACTGCGACCCCGCCCTGCTGC
Organism: uncultured Polyangiaceae bacterium; assembly: GCA_964531095.1. Classification (GTDB taxonomy): domain Bacteria; phylum Myxococcota_A; class Polyangia; order Polyangiales; family Polyangiaceae; genus Palsa-1150. The sequence goes on along the minus strand of CAZHED010000025.1, from coordinate 83,884 downwards.
TGCGCATGCACATCCCTTTCGTCGAGGAACTCGGGCGCCTACGTGAGCGAGCCGACCCCGCGCGCATCCTCACGTCGCAGTTTCTGGCACCCTTGGAGAAGCGTGGCGCCGGCTCGAAGTCGACCGGTGATCACCGGGCAAGCCCGAGCCGCATCTCGTTGGCCGGTTCGAAGCCGAGTCCTTCGTAGACGGGCCGCCCTGGCGGCGACGCGTGCAGCAGCGCGTGCGTACGGGGATCACCAGAGTCGCTCACTCCGCGCGACGATTCAACCGCCCCCCCCCGGGGTCAGCGCTGAAATCTTGAATGATTTCCGTGGGCGCAGCAGGGATCGAACCTGCGACTTCGTCCGTGTGAAGGACGCACTCTACCGCTGAGTTATGCGCCCAGCTCGCGGGGGGAGGGGTTCACTACCGCAGTTGGCCGGCGTCAGCAAGCCATCGAGCCCTAACCCGCGGCGCTATAGAACTGCCTCCCGGATCCGCGCCCAGAGCTCCTCCCGCCCCTCGCCCGTCACGGCGCTGAATCCGATCACTTTGCCCGGGACGTCTCGCGCGCCGCGACGCACGCTCTCGAGCGCCGGCTTCCTGCCGGCCGCCCCCACTTTGTCGACCTTGGTCGCCACTAGCACGACCTCGAGCGGCCCCGGCGCGCTCACCTGGCGGGGCACCGCCAAGAACTCCACGAGCTGCTTCTCCTCGTCTTCGAGCCCGCGCCGCACGTCGAGGAGCACCACGACGGCGCGCAGCCCCGCGCGCTTGCGCAAGTACCCCTCGATCATCCCCTGCCATTCGTTGCGCTCGGTCTTCGAACGACGCGCCCAGCCATACCCCGGAAGGTCGACGAACCGAACCGCCAGTCCGTCCGCGCAGCGCACTTCGAACACGTTGATCTGCCGCGTACAGCCCGGCGTGCGACTCGTGCGGGCGAGCGCGAGGCGCTGCATCATCGCGTTCAGCAAGCTCGACTTGCCAACGTTGGATCGCCCCGCGAACGCGATTTCGACCAGCGTGGGCGGCGGCAGCGACTGGGCGTCGACCGCACCGGCCACGAACGTCGCATCGACCACGCGCGTCTCGCGACCTTCGCTCTCACGCGTCATCCCGTTCGCCTGACCCTACGTCGCACCGCGACCACGATTTCCTCCAGCTCCGGCGAACGCATCCCCCAAGCGCCCACGACAAAGACCGCTCCGAAGACGAGCGTCCCGACGATACCAGGCGCCGCGCGCGCCGACGATGCCGCTGGCCCCCAGTCGACGGTCGTCAGGCGCGCCGCCGCCCAGCCCGCGACCCCGGCCACGGCGGAAACCGCGAACGTCCGGGCCGCAGAGCGGACGAGCTGCGGCGCCACCACCGTCCCCAGCCTCCACTTCAGCCCGACGAGGAGGAGCGCCATCTGGACCGCGCTCGATCCGGCGACCGCGATGCTGACCCCGACGTGCCCGAGCGGGCCAATCAGCACGAGCGCCAGAGCGATGAACGCCGCGAGGTCGATCGCGCTGACCGCCACGGGTGTCCGCGTATCGCCCAGCGCGTAGAATGCCGGCACCGTCTGGCGCACGATGGCCACGGTCCACACCGCCGCGCCTTGCCAGAGGAGCGCGCGGGCGGTCTCGTGCGCGGCGTGCGCATCGAACTCCCCGCGCTGAAACAGCGTCACCACGATCGGCTCGCCGACCGCCACGAGAAGCGCGCTCGCAGGGATAGCGACGAACAGCGACAGCCCAACGCCCTGCGCCCACGTCTTCGCGAACTCGGCCCGATCGCCCCTGGCCGCCAGCGCCGAGAGCGACGGTAGCGCCGCGGTCGACAGCGCCATCGCGAAGATCCCTTGCGGGAAGTCGCAGAGGCGCATGGCCCAGGAGAAGTAGCTTTGCGCGCCGACGCCGAGCCCGGACAGGAAACGCCGCGACAACACCAGGTCGACGTAATAGACGCCGATTCCGAGCGTGAGAGGCGCAATTCGGCGCAGAATGGTGCGCACGTCGTGGTCGATCACGAACGACGGAGGTCCCGCGTACCCGATCGCGCGCAAGGCCGGCCACTGGGCGGCTACCTGAAGGAGTCCTCCGGCGAGCGCGCCGACGGCGAGCGCCAGCACCGTGTCGACGCCCCGCGCCGCGAGCACCGCGGGGAGGGTGAACGCGGCCACGAGGAGCGCGACGTTGAGAAGCCCGGGGGCGAACGCCGCGACCGTGAAGCGCCGCTTCACGTTGAGCGCCGCCATCCCCAGCGCCGCGCTCCCCATGAAGAAAATGTAGGGAAAGACGGCCCGCGTCAGCGTCACGGTGCGCTCGAACTCGTGCGGCCGGTCGTGGTAGCCGCCCGCGAAAAGCTCGGTGAGCGGTCGAGCGAAGACCATGCCGAGCACCGTCAGAACGGCGAGCGCGATCAGCGACGCGCCGCGAACGCGCGAGAACAGGATCCGGCTCGCGTCGTCGCCGTCCCTCTCGAGCTTCGCGGAGAGCACAGGCACGACCGCGCTCGACACCGCTCCCTCGCCGAGCAGCGAGCGGAGCGCGTTGGGGATCGTGAAGGCCACCCACCAGGCGTCGGTCGCTTCCCGGTCGAAGATCGCGGCCAGCGCCATGTCCCGCAATAGGCCCAGAACGCGGGACACGAGCGTACCCGCGCCGATGACGCCGGCGCGCCCGATCAGCCGTCGCCGCTCGCGATCGCCCAGGCTCTCGACGGGGCGGATCCCTCGCGGCTCTTGCGACACATCCACGGTGCGCTCACCCGCCCCCGCGGGCTCCGGCGTCCGCGGCGCCCGTTTCCGGCGGATGGCAGGCGTCGCAATGACAGAGACCTCGCAGGAATTGGAAGCTGTAGATGCCGCTCGCGTGGCCGTCGAACCACTTGAGCGCGAGCGCGTATCCGCCGACCGCCTCGATCGTGTCGAGCTCTTGCTGGCCGTCCTGGGTCTCGACCCACCGGATCTCTCCCGAGTGTCCCTGGCAGCCGGCGCACGGGCAATAGCCGCGCAGGATCGCGTGCGGGTAGACGCCCCGGTGACCGTCGGCCCAGTCGATCTCGGTCGTGCGCGCGCCGCGAGGGGACCGAATTGCGCGCGGTTGGAAGCGTGGGTCTTTGATCATGGGGCACTCCTTCGAATGCGCTCGATCGCGGCGCGAGCTCGTCCCAGCCTGCGCAGGCCTGCGACCGCACCGGCCTGCGATACCGCTTTCTTGCCCATGATATGCCCGGCGCGCAGCGCCGCACGCCACAGGTCGGGGTCGCGCCACACGCTCGAGCCGGGGACGGCTCTGGCAGCGACCAGCGCCGCCAGCGATCCGGCGATGAACGCGTCACCGGCCCCCGTCGCGTCCACACACCGAGCTCGCTCGGCCGGCGCGTGAACGAGGCCGTGCTCGCCGACGGCGCTGGCCGTCCCCTGCCCCCGGGTCACCAGCCACGCCGCGCCGCTCGCGTGGCGCTCGAGCCAGGCCATGCGGGAATCGCCTCCGGCCCCTCCGAGAGCGTGCAGGTCGGCATCGCTCGCCTTGACGATGGCGGCGCGCTCCACCAGCCCGGCGATGGCCTTCTTCATGGCGCGCGGATCGGGCCAGAGGTGGGCCCGCACGTTGAGGTCGACCAGCACGTGCGCGCCCGCTCGCTCGGCTGCGTCGAGGAAGCACCCCGTCGCACGCGCCAGGTCACGCGTCATGAGCGTGCTGGTGCCGACCACTGCCCAGCGAGCGCGCCCCATCGCCGGCGTGATGTGCTCGGCGCGAATCGAAACGTCCGCGGACTCATGGCGGTAAAAGACGAACTCCGGCTCGCCCCGCGCGTCTCGCACGACGAACGTCAGCCCGGTGCGGTTCGGCAGCCGAACGACTGCGCGAACGTCGACACCATCCGCGCGCAAATGCGCGAGCAGGGCGTCGCCCAACCGATCGCGCCCGACGCCGCCGACCACCGCTGTCCGCACGCCCAGACGGGCGAGCCCCGTCGCGACGTTGGCCGGGGCCCCGCCGAGCTCCCGACGGAACGTGCGCGCGATGGGCTCCGAGCCGCGCGCACGCGCCTCGAAGATGTCCCAGAGGATCTCGCCGAAACAAACGACCTCGAGCATCACCGCCACCGACGCTCGAGACCCGTGTGGGCGGCCAGCGCTCGGTCGATGAGACCCAGCACCGTGTCGGCTTGCCCCTCGGTGGCGCGATCGGCCTCGCCGGCGGCGAGGGCGCGGGCTCCCTCTCGTTCCTCGGGCGAGAGGACCGTGCTCGCACCGCCGCATGCGCGGCAGACCAGCCCACCGCGAGCCGGATCGACACACGCCGCTTTGCCTTCGGGACACGCACGACCGCACGAGACGCACGCTTTGAGCTCGAGGCCGTAGCCGACCGCCGACAGCAGCGCGAGGCCCGCGCTCGCGAGCTTCTTGCGCGGAGAGCCGGTGCGCTGATCGAGCGCGTCGAGCAGGTCGATGAGCACCTGCCACCCGACGGGCTCCGGCGTGCGCGGCGGGAACAAGTGACGCGCCCAACGAAGCGCGCTGCCCGCGGCGCCGAGCGCCTCGAGACTCTCGGCCACCCCTGCCCGGGTGCGAACGATCCGAGCCTCTTTGAGCGTCGTCAGCTCCCCGCCGCTGTCTTCGAGCAGCACGGCGATCGTGTGAAGGGGCTCGAGCGCTCCGCCGACCCGCCGCGATCCCTTGCGCGCTCCGCGCACCACGGCGCTGAGCTTTCCCGCCTGCTCGGTGACCAGGGTCGCGATGACGTCGGCTTCGCCGATCTCCACCGTGCGCACGACCAGCGCGTCGCTGTCGATCCGGCTCACACCACCACGTGCCGGCGCGCCGAGGCTCGCGACAGCTCGTTGGGCATGTCGTGACCCCGCGGCTTGAGCACGATCGAAAGGGCTAGCGACAGCAGAATCAGGAGCAGCACGAACGCGATCGCGACCCCGAACCGTCGGCCCTGACCTTCCCGCGCAACCTGGAGCGGCGTTTGAACGGGAAGCGGCGTGACGTAGGCGATGCGCCGGCTCGACGTGTAACGCGCCAGCACGTCGGCGGGCACGAGAGCGATGGCCTGCGCGTAGGCCTTGAGGAACCCCCGGACGAAGACTTCGCCGGGCAGCTCGTCGAACCGGTCGCACTCGATCGCCTCGAGCGAAAGAAGCGGAATGCGCGTGACGCGCGCCAGCTCCGCCACGCTCACGCCTCGTCGCTCGCGGTGATGCTTGAGGAAACTGCCGAGGGTGTGGTTCATGGGCAAATGGCTCGGTTTGGGTGCTTGCACAGCCGCGCTCATTGGATCCTCGCCAGCGCCTCGACGCACGCCCTTCCGGCGCGCGAATCGGCCGCGATGTCACGGCACTTCTGGAAGTCGGCGCGCGCATCGGCGACCTTGCCGAGCTGCACGCGGACCCTCGCCCTTTCTTCCCACGCGTCTTGGAGGTTCTTGCACTCCGGCGCCTCGACCGAGACCGCGTCGCTCAGGGATTGCTCGGCGGCCGCGAAGTCGCCCTTCTTCTCGTAAGCGACTCCCAGCCGGTAATGGCCCACGCAGAAGCGACGCTCGGTCACGGAGCTCTTGAGCGATTCGATACCCTGATCCACACGCCCCGACAGCACCTGCGCCCAGCCGAGGTTTCCCCACGCAAGGAAGCTCGACTCGAAGGCCGGGTCTTTGGTCAGCGGCTCGAGGACGGCGATTGCCTCTGGGTATTTCTTCTCGAGGATCAGGATCTGCCCCAGGGTGTTCTTGGCTTCGCGGAACGTGTCGTTCACGTGGAGTGCACGGCGCACGTAGGCCTCGGCGTCGGACAATCGGCAATCCGGGTCGCTGAGCTCGAGGCGACCCGAGCAAAAGTACAAGTGGATGGTGGAAGCGAAGTAGAGGGCGTTGGCGTTCTCGCTGTCGAGCTCGATGGCCCTGCGACAATGATCGAGCGCGCGCCGGGGTTGGTCTTTGTAAAAATAGTCGCGGGCAAGGTCATACTCGGCTTCGCTTTGTCGCTCAGGGTTTGCGCCGGGGGCGTTGGCGCCCCGCACGCTGCACGCCCCAACCGCGGCCCACAGCATGGCAATGGCAAAGATCGAAACTTTTGCGAAACGTTGCAAAAATGCCACACCTCCTGGCGGCCCCGGGAATTACCGCAGGCGACCCGGTCACGTCAACGGGTCGAGCACGGTTTCCAGGTATGCGGAACTATCCGGCGAGCTCGTCTCGTGCGCCCAACCCGTCTTGTAGGCAGAGAGAGCATGCAGGCGACGCAGCCTTGCGACGTCGGGGCTCTCGATTCGCACGGGCCATGAAATCACACGATCCTATCGTGTTTCGAGGACGCGCGGTGCTACGGTCGACCGCTCAGCATGGGCCGGTCCGCGAGCCAGTCGCGCACGACGAAAGAGACGAGCATCGAGGTGCATCTCGATCTCGACGGAACGGGCCGCGCCGACGTGCAGACGCCACTGCCGTTTCTCACCCACATGGTCGAGCAGATCGCACGCCACGGGCTCGTCGACCTCGTCGTGCGCGCGACCGGAGACGTCGAAATCGACGGGCACCACACGACGGAAGACCTGGCGCTCGTCCTCGGCCAGTGCGTCGCCAAGGCCCTCGGCGACAAGGCCGGCATCGTGCGCTACGGGTGGGCGACCTTGCCCATGGACGAGGCGCGCGCAACCTGCGCGCTCGACCTGTCGGGACGCGCTCACTTCGTGTGGGAGGTGCCGCTGCCGCCAGGGGCGAAGCTCGGAACCTGGGATCTCGAGCTCGCGCCGGTGTTCTTCGAGGGGTTCGCGCGCGGTGCGCAGTGCAACCTTCACTTGGTTCTGCACCGGGGCGAGATTCTGCATCACATGGTCGAGGTGTGCTTCAAATCCTTGGCGCGCGCGCTGCGCGAGGCGGTGCGGATCGAGCCCCGTGTGTCCGGAGTGCCATCGACCAAGGGATCGCTCGCCGACTAGTGCACCGCGAGATGCGACCAATCGCCTGCGGCGATTGCGCTCGCTGCGCGAGCGGGCGGGTCACTTTTTGCCGAATACTTCGACCTGGCTCAGCGCCAAATACGAGCCGGAGACCGCAGCGCGAAGGCGCACGTAGCGCGCCTCGGCACTCCGCGCCTCGATGACCCATGGCGGCCTGCGATCGAAGTGGGTGTCGCGGCGCGCGAGAGTGGAGTACGCCGCGCCGTCCAGGGAGATTTCCACAACGATCGGCAAGCCCTCGTCTTGCCAGCCATCGCCCCGGTTGTAGACCTTCACCGTCGCGATTCGATAGACGTCCTCCAGGTCGATGGTGACCCTGGGCGAGTCCTCGTTGCTCGTGTGAATGCCGTAGCTCGTGGGGAACGAGCCGTCGACGAGCTCGTGGCCGTCCGGGGGATTCACGCGGTAGCTGCTTGCGGACACGGGCTTTCCCAAAGCGACATTCACCGGAATCACGAACCGGGCCGCGAAGTGGTAGGCAACGCAGAGCACCAATAGGAAACAACCCGCGAGACGGCCCCATCGCGTGCCGCGCACGAACGCGACGGTCCGCGCCTCGATGCCGCCTCGCAAGGACGACGCGGTTCGCTCCAGCGCCATTCGGGTGGCCTCCGCCGTCTCGAGAGCCAGCCGATCGAAGTAGAGCTTGTCGTCGGCCTGCAGCGCCGCGCGGACCAATTGGAGCTCGGCCGGGGTGACGGTCGGTCGGCCCCCCTCGGGCTCGGGTTCCGGCAACCACCCGACGAGATCCCGGCGCGCGACGCAGGCCGGCGCATCGGCGCTGCCGGAAGCTTCTTTGGCCCAGAGCAAGTGGGCAATCGCTTCGCGCAAGACCTCGGACGCGACGACGGGCTCCGCGAGTTGCCTCGCAGCGTCGAGGCGACGCGTCGCAGCCTCGCAATGGCTCCGCACGCGCCCATGCTGCTCGGCCGTATACGCCCGAATCGTGCGCTCCGACCGCTCGAGCAGGAGAAACTCGCGGAGTGGCCTTAAGAACCGCGGGGCGGAGCGCATCGTTTCCGTGCGCGGGCAGGATATCGTATCCGCAGTCACCAGCCCACTGGGGAACGGCCGAGAATTGGGCCATTCTGCCTCCGTTGGCGCAGCATTCTCCTATGATTGAACGACGCATGAAGCGCAGCACCGAGCGCAACGAAGCCCTTCAGTATCTGGTCGAGACCGTGGCCGACCGCAGCGGGGTGAAGGCCCTCGTCCTCGTCGACGACGACGGACACATCATGGCCGGCATGGGCATGCCCACCGACGTCGCCGGGCTTGCGAGCACGGCACGCGACGTCGCCTGGCGGCGCGCATCATGGGCCGAGGTCGACGCGGCGACACGCGGACAGGACGTCACCGCTCGAACCGTGACCACCCCCGACGGACTCGTCTACTTCGCGGCGATCGGCGGCGGCCTGGCAGGAGTCGGCGAAGCGGTCCGCGCCGTCCAGCGGATTTTCGTCGGCGCGTAAAGGAGACCGACGGTCGCGTCGCCCAGGGGATGGTCGGGTACGTAGCTTCGTGATGAGTGCCGACCCGTGCCAACACCTGAACCAGCACTTCGTGCGCAGCGCCGACGCGCGGCGGGGACCGCTGTCATCGCCGTCGCCCTTCTCGCTGCCCTGGGCGCCCTGCACCATCGCTCACAGGCCGTCCACCCGCCTGCCGCCGCCACACCGGCCGAGTCGTCTCCTGCGTCGCCGCGGGTCGACCCGCCGACCGCTCCAGTGCCGTCCTCGACCGCCTCCGGCCTCGCCCCATCGGCCGCGTCCGACGAATCTCTCGCGACAGTGCGACTCCGCGCGCTCGAGGGCAGTGACCCGGCCGCTGCCCTCGCCCTCGCGCGGGACCTAGACACCCGATTCCCCGACAGCCAAGACGCCCCAGAACGGGCCGCCATCGCGGTTCAATCGCTGGGCCGCTTGGGCCGCTTCGCCGAGGCGCGCCGGGAAGCGCAAGCTCTCGTTCGCCGCTATCCGGGAACCCCGTGGGCCGCCAAAGTCGTCACGTTGGCAGAGGCGGCGCGGGAGGCCCCGTGATCCCGCCACTTCGCCGAACTTGTGGCTGACGGCACTAGAGATTTTCCGCCCGGACGTAGTCCAAGTAGAACGTCCCCGGCGAGCTGAAGAAGATCCAGAGCGCGTGCACCTGGGTGAGATCGGGCGACGCACAACTGAGCTGACTGAACGGAAGGTCGATCGTCGTGGTCGTATTCGGATTGACGTATCCCCAGTTGTTGTTCTGGCACCAGGTGTACGCGCTGCCGACCTGAATCGCGATGTTCGCGCTCGTCCCCACCGCCGACGTCGCGACGTCGGCAAGGATGTCCGTTTTCGCGCTGAGATCGACGGGGGATGCGAACTGCACACCGACCCATGCGCCGCTCGTACCGAGCGTATCCACTTCGAGGGCGTGCGTTCCGTCGGTGGCGAACGCCGTGGTCTGTTGCGTGGACCCGACGCCGGTCTGCCAGCTCGCAGGCGCCCAGCCTTGGGCGTCCGTCTCGAACGAGGCGAGGAGAATCGCCGCGAGCGGATTCGGCTTCACCGTCACACTCAGCGCCGCGGCGTTCGACTCGCGCCCGAAGCCGTCGTCGACGGTGTACGGCTGGACGGCCGTTCCTGAGAAATTGGCCGCGGGCGCGAACGCCACTGTCCCGTCCACGCCCGCGGTGAACGTTCCCGCGGCGGTCGTGAACGTCGTTTGCTGCCCCGCCGTCGCGGGGTCGAGATCGACCGAGCTCGGGGCGACGGACGTGCGACCGTACGCAATGCTGCTCGCAACGGGGTCGAGCGTCACCGCCGTTTCGAACGCGGTGGTTGCCGAGAGATCGTCGGCCACCGGGGCAAACGGCAAGGGACGATCGGCCGCCATCCTCGCAGCGAAGTGCGAGATCGTCGTGGACACGGGACTGGCCGAATACAGGGTGAACCCGTCGTAGTCGGGGTAGAGCGAGCCCCCGTCCTGTTGTCCGGCGAGCATCCAAACCGTGGCCCCGGCGCCATCTCGGTCGAACACGGCGTCGGTCCACTGTTGGTACGCCGGATTGCGTGACGCCTTCGCCAGAAGGCCGAATTCGCCGAGCATCGCGGGCCTCCCGATCGACCGAGCGTCGGCGATGTGCTGGCGGATCCATTGCGCGCCCCACGCCACCGTCTGCCCCCAATAATCGGGATACAGGTGGAGCGACATCAGGTCGACGTTCGGCAAGCTCGCGAATGCGATTGTGTCGACCCCCTGGCTGCAGTTCTGCGTCCAGTCGGCCGCCCCCGGAATGCAATAGAACCCTTCGTCGCCGACGGAGACCAAGTGTCGGTGGTCGATGCCCTTGACGAATCGCGAGACGTCGTCGGCCCATCGGACGAGATCTCCGGTCGCGCAGGTGCTTGAAGCCGGATACGCGCCGCTGCCCGTGCATCGCGGCTCGTTCGCGAGCTCCCAAGTCATGATGGTCGGGTCGTCCTTGTAAGCGACTCCGGTATACGTGTTCTTTCGGTTGAGAAGGTGGGCGATCCACGCCTCGTACCAACCGCGAATCGTCGTGTCTGTGTAGAACTGATCGTGATACTGGCCGCCGAGCCAGCGGACGTACTGGTCCATGCCGCCGAAGTCGGACCAATTGTTCACGAAGGGGACGACGACTTTGAGCCCCATCTGGCCCGCTCGATAGATGACATAGTCGAGGTGCACGAGCCCGTCGGCGCCGTCGTTGAAGTCGGGAGCAGCGCCGTTCCAGTAATGAAAGTAGACGGTGCCGTCGGCTTTGGCCGCGACGGAGTTCGAGCCGTCCTGGTTGCCGATGTCGACGAAGCCCCAGGTGCGGAGCACCGTGAACCCGTGGACTTGCGCCGCCGTCAGGACGCTGTCGACCATGAAAGGCGACTTGTACATGAGATAATAGTTGTTTGCGCCACCGAAGCGAAACTCGCTTTCCGCGAGCCGCAGCTCCGCACCGTGCCGGCGCACGAACGCGCGCGTGTCGTCATGGCCGTCGTCGCAGCCGTCGTCGGCGCTCGCGAGAACGGGGCACGCGAGGCCGAGGGCAAAGGCCAACGCAAGGGACGCCGCGAGGCACCGCACGAAACGCTTCTTCGGGTCACTGAACATCTCGTCCTCCGAGACCGCCCGTCCGAGCGGTCAAATGCGATCATCGGGGCCGTTCGCCGGCGCGACCCTAGCGCAGGGGCTTCCCATGGTCCATTGCGTCCGATTGCATGGCCGCTTTCGTTACTCGAGGACGATCTCGCCCGCCTCCGCGGGGCTTTCGCCCCAGCCGGCGCAGACCCGCGCCCCGTTCTCGGGAGAGTTGCACCTACGCGCGGCAAACCCGATGCGATCGCCGCGATCGCCGCGCACGCCCAACGACTCCAGTGGAATGGCCATCTCGACGACCCACTCTTCATCGGTGTCCGTGGAATCGTTCATCGTACCGTCCGCTTCGTGGGAAATGTGCGCGCCGCTGTTCCAGGCATAGTCGAACGGCCTTCCCGGCCTGCGAACCGCGTCTGCGACCTTCCCCTCCGGCGACACTTCGATGGCGTACTCGAGGTCGCCTCGCTGGAAGACGAGTCGAAACGAGTCGTCTCGCCATTCCGGTCCGTCGCCTCGGTCGGCCAGCGACCGAATGTCTTCGTCCGCGGCGTAAAGGACCACGTACAAGTGACCGTCCCCCCAGACGAGTCGTGCATCCGAGTACGGGCGAGCGGCGACGCCGTTCGGGCGTCGGAATGGCCCGGTGCGCGCCGGGCCGGGCCGGGTCGTCCAGCCTGGGTCGTCGGTGTCGCCGTCGAGGACGATCTCGCCGCGCACGTGGGGAACGCGCAAGACCAGGGCATCTGCGTCGGCCCGCTTCTGCCGCCGATGCGCAACCGCGGATTGGCGACCAGCGAGGACGTTGCGCCAGCCGATGCCCGCGCACAGGACCGAGCCGACGACGATGAGGGCGTGCCTCGGCGTGCTTCTTTTCATTGGGGAATCGCTCTGGAGCATCCGCGGCCCGCTCGACACCCCTATCGGCTCGGCCGCGGGGACGGTTGCGCCAATGGCCCCTGGCGCCTCCGGCATGAGCGACTGGCCGGCCCTTTGCAGCAGCCACCTCACCAGCTATTTCTCGTCGAAGAGAGCGAAGGGAGGACGAATGGATTCCCGCTTGTTGATGACCTTGCAGGTCGCCGTGGTCGACGCCCAGAAGATCGGCGCCGTGCCTCACGGCACCCGAGTCACCGCGCCGATCGCCGGCGGCCGCTTCGAAGGGCCTCGGCTGCGCGGAAAGGTTCTGCCGGGCGGCGGCGATTGGACGCTCCTCCGAGCAGACGGCGTTCTCGAGCTCGACCTGCGCATCACACTCGAGACGGACGACGGCGCCCTCATCCACATGACGTCCTTCGGTCTTCGTCACGGTCCGCCGGACGTGATCGCGGCGCTCTCTCGCGGCGAGCGCGTCGACCCCGCAACGTACTACTTCCGGACCACGCCCCGCTTCGAGACGGGGCATCCGACGTACGCGTTCTTGAATCGCCTCCTCGCCGTCGCGAGCGGCGACCGGCGTGCCGAGGGCCCCATCTACACGATCCACGAGATCCGATGAGGCCCCTTCCGTGCACGCTCGACGCCGGGACGTCCTCGAGCTTGCCGCCTTCGGGATGCTCGCGAGATGCGCGCCCCTGCCCCTCGCGGCCTCTTCTCCAGCCCCCGCTTCTTCTGCGCCCCCCGCCGACAGGAGGACTGCCATGCAATCGCGCCCGCTGATGACCCTTCGTCTGACGACGGCCCCCACGCAGAAGGTCGGCGCGGGACCCTCGGGCACGCGCATCACCTTCCCGATCATCGGTGGCTCCTTTGAAGGCGACCGGCTTCGCGGAAAGGTGCTGCCCGGCGGCGACGATTGGACGGTCCAACGCTCGGACGGCGTCATCGAGCTCGATCTCCGAATCACGCTGGCGACCGACGATGGCGCCCTCATTCACATGACGTTCGAGGGCATCCGCGACGACGAGGCGCCGGGAAGTCCTTACTTTCGCACGATGCCGCGCTTCGAGACGGCGGCGACGAAATACGCCTTCTTGAACCGGTTGCTTGCCGTGGGCACGGCGGAGATTCGCGCCGACGGGCCCGTTCACGTGATCGAAGAGCTTCTCTGACGCCCGGGCCAAGAGCATCCACGCCAGCGTGCCCGTTCCGCGAAAGGGGCTAGCTTGGCCCTACGTGGCCCCAGAATGGCGCAAATGAACATCACCGAGCTCTGGCGCTATCCGGTCAAGACGATGGCCGGACAGCCATTGCAGCGGGTTGCCGTCGGACCCCTGGGCATCGAAGGCGATCGCATCGTACACGTCGAGAACGCAGCCGGCCGCGTCATCACGTCTCGATCGCATCCGCGTTTCCTCGGCCACAAGGGATCGCTCGGCCGGGAGAACACCGTCCTGGTGGACGGTCGACCCTGGGACAGTCCGGAAGTTGCCGCCGAGGTCGTGGACATCGTCGGGCCGGGCGCCAGACTGGTGCGTTACGACGGCGTCGATCGATTCGACGTCCTCCCGTTGCTGGTCGCCACCGACGGTGCGATCGCGGCGTTCGGTCGCGACCGGCGCCGCCTGCGACCCAACCTCGTCATCGGCGGCGTCGAGGGGCTGACCGAGGGCACATGGCCGGGTGCGTGCTTGCGGATCGGCAAGGTTCTCATCGGCGTCCAGGATCTGCGTCTGCGGTGCATCATGACGTCGTTCGATCCGGACACTCTTGTTCAGGACAAGCAGATCACGCGCGACATCTATCGGCGCTTCGACGGCAAGCTCGCGCTCAACTGCTTCGTGATCGAGAGTGGTGAAATCGCGGTCGGCGATGACGTACAGCTGGTGCGGGGGCGTGGATGCGCTGGGGGCCCCGCGTTCGACGAGACCGGGTGAGCACTCGCCAAAGTCGCGCATGGCACGGCGCTCCCCGCGCGGTCCGGCGCTCAGAGCACGTCGAGCTAGCCCGGCAACGCAAAAGACGGTGCGCTTCTTGAGCGACGCGGGCGCGCGCGTGCGCGCTGGCGTCCGTTTGACGTTCGGTGGCCCCTATTGGCCCACCATCTTCCGGCGCCGGTTCGGTTCACTCGAGAGAGCCGCCACGACCGGCGTCCGCCCACGATGAGCATCGCTGCATGTGCACCCCCCCGTCGACGTCGTAATACCGCACGCCGCAGCACCGGTCGGCCGTACAGCAAAAATCGGGATCGCGGGTGACCGCCTGGCTGTTCCCGCCGCAGGCACCAACCAGCCCGACCGCGATGGCGATCGCCAACGCCCACATGACGCGTCCAGCCCCCTTACGCCCATGGTGCTCGCGGTCGCGCCTCGACGTGGCTTCTCGACTCGTCGGCAGGGCGCGCGACCAGCGCTCGCCCTACTCGGAGCCGCCGTCCACGCAACACGGCAGGGTGAATTCCCCCGTGGGCGAGCCGTGTCCGCCGCACGCGGCCAGCAACATCGACGGAAGCCAAGCTACTCGCATAGGAACGTCATGGCCGAGAACAGCGCCTCCCGTCGTCGACGCCGCTCGGTCCGATCCTGCTCATGCAGAGCACACGCGGCTTGGTTCCGAGGGCGGCCCCCATCAAAACGTCCGTGCTGGCGCACATAGACCGACCGCGAGAGACGTTCGAACGCATCGCTCAAACCGCGCGCAGTCTGCATCGACGGCGCACCGACCTCGGTCCAGCTCGCAGCGACCAGGGTCGGGGCGGGCCTTTCTCTTCGTCCACTGTACCCATTGGCAGGTCATGCCGTCCGGACAGGTGTCCAGGCAAGGATCGCCGGGGTTGCTCGGGGCCGGAAAGGCGGGCATGGAAGGAGCGCAGCCCGCAAGAGCGAGCCACAGCAACGCGGGCGCGCCAACCGCTTGCCGTGCGCTGCTTCGGTCTGGCTGGATACCGACCTCACCCTCGATGAACCGCGTCTTCATAGGTGGGAAGTGTCCCCGCCGCCTCGCAGTCGGCGCAAGTGGGAGGCAGGGAGCAGTCCCCGTGCTTTCCACAAAACCAACACACTCGGTGCGTAGCAAACGCGAAAGACAGCTACCCGGAGCTCGCCGAGGGGGCCCGGTTGGCCACTGCCCCGTTTCCGCCCCTCCCCGCGCGCCCCTCAGACTCGAGCCAACCCCGCGGAATCAAAGGGAGTGCGAAGGAGGGGACTTGAACCCCTATGCCAATTACGGCGCTAGCACCTCAAGCTAGTGCGTCTGCCAATTCCGCCACCTTCGCGAGGGGGAACGTTCGTGTAGTCAAGGGGTTGGAGTACGTCAAGGGGACGATGGAGCTCGGGTCCGCACGGCCGACGAAGACTGCAACTCGACCGCGGACCCGAGCGTGCCCTCGGCACGGAAAGGGCTGCTGCCCGAACACGAAGCTCCGCCTCGAGGGCGTGAGTCTTCGATCCGCGCACGGATCGCTCTGATCCGACGGGGCAAAGCCCCGATCCGAGCGCGTGACCCCGGCATCCGCAGCGTGATCCCCGGATCAAGAATGCGTAAAGCCCTGATCCGAACGCGTGATCCCCGCATCCCGACGCGCAAAGCCCTGATCCGAGCGCGTGATCCCCGCATCCGAACGCGCAAAGCTCTGATCCGAGCGCGTGATCCCCGCATCCGAACGCGCAAAGCTCTGATCCGAGCGCGTGATCCCCGCATCCGAACGCGCAAAGCCCTGATCCGAGCGCGTGATCCCCGCATCCGGACGCGCAAAGCCCTGATCCGAGCGCGTGATCCCCGCATCCGGACGCGCAAAGCCCTGATCCGAGCGCGTGATCCCCGCATCCGAATGCGTGAAGCTCTGATCCGAGTGCGTACGCGCCTCGATCGGCTCGAGAGGGCGCACATCGCAAGCGATCACGCGCTTTCTGCGCTCGACAATGACCGCACTTCACGCGATCGCGGGCTCCACGCGTCCGATCGCCCCCTGCTCGCACGCGACCACGAACGTCGCGCGTTCGATCCATGCCTTCTCGCCGTCCGATCTGAGGATCACGCACTCCGATCCGTGGATCACGCACTCCGATCCGAGGATCACGCTGCAGACAGGACGCGCTTGCCGTGCCGCAGCGACTCTCGCGCTCCGAAAAGCGAACAATCGCCTTCGTTGTCAGTGCACGCGGACGGTCGTGAGCGAGTACGGAGCGAGGGTGATCGCGAACGATGACCTCGACACGCGGGTGGCACTATGCTCGATCGACGAGCTGTTCTCCCCGTAGGTGAACACGTCTCCGTCGCCCCACGCCCTTGCTCCTTGAAGCGACACCGTCACGGCGTACGAGTTTGCGGGGTCCTTGTTGACGAGCAGCACATTGACGTTTCCGGCCTCCCCCTTGACGGCGTGTGCCGATACGAGCGCCGCCGATGACGTCGCGCTCAGCAACGTGCCCCGCGGCTCGACCGCGTGCGCCAGCATCTGCACCCCGTAGTACGAGGGAAACGGCGTTTCGGCGGGCGGCTCTACGGATGTCGAGCACATTCCGCCACTCGACAGGAAACCGTAGTCGCCGTAATCGTAACTACCGTACAAGGACGAGCTATCGTTGGTGCCGCAAGTGGGACTGTTGTGGATGCCCCACAAGTCCACGTTCGTCACGCCGTTCTCGAGCCAGGTCACAATCGAGTCGGCGAGAAAGAGCCCGTTGACGAGGCTCGTGGTCTGCTTGCCTGGATTGTAGGACACGGAGTTCGTCTCCGTGACGAGGATCTCAATGTCCTTCGCATGCGATCCGCAGTACTGAGCAACCAGCGACTTGACGGTGTCGACCATGCTGGGGATGCTGGGCGTGTAGCTGACGCTCGTCGACTCGCCGCTCTGGGGCGCGGCCAGCAAGCCCTGGTCGGACTCGCCCGTGGGGCCCTGCGGATACCAGTGAACGATGACGAAATCGGCGGCGCTGCACGCGGTCGACAGGACCGTGTCGTTCCAGGGCAAGGGGGAGCTGGCGGACGTCTGCCCATCCGGCCAGTTGCCAGGCGCAGTCAGTACAGCGCCAATTTTGATTGACGGGTCCACCGATTTCATCGCCGCCGAGTATTGCTGGAGACGCCCAGCGTATTCCGCGGGCCCCGGGGGGTTGACGTCATTTTCCCAGTTGCCGCCGTACGTGCTGTTGCCATAGATTTCGTTGCCGATTTCCCAGTACTTGATGTGATAACGCTGGCCCGTGGCGCTGCCCCCCGGGTACGTGGGAACCGGCCCCTTGTAGGAGGGACCGCCCGTGTTCGCGTACTGGACCCAGCCTGCAGCCTCGGCGGGCGTTCCGGAGCCGTAGTTCACGGTGATCATCGCCTGCGCGTGAGCCGCACGAACGACCGACATGTACGAATCGAACGTGTTGGCGGCATAGGCTCCGGTGCCCGACTGCCAGTGGTACACATCCGCTGTCGAGCCACCCGGATAACGTACGAGCCGCACGCCGGCGTCCGAAAGCAGGTCGGGAATGGCGGCCTCGTACAGGTGGGAGTCCCAGACCGCGGCGTTCGCGCCGATCGGCGTGTCGGCGAGCTGCGCGAGCCTGCTCGTGGTGTTCACGGTGACAGTGCTCGGCGTCGCAGTGGTCTGGGCCACGGACGTCGCAGTCACCAGGACGCCGGCGAGGTTCACGCAAGCCGGAACGAAAATCGATTTCTTCATGATGGCTCTCCCAACGGGGTGGTAGCGGCTCAAAAGGCCTTTGATGCCAGTTCAGGTTACCGTCCGCTCGGACCGCCCCTGTTCAAATTACAGATCCACTCGATGGATATCGCGGTTACGTGACGATGTTGTGACGTTGCGGCGTGACCGCGCGGCGATTTTCCGTTTCGGTTACGTCGGACGTATACGAATTCGCCCTGCTTCAGCAAGCGGAATGTCGTCCCCAGCCGTGTGTGACGCCATAGTCATTTTATCGCCACGCGCCCTTGGCGCTCGGAATGACGAGCGCGTCTGCCTGGCCACCGTGGGCACGAGCGCTCGGCTCGACGTTGGAAAGGGGCGCGATTGCGAGATAGCCGTTTGCGTCGATGGGCGCGCTGGCCCGCCATGAACGTCTACTCGCAACCCATGCAGGCGAAGAACCGGCTTCGCTATCTGCTGGCATGCTTGCCACCATTGGGCTTTTCGTTGTGGCCATTCCGCGGAGCAGCCTCACAACAACCAACGGCGCGGGCCGAGTGGCGACTTGCACGCTGCGGGCCACCCGCTCGACCACGCGTATGATCACGGCGGCAACGAGTCGGCCGCTTCGTCCCTCGGATCGGCTACGGCTGCCCACGCTCTCGCCAACGTGGGCGCGCCCCAGTCAAGAGCTGGCCGGCCGCGCGAGCTGTTTGAGTGCTCGGCCGACCGCCTTGCGTACCTCGATGTCGGGGTCTTTCTCCAGCCCGGAGAGAGAAGACCGCGCCCCCTCGAATCCCAGCTGTCCGAGAGCCTCGGCGGCGGCCTTGCGGACGTCAGCCTCCGAGCTGGCAAGAAGGGGCATCAGGTGCGACGCCGCGCCGCGACCTCCGAGCGAGCCGAGCGCGGTGGCGGCCGCCTTCACAACCTGCCAATGGTCGTCGTGCAACGCCGGGATCAGCGCGGGCAGGGCCTCTGCGCCGAGGCCCGCCAGCGCCGTCGCTGCCTCGACGCGCACCTGCCAGTCGCCGTCAGCTAGACGCGCGGCAAGATGCGTCACGGTGAGCTCGGGGCGACGCGCCCCTCGCGCGAGCGCGGCGAGCGACAGACGTCGGACGCCCGCGTCCTCGTCCTCCAGGCGGGCAAGCAGCGCAGGCACGGCCTGCGGCCTGTGTAGGTACGCCAGGCTGACCACCGCGGCGCGCCGCACGGTGGCCACGGGGTCCGTCAACGCAGCGAGCAAGACGCCCATGGCCGTTGGCGACCGGAGCTCCCGAAGACCAACGAGCGCCCACTCACGCACCTCGGCATGGTCGTGCGAAGCTGCTTCGACGAGCGGCCCGAGCGCCCCTTCCCCGCGAAACTCGCGCACCGCAGATTGGGCCGCTTCACGCACGCCCGCGTCGGAATCGGCCAATGAGGCGACGATGGTCGGGAGCGCGCGACCGTCGCCGAGCTCCTCGAGCAGACCATCACGTCGCCCTCTACGACCTCGGACATATCTGCGTCTGGCCAACCTGGTCACCGACCACCGGTCCAGCGAAGTCGGCGTGCATCTTCTGGAATGTTTTCGTGCCAAAGACCCACTGGTGCAGCGCCATCCCTCCGACGCCCATCGGGTTATCCAGCGCTTGGTCAGGACCGGCGCCGTACCCATCGATAGACACTCCAAACGCGTTGACCCGAAGCCTCGACATGCGCAGAGCTCCTCCCGCGAAGGACCGGTCAGGACAAAACGAGCCGTCAGGGGCGTGTCGACGGTTCTTCGTCGGCGCCGTCCGACCCCGCCAGGCCGTCCGCGGGCCGCCGGATCGGACGCGTCTGGGTGATAGCGGCCACGATTTCCGCCACGTCGAACGGCTTTCGCACCCAACGCACTCGATCCGCGTCGAGCCCCTCCGGAAAGCCAACGGCGCTCCCGCTGATGAAGACGAGCGCAACCTCCGGCGACCCGCGCCGGAGCAGCTCGACCGCGCCGCGCACGTCGTGGGCGATGGGCGATAGGTCGATCAGCGCGGCGTCGTGGCGATTGACGGCGTGATGCCGGAGCTCGTCCACCGTGCGGGCGACCGCAACGTGCGCGCCGCGAGCGCCCAGGGCGGACTCCAGGAGCCCCGCGACGTCCGGGTCGTCTTCCAACACGAGCACCCGCGTGCCGGCGAGCGTCGCGGGACGCGGCGATGAAACGGGCGCCAATGGAATCTTGGTCTCGAATCGCTGCCAGCGCAGCCGGAAGCGCGCACCCCGTGCGCCCCCGCCTCCCAGCAGCTCGAGCTCTCCGCCGGCGGCCCGGGCGAGGGCGCGCGCGTGCTTCAGCCCAACGCCCGCTCCGCCCTCGCGACCCGTGGCCCCGCTGAAGATCCTCCCCGCCTGGCCCACCGGAACACCGGGGCCCTCATCCTGAACATACAGCGCCAGCGACCCGGCCTCGACGCGGGACTCGACGGTGACCCGCGTTCCTCGAGGAGCCCACGCGAGCGCGTTGAGCAGCAGGTTCGTGAGGATCTGCGACGCGTCGGCCGCGAGCGGGATGTGGACGCCGGGGGAACGAGCGGCGAAGAGAATGGTCACCCCGGCGCGCTGCGCCTCCACCGACAAGGCTTCGACCACATCGTCGATGACGTGATCCAGCACGTCTTCCCGGTCGTCGATGATCGACGGTGCGCCGATCGCGCGCCGCGCCAGATCACGCGCCGAACGAGCGCGGCCTTCCACGATTGCGAGCGCGCGCTCCACGTGCTCGGCGGAACCGCCGCCGGAGCGAGCTTCGGCGACCCACCCGAGCAACACGGTGAGCGCGTTGGACACATCGTGCAGCGCGCCCGTGACGTCGCGGTGCGGGTCGCCGGGGGGCGGCTCGCTCCATCGCATGGACTGGCGCGATTCGTCTGCGTCTCGCGGCACAGTGGAAAACTACGCCATCTATCCCCCTCGGTCACGTTTTCCTTTGAGCCTGTCCTAGGTCTCAATCGCCATGGTCGGCGGGGCGTCACGCGACTCGGCACCCAGCACGTCGAGGGCCTTACGCGCACCCTCTACGGTAATGTCGCGCGCCTCCACGATCATCGCCGCGACCTTCTCCACCCAATCGCCGGTCGCGCCCGCTGCGACCGCCACGGAGCGCGCGTGCAGCCCCATATGTCCTCGCTGGATGCCGTCCGTCGCCAGGGCGCGGACCGCGGCGAGGTTGGAAGCCAGGCCCACCGAGGCGGCGATGCACGCGAGCTGCTGGGCGTCGCTCACCCCGAGTAGCCGCAGCGACAGACGAGCACCCATGTGAACGCGCAGCGTTCCTCCGACCGTTCCCAGCGCAAGCGGTAGCTCGAGCATGCCGACGGCGTGCTGGCCATCGCGTCGCCACGTGGAGAGCGGCTGGTATCGCCCCGTGCGCGCCGCGAACGCGTGCGCCCCTGCTTCCACGGCACGCCAGTCGTTCCCCGTCGCGATCGCGACGGAGTCGATGCCGTTCATGATCCCTTTATTGTGGGTCGCTGCCCGGTAGGGATCGAGCTCGGCGAACCGCGAGGCGTTGACCATTCCGTCGATTACGTCGCTTCCGCTCATGTCGCCCGCGGCGAGTGCCTCCGCCGGGACGCGGCAGCGAACACGAACGCGGCGCTTGTCGCAGAGGTTCGAGAGGATGCGCAGGCCGACGCGCGCTCGCGCCAAGGCCGCGAGCCTGTCGGCCACCGCTTCGGCGACGCAGTTGACCAAGTTCGCTCCCATCGCGTCCTGGCAGTCGATGACCAGGTGAACGACGATGACGTCGTCAGCCAGGACGCGAGCCTCGACGCTCCTTGCGCCCCCGCCACGCGCGACCAGCCCGGGGATGGAGCGGTTCGCCAGATCGACGAGCTCACTCTCGCTCTCGAGCACCCGCCGGACAGCCGCGTCTGCGTCGGACACCTCGCGCAGCTGCACCTGCGCGATCATCAGGGGCGGATCCGCTTCGGCGACGAAGCCTCCCCCCTCGCGCACCATCTTGGCCGCGTTCGACGCGGCCGCCACGACGCTGGGTTCTTCGATCACCATCGGCACGACGTAGTCGTGACCATTGACGCGCACGTTGAGGGCGACGCCGTACGGGAGCGAATAGGTGCCGAGCACATTCTCCACGAACTTGTCAGCCGTGGTCGCTTCGAGCCCGCCCCCGTGGAGGGCGAGCTCGATGTCGGCGATGCCCACAGACGTCGCGTCACCGACGAGGGCCCGTCGCTCGCGAACGGTCACTTTGTGAAAGCCGGGGAGTCGAGAGCTTCGAGTCATTGGAGCAATTTCCTCGGGAGTGGAGCGCCGACGGGCGCTTTGGCCGACTTGGAGGTCATGACGATGACTCGGCGCGGAGGCCGCCTCGGTCGATGTTGAGCGCG
Source organism: uncultured Polyangiaceae bacterium (assembly GCA_964531095.1). Lineage (GTDB taxonomy): Bacteria > Myxococcota_A > Polyangia > Polyangiales > Polyangiaceae > Palsa-1150. The sequence continues at coordinate 61,968 of CAZHED010000025.1, read as the reverse complement.
AGGGGGCGCATCGACAACGCTCGCGCGCGCAACGCGAAAGCGGCGGAAGGGGGGGCCAGTCCGAGCCAGACGCCCGCATCTCCCCCGCCGGCGCCGGAAGGAAGAAACGCGGCGGCTTCCCGATCGGCGAGCGCCGCCAGCTCCGCGAACGGGGGGGGAACGATCGGCGCGTCGCAAGCCTTGCCCACGGCTGCCAGTGCGCATCCGAATTCGTGAGACGCGCGGATGAACGACAGACCGTCGCCGGCCTCCGCGGCCGCCGAAGCCCGGTTCGCGAGGTCTGCCAGCGCGGTCAGGAGCCCGCTCGCCGCAAGGCTCGGGCGCGAGGCGTCGAAGCGAGCTCGCATGTCGCTCGTGCGCGCGCTCATCCCCGAATCGTACGCCGCCAGGTGGACACGGGGTGGAAGATCCAGCGGCCGTATGTTCGCGTCACCTCTCGCGTCGACCGCGTACCGAAGCACCCCTCCGTGGACGCTTGCGGCGATGTCGACGCCGCTGCCGCCGCCTTGCTCGCGCGCGTGGGCTTCCCTGGCTTCACGAAAAATGCGGGCTCGCACGCCGGACGAGCGCGGGTCCTCGCCCCGGGCCAGAGCACGAGCGCCCAGGGAAGCGACGAGCGCCGCCGCGCTCGAACCGAGGCCGAGCTTGCGGCCGCTCTGGTCGTAGAGAGCGCGGACGTCGACCTCCGGCGGGCGATCGTCGTCGATGTCCGCACGCGACGCGTCCGCCACGGCGTAGCGATCGACCGCGGCCACGATCGCGGGTGCGCCGTCGAGGACGGCGTAGGCGCCCGTCAACACGAGCTTCCCCGGCGCAATCGCCTTCATGATGCAGCCTCCCCGGAGACGAGGCGCGCGCCCTCCCCCACCTGCCCGCGCACGACCCGCAGCACCCCGGGCGTCGCCTGCAGCGCAGACCACGCGCGCTCGGCGTCCTCCCGCTGCGCCAGCACTTTCACGTGCGGCCCTGCGTCGATCGTGGCGTACGTGGCGAGCCCGCGGTCTCGCAGCGCGCGCACGGTCCTCAGCGCCTCGAGCGTCGCGCCATTCCAATACACGACGCCCGCTGCGATCGCGCTCGCGTGCATGGCCAGGGCGCTCGCCTCGGTCAGCTCGCCCACCCGAGCGAAGTCGCCCGCCAGAAGCGCCTCTCGCAGCCGCACGTGCAGCTTGGGCGCCTCTTCGAGCCAGGCTCGCGCATACGGGCTGCGCTCCATCGTCAAGCGCATCCCTTCGCTCGATCCGACCGCCTTCGGCTCTTCGGTCGTGATCCCGACCAGCACCTCCAACCGAAGGTGCGCGGCCGGGGCGACCGGACACGCTGCCAGCAGATCGCCCTCCGTCGCGCCGGGGTCCCCGGCTGCCAGCTCGACAAAACCGCCGAATACGCTCCGCGCCGCGCTGGCCGAGCTCCGTCGAGCGAGGTCGCTCACCCGCGCCGCGTCCCAGTCGAGCCCTGCGGCGCGGACCGCCGCGACGGCCAGCGCCGCGAATCCGGAGGCGCTCGACGCGAGTCCGCTGGCGGAGGGAAAGTCGTTGTTCGATACGACCCGGGCCCAGCGCCTGTCGTCAGCCGCCCGGCGGACCCGATCGAGCAGCTCCACGACGCGTGCTCGGGGCCGGCCGGCGACTTCCTCACCGTCGAGGACGACGCAATCGGTCGACAATGACCCGTCGAATCGGACCGCCGTGCGCGTCGAGAAGCCGGTCACCGTGAACGAGAGGCTGGGCACCGCGGGGAAGTTCCCCGCCCCCGCGCGCTTCCCCCAGTACTTGCTCAGCGCGAAGTTGGGATGGGCCTGTGCGACCGCTTCGCTCACGGCATCGACTCGCTCTCCAAGACCTGCGAGCGCGCCTCGGCAACGACAGAAGTCGCGAACCCGTCGAACTCGGCATTTCGCCATGCGGCGAGCACGTCGTCACCCACCGAGGCCGATGGCACGAGCGCGACGACGCTTCCGCCTCCTCCCGCACCCGTCAACTTGGCGCCAAGCGCCCCCGCGGCGCGAGCGATGGCGCACATCCGCTCGATGTCCGGGGTCGATACGAAAAGAGCGCTCAGCAGGGTCTGGTTCGAGTCCATGAGCCTGCCCAGGGTGAAGCGATCGCCCTCCAGGATCGCATGTCGCGCGCCGTGGACCAGCGAGCGCACGGCCTCGAAGGCCTTCTCGACGACCTCCGGTCGGCTGATGCGCATGCGCGCGACCGCGTCGACCATCGACTTGGTGCTCGAGGGCAGTCCCGTACTGCCGACGCAAAGGCGCAGCGTGCCGCGCGCTCGCACCGGCTCGAGCGGTTCGCCCCGACGAAAGAAGATGCACCCGCCGCGCGCGGCCACGGCGGCGTCGACGCCGCTCGGGTTTCCGTGAAACACCCGCTCCCACGCCATCGCTCGCCCCTGCAGAACGTCGTCCGAGACGCCGGAGTCGACTGCCCGCGCGATGGCGACGCCCATCGCCGCCGAGCAGCCGAGCCCCCCGCCGGGAGGGAGGTCGGCCTCGACCTCGACCGCCAGCGGTGGAAGCGAAGGTACGTCCACCCGCACGGCCTCGAGCAGCGCTCGGAACGCGGACGCGAGATCGTTGCGAGGCTCGCTCTCGTCCACGTCGATGTTCCAGCCGCGCACGTGCAAACGACTCGGCCCCCGCGCCATCGGCGTCGTTCGCGCGCGTGCGCCTCGATCGATCCCGGCGGCGATCGCCGGCACCCCATAGACGACGGCGTGCTCGCCAAGGAGGATGACCTTTCCGCAAGCACGACCCATCCAGCCGCGCACGTCGGCTCCTTCGCCCTTCATTCAGCGGTCCCTCTCGGTGAGTGCGACGACGGCCTGCGCGAAGAGCGATCGTCCCGGCGGGGTGAGACACGCCCGGTCGAGCGCTCGCAGCGCTCCGCCGGCGAGCCATGCGATCCGCTCCTCGACGCGCGCCCGCGCACCCGACGCTTCGATGGCAGCGATCGCGGCCGCCGTATCCGAGTCCGCTGCGTCGGACCGGCCCATCACGCGCGATAGCAGCTCTCGCGCTCGCGGTTCTCGAATGGCGTCCACCACGAGGGCCGTGTGCTTTCCCTTCTTCAGGTCGCCACCCGACGGCTTGCCCGTCAGCGTAGCATCGCCGAACGTCCCGAGCACGTCGTCACGGAGCTGGAAGGCCACCCCGAGTGGCTCGGCGAACGCGGTGAGCGACTCGATCTGCGGGTCGCTCGCGCCCGCGAGGTGAGCACCCATGAGGATCGGTCCCCGGACCGTGTAGCTCCCCGTCTTGAGGGCGTACCCCGCCTCCACGTCGGCGCGATCCGACGACGCAGTACACACGTCGACCACTTGCCCTTGCACGACGTCGGCCTCCACGCGCCCGAGCTCCTTCAGGGCAAGCGTGACGCGCGCGGGAGCGATGGTCAGCTCGAGCATCGACCCCAGCGCCCACGCAGCGGCCAGGTCACCGGCCAAGACGCTGGCTGCGTCGCAGCGGTGCTGACCGCGCGTCGTCGAGGGGGGGGAGGTGTCTTCCAGGACGGAGCTCTCGCCGCCGAAGCGCGCGCGCATCATCGCCGGCACACTGGGGCCTCCGCGGCGGACGTCATCGCCATCCATCCAGTCGTCGTGCGCCAGCAAGTAGGCTTGGAGAAGCTCGAGCGCCGCTCCGGCCGGGGCGATCACGTCGAGCGCCCCATCGCCGCCACACGCGCGATAGGCCACCGCCAGGAGGACCGCCCGCATCCGCTTGCCGCCGCGCAGAACCAGTTGCCGCACCGCGTCTGCCACGACGGCGACATCGGGCCCGCGGCGGCGAGCCTCGGACACGCGCACATCGAGCCACGACGCCAGCCACCCATCGACGCAGCCCCTCACGTCGGCGACGAACGACTCGAACGCTCCTTGGTCGCGGATGGCCCGGTCGTCGGAGTGGTCTCGCTTTTCGGAGAATGTGCGGTTTGCCGGTACCATCGCGCGCGAGGCCGAGCCTAGGTGCCAACACGTGGGGCGTCAACCTACTCGCCCCCTGATTTTTCATACAAGTCCGCGCACTTTCACATTTCTTTGAAGATTGACGAGTGCGTGGAGGGCTCGGCGCGACGCCGGTCTCGCGCTACGATCGGCACCGCAGGATGAGCGGCATCGGACAGCGCAAAGACGACCACCTGACCCTTTGCGCGGAAGGCGACGTCGGCTTCCGACGCGCGTCGACGTTGCTCGAATGCGTTCGCCTCGTGCACGACGCCCTGCCCGACATGGCGCTGGAGGAGATCGATGCGTCGATCTCTATCCTGGGCAAGACGCTGCGCGCCCCGCTCGTCATCGCATCGATGACCGGCGGCACGGAAGAGGCTGGGCGCATCAACCGCGAGCTGGCGAGCATCGCCGAAGAGCGGGGCTACGGCTTCGGTCTGGGCAGCCAGCGTGCGATGCACGTGCGCCCGGGGAGCGGAGCGACGTACCGCGTCCGCGAGCTCGCTCCGAAAACGCTCGTCCTCGGCAACGTGGGGGTGGTCCAAGCGCGGTCGATGACGACGAGCGACCTTCGTGCGCTCATCGAAGACGTGGGCGCCGACGCGCTCTGCGTGCACCTCAACCCGGCGATGGAAATCGTACAGGGGGGTGGCGATCGCGATTTTTCCGGCGGACTCGAGACGATCGCGCGGCTCGTGAGCGATCTGGGCTTTCCCGTGATCGTCAAAGAGACCGGATGCGGCATCGGCCCCTCGGTCGGAAGGCGGCTGCGCGAGGTCGGTGTGCGCCACGTCGACGTGTCAGGAGCCGGAGGCACATCGTGGGTGGGCGTCGAGACGAAACGCGCCGCGGCCGCCGGCGACGAAGCGGCCCGCCAGCTCGGGGAAGCGCTCTGGGACTGGGGGATACCGACGGGGGCCTCGGTGGCTCTGCTCTCGCCGTTGGGGTTCGACACGATCGTGGCCACAGGGGGGATCGGAACGGGGCTCGACGTGGCCCGCGCGATCGCGCTGGGCGCGAGCGCCGCCGGGATAGCGCGACCGGTCTTGCGCGCGCTGTCGGCGGGCGGACGGCAAGGTGCGATGGCATGGTTGGACGCCGTCGAGACGGAGCTCCGGGCGGCGATGCTGCTCACCGGCAGCCGCGATATCGCGGCGCTTCGTCGCGCACCCCGTGTGATGGTCGGGGAGCTTGGAACGTGGCTCACACAGCTCGGCCGCGAAGGTGCGGGCCAGAAGTGATACGATCGAGCGCATGAGCGAGAAGAAGGCTCGCGGATCGCTCCTCAGCGATCGGCCCGGCCCGACGGTCGGCACGGAGCTCAAGGAGAAGCGCGACGCCTTTCTGCAGACTTTCTTTCGCCGCGGGGCCGAGCTCACCGACGAGCTCGTGGGGGAGAACCGCCGGTTGCAGGAGCAGCTGACGAAATACGAGGAAGAGAACGCGTCGCTCAAGACTCAGTTGGCGAGCGACCGCGCGATCCGCGATCTACTGACGAAGATCGACGAGCTGGAGCGCGAAAAGTCGCGCCTTCTGTCGACCGTGCATCAACAAGAGGAGCTCACCAGTCGGGTGACCAACCGGTTTGCGGAGATCGAATCGGAGCTGGAGAGCTTTGCGAACCTGTACGTCGCGAGCTTCCAGCTTCACGCGACGTTGGAAGCCCGCGCCGTGGTCAAGAACGTCAAGGAGCTGCTCGTGCAGCTCGTGGGCGCGCGCTCGGCGGCGATCTATTTCACTGACGAGCAGGGGCGCCGACTGACGCCCGTCATCAGCGAAGGCGTCGACATCACGACGTTGCCGACGATCGCCACGCACGGATCGATGCCCGACGGCGTGGCTGCTGTCATCGAACGCACGTTCCTGACGGGCGTTCCGCACGTGGCGGAGGGGGACATCACCTCGCCCCCGGCGGCTTGCATTCCGCTGCAGATGGGGGAGCGGGTGGTCGGCGCAATCGTCATCTATGCGCTGTTGGGCCACAAAACGCGATTCGTGACCGTCGATCGCGAGCTCTTCAAGCTCCTCGGCGCGCACGCCGGCGGAGTCCTCGTCGCGGCGAACATCTGGGCCACGCAGAGCGGGCGCCTCCCGAGCGCCGAATCGATCCGTGAGATGTGTGCCTAGCCCGATGATTGCCGAGCATGGGATTTGGCCATTCGTGAGCCGACCGTATAAACGCCAGAGGCAGGAACGCCGAACGAGATGAGCGCCCAATTTTCCTGTTTGGTCGTCGAAGACTCGCCCATGATGCGGCAGCTTCTCGTGCTCGCCCTGTCGCGCGTGAAAGACCTGCGCGTCACCGAGGCGGACGACGGGGTCGACGGGCTGCGAAAGCTGGCCGCTGGGAAGTTCGACATCATCCTGACCGACATCAACATGCCGATCATGGACGGGCTCAAGCTGGTGAAGCGCGTGCGCACCGACCCGGCCCACAAGGACGTTCCCATCATCGTCATCACGACGGAGGGCTCGAACGAAGACCGCAACCGCGCGCTTCAGCTCGGCGCGAATGCGTACATCACCAAGCCGATTCAGGCGCCGCAGGTGATTGCCAAAGTCAAAGAGCTGCTCAAAATCGACGCATGACCCGGATCAAGATCTGCGGCGTGACCTCCGCCGATCAGGCGGTTGCATGCGTCGAAGCAGGGGCAGATGCCATCGGCGTCAACTTCGTCGCATCGAGCGCGCGGCGCATCGACGAGGACGTGGCCCGCGGGATTGTGCGGGCGGTGCAAGCTCAGGCGCTGGTGGTCGGCGTGGTGGCGGATCGAACGGTCGACGCGATGCGCGCGCTTCGCGAACGGACTGGCATCGGCTGCCTGCAGCTGCACGGTGACGAACCGTCGAGCGACGTGATCGCGCTTCTTCCGCACGCATACAAGGCGGTGCGCGTGGCCGCCGACGAGGACGTGTCCCTGGCGGACGCGACGCCTGGCGAATACGTCATGGTCGACGCCAAAGTCAGCGGGGCGCTGGGCGGAACGGGCCGGGCGTTCGATTGGGGGCTGGTGGTCGGGCTGGCCAAGCGCCGGAGGCTGGTCCTCGCGGGAGGATTGACGCCGGAGAACGTGGCGACCGCGATTCGACAGGTGCGCCCGTGGTGCGTCGACGTTGCGAGCGGCGTCGAAACCTCGCCGGGGACGAAGGACATGGCGCGGGTGAGAGCCTTCGTGGAGGCGGTGCACGGCGCGGGGTGACCGGCCGCCGTCACGCCCAGCTCAGGGCCGACCGTTCGACCATGGCCGCGGCGGGGTCCTTCTCCTTCTCGAAGCCCTCCAGCAGAACGTCTGCCGGCGTGCGCCCCTCACCCACGAGCTTCCGCAGCCTCGCGAGGTGGATTCGCTCGTCCTTGCCGGTGGAGGCGTCGATGCGCGCGCGGCGCTCGAGCCCCCCTTCGGCCAGCGCGAGCACTCGCTCCGCGACCGCCGCGAGCGGCGCTTTGCGAAACGTTGCTCGAAGCCCGTCACGCCATCCCCGCGAGCGAAGCTCCGCGAGCTCGTCGTGGCCCCAGTCGTCGACGAGCGACTCGGCCTCACGCAAGGCCGTGTCGTCGTAGAAGAGTCCCGTCCAGAGCGCGGGCAGGGCGCACGCCATGTCGGTCGATTGCATGTCCCCGCCGCGGATCTCAATCGTCTTCTTCAGCCTCACCTCGGGAAAGAGCGTGTTCAGGTGCACCTTCCAGTCATCCATCGTGGGGTGCTGTCCGTCGAAGCCACTCTTGAGGAAAGAACGGAACGTCTGCCCGGTGTTCGCGATCGCGTGACCGTCGCGCTTGAAGAGAAACATGGGCACGTCCAGCGCCCATTCGACGTAGTCGTCGAAACGGGCTCCCTTCTTCCAAAGCTGGGGCACGAGACCGCCGCGGTCGGGATCCACGTCGAGCCATATGCGCCCTCGGTACGTCAGGCCGCCGTGCGCGCGCCCTTCCTTCCAAGGGCTGTTGGCGAACATCGCCGTCGTGAGGGGAGCCAGCGCGAGCGCGACACGCATCTTGCGCATTGCGTCTTCTTCACTCGAATAGTCGTAATTCGCTTGAACCGTGCACGTGCGAAGCATCATGTCGAGCGCATGCGCCCCCCGCGTGGGCAGGTAGCTCTTCATCACGCCGTATCGCTGCTTGGGTACCCACTCGAAGTCTTCCCGGCGGGCAAACGGATGAAAGCCCACGCCGAGCCAGCGCACGCCCATCGAACGCGAGACAGGGCCGATCTCGCGCATGTGGGCGCGCACTTCGGCGCACACTTCGTGAATGGTGTCGCTCTTGCCGCCCGAGAGCTCGAGCTGGCCGCCGGGCTCCAGCGTGACCGACGCGTCGCCGCGCGTGAGCGCCACGATCGGGCCGCCTTCGTGCTCGCGCTCGGGCCTCCAGCCATGTGCGCTCGCGAGCACCTCGAGGATGTGCAGAACGCTCCGCCGCCCGGAGTAGAGAAGCGGCATACGCGTGTCTTCGAAGATGCCGAACTTCTCCATCTCCGGGCCCACGCGCCATTCCGCCGGCGGCTTGCACGCCTCGACGAAAGGCGCGACGAGATCGTCGCGTCCACGGATCGGTTGGAAGTCGGAGTGCTCGGTCGTCGTCACGGCGGCGGCTCGCATGGCGGCGTCCTTTCCCGGGTTCGATGCCCCTCGATAAGACGCCGTTGTGTGAGGCCGCATAGCGCATGCGCGCGTCGGGAGCGATGGGATTTCTACGCTACGGTCAAACCGGCGCGTTTCCCGGCCGGCCTCGCGGTGTGCTTTCGGTCGAACAGGCGCACGCGACGCACGAGCAAGTCGAGGAGCAGAATTGCGATCGCCAGGCCGACCAGGCGCGGCCAGAGATCCTGGTGGTAGCGAATGACCTCGCCCGCCGGATCGAAGACGGCGGTCGGCGCCGGATCGAGCGAGCCGCCCGTGGCTACAGCGGCGTGCCCCAGGGTGGCGACGTCTGCAGCGAGCGCGAGATACTCCCGCGGATATGAGTTGGTCACGTGACCGAAGCTCTCGGCCACGGTCGCCCCCTTGGCCGAGCCCAGATGATCGTCGATCGACCTCGCGAGCGACGCATGCAGGAGAAAAGAGCCGTAGTGATCGAGCGGGAAGTCCGCCTCGTAGCGCCCGGGAGCCGTCTGCGGCATGGGAATCGTCACCTGGGGGCCACCGGACATCCCGGCGATCGTCAGCGACGCATCCAAGCCGTTTTGAAAACGGTCGTCGAGACCGATGGCGTCGAGCGCGGCGCGCACCCGCCCCGTCGCGGGATCGATCGCCGCCTGCATGTCGTATACTTGCCGCTTTTTTTGCCGCATGTGCTCGCGAACGAGCTGCCCCCAGAACTGACCCCAGTCTTGCCAGCGCAGCCATTCGACCGCCCAGAGATTCTTCACGTCGCTCGTCCACGCCATCGTCCAGCCGAGGCCCACGTGCCAGCGTGCCAGAATCGGCTCTCCGAGCTCGCTCTCCAGAATCTGCTGCGCGGGCGCGGGCCGGAGCTTGGTCGCGACGTACCCGTGCAGAAACGGTGCGCCCCCGATATCGACTCCGTGGAGGAAATCCGCCGACGACGCAACGTGCGGCTGAAAGTACTCCTCGACCGCGGCCGAACGGCTCACCATCTCCGTCTCGCGGGTGAAGATGCGCGGGAGCGACTGCGGGTCGGCCACTTTGTAGAAGCGGCCTCCGCCGACGTCGGCGATGGTCCGGAGCAGGTTCTCGTCGACGCCGCCCCCGAGGCCGACTGTCGTCACCGTGATGCTTTCCGCCGCCATCGCCTGAACAAGATCGCGAATGCCGTTCTGCGGGGCCTGCCCGTCGGTGAGCAAGACGACGTGCTTCTTCTTCGCGCGCGTCGTCGACAGCGCCTGATAGGCGGCGTCGAGCGCAGGAAAGATCTCCGTGCCGCCTCCTGCCTGGATGCGCGCGATGTCGTTCTGGATCCGCGCGCGGTGCTTGGCGGGCGTCATTCGCACGATCCGCGTAGGCTGCGAGTCGAAGGCGATGATTTCGAGCAGGTCGTCGCCCGCGAGCGTGTCGGCCGTGGCCTTGGCCGCTTGCTTAGCCATCTCGAGTGGCAGGCCGCTCATCGAGCCCGAGCGATCGATGACCAGCGCCATCGCGACCTCCGCATCGTCGCGTCGCTTCTCGGCGTCCATTCGCACGGGAAGGATCCGCTCGATCGTCGTGTGATACCAGCCGCCGAGCCCGTAGCCGTGCTCGCCGCCGGCGAAGAGAAACCCGCCCCCGAGGTCGCGGACGTACTGTTCGATCGTTTCTTGCTGCGTGAGAGACACCCGCTCGGAGGGCATGTCGCTCAGCACGATGAAGTCGTACCGTTCGGCTTCGCGCAACGTCGTCGGCAGCGGATCGTTGGTATCGACGTTGAACTGCTGCGCCGCCAGTGCCGACGCGAGATAGCTCGAGCGCGCGGGGTCGCCGTCGACGTAGAGCACGACCGGTTTGCCGAGAACGGCGGCGATCGCCGTGGCGCGATTGTTCTCTTTGAACCGATCCTGCTGCATGTCGCTGGCTTCGAGCGCGTACGTCACCTCGCCCGGAACCGCCGCTTTGCTCTTGAAGACGACGTCGTTGTCCCCTGGCTCGAGATCGACCTGCTTCACCCCGTCCAGGCCGTTGACGACGTCGCCTTGCTTGAGCACGAGCTTCGCCGTCTGCTTCACACTGGAGAACACCTGCGCGTGAACGTCGAATGTCTCGCCCTCGCGCACGTGCTCGGGAACGTGCAGATCGCGTACGGCGACCTCCCCAGGGACCGGGCGCCTGTAGGGGACAGCGAAGAGCCTTACGCCGTAGCTCTTGGCGCGGTTCGCCTCCGCGAGCAGATCGCCGTCGGTCTGCACGCCGTCGGACAGAATCACCGCGCGGCGCAGGTACCCTTCCGGATAGAGGCCGTAGGCAAGCTGGAGAGCGCTCGCGATGTCCGTGGCCGTCCCTAGCCCCTGGCCGTGGCGCTCGATTGGAGGCGCGGTAACGTGGCGTCCATCGTCGATCGGAACGACGCGCGGGCGCTTGGCGAACGACACGAGCCGAACGAGATCGCTCTCGAGCTTCGCGTCCAGTCCCCTTTGCACCTCGGCGCGAGCGTCGTCGAGCGCCGCATCCGCGACGCTGTCGCTGACGTCGACCAGGTAGACCGTGCACACCTTCTGGGTCGTCGCCGAGCGCGCGAGCCTGGCCAGGCCGAGCGCGAGCACCGCGACGAAGGCCACGCGAAGGATCAGCGACAGGGCGCGCTGGACCGGCGGGAGGTCCGCCAGGCTGCGCCCAATCATCCACAGGAGATACGGTCCGAGGAGCGCGATGCCCAGCATGCGCGGCGCGAGCAGCTCGTACTCGTTCTCCCCGCGACTCCACGTGATCGATGGACCCGCATACCAGACGTACCGCATGTACATCCACAGCCCGAGCACGCCGGCGCCGACGACGAGCGCTCCCCAACCCGCACGCTTGACGAGCGACGCGAAGGTCATACGGTCACCCGGCGATGGTACGTCGCCCACTCGAGCGCCGAGAGCAGTGCGGCAGCCAGGAGGAGATAGATCCAGATCTCGCGACGCACGCCGGCGTGGAACCCCTCGACCGCTCCGGCTTCCCTTCCCGCGACGAGAACATTGTCGTGCGGAGCGATGGCGCTTTCCGACGCGTCGAGGAGGTTCGCGGCGAACGTGCTCGTCTCCCCCCCGGCCGTCAGCTCGTAGAAGCCGGATCGCTCGCCGAGGAGCACGGCCCTTCCTTCGTGCACCGGGACGGACTGCGACAGGCCGCCCGGGAGCTTGACGGTCGCTTGCGACGCGGTCGCTCCGACCGGTAGGCGCCACACCTCACCGGTGCGCAGGCTCGAGAGGTACTGGGCGTCTTCGTCGGTGAACCAGTCGATGCAGTCGAGGACGAACAGCGGCCAGGCGACCCGCAACGGCAGATCGCTGTCGCGCACATCGAATCCCATCGCGACGAACTTGTGCCCGCCTCGCGCCCCAGCGACCAGGATCGGCGACTCGCCGCGATCGGCCGCCCCGACGACGTGGTCGCCGACCTCGGGCACCAGCCTGTGGCCGACCGCGATGTTGACGTCGTCGAGCGCCAGAAAGCGGACCGCAGGGTGCCGGCGGTCGATCTTGTCGAATCCTGGCTGCTTGAGCTCTCGGTCGACTTTCACGGGAGCGCCCGGGCCGCGAGGGTCGAGGTAGAGGGCGTTCGTTCTCGGCATCTCGGCGGGCGTCACGCGATCGAAGATCACCGCGTCCCAGTCGCCCCCTCCGATCGCCGCGGCGTACGCCTTGGGCTCGACGTCCGTCACGTCGAGGTAACCGTCGAGCAGGAGCGCCGCGTCGAGATACGTGTCGCCTTCGGTCACGACGAGCACTTTGGCGCGGCGCCGCTCGGGCAAGAGCGCGTACGCGTGGTCGTCGGCCGGCAGGTCGTCGCGCGTTCCGTCCGCCCTTGCGATCTTCGCCTCGAGCGTGCGACTCGCTCCCGAGAGCTGCGGATAGAATCGGGGCAGCCGCTCGCCAGGCCTGAGGCGCAGCTTGGTCAAATCGACGAGCGCGCCGTCGCCCAGGAGCTGCAGCTCGACGTCTTCCGTGTCGGGCCCGGTGTTGGTCAGCTCGAGCATCACTTCGTAGCGGCTCTTGTCGAGGGGATATCGACGAACCGAAAACTGGGTGATCCCGACGTTCTTCGCGTCTTTGCCCACCTTGACGTACGAGAGCTTGGCCCCACCGAGGTGAACCGGCCCCGACACATCGGCCGCTTCGCCGAGCGCGCCGTCGGAGACGACGATGATCTCGCCTCGTGCGTAACCGCGCAGGACATCGGTGGCAAAGCGCAGGGCACGCGGGAAATCGGCGCGCGTGTCCGTCGCGTGGATGGAGTCGAGCTCGCGCTCCAGCGCCGATGTGTCGCTCGTGAGGGGGCCGAGCGGCGTCACCATCGCGTCCATTTGTGCCACGAGCATGCGGTCGGCCCCGCCGAGGCCGCGAACGAGCTTCTTCGTTTCGTCCTTGGCCGCCGCGAGCCGGCTCGGCCAGACGTCGGTCGCCTGCATCGAAGCGCTCGCGTCGACGAGGACAACGACCGTGCGTCCGGCGAGCAGGCTCTCGGCCGCGCGCGGATCGCCCAGCGCGAGCACCAGGAGTGCCAGCAGCGCGAGCTGAAGCAAGAGCGAGACGAGACGCTTGAGCTTCGAGAACAGCGTGGTCGCCTCTTTGTCGCGGAGAATGCGCTCCCAGATCGGCGAGAAAGGCACCGCGGCCACGCGCCGACGAAGCTTCAAGATGTAGAGCACCAGCACGCCGAAGCCGACCGCGGCGAAAATCGCGGCGAGCTGGGCGAGCGGCAACCCCGCGAGGATCATCGCAGAAACCCGCCCCGTCGGAAGACGCGCAGAATCATCTCATCGAAGGCGACATCGACGCTCGCGGCCACATACGGGACTTGATGGGTTGAGCAGTAGCGCTCGACTCGAGCGAGGTACTGCGCGTGCGCCTCGGCGAAGCGCGCCAGCACCTTCGCGGTCACGGTCACCTCGCGTTCGTCTCCCGTTTCGCAATCGTACACGAGCACGTCGCCGTGAAGCTTGGGCCGCGCCTCCGACGGGTCGACGATGTGGACGACGAACGGGTCGAACTTGTTGTAGCGAAGAACGTTGATCCCCCGCTCGAAGCCTGCCGGATCGTAGAGATCACCGATGAGCACGGCGAGGCCGCGCCGCTTGTGCTGCGCGACGAACGTCTTCATCGCGTCCTCGAGGTCGGTCGGGCCGCCCGCCTCGACTTCGCCGAGGAACCGGAACGCCTTGAAGATGCGCGCCTTGCCGCGGGTCTCGGCCATGCGCTCGAGCACGCGGTCGCTCGTCGTGACGATGCTCACCCGGTCGAGGTTGGCCAAGCCCACGTACGCGAGCGCAGCGCAGACCTGTTTCGCGTAGCGCAGCTTCCGGCCCTGGTCGAAGCCCATCGACGCGCTCGTATCGAGGATGAAATAGATCGCGAGGTCTTCCTCTTCTTCGAAGAGACGCACCAGCAACCGGTCGAATCGCTGATACGCGTTCCAGTCCAGATACCGGAAGTCGTCCCCCGGCTGGTATTCGCGGTGATCGGCGAACTCGACGCCGCTGCCGCTCTTCTTCGTCCGCCGCTCCGCGCGCAGCCGGCCGGCGAACACGCGACGGCTGACGATGGCAAGGTAGTCGAGCTTGCGCTGGAATTGCTCGTCGAAGAGGGTGCCCTCGCTCGACGCGGCAGCGGCCTTCTCGCGACGCCAGGGCAGAATGTCGAGGAGACCCATCCCGTCTCAGTTCGCCACGGGTCGCGAGGCCTTCTCCGGTTTGGCCTCGGCGACGCCCTTGAGGATCGCGTCGATGACCTGGTCGGTCTTCACCCCCTCGGCCTCTCCCTCGAAGTTGAGGAGGATCCGATGGCGGAGCGCAGGATGGACGACCGCGCGGATATCGTCGACCGAAGCGGCGAAGCGCCCCTCGAAGAGCGCCCGGATCTTCGCGGCGAGGAGAAGGGCCTGCGCTCCCCGCGGCGAGCTGCCGTAGCGAACGAATCGCTTGGCGAGATCTGGAGCCTCCGGACCGTCCGGATGGGTCGCCTGAAGCACTCGGACCGCGTAATCCTGTACATGGCGAGCCACCGGGACTTGCCGCACGAGCTGCTGCATCTCGGTGATGGCGCCGCGGTCTAGCACCGCGCGCGGCTTTTCGATCGCGCCGCCGGTCGTGCGGTCGAGGATCTCGTGCAGCTCGTCTCGGCCGGGAAACGGAACGTGCAGCTTGAAGAAGAAGCGATCGAGCTGCGCCTCGGGCAGGGGATACGTCCCTTCCATCTCCAGCGGGTTCTGCGTCGCCAGGACCACGAAAGGCTCGTCGAGAACGTGCGTGCGCTTGCCGACGCTCACGCGGTGCTCCTGCATCGCCTCGAGCAGCGCGCTCTGGGTCTTGGGCGTCGCGCGATTCACCTCGTCGGCGAGGACAATATTCGCGAATATCGGCCCTTTGCGAAATTCGAAAGCCTTGCCGCCTCCCTGCATCTCGTCGATCACGGTCGTGCCTAGGATGTCCGCGGGCATCAGATCCGGGGTGAACTGGATTCGCGAAAAGGTCAGCGACAGGGCCTCGGCGAGCGTGCGAACCAGCATCGTCTTGCCAAGCCCCGGAACGCCCTCGAGAAGCGCGTGCCCCCCCGACAGCATGCACGTGACGACGCCGTCGACGACTTCGCGGTTGCCCACGATCGACTTTGCGATCTCGGCGCGCAGCTCGTCGACGCGCTTTCGGAAGAGCGTCACCTGTTCGCGAACGGATTCGGCGTCCATTTCTCGTCTTCCCTTCACTGCCCTTCGCGCGGGCGAATCAGCTGAAAGTACCGTTTCACGTAGGACCGGAAGCCCCCTGGAATTTCGTCCTTCGCGAGCGACTGTTCGGCGACCTGGTGGTATTCGGTATAAACTCGCTTGTAGCCGCGAGACGAGAACCCGCGCTCGGCGGCGCCGAGAATCACCTGGCTGCGCGATCCGCCCTGCCCGGTGTCGGCCCCCTGCACCTGGGTGTCTTCCGTGCCCATCTTCGGATTGGTCGCGCTGCCTTGCATCTTGGGGTCATGCCCTTCCCCCCACTGGCGCCCCGCCTCTCCGCCTTGTTCGCCGCCGCCCGCCGGCCCGCTTTCGCTCGAGCCTCCCTGCCCCTTCGACAGCATCAGGATCTTCTCGCCGTTCGGCCCAAGCACCCATGTTTCTCCGCCCTGGCCGGAGCCCTGCGAGCCCCCCTGGCCATCCTGTCCCTGCTGCCCGCCCTGTCCCTGAGAACCGCTCGGGTCGTCCTGGCTCTGGCCCTGGCCGCTCTGCGGCTGTCCGCCTTGTCCTTGCGAGCCGCCCTGCCCGCGCGCCGTGCGGCCAAAGCGTTTGAGCCGGGCGACCTGTCCTTTGCCCCCCTGCCCTTGCTGGCGCATCAGCTCGCGTAGCTCCTGAAGCTTCTGGCGCAGCTCTTCTTTCTGCTGCTGCGTCATCTCCTGCTGCTCCATGCGGTTGATGTCCTCGGCGCCTTGATCCAAATCCTGTGCGCTCAGGCCCAGATCCTTCATCAAGTCTTCGGCGGCCTGCTCGAGCTCCCGGTCGAGTCGGTCGAGCTGGCGGCCCGCGTCTCGGCGTGCGTCGAGATCCCGGTCGAGCCGCTCCAGCTCGCGCTGCTTCTTCTCGAGGAGGCTTCGATCGTCGTCCGAACCGCCGTCCGGCGCCTTCTCCTTCATCTTGAGAATCTCGTCGGCGAGCTCCTGGCGCTGCTGCTCGATCTCCCTGCGACGCTCGTCGGCATCCGCGGCCGCCTTCTTCAGGGCTTCGCGCATCTGGTCGAGCTTCGCTTGGTCGATCGGCTTGTCCTGACCGGCGCGCGTCTTCTTCGCGAGCTCGCGCATCGCGTCGCGCGCGCGGTCGAGCTGGTGATTCGTGATCGCTTCGCCGGCCGGCTTCGTCAGCTCGGCCTTCTTCAATTCGTCGCCGATGCGGTCGAGCTGCTCCTCGAGCGCACGCTTGTCGGCCTGGCTTCCGGTGAGAAGCTTCTCCTCGAGCGCCCCCATGCGACGGAACGCCTCGGTCCGGTCGAGACGCTTGTTGGCGATGTCGTCGACCAGCTTGTTGAACTCTTCAATGGCGGCCTTGGTGTCCTGGCTGGAAGCGGTCTGGTCGACCTGTTTGAGGAAATCTTGGACGTCCTCCAAATCGTCGGCCGACATGTCCACGGGTTCGATCGTCCTGTCGTGCGCAATCGGGACGTGTTGCTGGCGCGGTTGGAACAGCGTCACACCCCCGAGGAGCACGGCGAGAGCGGCTGCCGTCGCAAGTGGCCTTGGCACGGTGATCGGGACAGCGGCGCGCGGACGCACACCCTCCACCACGGCAATAGCGTCTTCGATCGCCGCACCCATGAACGGCGTGCGCAAGGCGGCGGGGCTCCTGCCGAAGGAGAGCGCGTTGGCAAACCGGTCGTGCAGACCGTGAAAGCGGTCGAGGGCGCGCGCTCCGGCCAGGTCGGGCAGCCGCCGCGCCCAGGCAACGAGCGACGCGACGAGCACGGAGACCCCCGCCGCCGCGAGCACGGCCCCTACCGGCCGCTCGCCAGCGAGACCCGCCTTGCGCAGCCCGACGTCCGCGATCGCCACCACGAAAGCCGCGCAGAGCGCTTTCGAACCGACCCCGAGCGCTCGGCTGAGCCGCATGCGGCGCTCGGCCCGCTTCGCGACCCGTTCAATCCGCTCGATGCCTTGCTCGTGGCTAGTCATCCGTGAGGCGCACCGCCGACCATCATGATGCGATGGCTTCCTTTCGGCTGAGACGGAATGGGCGAGACAAGTTCCTCACCAAGCGTAGCAAACCTAAGGCGTCCCACACGACTCGAGGGAAGACGCGCACGAAAGCGTCGGCATTCCCGTCGTGCATGAGCCAGGGCCGTGCGCGCTTGTGGGATGGGAACGCCAGCCTCAGGCGCCAGCGCGCGCGACCGTGCGAGCACATGCCGCTCGACCTCGACCCGATCCAGAGCTGCGCTCGCGTTTCGAACTCGTTTCGCGCGCTCGCTCTCTGTCCGCCTCTTCGCCGTTCGGTGTCGGTGCCGCCGCTCGAAGTCAAAGTTACGTGGCCCGCTTTGCAATTCTAGGGAGTCTCGCGGGCGGCACGCGAATACCCATTTTGGGATAGCGTGATTCGTCCGCCCATTCTCATTTCCACCGACTCTACCGACTTTCTCTCCGGCGGCGCCCCGGCGCGGGCGTCCATCGGTTCGCCGCCCGGCAGACCGCGTTCCGCTGCACGCCGGCGTCCATCCCCGGCGAGATGGGCGACCTTCCGCCGAGGCGGCCAGCGATTTCAGTGAGAGCGTCGGAATCCAGTCCAAGAGCAATGCTCTCGGACGCGGAGCGACCCATGGTCCCGAAAAAGACCATTAGCCGCTTCCCATCGACCTCCAAAGTGCTAAAGAGACTTCGGGCTCGCCAAGCAACGTGCGGAGCCGTACATCAGAAAGGCGAGGACAATTATGGCCACCAGACGGCAACGTCTTTCATTGCTTCCGTTGTTGACGCTCATGGGTCCGATGGCGTGTTCGGGGGGTGCATCCACCAACCCCCCCGGCAACCCGGCGAGCACGGGGGAGGGATCATCCGGCTCGGGGCAAAGCTCCGGCGGCACAGCCTCGAGCTCCGGTGAAGCGGCCGGGAGCTCCAGTGGAACCCCGACAAGCTCCGGTGACACGGCCGGGAGCTCCAGCGGAACAGCGTCAAGCTCCGGCGCGGTGTCCACGGGGTCGTCTGGGTCGTCTTCTGGTGGTTCCTCCTCGGGAGGGCCGGCGGGCTCCGGGAGCTCTTCGGGGACAAAGGGCCAGAGCGGCTCCTCCTCCAGCAGCAGCGGTGGCTCGGGTGGCGGCGACGGGGGATCCGGTTCGTCCGGCGGCGGGACCGCGACCCCGGCCATGTCTACGGGCATCCCGGCGGGATATCCGATGCCCGACGCGGCCACTTACGCCAAGTGCCAGACGGTGCCGATAAGCGGCACGGCGTGCGCCGGCCAACCTACGGGAAACGTCTGCATCGAGTGCCTCTTCGGGGGGAATACTTACAACAACGCGCAGACGCCCGACGCCACGGGCACTATGGAGGCGGGCAACTACCTCCTGAGCGTGCAACTGGGCGGAGCGGCCGCGGGCCAGACGTACATCAGTGCGGAGTCGGAGCGGGGCCTTCTCGCTCCCGTGACCACCGCTGCCGGACAGATGGTCGAGTACTCCTTCGTCGTCAACGTCCGTGCGATGGAAGGGCAGCCGAACCACGCAGGGGGCCCCGGCGGATACCCGGGGTTGGACGTCTTCTTCTCCGGTCCGATGGCCACTCCGCCGCAGGTCTCGGCGGTCGGGTACGCCCTTTCGACGGCGGCGACGAAGCCGATCATGATCTACATGGCCAGCGACTCCACGGAGTGCGACCAGACCGGCGGCGCCTTCGGCGGATGGGGTCAGATGCTGCCTGAGTTCTTCGTGCCACCGATTGGGATCTCCAACTACGGCAACAGCGGCGCGAGCTCGTCGTCCTTCTATGGAGCCTACTGGGGCGACATCAAGAAGGTGTGGCAGCCGGGCGACTACGCGATGATCCAGTTCGGTCACAACGACAAGGGGGTCGCCGACACGGCTGTCCAGGCGAACCTCGAGAAATACGTGACCGACGCCCTCGCGGCGAACGTCACGCCGATCCTGGTCTCGCCGCCGGCGCGCGTGCAGTTCGGAGCCGGCTCGACGGACGGTGACCAGTCGAGCCTTCACGCCATCTCCGCCAAGAACGCTGCCGCGGCTCACAACGTCGCGTTCATCGACCTCACGGCGCTCTCGACCGCCTGGTACAACACGCTGGGCTCGCAGGCCGCCGCGCTAAAGTTCCACGCGAACGGGAGCGACGCGACGCACACCAACCTGGACGGCGCCGCGAAGCTCGCCGCGCTCGTCGCGGCCGACATCAAGACGCAGAATCTGCCTCTGGCCAAGTACCTCAGGTAAGCCACCAGCTTCGCGGTCGCGAAAGCGACGCCCATCGCGTGCGCCGGGTAGCCGGTGCACGCGATGCGTCTTTAAGGAACCCTTCTCGGAGAAACGGGGAGCCGTCTCGGGGAAACCTCAAAGGGCGCGACTCGCCATGACTCGAAAGAAGACGCGCTCGAACGGTCCATGAGCGGGGGTTCGTGGCCACTGGGATTGGTAGCGAAGACGCAGACTCAGAGCTACGTTGGCTGCGACGAATGCCTATTTGCGAATACTGACTTCGTGGGCCGCTCTGATTTCTACCGACTCTTCGCCGGCGATGTCCCAAGGGGCGGCCCCTAGCTGCCGCAACGGCCATCAGCACCGACGGCGAGCCAGTCGAAGCAAGGCGCGCGACGACCGCCCGGACGGCTACCAATTTCAGTGCGGGCGTTTGAATCCAGTCCAAGAGCAATAAGTGGGCTCCGGGGCGGGCATGGTCCCGAAAAAGACCATTGGCCTCTTCCCGTCGACCTCCAAAGTGCTAATGAGACATTGGGCTCGCCGAGGAACCTGGGGAGCCGTGCACCAGAGGGCGAGGACAGCCATGGCCATCAGACGGCAACGTCTTTCATTGCTTCCGTTGTTGACGCTCGTTGGGCCGATGGCGTGTTCGGGGAACGCGTCGACCACGACCCCCGATAAAGGTGCGGGAGGGACCGGGGAAGGTTCATCCGGCTCGGCGACACAAAGCTCCGGCGGGACGCCTTCGAGCTCGGGCGACACCACAGGGAGCTCCAGCGGCGCACCCTCTGGTGGAACGGCGTCCAGCTCGGGGATGGTGTCCACAGGATCCTCTGGGTCCGCATCCGGATCGGGAGGAGCGGGCTCCGGGAGCTCTTCGGGGGGGGGCCCGAGCGGTTCTTCGAGCAGCAGTGGAGGCTCTGGCGGCGCGGATGCGGCCGCCGGTTCGTCCGGGGGCACCGCCCCGCCGCCTGCGATGGGCACGGGCATCCCAGCGGGATATCCCATGCCCACCGCGGCCACCTACTCGATGTGCCAGAAGGTACCCGTGGGCGCTGGCTCGCAGAACCCGACGAATGGCGGGACAAATGCCTGCGCCGGACAGGACACCACCGGCGTTTGCATCGAATGCCTGTTCGGCGGCTCGACCTACAACACAACCCAGACGCCCTCCGCGGACGGGACGTCCGAGGCCGGAAATTACCTCGTGAGCGTGACCCTGGGCGGCGCTGCGGCAGGCTCGACCTACATCAGCGCAGAGTCGGAGCGCGGGCTCTTGGCCCCGGTTACTACGGCTGCGGGACAGATGGTCGAATACGCCTTCGTCGTCAACGTCCGCGCGATGGAAGGGCAGCCTAACCACGCGGGTGGGCCCGGCGGGTACCCAGGGCTCGACCTCTTCTTTTATGGGCCGGCGGCCACTCCCCCGCAGGTCTCCGCGGTTGGATACGCCCTTTCGACCGCGGCGACGAAGCCGATCATGATCTACCTGGCCAGCGACTCCACGGAGTGCGATCAGACCGGCGGAGCATTCGGCGGATGGGGTCAGATACTGCCTGAGTTCTTCGTGCCGCCGATTGGGGTCTCCAACTACGGCAACAGCGGCGCGAGCTCCTCGTCGTTCTACGGTGGCTTCTGGGGCCAGATCAAGGCGAAGTGGCAGCCCGGCGACTACGCGATGATTCAGTTTGGTCACAACGACAAGGGGGTCGCCGACACCGCTGTCCAGGCGAACCTCGAGAAATACGTGACCGACGCCCTCGCGGCGAACGTCACGCCGATCCTGGTCTCGCCGCCGGCGCGCGTGCAGTTCGGAGCCGGCTCGACGGACGGTGACCAGTCGAGCCTTCACGCCATCTCCGCCAAGAACGCTGCCGCGGCTCACAACGTCGCGTTCATCGACCTCACGGCGCTCTCGACCGCCTGGTACAACACGCTGGGCTCGCAGGCCGCCGCGCTGAAGTTCCACGCGAACGGGAGCGATGCGACGCACACCAACCTGGATGGCGGTGCGAAGCTCGCAGCGCTCGTCGCGGGCGACATCAAGACCCAGAATCTGCCTCTGGCCAAGTACCTTCGGTAGCCATCACCTTCGCCGTCGCGAAAGCGACGCCCATCGCGTGCGCCGGGTAGCCGGTGCACGCGATGCGCTTTTGAGGAACCCCTTCTCGGAGAAGGGGAGCCGTCTCGGGAAAACCTCAGTTCACGCAGATGCCGTTGGTACAGGTCGGGGGGCCCGCTTGGCAGTCGTTGTCGTTTGCGCAGAGCTGCGCTTGCGTGTCGTAGTTGCAGGCGACCAAGCAGACCTGGCCCGCGGCGCCGGCGTCTTTCTTTCCGCCTTTCGCGCCCGCATCGGGCAACGGCTCGCAGCAGACGCTCGGCATGGCACACATCTTCCCGGCGCACTGGATCGACATCGAGCCGCCCATATCGCCGCTGGACGATCCGCTGCCGCCGCTCGATGAGCTGCTGGCTCCGCTCGATCCGCCGCCGCTGCTCGACGAACTGCTCTTGCCTCCACTCGACGACCCGCTGCTACTGCTCGACGAGCTGCCTCCACTCGAGGAGCTCCCGCCGCTGCTCGAAGAGCCATTGCCGCCGCTCGAAGAGCCAGCCCCGCTCGAAGAGCTACTGCCGCCAGGCGGATTGCCCGCCGAGGAGCTGCTCCCGCCGCTGGAAGAGCTGCTGCTTCCAGAGCCTTCGCCGCTACCGCTGCTGCTTCCAGAGCTCATCGTGTTGCCTGAGCTGCTGTCGCTGGAGCAGCTGTTCGCCGCAATGGCTACTGCACCCATCGACGCGACGAATATGAGCTTTTCGATCTTCATAGAAGACAACCTCCATCCCAAAAGGGCCATTTTACCGTGTTCTACGCTAGCATCGCTTCGCGTTCTGGCGATCCATCCGCAGCTTTCATCACCGCATTGGGTCGCGGCGAGAATAAATCCGCCAGGGTCGTTATTTCTCAGCCACTCCGACGCGCGAGCGACGCCAACAATGCGACGAGAAGACCGACGAGGACAAGTACGGAAATGACCAACGCGGGCGCCGACGCGAGCGGCGCGCGCGACCGGGTGCGCGGCATTGAAGGAGGCACCGTGGAGAGCCGTTCGTGCTCGGCGTGCGGCAATGCCGCCAGCGCCGCGGCATCGGTCGGGAGGGCGTGCGACTCGAAGGTCGGACCGTCGGAGGGCGGGTCCTCGTCGAAAGCCAGCGCGACCTCGTCGTAGCGAAGCGTGTGCTCGACCCGCCCCCCCGGGGCCGACTCGCCCGCGTCATCGGTCGTGCGTTTCACCGTTCGTTCGAACGTGGGCCGCCATCGCTCGAGAAGCTCCGCGAGCTCCACCCGCCCCGCCTCGACGTCGAAATGGGCGCGCACCACCGCGGCGAGCTCCGCGGCTGTGATTGTCCGCCGCTCCGGCTCCGCTTCGAGCGCGCACGCGATCCCATCGAGCAAGGGTCCAGGGAGGTCGGGACGAATGACGTCGAGTGGTTTGATCCGCGGATTGCGCATCGCGCGTAGGAGCTCGAACTCGTCCTTCTCGTGCTTCGCAAACGGGACCCGGCCGGTCGCGAGCCGCCACGCGAGAAGCGCCGCCGCATACACGTCGGCCCGCGCGTCGACCGGTTCGCCGCGTGCCTGCTCGGGGGCCATGCACCCGAGCGTGCCCTTCACGGTCCCCACGCGGGTGGAAGGAGAGACGCCGAGCATCTTGGCGATCCCGAAATCCGCGATCTTGACGCCGCCGTCCCAGTCGATCAGCACGTTCGACGGCGATACGTCGCGGTGAACGATCGGCGTCGTCTGACCGCTGCTGTCCCGGAAGCCGTGCGCGTAGGCGAGCGCGGCCAGGACGCGTTCGACGATGTGCCACCCCGCCTTGTCGGGCAGCCGCACTTCGTGCGCTTGGCAGAGGCGCATGACGCGCGCGAGGGCCACGCCGGGCACGTATTCGTACACGAGGGCCGCGAACCCCGGCTCCTCGAGGAAGGCGCGAACCTGCGCGATGCACGGATGAAGCAAGCGCGCGCAGACCGACGCCTCCCGGGCGAACGAATCGGCGAACGAGTCGTCGGCGCGGCGGGCGTCGGCGATCGTCTTTATTGCGACGAGCTTGCCTCCGCGACTCCTCGCAAGAAACACATCCCCGGCACCTCCGGTGCCCAAGCGCCGCAAAATCTCGAATCCGTCGAGGGCGCGGGGGGGCTGCTCGCTGGGAAACATTGATCCTGGTCGCTGCCGGGACCAGACACGCAGCGGACGTTACCACGGGGCGCACAGCGGCGCGACAGCGTACAAGAGACCCGATAAGCTGACCGCCAGCAACGTACGAGCCTGCCCGTGCTTCCGTTCCCCGCTCCGCCCCCCATCCGCGTCGTGATCGCGCGCGACCGCACGGCAGAGTCGAAGGCGGCCGGCGGGTTTCTCGACGTGCAGCGGCTCGACTTGATCGCCCGGTACCCGGACGGGATCGAAAGCGCGCCGTTCGCGTACGACATCGCCACGCGCGCGGCGCTCGATGCAGTGGTGATCGCGGCCCACTTTCTTGCGCAAGGGGTGCGTCACGTCTTCTTGCGCTCCGCGTTGCGACCTCCGTGCGCGCTGCGGCCGATCGCGCCTCCCCACGACGGCGCGCTGTGGGAGCTGCCCGCCGGGCTGGTCGAGCCGGACGAAGATCCGGCCGCCAGCGCGGGGCGCGAGCTCGGCGAAGAGCTCGGGTTCACCGCCGAGATCCGCGATGTGCGCCCCCTCGGGGAATGGACCTTCCCCGCCCCCGGCATCATCGGTGAGAGACACCTGTTCTTCGCCGTCGAGGTCGACCCGAAAACCAGGGGGACGCCAACCGAGGATGGCTCCGCGCTCGAGCGCTGCGGAGCGGTGCTCTCGCTGCCCGTCCGGGACGCGATCGACCTTTGCCGTAGCGGCGCGATCCGCGATGCAAAGACCGAGCTCGGGCTTCGGCGCCTGGCGGAGCTGGAACCGTGACCGGCGCTCCGCACGTCTGCGTCGTGGTCAAGCGGTCTTCTTGGAGCAAGTGGGTGGAAGAAGAGAACGACGCTCGGGTGGCCGCGCTTCTGGAAGCGGGCGACGAGACGGTGCGCCGCATGCACCCTGGCCACCGCGAGCACACCGAGACCATCGCCGAAGTGCGCCGCGCACTCTCCGATCTGGGCGTCGTGGCCAGCTGGCACGATCGCGCTCCGGGGTTCCGCGTCGAGGGGCGCTGTGATCTGGTCGTCACAGTCGGCGGCGACGGCACGCTGCTCGCCGCGTCCCACGGCATCGGCTCGGGGATCCCTCTTCTCGGCGTCAACAGCGCACCGAGCCACTCTGTCGGCTTCTTCTGCGCCGCGCGCAAAGGGGCGGTCCGCGAGGCACTCGCCGCGGCCCTCGAGGGGGCGCTCCGACGAACCGAGCTCACGCGGATGCGCGTCGAGATCGGCGGTCGCACCCTGCATGACCGGGTTCTCAACGAAGCCCTCTTCTGTCATGCCTCGCCGGCTGCGACGTCTCGCTACATTCTGCGGCTCATCGACGCCAGGGCCGAGGGGCGCGTCTTGGCCGAGGAGGAGCAAAAGTCGAGCGGTCTTTGGATCGGGCCCGCCGCGGGGTCGACCGCAGCGCAGCGGAGCGCCGGGGGGCGCGTCATGCCCCTTATGTCTCGAAAGCTGCAATTCGTCGTCCGTGAACCCTACCGACCAGGGGCCGAGGCGCTGCGGATGACGCTCGGCATGGTCGACGAAGGCGAGGTCCTCGCCATCCGCAGCCAAATGCGTGAGGGACGCGTATTTCTCGATGGCGATCGCATCGTGCATGAGGTGGCGATTGGCGACGTCGTCACCATGCGCCGCTCCGCTGAGCCGCTCGTCGTCCTCGGCCTCGCGAGGGGGGGCACTTTTCGTCGAAGTCTTCGCGATCCCGAAGGCGGGGATCGTCGCCGTGCAGGAGTTGCACGAGAACGGCTTCTCTAGGGCTGTCCTCCTATTCCGCTCGTGCCTGTTGCCCGCCATCGCGGTGGGACCGCGCTGGCCGAACCCGTTGCCATCGGCTATCTCGCACGCGTTCGGACGGAGAATGACTACGAGCCTTCATCGGATCCGGTTTCTGCGTAGCGCGTTTCGCAGTCCTCTCGCGTTGTCGGACCGCGTCGGGCGTGGTTACTTGGAAACAAGGAAAACATAGGGCGTCGCATGTCCATCACGGACCGAGCGCGGTCACACACGACCGCTGACCGGAGCACAGGTCGATCGACCCGAGCTGGCGCGCACGTCCGTGGGCGCGGGGGAGCGGTCTCGCACGCGCTGGCGGTCGCCATCCCGCCCGCCGGCGCATCGGCAACGTCCTGGGTGCGCAATTTCGCGTCCCAGGACTGGCTCATGGTGGGCTACCTGGTCACTTTGCTGGTGGCCCTGATGCTCGGCAGGGGTCCGGACCGCAGCGCTTGCCTGGTCCGGGTCGCGGCGGATCTCGGCGTCTTCCTCTTCGTCATCGCCCTCGTGCGGGGACACCTCTTGCGCTGGGGTGGCTCGGCCGGGTCGCTGGTCTACCGCACCGCCGTCATCGGAACGTTGCTCAGCTCGTTCTTTCAACTGCGCGAGATCCTACCTGCCGTCAGTCCTTGGACGGACGACGCCCGAATCTACGCGTTCGACCTCCGCGTGTTCGGCTTCGAACCGAGCGTGGCCCTCGACCAATACGTCTCGCGCGAAACGACCGAATGGTTCGCGTTTTTCTATTTTCTCTACTTCCTGATCCTCTCGGTGCACGTGCTTCCGATGGTGTACTGGCAGCGCGACACCCAGCTCCTCGCGCGCTTCTCCACCGGGGTGTTGCTCATCTTTTGCACCGCCCACGTCCTTTACATGATCGTGCCGGGGTTCGGCCCCTACTGGTACCTGAAGGGCACCTTCCAGCACGAGCTCCAAGGCGGGCCCTACTGGCACCTCGTGCGCGAAGCCGTCGAGGCCGGTGGGGCCCAAAAAGACATCTTTCCCAGCCTGCACACGGCCGTGCCGACGTTCTTTGCCATCTTCAGCTTCCGCCACAGGAAGCTCGTCCCATTCAAATATTGGTGGCCGGTCATTGCGTTCCTCGCCACGCAGATCATCATCGCAACGATGTTTCTGCGCTGGCACTATCTCATTGACGTCATTGCCGGGGTAGCGCTCGCCACGGCTGGCTCGCTCCTCGGCCAGCGCATCGCCGACTGGGAGCAAGCGAAGCGGGCGCGGCTCGGATTGCAGCCCGTGTGGACGCCGCTCATGTATCCGTGGAGCCGCGCCTCCGACGATTGAGGAACGCATGCTGGGATTCGAGATTATCGGGACGGGGCACTACGTGCCGGGGCGCCCCGTGTCGAACGAAGACTTGTCGCGAGTGATGGACACGAGCGACGACTGGATCTTCCAGCGCTCGGGGATCCGGCAGCGTCATTACGCGCCCGAAGGCGTGGGCCCGAGCGACCTCGGCCTCGAGGCGAGCCGGCGGGCCATCGAGGCCGCGCGCATCTCGCCGGGCGAGATCGACTACGTCGTCTTCTCGACGATGACGCCCGACTACGTCTTTCCCGGTTCTGGTGCGCTCCTTGCGCACAAGCTCGGGCTGCGAGGCGTCCCTGCGCTGGACATTCGCCAGCAGTGCGCCGCGATGCTCTTCGGGCTTCAGATCATCGACGGCCTCGTCAAGACCGGGGCGGCGCGAACGATCCTCTTCGTCGGGGCCGAAGCGCACGCGGGCTTCATGCCGTGGGAGGATTGGGGAGCGCTCGATCCCGCGAACGGACGGACGGCGACCCCCGAGCAAAAGCAGCGGGCCAGCAAGCACCGCGCGCTCGCGGTCCTCTTCGGAGACGGCGCGGGGGCGCTCGTGTTCCGGGCGACAGACCGCGACGCCGGACTGCGGGGCATGAAACTCTACACGGACGGAGGCGCGGCCAAGCTGCTCTACGTCGAAGGGGGCGGCTTTCGGACGCGCCCCTATTGGAGGCACAGCGACTACGACGAGCAGACGTACATTCCGACGATGGATGGTCGCGAGCTCTTCAAGTTCGCCGTCACCAAGCTTCCCGAGACGGCGCGCGCCCTCTGCACGGAAACGAAGACGCCTATCGACGGCGTCGACTGGTTTCTCGCGCACCAAGCCAATGCGCGCATCAACGACTACGTGCGCCAGCAGCTCGGCGTCCCTCCGGCCAAACTTCCTTCGAACATCGACCGCTTCGGCAACACCAGCGCGGGAACGCTCCCGATCCTCATCGACGAGCAAACACGCGCCGGCAGCTTGAAACCGGGCGACCTTTGCATGATCCTGGCACTCGGCGCCGGGGTGCACTGGGGATGCGCGCTGGTCCGGTGGTAGGGCGGCACGCGCCGCCCGCGCCCCTCCGACCCCGTGCTAGTCTTTGGGTCATGCGCACGCACGCGCTGACAGCCTTATCTGCCGTCGCCCTGGCGCTCGCGTTCGGCGACGCGCGCGCGTCGGTGTCGATCGCCGTCACATGGGAAGGCCTTCTGCGGGAGTCGACGGCTGCGGCCGTGTTGACTCCGGTCGAATCGCACGCGGTCTGGGAAAACGGCCGAATCTACTCGTATACGCGCATGCACGTCGACCGCGTCGTGGCCGGAGATCTCGCGACCGGGGGCGACGCGTGGGTGCGAACCATGGGTGGGGTCGTGGGCGATATCGGCCAGATCGTCGAAGGCGAGGCGATGCTGGCGGACGGCAAACCGTCGCTTCTCTTCTTGCGGGCGGGGCCGCCCGGCGCTCTCGACGTAACCGCGCGGGGCCAAGGGCAGTTCCCAGTCGTGGCCGCGAGCGCGGACGCGCCGGCGCGGGTCGTGCGAAACCGCGCCGCCGGCGCGCTTCTGGCCCCCCGCGTGGCCCTCTCGTCGGCCGGGACTCGGCTCGCTGCCGACGTACTGCACGACCGATCCGTCGACGACGCCGCCGTGGAGGTCGCCGCCGACTGGATCCGCGTGCATGCGCATCCGTAGCGGCATCGCCGGCGCCGCCATTGCCGCGACGTGCCTCGCTTCGGCGCTCGACGCCTGGGCCTTTTGTCGCACGACCACCTGCCCGCTGCCGCCCAGCTGGTCGCCCCATGGCGATTGCCAGCCAACCTCGTTCGTCGATTCCGGCGGTCGGCTATGGCCTGACTTCCCGTCGTTTTGTGCCTCACTCGACCCCCCGGCCAAAGTGTTGCCCGTCTGGTGGCGCAACGCATGCGTGAGCTACGACATCCAGAGAAACGCGAGCAAGTGGGCCTCCTACGCCGATGCCGAAAGGATCGTCGCGGCTGCCTTCGCGCAGTGGACACGAGTCGCTTGCCCGGCCGACCGCGCCGGCCACACGCTGGTCAGCATCCGAGCGCGGGATCTCGGCCCGGTGGACTGCGCGAAGGTGGGGTACAACACCGACGGAGCGCCGAATCAGCACGCGATCATTTTTCGAGACGACGTCTGGCCTTACCCCAACGACCGCGCGAACACCCTCGGGCTCACCACCGTGACGTTCGACGCCCATTCGGGGGAAATCTACGACGCGGACACGGAGATCAACGGGACCGTCCCGCTCACCGTGGGCGACCCGGTCTCGTCCGACAGCTACGACCTCGCCAGCATCGTCACGCACGAAATGGGTCACTTCCTCGGGCTCGCCCACTCCGCAGACAGCGCCGCGACGATGTACGCGCAGTACACGCCGGGCTCGACGTCGATGCGTGCGCTGTCTGGCGACGACGTCGCGGGGTTGTGCTCGATCTACCCGCCCGACGGGACGCGCAGCGTCAGCCCGACCGTGGCCGCCGGCAGCTCGGTCCCCGAAGATCCGTGCAACTGGGAGCCGCGCCACGGCTTCTCGCAGCAGTGCGATGCGTTGCCGACCGGCGGCTGCGCGGTCGGCTCGACCCGCACGACCGCCGATTCCCGCTGGGCCGGGGTCATCGCCCTGGCCTACGCGGGCTGGCGAGCCGCTCGAGCACGATCGCGCGCCGCCGTGCGTCGATTGCCGTGAGCCGAGTGCGACCGGAGCCGGCTTGACCGATCTGCTCGTCGTAGCGGGCGAGGCGTCGGGGGACCGCGCGGCGGCACCCGTCGTCGCACGGCTCGAGGGCGCGCGAGCGTTCGGCCTGGGCGGACCCGCCCTCGCGGGGGTGGGCCTCGAGCTGGTCGCCGACATGCGCGCGTCGACCGCCCTGGGAATCGGAGAAGCCGCGCAGCGGGCGGTGTCGGTGTGGCGCGCCTGGCGGGCCATCGTCGCGGCGTCGCGCGAGCGCCGCCCGCGGGCCGCGCTCCTCGTCAATTACACGGAGTTCAACGCGCGCCTCGCACCCCGACTGCACGCGGCGGGGGTGCGGGTGCTCTGGTACGGCGCTCCGCAGGTCTGGGCCTGGCGGCCGGCGCGGGTCGAATCGCTCAAGCCCCACATCGACAAGATGGCGCTCATGCTCCCCTTCGAGGAGCCGATCTGGCGGGCTTCCGGGGTCGACGCGCACTACGTCGGCCACCCGGCCTTCGAGACCACCCCGCTCGATCGAAAGACCGCACGTCACGCGCTCGGGATGACGCCGTTCGCCGCCGCGTTCGCGGTGCTCCCCGGGAGCCGCCCTCACGAGGTTCGGCGACTGCTCGTCCCGATGCTCGACGCGTACGAGCGGGTGCGCCGCGACCGCGCGAGCGTCGATGCACGGGTCTTGATGGCTGCCAGCCTCGACGAGGGCACGCGCGCCTGGGCGCGAACGACGGCGGCCGCGCGGCACGTCTCGACGGTCGATGTCGACCCGTACGGCGGGGCGATGGCCGTCTTGGGCGCGTTCGACGTCGCACTCTGCGCTTCCGGCACGGTGACCCTCGAGGCCGCGTTGGCGCGGGCCGTGCCTGTGGTCGCCTATCGCGTGGGCCTCGCGACGGAGATCGCCGCTCGTGCCTTCGTCCACACGCCCCACGTCGCGTTGCCGAACGTCTTGCTTCGCAGGTGTGCGTTCACCGAGCTGCTCCAGCGTGAGGCGTGCGCCGATCGAATCGCCGACGCGCTGTCCGATGCCCTCGACCGGCAGACCGAGCTGCGCGCGGCTTGCGATGAGGTGGAGTCGGTCTTCGGAAGCGCGCGCGCGCCTTCTGCGTCGGTGGCCCGAATGCTGGCGCCCTGGATCGATGTGCGCCTGCGCGCAGCCTGACATGCCCACGCGCGCTCCTCTCGACCGAAGACCCGGGCCGGGCCAGCTCACCGGGAAACTCGAGCTCGGGGTCCTCGTTCTTGCGTCGATCGTGCTGTTCGGCGTTCGGCTCCTCGCAGCAACGCGCATCGGTTTCGGGGATTCGGAAGCGCTCTACGCGACGTACGCGCTGCACCCGCAGCCCGCCTATCTCGACCACCCGGGGCTCGTCGGCGCCGTGGCGCGCGCGATCGGCTCGGGGACAGCGCCGGGACCCGAACGGACGCACGTCTTGACGTCGGTGCTGTCGACCCTCGTGCCGTGGACGATGGCGCTTGCGTGCCGAGCGTGCGGCGCGGCGTGGCGACGGTCGCTCGCGGCGGCGGTCGTCTTCGCGCTGGCACCCGAGGTGGGGATCGGCCTGTTCGCCTTGACGCCGGACCTCCTGCTCGCGCTCCTCTGGACCGGGGCGCTGGGCCTAGCGGCGGACGCGCTCGCTTCGTTGCCGGGGAGCGCCCGCGCGGCGAGGGGGTTCGCCGCGGCGGGGTTGCTCGCCGGCGCGGCGGCAGCGTCCAAAGTGAGCGGCGTGATGCTCGTGGCCGGCCTCGCCGTGGCGTACGCGTCTCGCCCTGCGAAGGCGCACGCGCGCACGGTCGCTCCCTGGGTAGGCTTGGGCGCGGGCCTGCTGGTGACGGCCCCGATCGTGGTGTTCGAGGCACGCAGCGGCTGGCCGATGCTCCAGCATCGGCTCGTGGATTCGCAGGCCACGGCGGGCCTCTCGCTGCGCAATGTGGGCGCGCTCGTGGGCGGGCAAGTCGCCTATCTGTCCCCCGTGACAGCATGGCTTGCGGCGCTCGCGGGGCGCGCAATGTGGCGCGGAAGACGCGACGCAACCGGCAGGCTGCTGTGCGTGTGCTGCGTCCTGCCGCTGTCCGTCCTCGTGCCGCTTTGCCTTTGGAGCCGCGTCGCCGAGCCGCACTGGGTCGCGCCGGCGCTCCTCGCGCTCGTGCCCGCGGCTGCCCGATCGGCCTCTCCCCCTTCGCGCCGCCTCGTCGTCTCGGCGTCCGCTCTGGGGGGCGCGCTCATCGCGGCTGCGTACGCGTGGGTGCTCGCACCCGCTCTGCTGCGCTTCGCGCCAGCGTCGTATGACCCGCGGCTCGATCTCGCGAACGAGCTCTACGGATGGCCCGACGTCGTGCGCGTCGTGCGAGACGAAGCGCGGCTCGTCCGGGCGACCCCCGGATACGAGGGCGCAGACCTCACGGTCGTCGGGCCCCATTGGGTGATCTGCGCGCAGCTCGACGCGGCGCTCCGAGCCGACCTCCCGGTGGGGTGTGATACGCCCATCCGCGACGACTTCGACGACTGGTGGCCACGCGACCTGTGGCGGCGCGCCAGTGTCCTGGTCTGGGTCACCGACACTCGCTTTCCCGCGGCGCCCGCTCTACCGACACACGCGACGTGGCGCAGCCGCGAAGTGCGGATCGAGCGAGGGGGACGCACCGTGCGGGTCTTTGCGGTCAGCGTCCTCGTCCGCGCGATCGGCGCGTGACGCTCCGCACGCGGCTCAGACCATCGCCCGCAGCCCCGCGTCGCGGAGCAGCGCGCGGTCCTCGTCGGCATCGGGGTTGGGCGTGGTCAGGAGCTTGTCGCCGTAGAAGATCGAGTTCGCGCCCGCGTACATCGCGAGCATTTGTGCTTCGCGTGTGAGCTGCGCGCGACCCGCGCTCAAGCGGACGCGGGCCCGCGGCATCAGAATGCGGGCGCAGGCCACCATACGCACGAGCTCGAGAGGATCGACCGGGGGTGCGTGCTCGAGCGGCGTTCCGCGAACGGGGACGAGGGCGTTGATGGGCACGCTCTCGGGCTGGGGTTCCAGGGTCGCGAGCGTGAAGAGCATCTCGCAGCGGTCGCCGACGCTCTCTCCCATGCCGATGATGCCTCCGCAGCAGACGGTGATTCCGGCGGCGCGAACGTTGGCGAGCGTGGCCAGGCGGTCGTCATACGTTCGGGTCGAGATGATCGATCGATAGTGCTCGCGACTCGTATCGATGTTGTGATTGTACGCGTCGAGGCCGGCCTCCTTGAGCCGCGCGGCCTGCTCGGCAGAGATCATTCCGAGGGTAACGCACGCCTCGAGCCCTTGCTCTTTCACCCCCCGCACCATGGCGAGAACCCGGTCGAACGCCGGCCCGTCCTTCACCTCTCGCCACGCCGCGCCCATGCAAAATCGAGTCGATCCGGTGGCTTTGGCTCGGCGGGCGGCCGCCAGCACATCGTCGACGTCGAGCATCTTCGCGGGACCCACGTCGGTCGTGTGGTGGCTCGATTGGGGGCAATAAGCGCAGTCTTCGGGGCAACCACCGGTCTTCACGCTGAGCAGCGTGCACAGCTGCACTTCTCCGTCCGGGTGATTCGCGCGGTGCACGGCGCGCGCTCGGTCGACGAGAGCAACGAGCGGAGTGTCGTAAAGAGAGCGCACATCGTCGCGCGAGAGGGGCGGGGGCGAATGGGGCTCGAGCATCGGGGGCGCGCGCACTCTAGCCCGGATTTCTCAGCAAGGCAGAACGACGCGCGGCGCTTCGGCCGCCCCAGCGAAAATGCGGGCTGGGGCCGGTGGGCTAGCCCTCTTTCGGGGGAGTTCGTATGCTTCGGGGGCAATCGGGGGGTCCTGGCCCATGCCGACCGTGCTCCTCGTCGACGATTCGCCGGTCGTGCGCCTAGCTGTGGCGCGGCGGCTCGAGGCGGAGGGCTTTCGGGTGCACGAAGCATCCTCCGCGGCGGCTGCGCTGAACTCGGACGCCAGCGGGCTGACCTGTGCGATCCTCGATCTCGAGCTTCTCGATGGCACCGGAAGCGACCTCGCCGCCGCGCTGCTCGGAAAGCGCGCGTCGCTCCCGATCGCGTTCTTCACGGCCGGCGCCCCTTCGACGGTCCTCGAGCGAGCCCGGTCGCAGGGGCCTGTGTTCCACAAGCCCGACGTCGAAGGGCTCGTGGAGTGGGCAAAGCGGGCCGCTCATCCGCCCCCGACGAAGTGAACGACTTCGATGACGTCTCCCGGAGCCACACGGTACTCCGAATGATGGGCACGCGGCACGACGGCGCGGTTGATTTCCACCGCAACGGGCCCATCGGTGAGGCCCAGAAACTGTACGAGCGCGTGCACGGTCACCCCGTCGGGCACCTCTCGCCGAGATCCGTTGACCGTGACCTCCACCGGCCGTGATGTAGCACGCGCTCAACCCACGGAGTGGCCGAGCTTCTTCTTGCCGTCCTGAAAGAGCACTTCGATGCGCGTCGGCTCCACTCCGAGGACGAGCCCCTTTCCGAACTTCGCGTGCAGGATGAGATCGCCCTTCACGTATCGGGACGACATGGCGAAGGGGACGAACGAGTCCTCGGGTTTGGCGTCCACGTCCGCCCACGACGGCTCTGGCCCTTCGGGCTTGGCCCAGCTGGGCGAATCGTCATCGTTGCCCGAGCCGCGGCCCGAGCCTGAACTCCGCTGCTTGCTGCGCTTCATCGACATGGCGATCCGCCCTGTAGCGCAGATCGATGCCGCTGGAGAAAAATCGTCGCTCGCCGCCCGCTACGGCGGGGCCGAGGCGGGGGGCCCCCGTTACGAAACCGGCACGGGCACGGGCGCGGGCACGGGCGAGAGTACTAGAAGGGGCGGTGATGCTCTCGGTGGACCCCTCGAGGACTCGCGCGCCGCGACCCTGGCATTTCTTCTTTCTCGTCCTCCCCTACGGAGCTTCGTTCGGCTTCGTTTCCGTTGCGCTGCCCTACCTCGCACGGCAGCGGGGCGTCTCCGTCGGCGCCATCGGCGCGGTCGTGGCTGCGGCCTTCTTGCCTCACGCGCCCAAGTTCCTTTGGGCGCCGGTGGTGGACGTCACATGGTCGCGCAAGAGCTGGTATCTCCTGGCGTTGGCGCTCGTCTCCACGGGAACGTTCGCGTCGATGGCGATGCCCATTGCGCCTTCGTCGCTCCGCGCGTTGACGGCGGTCGTCGTCGTCTCCCAGATTGGCCTGACCCTGATGGGGATGGCGTGCGAAGGGATGATCGGCCACGGGGTTCGATCGGAGCACAAGGGCCACGCGGCCGGATGGTTCCAGGCGGGAACGTTCCTCGGGGGCGGCGTCGGAGGGGGGGCGGCGATCGAGCTGGTCGCGCACTTCGGAGGCCCAGTCGCGGGGGCGATCATCGGCGCCACGCTCGTGGCTTGCGCGCTGCCATTGCTGCTCTTCGATGAGGCAGAGAGGGCGGCGCGTCCCGGCCTTCTTGCAGCCCTGCGGGGGCTCGGGCGCGACCTGGCCGAGCTGGTGCGATCCCCCGGCGGGATCGCTGCGCTCTTCATCTGCGTGTCGCCGATCGGGTCGGGCGCCGCGGGGAATCTATTCGGCGCGATCGCCAACGAGTGGGACGCCTCTCCGGAGCTCGTGGCGCTCACCACGGGCGCGCTCGGCGGGGTCGTCTCGGCCGTTGGAGCGTTGGGGGGCGGCCGGCTCGCCTCGCGCATCGGCAAGCGCTCCGCGTACGCGCTGGCCGGCGCGCTCACGGCCCTCACGGGCGTGGCCATGGCCCTCGCGCCGCACACCCCACCGGCGTACGCCATCCTGACGCTGGTGTACCAGGCATTCAACGGCGTCGCGTTCGCGGCGTTCAGCGCGTTCGCCTTTCATATCGCTGGAAAAGGCGCCGTTGCGACGAAGTACAACGTGCTCGCGTCGCTCGTGAACACTTCGATCGCGTACACGACGCGAGTCGACGGCGCCGCGCACGCCCGCTGGGGAGGGCGCGGGGTGCTCATCGCCGATGCGGCCATGACCGGCGCGGGGATCGTCGTCCTCGCCCTCATCGTGGCCATTGCCCGACCGAAGCCGAGCGCGGGGTGATCCGCGCCGCCCCTCTTACCTGCTCACGACTTCGGCGATCGGCTCCCCGCCGTCGTCGCCGGCGATCCCGAGGAGCGCGCGGACCGTGGGCGCAACGTCCGACAGCGTGTGACGGCGCGGCGCGGCGACGAGACCGCGACCGCGGACATCCGCGCCCCCGGCCACGAGCCAAACGCGGCCCGACTCAGGGTGCCACACCCCGTGATCACGGAAGTCGTGCGCCCGCCCGTGGTCGGCTGTCACCAGGACTGTCGTGTGCCGGCCCCGCGCGCCCATGGCGCCGAGCGTGACCGCGAGCTCACCGAGGAACTCATCGGCCGCGTGCAGCGCCGTGAGATAGCCCCGATAGTCGTTGCGGTGGCCGTATTCGTCGCAGTCGCCCAGGCCGACGAACAGGAACCGCGGCCGGGCCGTCGCGAGGTACCGAAGCGCGACCCGCTCGGTGAATGCATCCGGACGGTAATCGCCCTCGCCCGGGAACGCGGACGCGTGCGCCCCCGCGTCGAGGAGCGAAGCCACCGCCGGGTCAAATCGCAGCAGCTCTCCGAGGCCGACGAGCCGCCGGCCGGTGGACAGGACGAACCGCGACGAGTCGGCGGACGCCGCGCGCGCGATGTTCGGCCACGAAGAAATGATCGCCACGTCGCGGGGACCGGACGCGTCGTAGACGTCGTCGGCGACCGTCCGCCCCAGGGGCTGCGCGCAGTCGTTGCTCTGGCATGCCGGGTCCGCGCGACCCGTGAAAATCTCGCGGTAGGACGGGAGCGAAATGCGCTGCGACCCGCCGGTGACCATTTCCAGGCCGTGCCCCGGCGCGCCGATGGCCATCCCTTGGGTCTCGACCATGTGCTGCAAGTTCGGCATGAGACCTCGCGCCGTGGCCCACGCCGGGCTGATTCCGCGTTGACGCCACAGCGCGCGGTCGGCGCCGCCAAACACGTCTTGCCAGCGGACCCCATCGAGCACCACGAGAACGACTGCGCTCTCCGAGCGCTCGTCCGCGACGCGCTCGCGGGCGGGCGGCTCCACGTCGAGCGCATGCGGCTCGCGCGGCAATACCGCGGACATCGGCGCAGCACCCCACGTCGCGCCCGCGCTGGAGAGGAGCGAGAGCGGAGGCGCGAGGACCAGGAAAGCGGCGAGCCGCCGGAGCACGTGCACGGGAAGCCAGATTAGTGTGTCACGCCTTCCGGGAAGTGGGCAACTGGCAGCCAGCCTTCCCCGCCGGGCTCACGTGGGCTCAGGGGGGGCAATAGACGGTAAACCCCCCATTTTGGTCATCCGCGCACGCCGCGTAGCACGGCATCTGGGGTGCGATCGCCTGCAGGAGGCACACGCAGTCCGGCTCGGCGGCGCACCCGGCTGGGATCGGGTGGCAGCCGACGTCGAGCGTCGTGCTAGCCGACTGGTCGCAGGCGCCCGAAAAGGACGAGTACGCGGAGCCGCCGTAGCAGAAGGTAGTCCCGGCACAGGCGCACTGCGCGCAAACGGCGAGCGGCACGTAGCCATCGGGCAAGGGACCGTACCGGGCGTCGAGAGGCGCGAACGGCGAGTCGGCCGAGGTCGCGTCGGTGTCGGTGGACGGCAGCATCGCCGACGCGTCGACGTCGGACACGAGTCGGTCTCCGCGGCCGATGGGCGCGTTCGAGTCACTGCATCCTTGAAGCGCGGCGAGCGACGCGAGCATCACGCCACAAAGGACGGACCCCGGGCGCCTCGCCATCGTTCGTACGATAGCATGGTCGCCGTCCCGATGACTTCGAACTCCCGCGGCGGGCGCTCCAATCGGCTCGCGGTTTTGGTCGTGCCGGCCGCCGTGGGCGCCACCGGCGTGCTCCTCGCCCTTCGCATGCACTTCCAACCGCCGACCGTGCCGCCGTACGTGCTCGCCGTCCCGAGCGACTTGACCGTGCTCCGCCCTGGCGGCCTTTTCGAGCTCGAGCTTCGTCCGACCGAAACGGTCACGGGCGCCGTCGGAGCTCGGGCGTTTCTCGTGCGCGGGTCCGAAGTGCGGCCATGGGAACCATCCTTCGAAGTGGCCCGCGATGGGTCGGTGCGCCTCGCGGGTGCTGTCGATTCGCTGTTCGCCGGCGTGCCGGCCGGCGACTGGGAAATCGACGTGGCCATCGGGCGGCCCGAAACGCTGCCCGCCGCGGCGAGAGACGTCCTGCGCGGGCGGGACGCGGACGCGGGGGCTGCGTGGCACGTCGTCCGCGAGCGGATCCGTGTCGGCAACTGACCCGTGGTAAGTGGTTTCGGCGATGATTGGGACCAGAGTCACGCTCCGCCAGCGCATGAGTGCGCACGATGCGCACTACGCGGGCGAGCTCGTGGATGGAGCTCGCCTGCTCCAGCTATTCGGCGACCTCGCGACCGAGCTCCTCATCCGCCTCGACGGCGACGAAGGGCTGTTTCGAGCGTACGAAGCCGTCGACTTCCTGGCCCCCGTTTTCGCGGGGGACTTCGTCGAGGCGACCGCGGAGCTCGTCGCCGCCGGGAACACGAGCCGGAAGATGCGCTTCGAGGCCCGCAAGATCATCGCCAACATCCGGGCGAGCGGCCTCGCGCCGACCGCCGCGGACGTCCTCGACGAGCCGGTTGTCGTCGCACGGGCCATCGGCACGTGCGTCGTCCCTGCGGAGCTTCAGCGGAGGCCACGCGGCCTGTACATGCCAGGCCTGCCGGCAGGGCCATCGCCCGCGGTCGCGCAGGCGCCGATCGTGACCCCCCCCCGGGGGGAGGACGTCGTAATCACCGCCGCGATCGTCGGCGCCGAGCTGACGCGGGAGCGAACACCCCACCTGCCGCTCACGTCCCAGGAGATCGCCGACGAAGCGGCGCGCTGCCGTGAGGCCGGCGCCTCGATCATTCACCTGCATGTCCGCGACGAGACGGGCAGAAACACGCAGTCGGGCGCGCGTTTCGCGCAGGTCACCGAGGCCATCCGGCGCAAGTGCGATTGCATCATTCAAGTATCGACGGGCGGCGCGTTGGGCATGTCGATCGATGAGCGGGCAGGCGCGCTCGCGTGTCGTCCGGAGATGGCCACGCTCAACTGCGGTACGATCAACTTCGGCGACGACGTCTTCGTCAACTCGCGCCGGGACATCCGGCAGCTCGCCGCAAAGATTCGAACGGCCGGCGCCATCGCGGAGCTCGAATGTTACGAGGTGGGCCACATCGAAGAGGCGCTGGCGCTCGTCGCCGAAGGCGCGATCGAAGCCCCCTGTCATTTTCAGTTCGTTCTCGGAATCAAAGGAGCCATTCCTGCGCGCGAAGACGTCGTGCATTTCATGCGGTCGTTCGTGCCCGACAGAGCGACCTGGGCGGTCGCCGCCGTCGGTCGATGGGAGCAGCCGATGACCGAGCTCGCCATGCGACTCGGCGGGCACGCGCGCGTCGGGCTGGAGGACAACATCTTCCTCAGCAAGGGTGTGCTGTCCGAAGGGAGCGCTCCGCTCGTCGCCCGCGCGGCTGCGTATGCCCGATCGATCGGACGCGAACCCGCCGACCCACCTCGCGCGAGGGCGATCCTGGGCCTTTGACGAGCCCGTCGCGCGCCCGCGCGTGCTATTCGTGAGCACCATCATGGTCGCCACTACCACGTTCGTCGCCGATACCATGACGCCCGTGCGGGCGTACGCTGCGCTGCGCCGAGCAGCGGGCGACGCGGCGTCTTTTCTGCTCGAGAGCGTGGTTGGCGGCGAGCGTTGGGGGCGCTACTCGATTCTCGGCTATCGCCCCAAGCACGAGGCGACCCTGCAGGCGAGCGGCCACTGGGTCGGGGCGCACGGACTGCCCCACGGAATGCGCCCGGTGCCAGGGGCCCGCGACGCGCTCGACGCGGCCCGCTCGCTGTTCGAGACGTCGGCCGAGGCCGAAGATGGCGCGAGCCACCCCGCCGCTCGCTTCGCCCGCGCCTACGTCGGGTACATCGCGTGGGACCTCGTGCACTCCATCGACAAAGTGCCGGGCTGGGGGGCCCGCGTGACGTCGCCTCTTGCCCGGTTCTTCGGCGGCGCCACGATCGTCGTGTTCGACGGCCTGTCGCATACGGTGACCATCGCCGCCGACGATGCCGCCGATGTCGAGCGCGCGCGCGCGCACCTCGACCGCCTTCCTCCCCCTGCGCCGATCGCCCTTCCCGACTCCACGAGACTGCCGGCCGACGTCGAGGTCGACGTCGGCGATGCGCACTACGAAGCGATGGTGCGGCGCGCCCAGGAGTACATCGCCGCGGGCGACGCCTTCCAAATCGTCCTGGCCCGCAAGTTCAGCGTGCCGCGGGCGGGTCGCGATCCGTTCGATGCGTACCGCGCGATGCGCGTGCTCAATCCGAGCCCGTACATGTACTTCCTCGACCTGCCGCCCGCACCCGGCGAGCGAACACGGACTCAGATCGCCGGCGCCAGCCCCGAGACGCTCGTCCGACTGGAAGACCGCACGATGACTGTGTGCCCGATCGCCGGTACTCGCCAGCGGGGCCGATCGGCCGAGGAGGACGCCGCGTTGGCGCGCGAGCTCCTCGCCAATCCGAAAGAGCGCGCCGAGCACGTGATGCTGATCGACCTCGGTCGCAACGACGTCGGGCGCATCGCCGAGACCGGGAGCGTCAAAGTCGTGCGACAGATGGAGGTCGAGCGCTATTCGCACGTCATGCACTTGGTGAGCGAAGTGACCGGGCGCGTGCCGGACGCAACGCCTCCTCTCGAAGTGCTGCGATCGGCGTTTCCCGCGGGCACGCTCTCCGGCGCCCCGAAGCTGCGCGCGATGCAGATCATCCGCGAGCTCGAAGCCGGCCCACGCGGGATCTACGGCGGCGCGATCGGGTACGTGACGAAGACCGGTGACCTCGACTTCGCGATTGCGATCCGCACCGCGGTCTGCAGAGACGAGCGCTTCTGGGTGACGGCTGGAGCCGGCATCGTCGAGGCGAGCGACCCGGCCAGCGAAGCCGAAGAAACGCGCAGTAAAGCGCGCGGGGTGCTGTGCGCGATCGAAGCCGCCGGCCGGACGGGCTGACCACTCGACCGCGGCTCATCGAGGGGGGGGCGCCGAGGGCACCCGCGAAGGCCTCTCGCTCGGCACCCACATGTGAAAGACCGTGCCCCCGGCTTCCGTCGTCTCGACGTCGATCCCCCCTTGGTGCAGCTCGACGATCGCGCGCGCGAGCGACGGCCCGAGGCCTAGGCTTCCATGCCGCCGCGCCCGGTCGGCCTGAGTGAACGCGTCGAACACCTTCTTGCGGTCCGCCGCCGCGATGACACGGCCCGTCACTTCCACGTCGATCCTCAGCCTCTCTTCGACCTCCGGGAGCGAAGCTCGCACGACGACGTGGCCGTGATCGGCGAACCGCGTCGCGACGAGAATGATCGCCGTCAGCGCTTGCGCCAGACGGGCAGCGTCCACGAAGATCCGGGGCACGTCGGGCTGAATTTCCCCGGTGACGTCGACATCCAGGCCGACGGTGAGATCGCGCGCCTCGAGCACGGCCGAAGTCACGACGTCGTCGACGGGCGCCCATTCCGGCGACACGGTCAGCTCCCCGGCCTCGACCCGGGCGACGTCGAGAATCGTGTCGATGAGATACAAGAGCTCTCGCCCGCGCTGCTCGATGATTCCGATGCTCTCGCGCTGGGCCACGCTGAGTTTTCCGCGCGACACAAGTCCGGCGAACCCGAGGATCGCGTTGAGCGGAGCCTTCAGATCGTGGCTCATCGACGCGAGAAACAGCCCGCGCATCCGCTCGGTCGAGGCGCGTGCGCTGATGGCGTTCTGCTGGGCCCTCGCGAACTCGCGAAATACGCCGCCCAGCTCGTCGGTGGCCGTCATCAGCGCCGCCACCGAGTGAAATCGAGCGCTGTCGCGGATGCGCCCGCCGCGCAGCACGTCGGCAACGCCGGTCGATTCGAGCTCGCGCGTCGCCAGAGCGACGTCCGCAGCGAAGGCGCGTCCGATGTGCCAGCCGAGGAGGCATGCGATCGCTCCGGCCGCTAGAGCGAGCGCGACGTACGCGCTGGTCCCCGGGCCGACGCGCGCGGACCGGTACTTCACGAGCGCGTGACCATCCTCGAGGGGCACCGCGAGGACGTCGTTCCCGGCGGCGTCGCGCGTCGCCCGAAACCGCGCGTTCGACGGCTCGAAGGACAACTCGTATCCGCGGGTCCGCGCCTCCTCCACGGCGGCGTTTCCTCCCTTCGCCGCTCCCGCGACCGACCCGAAGACGCCGCGCGCGAGCTCGGCCGCTGCGTCTTCGCGGGACGACGCGTCGAACGCCCGCAGATGCGCTTGCACGAGCAGCGACGCGCCCAAGGCGACGAAAGCGACGGGCGCGACCACGGCGGCCAGCAAGCGCCGCCTCGCTCCCGCCGGGCCCGGCCGCTGCGTCGCAAGCCGCTCGACGGCCATGCGCGACGTCGCCACGGGCACGAGCTCCATCGCCTTCGCCACCGATGCCCGCATCGCGAGATAGGCGGGAAGTGCGGCGACGCTCCCCATCGTGACCGCAAGGAGTACGAGCTCCGCCTGCGTCGAGAGGTCGTTGGTGGCCGGGCGAAGCGGCGGCACGAGCGTAGCGAGCGCCACGGCAAGCATCCCGGTGAAGCCCCACCCCACGAGGCGTGCCGGTATCGCGTAGAGGGCCAGGACGTCGACGTCCGCAACGGCGACCCCGCCCCCCAGCCACACGAGGACCGGGCGCAAAGGCCGCGTCGCGAGCAGAGTCACCACCAAGACAAGCGCGATCGTCGCCAGCCAGCCCCCGAGCGCCAAAGATGCGCTGCCATCGACCACCAGCGGGTCCAAGAGGAGCAGCCGCGGCGCGAACGCCACGACCAGCAGCGCAGCGATGCCCCACGCGACGACCTGAATACCGATCAGGCGGGTCAGGAGGCCCTGCGCCGCGTTCTTCACGACCCCGGCTCCCGAGGCGTATCCTCCGCGGCTGCTTTGCGCGCGGGGGAAGGCCCTTCCCACGCGGGGAGCAGGACCTTGAAGGTCGAGCCATGACCGAGCTCGCTCTCCACCTGGATGGTTCCG
This sequence comes from uncultured Polyangiaceae bacterium, assembly GCA_964531095.1. GTDB lineage: Bacteria > Myxococcota_A > Polyangia > Polyangiales > Polyangiaceae > Palsa-1150. The sequence continues at coordinate 19,413 of CAZHED010000025.1, read as the reverse complement.
CCGTGCATCAGCGCCAAGCGGCGCGAGATGGCCAGCCCCAGCCCCGTGCCGCGACGTCGCGCGCGCTCCTCGTTCGTCTGCTTGTACTCCTGAAACAACAGAGCTCGTTGCTGCGGGCTGATGCCCGGGCCGGTGTCCCGCACGCTCACGCGCGCGAAGCGCCCTTCGTGCCCGACGTCGACGACCACCTCGCCCGCCTGCGTGAACTTGATCGCGTTTCCGACGAGATTCGTCACCACCTGCCTTATTCGCCGCGGATCGGCGCTCGCGTAGACCGCCGGCTCGCCCTCGGTTCGCACGGACACCGGACGAAAGCCGACGAGCCCCAGGGCCTCGCGGACCACATCTCCGGCGATTGCCACTAGGTCGATCCGCGTGCGCGACAGCCGGAGCTGTCCGCTCTCGAGGGCGCTGAGCTCGAGGATATCGGTGATGAGATCGAGCAGGTGCTTGCCCGACCCCCGGATCTGCTCCATTTCTTCGCGCGCCTCGGAGGAGAGCGGCCCGTCCACCTCGGCCATCAAGATGTCGGCGAAGCCGAGGATCGCGTTGAGTGGGCTGCGAAGCTCGTGGCTCACCGCAGCGAGGAACGCCGCGCGGTCGCGGTCTCCCGCGTGGACGCGCTCGAGGTCGTGTTGATACCCGTGCCGCGCGGCCGTGAAACGCTCGACCATGGCGTTGAACGCGACGGTCAGCGCGCCGACCTCGTCCATGGTTCGTACCGGAACGGCTTCGCCCGTCGGCTCGGAGCGCACGCGCACCATGCCCCGCACGTGTGCGGCCACGAATTCGACGTCCTTGTTGGAATCGCGCGCGACGGCGTACGCGACGGCTGCGGCCACCCCGACGAGCAACGTGGTCAGCGCGAGCAACGCTCGGAGCAGAGCCGGCCCCCCTTCGGGCGCGCTCGGTGCGCGAACGAAGGCGACCAGGTAGCCGTCGGCGGCGGGCATCGGGAGTCGCCTCGTCGCAAAACGCACGCGCCCCAGGCCCGTGGTCGCCTCCCCCGCCTGCTCTGCGACCGCGCGCAGGAGCGCGGCCTTTTGAGTCCGACCCAAGCTCGCGTCGACCAGAACGTTTCCGGCCGGCGCGATGACCATGAGCTCCGCGCCGGTTTTTCGGGCTGCGGCTTGCAGCGCCTCGATGCGCTCGTCGATCGACATCGGGGCAATCCGCGCGGCCAGCGTCGCGGCGAGCAGGTCCGCGCGCGCGGCGGCGTGGCGGTCACTCTGTGTCGCGAGGTTCGCGAGCCCGAGCGCGCCGATGGCCGCGGCGACCGCAACGCCCAGGAGAAGAACGACGGCCGGCGCGAGCGGCAGCAGCGGCCAAAGCGCTGCGCCAGTGGTCGCGTTTCGTTCGGCGTTCACGCGGGCATCCTAGAGCGCCGAACATGTGGGCGGACCGAGGATTTGAAGGCACCCGGCTGCATCGCCAAGGCGCGACGCGGGCCGCGCCGCCGACCGCGAGCACTACTCCTGAGGTGCGGAGTCGTCGATCGCGTCGTTCCCAGCGTCGTCCGCAGAGGCGGCAACGGCCGCGTCCACGGGGGCAACGGCTGCGTCCACGACTTGGCCAGCATCGCTCACCGGCCGTGGCTGGGCTGCGCCAGCTTCTTCGAGGCTCACGATGCCCGATAGGTCGCTCGAACATCTGCGCGTCTGGTCAGACTGCGTCACGCACGCGAGACCGAGCTTGCAGTCGCTGACGAGGAAGCACCGGCCGCCCGGCCCCTGGAGAGGCGCCGGTGTGCTGCAGGCGACGAGCGCCCAACCGAGGAGCCATGACGATCGCCAACCCACCGAGTACAACCCGAGGATATCAGAGATCCACCGCTCGGCGCGCTAGACCAGAGTCACGAGGGTCTCCCCTTCGCTCACGGCCTGTCCTTCGCTCACGTGCACTTTGTCGACCACGCCCGCCTGCGGCGCCTCGACGGGCATCTCCATCTTCATCGACTCGAGGATGACGCAGGCCTGCCCCTCGGCGACGCGGTCCCCCGGCTTGACTTCGATTTTCCACACGGTCCCGGTGATGTGCGCATTGACGGTCGTAGGCATGCCCGCAGGCGGCACCTTAGCACCGGGCTGCTCCGCAATGTGCGTTTGCGAAGAAGCGCACAACTGGCTAGGGTTACGACTGAATCAAGCGGCAAACGGGCCCTTTCGGCGCGTTTCCGCCCCCGGAAAGACTGCACCATGGCGGAACGGCAAGAAACCTCGGTGATGGTCTCCATCCAAGAGATCCTGCAAGACGCGCAAAGCCGCGAAGAGCAGGAGAAGGTGGAGGCGGAGCAGCGCGCGCGTGACGTGGAGCAGCGGCGCCTCGAAGACATTCGGCGAAAGCAAGAAGAGGAAGCGGCGCGCTTGCGTGCCCAGGAAGAGGAGCGCGAGCGGCGCAGCTTCGAGGAGCAGAGGCGCCAGGCCGAGCTTTCCGCGCTGCAGGAAGCCACGATTCAGCGGGCGAGGGCGGAAGCCGAGTCCCAGGCGCGCCTCGCCGAGATGTCCTCGCGCCAAGAACACGAGCGGCAGCTTCAGGCGCTGAGGCAAGACAAGCACAAGAAGCGCGTTCAGATGATCGCCGTCGCCCTTGGGGTCTTCTTCTTCGTCGGAGCCGTCGGGGCGGGCGTGGTCATCAAGAACGTGATGGACCAGAAGAACGCCGCCGAGGCGCGGGCCACTCAGCTCGAGGCCGACAAGCTAGAGACCGAGCAGCAGACGGCGCGCGTCCGCGCAGAGCTCGAGCAGACCAAGGACCCGGAGAAGATCGCGGCGCTTCAGGCGCAGCTCGAGGCCGAGCAGAAGAAGCTCGAGCAGATCAAGAACCAGCAGGCGACCCAGCCCGACAAGCGGCTGGGTGCCGGCGGCGGTGCCGCTGGTGCGGTCGGGATTGCGGCGCCGCCCCCCAAGAAGGTGGACAAGCCTAAAGCAGCCTGTAATTGCACGCCGGGCGACCCGTTGTGCTCGTGCCTCTGACCGCCGGATAGCCCGTCTTCGGAGCCAGCTCTACCGACGATTCGGGGCGTGCAGCGCGTGATCCACATACTAGCCTGGCTGGCCGGGGTTCGCGCTTGAGCCGCCTCGTTTGTGGTCTGCAACCGGTGCGCGAAGCCATCCGCGCGCACGGCTCGAAGCTCGAGCGAGTGGCCGTCGAGGCGAAGGGGCGCGAAGTCTCGGCGCAGCTCGAAGCACTCGCCAGGTTCGCCGGCGACCACGGAGCGCGCGTGGAGCGCGTGGAGCGCGCGGAGCTCGACCGAATGGCGCGTGGCGTGCGTCATCAGGGAGCGATCGCCTTCGCCCCCGAGCTCGCCATCCGATCGCTCGACGACCTGGCCATCGGCGACGACGCGCTGATCGTCGCTCTCGACGAAGTGCAGGACCCGCAGAACTTCGGCGCGGTCATCCGATCGGCGGTGTCGATGGGGGCGACCGCCGTCGTATGGCCCGAGCATCGGTCGGCTCCGCTCTCCCCGACGACGTTCCGCGCGTCTGCCGGCGCGGTGGAGCACGCCACGCTCTGCCGCGTTGCGTCCCTCCCCTCCGCGCTGGTCTCGCTGCGCGAGCGGGGAGTCGTTTCCGTCGGCCTCGACATGACCGCCCCGACCGCCATCGACCGCGTCGCCCTCGCGGGCCCCGTCGCGCTCGTCGTGGGCGCGGAAGGCAAAGGGCTGCGCAAGACCGTCAAGAACGCGTGCGACGCGCTCGCAAGCCTTCCGATGCCCGGCCCCATCGACTCGCTCAATGCGTCCGCAGCTGTCGCCATCGCGCTCTACGAAGCGGTGCGGCAACGTCTCGCGCATCGGACCGGTGCGCGTTGATGGCCTCGGTCGATTCGGGCAACGACTTGATGCGCGCGCTGGCGAGCGCCGGCTACCTCGCCGACGACCGCCTCGCTTTGGTCGCCTGGCTCGCGCTCAGGCTCGAGCGCCCGCTGCTCGTCGAGGGTCCTGCGGGGGTCGGCAAGACGGACCTTGCGCGTGCACTGGCCGCGGCTTTGTCGCGCGAGCTCGTTCGCCTGCAATGCTACGAAGGACTCGACGAGGGGAAGGCGCTCTACGAGTGGGACTACGCGAAGCAGATGCTTTACACGCAGCTCTTGCGCGAGCAGGTCGCCGCGCAAACAGCGGGATCGGCGTCGCTCGCCGACGCCGCGGATCGAATGGCCGGGGCGGACTCGGCGTTCTTCGGCCGGCGCTTCCTCATCGAGCGACCCCTCTTGCGCGCGCTCACGAGCGAGCGTCCGGTGGTGATGTTGATCGACGAGGTGGACCGCGCGGACCCGGAGTTCGAGGCGTTCCTGTTCGAAGTCCTGTCGGAGGGCCAGGTGACCATCCCGGAGCTCGGCACCGTCCGCGCGAAGACGTCGCCCCTCTTCGTCCTCACAAGCAACGGGACACGCGAAATGACCGACGCGCTCCGTCGTCGCTGCTTGCACGCCTTCGTGGACTATCCCCCGCCGTCTCGCGAGCAAGCAATCCTCGAGTTGCGCGTCCCCGGGCTTAGCGCGGACCTTGCCCTTCGACTCGCGACCTTCGCCGAGCGAGCTCGCACGCTCGATTTGCGCAAGGCCCCGTCGATCGCCGAGACGATCGACTGGGCGCGGGCGCTCGTGCTGCTCGGCGCGAGCGCGCTCGACGCGGAGACCGTGCGCTCGACCTTGGGCGCCCTTCTCAAGCACCAAGAGGACCGCGAGAAAGTGGAAGCGAAGCTCGCGGGCCTGGTTGGAGAGTAGCCTACGTCAGAAACGGGGTACCGCAGGTCGGGCAGGCCGTCGCGCCCTTCTCGAGGGGCTGACCGCAATCGGCGCAACGGGCCGGCTTTGGCTGCGCGACCTCCGGGACGCTCGGTTGCCGCATACGCGCAAAGCGCCCGAGCGCGTCGAGGAGGGTCGCGCTCGCGCTCTCCGCAGGCACCACGTGGGTCTCGACGCCGACGATGATGATCTCCGGGGCCGATCCCATCGGATCGCGAACGGTCGACACCAGCGGATCCGATGGTCGCAGGGACGGACGCCGCATGGGCAGGACGTCGGTTTCGCGGCACACGACGGCGACGACGGCGACGTTGTCGTCTGCCCCCGCGGCGAGGGCCGCATCGATCAAAGCGCGCACGTGATCCTCCGGCGTTCGTGTCTCGCTCAGGACATCCTCGATGCGCCAATCGTCCAGGATGTCCGTGAGTCCGTCCGAGCAGAGCAGGTACACGTCCCCCGCGACGACGCGAAGACTTCGCGCCGAGACGCGCACGCTCTCCTCCATTCCGAGCGCTCGCGTCACGACGTGACGCGGCATGCGGGCCAAGAGCTCGTCGTCGGCGTCGGGATACATCTCGAGGACGTCCACCACGAGCGAGTGGTCCACCGTGAGCGCCTCCAAGATCCCGTCGCGGAGGCGATAGCAGCGGCTATCGCCCACATGCGCGACGTGGACGATGTCGCCCTCGGGAGAGAACGCCAGGGCGGCGATCGTCGTGCCCATTCCCTGGTATTTCTCGGTCTTCTTGGCGACTTCGATGATGTCCGCGTTCGCACGCCGGATCGCCCCTGCCAGGCGGCGCGCGATCGTCCAGAGGCCGAGCCCGTCGACTTCGGGTCGGTCGGCGAGCGTGGCGGCGCTCGTCTCGAACACGTTGGCGACCGTGGTGGTGGCGAGCGCGCTCGCGACGTTCCCCGCGTTGTGTCCCCCCGCGCCGTCGGCCAAGAGAAAGAGGCCGAGCTCGCGACGAATGAGAACGTGGTCTTCGTTGTGGTCGCGTTGACCGATGTCGGTCGCGCCGGCCCCGAGCGCCTCGATCGCGCGAGTCGAAACGACGGGGTCACGGTCGGTCTCCGCGAAGTAGTGCGCGCTCTGCATCGTCCCAGTATATGGCGGGAACGACTGCGTTTCTCTCCTTTGGGCCTCCTGCAATCAGCGCAATTCTGCCACTTGCTCGCCGAAGATGCGCTCGATGCCCGACAGCAGCGCGTCGCCCACGTCGACGCGCCACGAATCGCCGAGAGCTAGCACCGCTTCGGCCCCCCCCTCGAAACTCAGGTGCAGAGCCACGGGGCAATTGCCCTTGGCGGTGGCGAGCACGCGCGCAAGGCTCACGAGGTCGCCGGAGCGGGTCCGCTCGGCTCGCACGCGAATGGCGATCGCCCGCGTGTCGGCGCGGACGGCGTCTGCGAGGGGTCGCACTTCGCTCATGAGAATCGTCGGCTCACGCGGTGCGTCGACGTCGTCCTCCGTGTCGTCGGACCGCTGCGGAAAGCTCACCTTTCCCGTGACCAGCACCGGCTCACCGCCCGTCAGAATGGGCGCGTACTGCTCGATCTCACGCGCTCGCATCTTCACGGTGACGCGGCCCGTCAGGTCTTCGAGCTCGAAGAACGCAGCCTTCCCCCCCCCGTCACGGAAGACGCGCTCCCGGTATCCCTCGGCCATCCCGGCGAGCTTCACCACGGCCCAGTCTTCCGACTTCGCGCATTCGGCGATCGGCATCGCCCCGACCTTGCGCAACCCGGCGTCCCCTTTCACGTAACGGTCGAGCGGGTGTCCGGACACGTAGAAGCCGAGCGACTGTCGCTCCCGCACCAGCATCTCGCGACGGTCCCATGCCTCGGAGGCGGCGTAGTCGCCCGCGCTCGGCGAGCTCCCGCCCGAGGCGGCGCTGGGCGCCGCGTCGAAGAGGCCGAACAGCGTCGTCTGACCCGCCTCGCGGTCGCGGCTCGCGGCTCGGGAGCGCTCGAGCGCGATGTCGATCGAAGCGAACGCCCGCGCGCGGCGCACGCCGCGGTCCTCGAGGGTTGAGTCGAACGCTCCGCACTGGACGAGCGCCTCGAAGACCCCCTTGTTGACCCGCTTGGCGTCGACGCGAGCGGCCAGGTCGAACACGTCGCGGAACGGCCCGTCGCGGCGCGCCTCGAACACCGCGTCGAGCGCCGCCCCCCCCAGGCCCCGCACGGCTCCGAGGCCGAAGCGGATCTGGGGACCGAGCGGGTCCACGATTCGCGTCGCCGCGCCCTTGGCCGCCGGCCGCCGCCCCTCGGGGCTCGTGTAAACGACTTTGAAGTCGGTATCGCTTTCGTTGACGTCCGGCGGGAGCACCGTGACGCCCATCGCGCGCGCGTCGGCGATCGTGCGCACCACCTTTTCGATGCGATCCTTGTCGCTCGTCAGGATCGCGCAAAGCAGCTCCACCGGGTAGTGCGCTTTGAGCCACGCGGTCTGGTACGTGATGAGCGCGTAGGCCGCGGAGTGGCTCTTGTTGAAGCCGTAGCCGGCGAAATATTCGAGCAGGCTGAAGATGCGCTCCGCTTCGCTTTCGTCGACGTCCTTGGCCTTCGCCCCCTCGACGAAGACGCTCTTCTGCTTGGCCATCTCCTCGGGCTTCTTTTTCCCCATCGCGCGCCTGAGCAAGTCGGCGCCGCCCAGCGTGTAGCCGGCGAGCTTTTGCGCGATTTCCATGACTTGCTCCTGGTAGACGATGACCCCGTACGTGGGGGCGACGACGTCGTCGATCACCGGGTGCAGCGAAGCGATGGGGGCAAGCCCGTGTTTGCGGCGGACGAAGTCTTCGTGCATCCCCGCTCCCATCGGGCCAGGGCGGTAGAGCGCGACGGCGGCGATGATGTCTTCGAAGCAGTCGGGCCGCAGGTCTCGGAAGAGCTTTTGCATCCCGTCCGACTCGAGCTGAAATACGCCTTTGGTCTCGCCCGACGCGAGAAGCTTGTAGGTGGCGGCGTCGTCCAGCGGGATGGTCGACAGATCGAGCTTACCGCGTGGAGCGGCCACGCCCGCGTGATCCGACGTGACGTCCGGGGCACGTGGCCTCGCGTCGACGAGTCGCACGGCGATGTCCAGCACCGTGAGGGTCTTCAGCCCGAGAAAGTCGAATTTGACGAGTCCGGCCTGCTCGACGTCGTCCTTGTAGTACTGCGTGACAAGCGACCCGAGGTCGGCCGGCGCCGACCCCGAGCCCGCCCCGGCGGCCGGCGTCTTCGGGCGATCGCGGAAGACCGGAACGTGGTCCCAGAGCGGACCCTCGCTGATGACGACCCCCGCCGCGTGCTTGCCGGCGTGCCGCGTCAGCCCTTCGAGCTTGCGCGCTTGGTCGAGTAGCTCGCGGACGCGGGGGTCGCCTTCGTAGAGCTGCTTGAGCTTCGGCTCGATTCCGAGCGCCTCCGCGATCGTGTAGGTCTCGGCCGGGGTCTTGCGCGGGATCAGGTTCGCGATCTGCTGTGCCTCGACGGGCGTGATCCCGATGCAGCGCGCGACGTCTTTCACGACGCTCTTGGATTTGAGCTCGGCGAAGGTGGCAATCTGTCCGACGCTGTTCTCCCCGTACTTCTGCTGCACGTACGCGATCACTTCGTCGCGCCGATCCATGCAAAAGTCGATGTCGAAGTCGGGCATGCTCACGCGCTCCGGATTGAGGAAGCGCTCGAAGAGCAACTTGTAGGGAATGGGGTCGAGGTCCGTGATGCGCATCGCGTACGCCACGATGGACCCCGCGCCCGAGCCGCGGCCCGGCCCCACGGGGATTCCGCTCTCCTTGGCGTGACGGATGAAGTCCCAGACGATGAGAAAGTATCCGGAGAAGCTCATCTGCGAGATGACGTCGAGCTCCGTCTCGAGCCGTTTGGCGTACGCGGCGCGGTCGACAGGTTTCCCTTGGGCGGACAGCTCTTCGAGGCGACGCGCGAGGCCGGTCCGAGCGACGTGCCGGAAGTAGCCCTCTGCATCGAAGCCGGGGGGCACCTGAAAGCGCGGCAACATCGGCTCGCCCAGCTTGAGCGAGAGCTGGCACTTCTCCGCGATCTCCAGGGTCGCCCGGACCGCTTGCGGGTACGCGGCGAAGAGCTGCGCCATCTCCGCAGGCGACTTCAGGTACATCTCGCTCGAGCCGTGATGGCGCTCTTTGGCCTCCTCGAGCGACAGCCCCGTCTTGATGCACGAGAGATAAAGGTGCGCTTCGGCGTCCGCGCGGTCGGGGTAGTGAACGTCGTTCGTCGCGACCAGAGGCAGGTCGAGCTCGCGCGCGAGATCGACGAGAATTCCGTTGAGCACCGGCTGCTCGGGCAGTCCGTGGTCCTGGAGCTCGACGTAGAGGCTGCCCGGCTCGAACGCATCGCGCAAGGTCGCGAGCACGTCGCGGCCGCGTCCCTGCCCCTCTTCGAGGATCGCCTGCGCGACGAGCCCGCCCATGCATCCGGTGAGGCACACGAGCCCCTTGGTGTGGCCGGCCAAGTCGTCGAACGCAATCGCCGCCTCGCCGGACGTACGGCCATCGGGCGCCGCGAGGTGGCCGCGCGACACCAGCCAGATCAGGTTCTTGTACCCCTCGGCGCTCGCCGCCAGCACGGGCAGGTGGTGACCGGCCCCGCCGCGTCCGCATACGTCGAGCTCGCAACCGAGAATGGCCCGGACTTTGGCCTCCTTCGCAGCCTTGTAGAGGGTCACGGCTCCGAACATGTTGCCGTGATCGGTGACGGCGACCGCGCGCATGCCGCCGGCGGCGACGCGTTTCACGAGGTCTTTGATCTTCACCGCTCCGTCGAGGAGCGAATATTGCGAGTGAACGTGGAGGTGGACGAAGTCGGCGGTCATGGCGCGGGGTCGAGAAGGGCAATCGATCGGCTATCGGCGATCCGTCCCGAACGCAAGGGGCGGGGCCGCGACCCACCCGCACCACCCTTCGCGGTCTCTCCACCCCTTCACGGAACGGTTGCGGTCGCCCGCGAGGCGAAAGTCTCTGGTCTGTCCTGCTCGGACGACGCGCCCTCTCGCAGCGCCGCCGCAGGAGCGAGACGGACGCGACGATCGGTCTCGCGAGAGGGCGGCATGCGTCTCACGAGTGAGCCGGATCGGTATCGATGGAAAGACGCCCCGGTTGCTCCCCATCGGGGACCCCTCGGACAAGACAGGCTCGTCATCACGCTGGACCCACCCCTCCCTCTCGTCGAAGGCGCGGGCTCCTCCACAGCGACGGGTGTGCGTGTCCCGTTGCGAGCGATGGGGGGCTCATTCAGGACACGTGGGGCTCTGCAGCTTGCGCGCGCATCTCTCTCGCGAGATGGGTGCGTCGGCGAGCGTGACACGCGGGTCTGTCCGGGCGCGGAAGACTGACACGGGGGCGGGTCCGGGGGGTGGGAGCCCCGAGACTGCGAAGAGAGATACGTAACGCGGCCGCCACGGACCCGGCGGGATGGGTGGACCAACGCACGGCCAGTGCGAGTGCGATGCCTGACCACCGCGGGTCAGGAGCCTGGGTGAGGCGCTTGCTCAGGCGTGCTCCGCTCACGGACGTGCTGCTCTCGTGGGGGACGCGCCCTTGCCCTGCGGGCGAGGGGCGACGAGCAGCACGGTGGGGTCCCTGGCGTCTCGCCCCCTTCGAGGCGGTCCGTCCGCAAGCGCGAGCGCGGGTGGACGGCTGCGCGGCGTCCAAGAGCAGAGAGGCGCTCTTCGAGGAATGCGGACGCAAGGGGCGGTGCGCTCAGTATCGCTCGGCGTCGCTCTGCGGAGACATCGGCCAGAGGGGCGCCGACCTTCCGTTGACCGTCATTCCGCCATGGACGAACCCCGCCCCGTTGGCCAGCATGTCCGCGGGGAAAGCGAGCTTCGGCTTCGAAAGCGCCGCGAGCTTCGCCATCTGCTCGGGCGCGAGGTGCACGTCGATCGACTCGAGGTTGTCGTCGAGTTGCTGCATCGTCCGTGCGCCGATGATGATCGACGAGACCCCGGGCTGCGCCGCGACCCACGATAGCGCGACGCGGGACACGGTCGTTCGGAGCTCCGCCGCGATGCGCGCCAGCTCATCCAGGAGACGGTAGGTCTCCTCGTTCAGCGCGCCGGTCACCCGCGCGCCGCGGCCGGGCTCGTGCGTGCCGTGCTTGTCGCGCGCGTACTTCCCCGACAGAACGCCGCTCTTGAGCGGCGACCACGGCGTGATCCCCAGACCAAAGTCGCGCGCCATCGGCACCAGGTCACCTTCCACCGTGCGTTCGAGCAGCGAATACTCGATCTGGAGCGCGATGAGCGGCGCCCACCCCCGAAAGCGCGCCAGCATCTGCGCTTCGACGCACTTCCAAGCCGGCGTGTCCGAAAAGCCGACGTACCGCACTTTGCCGTCGCGCACGAGATCGTCGAGCGCGCGCATCGTCTCTTCGATCGGCGTCGTCGCGTCGAACGCGTGCATCCAGTAAAGGTCGATGTAGCTCGTCTGAAGGCGCCGCAACGACTGCTCGCACTGCGCCACGATCGCCTTTCTGCTCGACCCCCCCCCGTTCGGGTCGCCGGGGTAGAGGTTGCTCAGAAACTTCGTCGCGAGAACGACGCGATCGCGCTTCTTCGCGTCGCGGCCGATGTGATCTCCGATGATCTTCTCGGAGTGGCCCTTGGTGTACGCGTTGGCCGTGTCGATGAAGTTTCCTCCGCGCTCGATGAAGCGATCCATGATCGCCTCCGAGTCTTTCACGCTCGAGCCCCAGCCCCACTCTTCGCCGAACGTCATGGCTCCCAGGCAGAGGGGGGACACGCGGAGACCGGAGTGGCCGAGGGTCACGTAGTGATTGAGGGGCATGGCACGCTCTCCTTGTCGGACGCTTGTACGAACGACGACAGAGCCTACGATGCTCGCGGCGCGGTCGCGTAGCGGACCTGGGGCTCGAGCAGCGAGGAGCGATGGGAAAAGGAAGACTCGAAGCGTTCAGCGACGGCGTTCTCGCCATCATCATCACGATCATGGTGCTCGAAATCAAAGTCCCGCACGGCGGCGAGCTCGCCGCGCTGAGGCCGCTCTTGCCCGCCATCCTCGGGTACGCGCTGAGCTTCGTATACGTCGGGATCTACTGGAACAATCATCACCACATGCTGCACGCGACGAAGCGGGTCAACGGCCCTATCTTGTGGGCGAACCTGCATCTTTTGTTCTGGCTCTCGCTCGTGCCCATCGTCACCGGATGGGTGGGCGAGAACCCGTTCGACCCCTGGCCGACGGCGGTCTACGGCATGATGCTCTTCATGGCGGCCATCGCGTATCTGTTTCTCGAGCGGGCGATCGTCGCTTACAACGGGACCGACTCCACGCTCGCGGCGGCGATCGGCAGCGAGCTCAAAGGCAAGATCTCGGTGGTGCTTTACCTGATGGCGATCGTGCTCGCCTTCGTGCAGCACTGGATCTCCCACGCGCTGTACGCGCTCGTGGCCGTCATGTGGATCGTGCCGGACCCGCGCATCGAGAAGGCGCTGGCGGCAAAGCCGGATTGACGTGGGAGAACCAGGCCGGCCCCGCCACAGGGAGGCCACGGCCACGGGCACGATGCGCGAACGGGCCTCAGCGGATCACGATCGTCGTGGCACTCAGTGGGGGCATCATGTACGCCAGCGTGCATACCCCGCCCGCGCAGGTCACGACCGGCGGCGGCGTTCCGACAGGCACGACCGCGGCGCTTCCATCGGTGATGTCGTACAGCGTCGCCGTGCTGAGCTGCGGGGCGGACGCGATGGAGACCTTCGCTGGCACCTTATTGCCGGTCTTGTTGATCGCGACGACATCGACCGCCGACGCGTCGCTGGAACTCGCGAACGCGTACACCGACGCGTCGTCGACGCTGCTCGTGCTCGCGGCGACCGCCGTGTCCCCGACGACCGCGCCGTTGCCGTCGTAGTTTCGGTACAGATCGAACGCGGCCACGAGGTAGTTGTTGGCCACCGGCATCACCGGCAAGACGGTCGCCGCAAAGACGCCCTCCCGACCGAACACCCCCAGGTCATCGGCTTCGGCGATCGCCCCGGCGATCGTGTCTTCGCAGCCGCTGTTGTACTCGCTGAACGCGAGCGCGGGCGCCTGCGGGCCGCCCGCCGGATAGGCTATCGCGATCTTGTCGAAGAGCCGAGGGATGAGGCGACGCGGATACCAGGCGGTATCGAAGTAGCCGTCGATCCCCGAATACGCAAAGTCGACCTGGTCGGTGGTCATCACCGACGCGGCCGTGTAATTCGGATCCCAGAACATCCGCGGATTCTGGACGCACTGACTCGGGTCGCCGGAACGGTTGTTGTAGTAGTGCACGTCGAGGACGTCGAGGAGCGCCATGCCCGCCGATGCAGATGCCTTGGCCATCTCGCCCAAGTAATAGTCGAGAAACTCGACCGGCCAGTGCGCGTCTTTGTCGTAGCTGTGCGCGTAGACGATCCCGTCTTGGGAGACCGTCGGTCCGAACACCTTCGTCGCAGGCCACGCCTTCTTGACGGCGGCGGCAAACTGCTCGTCGCGACTCAAGATGTCGTCGTCGGTCACCGAAAAGGTCTGGCACGGCAGGGTGCCGGTGAACGGCCACAGCTCCGGGTGAACGGCGCCCCAGTAATTGGGCTCGTTGTCGAGCTCGAAGAACACGGGCGCACCGCCGGACCCATAGTTGGTCTTGATGTAATTGACGAACTCGTCTTGATAGACCGGATTGGTCGACACGCCACACTGCGCGCCCCCACATGGCTCCGATGGCGCGCAGGTGCAGAACGCGCCCGGCTTGCTGGCGGCGTTCGGGACGAACGCGGCACTTCCGGCGTTGGTCGATACGAAGTCGAGGCTGTTGGTATTGACGCCGGTAGACGGACCGATTCCGCCGTAGCAATCCGGCGCAGTGACCGGGCATAGGTTGTTCGCTGCCGTATCGTTGTCGAACGCGGCGGCCACGTGCTCGCCGATCGGCACGGTCGCGAGGTACGCTTCGCCCACGGCCTGGGCGGCCGGGATCCCGTCGGTGTCGTGGGTGATGGCCCCGGCGAGCGCGGCGCCGCCGCCTGCGTGGCCCTGCCAGAAGCACTGTGTGCTGCCGGCATTGAGGTAGTTGTTGGTCCAATTCCAATCGGAGTACGTATTGCCGCCTTTGCGAATCAGCCCCCAGCGCGTTTTTTGCTGCACGAATGTGCCGAGCCCGTTGATGCCGTAGATGTACGGCGAAACCGGGACCGGCCGCGCAGGAGCCTGGAACTGTCGCGTGGGGCCCTTGCTCATGTCGATCGAGAACGTCACGGGGGCGCCGATGGCCACCCCACCGTCCGGACCCGAGCCCGGACCGGACCCGGGGACGCCCGAGTCGTCGTTCGGACCCGCGTCGCCGCCGGCGACCACGTTCGTCTCCGAAGTGTCGTCCGGGGCCATCGCACCGTCGTTGACCGTCGCGACCCCCTCGTCCGACGCGTCGGCGACGGCGCCGCCTGCATTCGTGCTGCTCGTTCCGCTGCCGGAGCCGCAGCCCGCGAGCGAAGGGACGGCCAAGGCGCCGCCCACGGAGAAAGCCAGGATCAGATGACTAAAAGCGCCGTGTTCCACGCGGACCTCCCTCGGGAAAGTCGATAGTACAGGAATTCCACGCCGCCCCGGCGCGCTAGCCCCGCGCCCGCTCGACCGCGTGTGGCGCCAGGTGCAGCGCAAAAGCGTAAATGCTGATCTGCGGCGGACCTCCGATGCTCGTCGGAAAGAGCGATCCGTCGGCGACGAACAAGCCGCGAACTTGGTGGTGTTCGCCGGTCGACCGCACCACGCTGGTCTTCGCGTTCTCTCCCATGCGCATCGTCCCCATGGGGTGGACCGCCGTAAGCGGGACGGCGTGCGGCCTCACGAACGAAAAATCGAGCGCTTCGAGCGCGGCGATGCTCGTGATTCGCTTCGGCGGAACCGCCGGGATGGTCACTTCGCGCGAGCCGGCGGCGAGCAGGATGCGCGCGCACGCGGCGAGCCCCTTGGCCAGTTGCTTCCGGTCGCCGGGCGCCATCTCGTATCGGATGACGGGGCGCCCGTCGCCACCCACCGTCACCTCGCCGCTGGTCTCGTCGTGCACCATCGCGGTGAGGACCGCGAGGTTCGGATAGGCGCGCATCGAAGTCATGTGCGCCGCGCCAAAGCCCGGCAGCGCGGCGGCGGCCCCGATCGGGTGAGCGAAGGCGGGCACGATCCAAACCCGCTTGTCGCTGCCCTCTTCGTGAGACAGGTGTTCCGTGCACTCGTAGCTCTGCGGGATCCCGTGCCAGCCCCCCACTTCGCGGTCGAACCTCCCTGCGACGACGGCCCCCGGGTGCAGTCGAAGGCCACGCCCAAGCTGACCGTGCGGGTCCGGCAGATCACTCTTGCGGGCAAGCGCGGCGCTGCCCACAGCGCTGGCGGCAAGAACTACGACACGCGCGCGAATGTCGACCGAGGCACGCGGACGCCCCTCCCCGTCCCGCACCACTCCCCGGACACCGCGTACGCGCGCTCCGTCGTGCAGCACGCGCACCGCTTCGACTTCGGTGTACACGCTCGCTCCGGCCGAGACGGCCTGCGGCACCATCACTTTCAGCGCGTTTTGCTTGGCGTCGTAGGCGCAGCCGAGCTCGCAGAAGCCGCTCCCCACGCAGCCCACGCGGTTGTGCCGGAGCGGGCCCGCCTTCCATCCGAGCGCCTCGCAGCCCTGGCGCAAGAGGTCGTTGTTTGCGTTTCGCATCGGCGCGGGGATCTCCGAGACCGACAGGTCGCGCTCGATCGCCTCGAAGCGACCGAGCAGATCGCGTGGGGTCGCGTCGGCCACACCGTACTTGCTCGCCCACAGATCGAGGATCGCGTCCGGCGTGCGTTTGCAGAGGTTCGTATTGTGAACGGTGCTTCCACCGAGCCCGCGGCCCTGCAGCACCCGGATGGCCATGTCTTCGGTGGCGCGTCCTCCGGCGTCTTCGAAGAGCAGGCGCAGCATGCGGTCTTCGCGCTGGTCGAAGTCGCTCGACCGGGACCACGCGCCTTGTTCGAGCCCGACGACGTTCAACCCGGCTCTCGCGAGCTCGCGCAGGGCCACCGAACCCCCGGCGCCCGTGCCGATGACCACCGCGTCGACGTCGAGGTCGAGGTCGCCCTCGATCTGCGCGCCCCGCGCGATGATGCCGCTCATCGCCGACCCGCGCTCACTGCCAGCCCGACGGGGGACGGCCGACGAGCGGACCGTCGTAGCCGACGATGCCCCAGGTACGCGGGTCGCGGTAGTAACCCAAGAAGACGAGCGCTCGCAACCCGTCGAAACCGGCCCGTAGCAAGTCGCTCGACGAGCCCTCGATGGAGGCGAGCACGCGATCCTGTCGTTCGGCATCGAGGCGAGTGAAGCGCGCCATGAAGCCCGCGCGGACGGGCGCGACGTGCTCGACGTACGCGAGAAAGCGCCCGAGGTCGCGGCGCACGGATCGCGGCAAGTGCGCGGTCCATTGGTCGACGAAGGCGGCGAGGTCGAGGTCGTCCGGGCTCGGAATCGACGCGTCTCCCTCGCGATCGGGAGCGACGATGCGCCGGGCCGCACGCTCCACGACGACGAATTGCCATGGGGCAAGGACGGCGAGCTTGAGCCCCGGACGAAGCGGATAGCCAGTGGTCCTCGCGACGGCGACCACGGAGCCCGCGAGCACCAGCGCAGCCGCAGCCGCAGCTTCGACCAGCCTGCGCCGCGACACCGTGCGGGGCGCGCCCGGCCCAGGATGGTCGGTCGTCTCTCGCATCGGGTCCGAGTCGAATGTATAGGGCCATCCGGACTCCCGTGCATCTATTCGGTCTGACCGGCGGTATTGCTTCGGGCAAGAGTACGGTTGCCGCGCGGCTTCGCGGGCATGGAGTGCCGGTGATCGACGCGGACGAGCTGGCGCGGGAGGTGGTCGCCCCGGGAACCGACGGGCTGCGTGAGATCGCGCAGGCCTTCGGGGGAGGCGTGCTCGCCCCGAGCGGCGCGCTCGATCGCAAGGCGCTCGCGCGGTTGGTCTTCGCGGACGAAACCGCGCGCAAGAGGCTCAACGCGATTACCCACCCGCGCATCGCGGCGAGAACTATCGAGCGCGCCGCCGAGCTCGCGGCGGCCGGCGAGGCGCTGGCTTGCTACGAGGCGGCGCTCATCGTCGAAAACGGGCACGCCGAAGCGTTCCGCCCTCTCGTGGTCTGCTCATGCCCCGAGGGGACACAAGCGGCCCGCGTGCGCGCGCGCGACAAGGAGTCGGCAGAGGACGCGTTCGCCCGTATTCGCGCGCAGAAGCCGCTCGCCGAGAAGGTCGCCGTCGCCGACTACGTGATCGATACGAGCGGATCGCTGGAAGAGAGCGCGCGGCAGACCGACGAAGTGCTGCGCGCGATTTGCCTTCGGCTCGGGGTGAAAGTGCCGTAGACCGCGTGCGGCCGGAGCTATTGCCCCTCTGCCTCGCCGTAAGCAGAGATCATGTACTTGCCCTCCTCGCGCCGCAGAAGGACGAGCATCACGTCGCCGAAGAGCCGCTCTCCGGCCACTCGGGTCACTTCGATGGGGACGCGGACGTACAGCTCTTCGGGCCGCATGTCTGGCGGCCTGGCAGGCGAGTCGGGCGCGGACAGGTCGTCCCAAGCGTAACGCTCGATGCGCTCTTCGTGGACGAGATCCACCCCGGAAAGGCGCCGGTACTCGTGAGCGCGCAAGCGTTGTCGCCAGAGCTCCACGAGTGCAGCGCGCCCTCGCGATCGCGCCTCGATCGGGCCGGCGTCGCTCGTGAGCAACGCGACCAGTTGATCGAGCGACTCTCGCTGCCAGGCGTCAACCACGCCCATGACGAGGTCACGCACGGCGTCGCCGCCGAGCGGCGCCCGCAAGACGACGACGCCGCGCGCGTCAGCCCGTTCTGCGGGCTCCGGGATGGCCGGAGGCGGCTCGACGACCACGGCGTCGGGCCTTCGCGGCACGTGCTCCGACGCTTGGCCTGGCAGAGTCACTGGTGGCCCGGAGCTCATCGGTGCCGCGCAGCCCAGGGCCCCGAAGGCGAGCCCTAACCGCCAGTGAAGCCGCTTCGTCCAGGCTCGGGTCACGTCTTTTCGGCACCCTGCCAGAGCTAGAGTCCTTCGACGGTGGGGTCCTCGTCGCGCGACATGGTGACGATGGCGCAATCGGGGATGGCCTTCCACCGGCCGCTGGGCACGGGGTCGTCGAAGTCGCTCGCCGCCAGCGTGAAGTGCACGCGTGCGAGCTCCGGAACCTTGCGACGAAGCTGCGGGTCATCGCCGATGACGGCCTCCGCATCGGCCTTTCCGCTCAACACGCGAACGCTCATGGCCGCCGGGCTTCTGTGGACGGCCACGATTTGGTCGCTGTTCGACACGATCAGATTGACCTTGACCGACTCACCGCCGACTTCGGCGGTCATACCGTCGATGACCGCCAAGCTGGACCGCAAGGCCTCGCGAACGAGCGCGGGCTCGACCAGACCGTCGTCGAGTCGCCCGGCGTCGTGCAAGAACGAAAGAAACACGTGAAAGACGACTTCCGCATCTGTGTCCCCCCGGATTCCGCTCCGCAGGAAATCGGGCACGCTGGCGATGAGCCGGTCACGCACTTGCCCGAAGTCCGACACTGTGCCCGCCTGAGCAAAGAGCCACTGCCGATAGCGAAACGGATGGGTGTTCTCGGTTCGCAGCGCTCCCACCGTGGCGAGCCGAACGTGCCCCACGACCAAATCGGCCCGGACGTCTGCGGCGAGCTTCGCCACGTCAATCTCGCGACGCTCGTCAATCGGCCGGCGGCGCATCAGCACTTCGCCACCCTGGTAGAAGCCCAGGCCCCAACCGAGGGGTGGGCCTTTCGAGCGCGCACGAAGTGCGTCGACTTCGGACGCCAGGACACGCGCGGCCAAGTCCGGACGATTGCCGATGATTCCGAAGAGACGAGCCATCTTTACCCCGCAGCTTGGGCGCGAGCCCGCTTCTCTGTGCTTCTCAAATAAGTACGTTCCAAGACGACTGAATTTCGAAATTTAATCCAAGAAAGCTGCGATGCGCCTCGCCTCCTGCCGACGCTCGCGACGCGGCGGAGCCCGCACGCTTCCGTCTCCCGCGCGCGCCGCCGTCGGCGCCGCCGCCATCACGAGAGGTGCACTGTCCATACCATGACACGTAAGACCGGAACCGTTTCGATCAAGCCTCGCGTCCGCGGTGCAGTTCACGGGGCGACCCGTTCGCTTGGTCGACGCGACCAACACCACCGGACTGGGGAGGCCAAGCCAATCCGACGACTTCCAGAGTGCGGCGGCGCAAGCGTGACTCCAGCGCCGCATGCAGCGCTCGAGCGCACCACGGCGCAACCGCCGCCACGACCAGGGCAACGAACCATATCGAAAAGAGAAGCGGTGCGCCCGACACGCGAGACTGAATTCTGCCACACCTCACGAAGAATTGCCCGCCGCTGAAGCGCCAGGCGCGACCGGGGTGCGACAGCCGTGTCACATCGGCGGGAGCTCTGCAGGCGTCGTCGGTAACGGAAATGTGACGGGTCATGTTCGAGGGAAGCGCGGCCGCTCCCCTCGAGCTCCCCAGCCGCAACCTGGTTTCAGTGCCCGGTGGGCCCTCGAGCGCTCCAAACTAGTGTCCCGTCTCTGAAGTCGAGTGAATTATTTCGCAGGGGGGCGCATCCGAA
>CAZHED010000024.1:0-84808 GCA_964531095.1 uncultured Polyangiaceae bacterium | reverse complement strand
ACCACGACGAGCGTGTCGTCCTTGACCCCGGCGGTCGCGAGAAGGGTGTTGATGAGAGTCGCCGCGTGCTGCTCGCCGGCAAGAAGCGTCGCGTAGCCGGGGTGTTCGTTGTAGTCGCCGTAGAACTTCACGAACGACACTTCGGGCAGGTTCGCATCCGCCGTCGGGGCGTCGGCCAAGATCGCGTCGAGAGCCGTCTCGTCTTTCAGGTGCGTCGTTCGCTCGGTTCCGCTGGCCCAACGTGCGAAGTAGTTGAACGCCTGATGGTGAAACTGGAAGTTACCCGGCGCTCCTGCCTCGCCCGCGTCCGCGACCCCGTTCGCGTAGTCCCACCCGCCCGAGAACCAAGCCCACGAATGCGCGGGGGTGGCGTCTTCGAGCCGGTCGCCGATCGTCGTATTCGTTTGAAGCGGCAGCACGGTCGTCGATCCGCTGTTGGGCGGCGTGACCGGCTGAATCGTGTTCACTGCGTAATATTTGCCGTCGGCTACCGGCGCGCACCCCGTGGCGCACATCAAGACGGCCGTGTCTTGAATGGTGGCGCGGCCCTGCCCCGCATCTGTGACCGCGCCGGGGATCACGTGCCCGTCGCCCACCAGACTGGCCGCGGCGGTGTCGCCGTACGTGCCGGGGGCCGCCGCGATGAGAAACTGATGGTTGAGAAACGATCCGCCGTACGCCGCCTGGAAGAAGTGGTCGGACACGGTGTAGCTCTTCGCGATGGCGCCGAGCGGGGTCGTGCTCCCGTCGTAGTAACTCATGACGAGCCCCGGGTTGTCCGACCACGCCACCATGAGCGTGTTCGCCGTAGCGCCGCTCCCGATCTGGGCTTTGTTGGTCCAGAAGCGGTGGATGATATCGCCCGTCGTGTCTGTGCCGGGATGATACGTGGTGAGGTCGTACAGCTGATTCGCGAGCGTGACGCCGTTGAAGGCCGGGTCGGGAGCCCCCGCGGCGTTGATTGGCTGCGGCAGGCTCGCGTACGCCGTCGTCGGGGCGCCGGTGGTCGGGTCTACCTGAATTTGCG
The DNA here is from genome assembly GCA_964531095.1 of uncultured Polyangiaceae bacterium. Lineage (GTDB taxonomy): Bacteria > Myxococcota_A > Polyangia > Polyangiales > Polyangiaceae > Palsa-1150. The sequence continues at coordinate 83,781 of CAZHED010000024.1, read as the reverse complement.
TGATGGTCGCCTGGCTCGCGGCGCCCGCGTTTTCCGTGCCGGGCATCTTGCCCCAGAGGCCGTCGTAGCTCCAGTTCTCCTGGTAGATGACGACGATGTGCTTGACCTTCGCTTTGAGTGCCGCCACTTGCGCCGGGGTGGCCTTGCAGGCCAGCGGCGAAGCGTCACCGCTGTCCAACGATGATTCGGCGCCCCCGTCACTTGGGGCGTTGCCGTCCGACGAATCGGTAGCCGAATCGGACATCGAAGAGTCGATCGGAGATCCGGTGTCCGAGCCCCCGTCGGTTCCACCGCCCGGATTCGCTTCGTCGCTGCATCCGGCCAAAAGCAGAATCGAGAGCGGGATGGTGGTGAGCGCGCGCATGGCCGTGGCCTCCAACGTTCGACACTAGTGCGGAAATCGCATATCGCGCCGTGCCAACTGTGCAAACGATGCGCAACCCGCGCGGCGTCCGAACGTTACCTACCCGAAACGGTCGTGCTCCCCCGCCGGCATCCCCCCGAGCCACGCAAACCGGAGCGGCTAAGCCCGATACCCGCGAATGTCCCGTATCCGCTTTTCGAAGTCCCGCTTCACGCCTTCGGTGAGGGCGCGACCGCCGAATCGCGCCTCGAGGTACACCGTCGTCAGGGCCAGGACTTCGCCGGCCAGCGGGTGCTGGCGCTCCTGAAGCTCCTCGGCGTGGCGGAGCGGCGGCCGCGATGGAGGACGGGGCAGGCCGTGGACGCGAAGCGCCGTTTCGAGGGCACGGTACAGAGCGACCACGGCCTCGAAGTGGGCGGCCTGAGCGCGGTTGGTCTCGTCTTCCCCCTTGCGAACGCCCTTCGCGCGCCCGCGACGCTTCCAGACCGCGTAGCCGATTCCGATCGCGAGGCCGAGCGCTCCCGCGACGATCGGCACGCGCGTCGAGCCTGCGAAGCGGAGCCGCTCGTAGCGCTGGCTCACCTCGTCAAAAATGCGCACCTGTTTGCGCAAATCGTAGCCGACCACGTAGGTGTTCCATCGCTGCGAGAGCGCTTCGACGAAGTCGCGCGCGTAGTAGTACGCTCCGTTCGGCGGCTCGAGCGGCTGCGCACCGCTCGTCGGTGTGGGATCGAACGTGCGCCAGCCCGGACGATTGGGGCTGTCGATGTAGGCCTCGACCCACGAGTGCGCGTCCCCTTCGCGAACGGCATAGTAATGTCCGAAGCGGTTCCAGGTGCCGCCGACGAAGCCCGTCACGTTTCGGGACGGAACGCCCACCGCCCTGAGCATCAGGGCCATCGCGGTCGAGAAGAACTCGCAGTGTCCGCGCTTTGACTCGAAGAGAAAGTGATCGACCGGTTGCGGCTTTCCTTGGGACGGAGAGCGCAAATCGTAAGCGAAGTCACGGCGAAGTCGCTCTTCGATGCGGCGTGCCTTCGCTTCGGGGGTGGCAAGGTCGTCGGTCCACTGGTGCGCTAGATCGACGACGCGAGACGGGAGGCTTCCCGGCAAAAGCAGGTAGCGCGCGCGATCGACGACCGCGAGCCGCTCGACCACGTCCTCGCTCGCAAGATACACCTCGTATCGCAAGCCGCGCGCGTCCGAACCGGCGTAGCGTAGCTCGTCTTCCGCGCCTCGCTGAATCACGAGCGGCTCGCCGAGCAGGATCTGATTCTGGGGCTTGACCCGAAGCGCGATCGCACGGGGTGGAAGAAAGAGGACGGGCGGATCGATGGGCTCGAGATCGAACGCGATGGCGCGGTCGCGTGCCGGGTCGGGCTCGCGGAAGAGCGGATAGACTTCACCGCCGTCCAAGCCGTGGTCGGCGGGATGAAGATCGCGCTGCGTGCGCGCCCACGCGCGACCGTCGTACGCGTCGAACGCCGTGCCGCGAAGGCGCAAGATCAAGCGCGTCGGCACCGGATCGGGCACGTCGCGCAGCTCGAAGCGCAGGGCGATCGTAGGATCGTCGCGCAGAACGCCGACGTCGCCGAGGTCGACGTGCTCGGAGAAGCCAATCATGCGCCCGGCGCGCGGATGGTTGAGCAGGAGAAGGGAAAGACCGACACGCGGGAACAGCACGAACAGGGCAGCCGTGAACAGCAGGATGGGAACCGACAGAAAGCAGGTGGCGGCCAAAAAACCGCGCCCCACCACGCGCCGGCTTCGCAAGATGCGCGGGACGTCGACCGGCAGCCCGGTGCGATCGCGCGCCCCCTGCCGGTAATTGCCTTCGACCTCACGCCTCAAGTGGCTGAGAACGAGCGCCCCCGGGGCCACGATAAGGAATCCGAGAAAGCAAAGGCCGTAGGCCAGGCCTCCCCCGAGGACGGTGCCCGCGACGAAGTGAAGCATCGCGAGCACGATGATTTGCTGGTCGTGCGCGGCTCCCCTGCGGGTTGCCAGGCGAACGATCTGAAGGAGGGCGGCGAATTCGACGGCGACGTCGAGCGGCGGGCGACCCGCCACCAGTCGCCCACCTTGGACAACGAGCAGGACAAGGGGAGCCAGGGTTGCGAAGTGCCGCAGGAGGGGACGGGCCTGCCACCGCTCCGGGACGACCATCGCGACCGCGAGGCCAGTGACGAGGAAGAGGTTCGTCCACGGGCTGAGAGACGCCGTGCTGACCACAGCGAGCACTCCGAGCACCGCCAAGACGTCGGTCATTACCCGGTGCACGAGGCCGAATCTCATTGCGCCGCCCCGGCCTCTGGCCACGCCCCGATCGTCGTCGCGGGAGCCGCGGCGTGCGCCGCAGATGCGCTTGGGGGTCGGACGACGGGCTCGACCAGCGCGAGGTAGCGAAGCAGAGGGTCCGCGCCGGTGGTGCGGTCGGCCCGTGCAGTACCGCTGCCGATCGAGACCACCGCCACACGGTCGCCCCGCTTGAGGTGCGCGACCGCCCGCGAGGCCACGTCGCGAATCTTGCGCTCGAACGCGGCGGCCCACTCGTCGCCCGCGCCGTCGGGCCGGATCGTGTCGAGGGTCAGTGTGATGTCCGGCCGTGTCTCCCGCGCGCGCTCGCGCATCACCAACTGACCCACCGCAGCGCTTTTGCGCCAGTGCACGTCGCGCGGGTCCTCCCCGGGGCGCATCAGCTTGAGCCCCACGAACTCTTCGCCATGGCCGCGCGCGACCACGAGATCGGCGCCCGCCGCTCGGCCCTGTGCCGGCATGGCGGGCAACTGCAGCACGTCGACCGCCGGATAGATGACGAGCTCGCCGCCGGAGGGCACCTCGCGCGATTTCTCGAAGAGCCCGAACGGGAACCGAGTCGCGATCCGAAAGCCGACGTGCACGTCACGACCCCTTCGCGTCGGCGTGCGGCGGTACGCCGCGACCTGCGCCGAGCTCGGGCTGATCTTGAGGAAGAAGCAGCGCTTGTCGGCGGGCTGCCCGGCACGCAGATCTTCGACTTCGATCGCGTACGAAGGAACGCGCGCCTTGTGATTGAAGACTTCGATCTCGACGAGGTGGGCCCTGCCGACCTGGGCACGAAGCGGCAGGCGGCGCACGACGGTCAGATGCCGGAGCGAAAGCTCGCTCATGACGCCGCTCACGACGATGAGCGCCAGGAGCATTCCGAGAAGCAAGTACAGGAGATTGTTCGCAGTATTGATGGCCGCGAAGCCCACTCCAAGCGTGATGCCCACGAAGAACTTGCCCTCGCGCGTGAACTTCAGGCGACGCGGCGGTCGCATGCGCCGGCGCCAGGTCTCGAGCCAGCGCGCTTGCGGGCTGCGAAGCACGGCCGGCGGACCGTTCACGATGGTCCGGCGCTCAAAGGGGGACGGGGATGCGCGCCACGATTTCGCGCACTGCCGACTCGGCTTCGTCTCGCGTCGGGACGAAGCCGTCGGCGTGCGTGGCGAGACGGACGCGGTGAGCCAGGACGGGCACCGCGAGATCGTGAATGTCGTCGGCGATGCAGTAGTGCCGGCCGCGCAGAAGCGCGCGCGCGCGCGCCGCATGCCCAAGCGCCATCGCGGCGCGTGTCGAGGCCCCGAGCGACAGCAGCGGCGACGTGCGCGTCGCGGCGATCAGCGCGTGCAAGTAGTTCGCGAGCGAGCTGTCGATCGTGACCCGCTCGACCTCGCATTGCAGCACGACCAGCCGAGCGGGATCGAGCACACTTCGCACGTCCCGCGCGGTGTCGACGTGTCCGTCGAGGACGAGGCGCATCTCCACGTTCGGAGGCGGGTAGCCGATGCGCACGCGAAGCAGGAACCGGTCGAGCTGCGACTCCGGCAGTGGGAACGTGCCCGCGAAGTCTTGCGGGTTCTGGGTGGCGATGACGAAGAACGGCTCGGGCAAAGGGATCGTCTGGCCGTCGAGCGACACTTGCCCTTCGTTCATCGCCTCGAGCAGGGCCGACTGCGTTCGCGGGCTGGCGCGATTGATTTCGTCGGCCAGGAGGATATTCGCGAAGATGGGCCCGTGGCGAAGGACGAACTCCGCGCGGCGTTGATCGTAGACACTCACGCCCAGGACGTCGCTCGGCAGAAGATCGCTTGTAAACTGCACGCGACGAAGCTCGCCGCCGACCGCTTTCGCCAGCGCACGGGCCAGCGTCGTTTTGCCCACCCCGGGGACGTCTTCGATGAGAAGGTGCCCACGTCCGAGGAGCGCGACCAGGGAGAGCTCGACGGCCTCGTGTTTCCCCTCCAGGGCTCCCTCGATGGCTTGTCGCAACGTTTGGAGCGCGGGCAGCCCTTCAGCGATGCGCGCGGCTGCAGCCGTCATGGAGTCCAGAGTAGCACGGCCTCGCTCGAGTGGTCCGTTTCTCAAGTCCCGCGAATAAATAGCCAGGGCGCTTTTCGCAGCGAAAATGGACAGTTCGATGTGTGCTATCGGGGCTCGCTTCCGAATCTGACGGCGCGCTTGATTTGCGGCCGTTCGGGCGACGGAGGAACATGGGGCCATGGCCCTCGTGGAGCTTCGCAACGTGACCAAAGCGTACGGCCCCGTCCGCGCGCTCGTCGGCGTGTCTTGCGATTTTCAGGAGGGGGTGATCACGGTCATCCAGGGTCCGAACGGGTCGGGAAAGTCGACTCTTCTCGCGATCCTGGGCACGCTGGCGCGCCCGACGTCGGGCACGGTCGACCACGGGCCGCTGGGCAAGCGACGGGCGGCGGTCCGGCGCACGCTGGGGTGGGTGGGCCACGAATCCCTCTGCTACCTGGATCTCACGGGCAGGCAAAACATCGAGCTGGCGGCGCGCCTCTACGGTTGTGACGCCGCGACGGCCTGCCGCGAGGCGGCCGAACGGCTCGACCTCGGACCGTTCGTGGAGCGGCCTGTGCGGACGTATTCCAGGGGGCAAAGGCAGCGAATTGCGCTCGCGAGAGCCCTCGTCCATCAGCCGCGGCTTCTTCTTTTGGACGAGCCCACCGCGGGGCTCGACCAGTCGGCCGCCGAGCGGCTCACGAGCGTCGTTCGCGAGGAGGCGGCGCGGGGCGCCGTGGTGGTGGTAGTCACGCACGACGCCGGGTTCGCGGAAAGGATGGGCGGTCGGGCGGTGACCCTGGAGCGCGGGCGGAGGCTCGGTACGTAGGGACGAACCTCTGGCTCAGCGCCTCTGCGGTTCAGCGCCCCCGGGGTCGCCCCTCGGCGATTGCCTTCACGATGCGGCCCATGGCCGGCAGGCGGGCGAGCTCGGTTGGGGCCCCCCTTGGCAAGACGCCCAGGACCGGCACCGTCGTCACGTGAGGAAGCTCCCCGGCGTTGCGGCCAGTGGACGGGTCGGCGTGCTCCGGCGCCAATAGGACGATACCGTCGATTCGCAGAGGAACGGTCGACGCGGCGCGCGTCGTCGCGGCCACGTCGTGGAGAACCCCCAAGCGGTCGGGGGCCACCAGCAGAAGCGTGTCCGGCGCGAGGCGCACGGCGAGGTCCGCGTTCGACAGGGCGTTGGTCAAGGGGCTGAACAGGCCGCCGGCGAGCTCGACGACCACTGCGTCCGCCTGCGTGCGGACGTCTCGAACGAGCTCGACGATGGCGTCCGGGTGAATCTCGGCGCCTTCGTCCCGGGCCGCAAGGTGCGGCGAGAGAGGAGCAGCAAAGACGAACGCCGAATGTTTCACGTGAAACGAAGAAGCGGCCGCCAGGCGCGCCGCGTCACTGCCGGCGAAGTGGACCACGCCGCTTTCTACTGGTTTCAGGCCCACGGCGCTGGCCGCCTGCCGCCAGGCGTGCAGCAGGGCTTCGGCGAAATGGGTCTTGCCGATCGAAGTACCCGTACCCCCGATCAGGATCACACGTCCCGGCCTCATGCGGCCTTCGATCGGAGCTCGAGGGTTGCTGTCGCCAGCGTCACGGCGGCTCGCACTGCGTCGCCCGGCCGCTCCGGAGACTACCCACGGCTTCGAGCAGACGCTCGACGTCGGCTCGCTGCTGCGAAGCGGTCACCGTCAGCCGCAGCCGGGCCGTTCCCACCGGCACCGAGGGCGGCCGAATCGCCCGGACGGCAACGCCGCGACGACCGAGGTCTTCGGCGAGCTGCACGGCTTTGGAGGGCTCCCCGACGATCCACGGGAGGATGTGACCGAATCCGCGCAAATCGGCCCCGAGCTCGACAAGCCTGCCGCGCACCTCGGCCGCTAGCGAGCAGACCTTCTCGCGACGGGCTGGCTCCTCTCGGGCGATTCGCAGCCCTTCGAGCGCGGCGGCAGCGACCACCGGGCTGAGCCCTGTCGAAAAGACGAATGTGCGCGCCCGGTTCCACAGCCAAGCGACGAGCGCAGGGCAGCCGGCGACAAACGCGCCTGCGGCACCAAACGCTTTGCCGAAAGTCCCGACGACTGCATCGGCGACAACGCCCGAGTCGACACAAAGGCCGCGGCCATCGTGCCCGAGAACGCCCAGCGCGTGCGCCTCATCGACGACCAGCGCCGCCCCGTGCTCGTCGCACAGCCTGCGAAGGGCCACCAGGTCGGGCGCGTCGGCGTCCATGCTGAAATAGGACTCCGTCACGACGAGCGCTCGCTTTCCCGAGCGCCTCGCAAGGGCGCTCGCGACAGCATCGACGTCCAGGTGCGGAACGACGGCGATCGCGGCGCGCGAGAGGCGGGCCCCGTCGACGATGGAGGCGTGGTTCAGCGAATCGCTCACGATGAGATCCCCGGGCCCGGCCAGGGCGGAGAGAAGGCCCACGTTGGCCGCATAGCCGCTCGTAAATGCCAACGACGCCGGTTGCCGCACCAGCTCCGCAGAAGCCGCCTCGAGTGCGGCATGGACGCTTCGGTCTCCGGAAACGAGCCTTGACGCTCCCGCGCCACAGGCTTCTTCTGGCGCGCGTCGTTCCGCCAGCGCGAGGTAATCGTTGGAGCAAAAGGAGACGGCGGACCCGTCCACGGGCGGGGGTCGCTCGCGAAGAAGGCCCTGCCGCTTCGCATCGCCCAGGGCCTCCTCCAAGAAGGCCAGCGCTGCCGGGGTGCTTTGTTTCACGTGAAACGATGCCCCGACAAGTTCAACGGCAAGCCCCCAAGCCGCGCCGTCAATCGGCCTCCGTGTCGTGGGGGTCCTCGCCCAGCGAGAGCGCCTCGTCGATCCGCACCAGCATCCGCCGAAGGACGTCGCGTGTGCGCACTTCGACCGACTCGCGGCGTGATCGCTCGGTCTCGGCTTCGTGCGCCAGGGCCATGGCGGCGAGCAGCAGGGCTTGCGGAGGCTGCGGGGCGCCGGTCGCCGTCACTTCCCGGAGCTTTGCACTGACGATTTCGGCGAGCCGATGCAGCTCCGCCTCGCCTGCCGAACTCACCACGCGAACTTTCTGTCCAGCGACATGGACTTCTATCGTGCGGCGTTCCATCGCGGCGTCGCGCAGCCTACCACGCACGTGAGAGGGTCGATCCATGCACGATCGACGTCGCCGCGCCAACGGGTACGCCAGATGGCTTCGCGCGCCGCCAGGCATCGACCATGTCGTTCGCGCCGCCCGGCACGGGATGTTCAGAAGACGAGGACAGGCACCATCTATCGTCTTAACCACCGCCGCCGCTGCCCCCTCCGCCCGCGTCCACCACGCAGCTCGTGCCCGGTGCTCCGAGAAACGCCCCGCGGCAGTTCAGGTTGCCCAGGTTGGCGCATGTGTTGCAATCAACGGCGAGATCCTGCCCGATGCTGCCGCTGCATGGGACCGACGGCTGACTCGTCGTGCTTCCCGCGCTTTGGTTGGCGACGCAGTTGGGGAAGGGACACAAAGGGTTGTTGGTGAAGGTGATCAAGCACCCGCGGCAGATGTCCACGGGGAATTGCAGCTCGTTCGACTCCACGGCCTGTCCTCCGAGGGTCGTCGCGGAAAAGCGGACAAAGGTCAGAAGACGCACGGTTCCACCCGGGACGAGCTTCTGCTGCACCGGGTCGCTGAGCACCGCCTTCTCGTCGATGATCGTCACCGGGCCGAGCGACGCGTACCCCGGCGTGTTGCCGCTCGCCGGCGGGATGTTGGCCGTTACGCTACGGGTGTAGCGATCGAGCTCGGTACGTCCATCCGCGGTCGTGATTCGCACGGTCGCATGCGAGATGGTGGCGACGGATGTCTCCGTTTGCAGCTGGCTCGAGTTCGCCGTGGCGACCATTTGGTTGCCGATGAGAAACTCGCCCTCGTACTCGGGCTTGAGCTCGAGGTCCAAGACGCCGGAGGAGATGAACGGCTGCATCGGGTCCGCGTTGTACGTGCAGATGGCCCCGGGCTGCGTAGAGGTCTGGGCCGCGAGCACGCTCTGGATGAAAATCGTGCTGTCGTCGTGCACGCACGCTGGGAACGCGGCGGAAGCGCCAGCGACGAGCGAGAGCGCGGCCAAGACGTGTCCCCAGACTCGCTTCATGAGCATCCTCCCATACCGTTGCCGCTCGCGCGCGTGACGGGGGCGCGAGCTCATGCCAGGAAAAAGGGTACCTTCCCCGTCGGCAAAGAGCCAAAAAGGTGGTGCAAGGGTGGGAACCGAGCGCGCGCCGACGTCAGGGCGCGAACGAGATCCGCTCTCCGGCTCCCGACGTCGCTGCAGGAACGAAAGACGTTCGCGGGCGGACGTCACGGCAACGACAGCTGTCGGCCTGCCTCTAGAGGAGAAACCAATTCTCCTACGCGCTGCGAAAGACAGCGGCGCGGAGCTCGACGAGCGGCACCCGTTTCACGTGGGAGGAACCGGGCGCCGTGACCACTACCATCCGCACGGACTCCCCCGTGCGCTTCTTGTCGGAGCCCACGTAGGGCCACGACGCGACGATCTCGGCCGCAGTCACTTGGGTCGGCAGCCCCAACCCCTCCAGGAGGCGACGGGCCCTCTCCACGAGCGACGGAGGAGTCCATCCGAGCAGCGACATCGCGCGCATCTCCGCGACAAGGCCCAGGGCGACCGCCTCGCCGTGCAACCATCGGGAGTAGGCACCGTGCGCCTCGAGCGCATGCCCAATCGTGTGGCCGAGGTTCAAGAGCGCCCTCGCCCCCGCCTCGCGCTCGTCGTCGCGCACCACACGGATCTTGGCCTGGATGGCGTCGCGGACAATGGGCAAGAGCGCCTTCCGGTCGCCGCGCACCACGTTCGCAACCTCCCGCTCCAGCCGGTCGAGCAGCGACGCGTCGAGCGCCAGCGCCACTTTCACCACCTCGGCCAACCCCGCCCGGAGCTCGCGCGCGGGAAGCGTCTCGAGGTGCGCGAGGTCAGCGACGACGGCGGCCGGCTGGTGGAACGCGCCGACCAGGTTCTTTCCGACCGGGTGGTCGAACCCGGTCTTGCCCCCCACGGACGCGTCGACCATCGCGAGGAGCGTCGTCGGAGCTTGCACGAAGCGCACACCGCGGAGCAAACAGGCCGCCGCGAAGCCCGCCAGGTCCCCGACGACACCCCCCCCAACGGCGACGACCACCGCTTCCCGGTCCACGCCCGCGCCGAGGGCCGCGTCCCAGATCGCGGCGACGCTCGCCAGCGTCTTGTGTTGCTCGCCCGGAGGCAGGGTCACTCGCGTGGCTGGGAGGTCGAGGGGACGAAGCGCAGCGTCGATCGACGCACCTCGCATTCGCTCGACGTTCGAGTCCGTGACCAAGACGAGCTTGGACGGCGAGCAGCGCGCGATGGCCTCGGTCAGCCGCGACCGATCGCCGTCGCACACGTCCACGCAGTAGCTCCGCGTGCCGAGAGGGACGACCAGCGGGTCTCGCTCGACGAGAGCGGCGATCGTACTCACGGCGGCGTCGACGTCGAGCGCCTCCGTCGAGACGGTCAGGTGACACTCCGCGTACACGGCCTCCCTCTGCGCGAGGAGCTCCCGCGCACGGGCCGCGGGATCGCCTCCGATCGCGAGGTTCGGGCGGGCCCCCACGTCCGGAACCCGCGCAACGACCGTCTCCGGCGAAGCCGTCAGAGTCACGACGAGCGCGCGATCGAGCGAGAGCCGTCGGGTCTCTTTGCGGATCACCGTTCCGCCGCCGAACGCGATCACCTGTGGGCCGCCCCCAATGAGCAATCGCTCGACGAGCGCCGCCTCGCGCGCACGAAACGCAGCCTCCCCTTCGTCGCGCCACAGCTCGGGGATGGTTTTGCCCGCCGCGCGTTCGATCTCCGCGTCCGTATCGACGCACGGCATCCCGAGGCGCGCCGCAAGCCGCGGCGCGACCGTGCTCTTGCCCGTCCCCATGAAGCCGCTGACAACCACGGACTTCATCGTCAGTACGCTTCGATCTGGGCGCGGTAGCCTTCCACGTTGCGAGCGAGCTCTCGCACGGAGTCGCCGCCGAACTTCTCGACCAGCGCGTCGGCGAGAACGATGCACACCATTGCCTCGCCGACCACGCTTGCCGCCGCGACGGCACACACGTCGCTGCGCTCGAACGCCGCCGCGTACGGCACCTTCGTCCGCACGTCGACGCTCCCGAGGGCCTTCTTCAAGGTCGCGATCGGCTTCATGGCAGCGCGGCACACGACGGGCATCCCGTTGGTGATCCCGCCTTCGAGGCCGCCTGCACGGTTGGTCGGTCGGGTGAAGCGGTGCAACTCCGCGTCGTACTCGATCGGGTCGTGCACATGCGAGCCGGAGGTGCGAGCCGCCGCAAACCCGGCGCCGACCTCGACCCCCTTGATCGCCTGGATGCTCATCAGCGCTTGCGCCAGGCGCCCGTCGAGCTTTCGGTCCCACTGCACGTGACTCCCGAGCCCGGGCATCACCCCGGTGGCCACGACTTCGACGACACCCCCCAGGGTGTCGCCGGCGTGCGACGCGGTGTGGATCGCCTCCTTCATCCGCGCCTCGGCGTCGGCGTCGACGCATGCGAGGTCGCTGGCTCGGGCGCGAGCGCGCAGCTCCGTCGCCGGGAGGTCGGGCACGTTCACCTCGACCGAGCCGATGGACACGACGTGCGCGAAGACATCGATCCCCGCCACGGCCAGGAGCTTCCGGCACACGGCTCCCACCGCGGTCCGCGCGGCCGTCTCGCGCGCGCTCGCCCTCTCGAGGATGTCGCGCAGGTCATGCCGGTCGAGCTTGAGCCCCCCGGCCAGGTCGGCGTGACCCGGGCGAGGACGCGTGAGTGGCTCGACGGGCGCGGGCAAGGGGGCGGCGGACATGCGGTCGACCCAATTGGCGTGGTCGCGGTTGAGGATCGATAGAGTCACCGGCGATCCGAGGGTCTCGCCGCCGCGCACGCCGCTCACGATCTCCACCGTGTCCGTTTCGATCTTCATCCTTCCGCCACGACCGTATCCGCGCTGCCGCCGGGCGAGGTCCGCGTCGATGTCTTCGGCGAGCAACTTCAGGCCCGAGGGCACCCCCTCGACCATGGCAGTGAGCCGCGGTCCGTGCGACTCTCCGGCCGTCATCCAGCGAAGACGCGACATGATGGTCGCACACGCTAGCTGCGGAACGACTGCCATGGAAGCCGTCCAGCTCGCCATGACACGCGAAGGCGCCGTGCGCTTCGAAGTGCGCGCGCAGCCGCGCGCTCGCGCCAGCCGCATCACGACGGTGCGGGCCGGCGCGGTCGTCGTGCAAGTGACGGCGCCGCCGGAAGACGGCGCGGCCAACGAGGAGCTCGTGGCGACCTTGGCTCGGGCGCTCTCGGTGAGCAAGCGCCAGGTGGTGCTCGTCCGCGGCGCCGGAGCGCGCGCCAAGGTGTTCGACGTCGTCGGGCTCGGGCTCGACGAAGTGCGGGCGCGCCTCATGGCCGCCATGGCGTAGCGAGGCCCCTAGCAAGGCGCGGTGCTACGCTCCGCGCCGTGTCGAAGCTCGCTTTCTTCAAGTACCAAGGACTCGGCAACGACTTCATCGTCGTCGAGGCGAGCGACGAGCGCGACGTGCCGGCCGAGCGAGCCGCGGTGCTCTGCGAGCGCCGCTTCGGTGTCGGCGCCGACGGCCTGATCCTCGTGCTCCCGCCGCGCACGCCCGATTGCGCCACGCGGATGCGCGTGATCAACGCCGACGGATCGATCCCGGAGATGTGCGGCAACGGCGTGCGCTGCGTCGCCCTCCATTTCGCCCGGTCCCGTCACCGGGGCCAGACGACTCTGCTCGTGGACACCGACGCGGGAGCGCGTGCGTGCTCGGTCGACGACGCCCGGGGCGAAGGCATGGTCACCGTCGACATGGGCGTGGTGCGCGTCCTGGGCGATCGCACCGTGCAGCTCGATGGGAAGCAAGTCACCGTGACCACCGCGGACGCGGGCAACCCGCACGCGGTGCTCTTTGGTGCGTTCGCCCGCGGCGACGTCGAGCATCTGGGTCCGCGGCTGGCCGTCCATCCCGATTTTCCTCGAGGCACGAACGTGGAGTTCGCGTGCGTCGCCGCCGACGGGATCGACCTCGTCGTATGGGAGCGCGGAGTGGGGATCACGCTCGCGTGCGGAACCGGCGGATGCGCAACCGCCGCGGTGGCGTGCGCCAAGAAGCTCGTGGCGACCGAAACCCCTGTGGCGGTGCGTCTACCCGGCGGCCGGCTCGACGTCACCGTCGACGACGTGGGGCGGGCCACGATGCGCGGGCCGGCGCGCCATGTGTTCTCCGGGGTGATCGAAGTCTAGGTCGCCCGTTATGCAGGCGTCGGCCCCAGTACCCGGGCCTGCGGGCGGACTTGGGAGGGTTCTACCTACCCCGAAGCCCACCGCCTCCACGCGCGCCCGTCGTGGCGTGGCGAGAAATGATGCGGATGAATCATCTCGGCGAGGATCTCCGGCGTCTCGAAGAGACTCGGGCCCGAGCGATTGAAGTAGAGGTTGCCGTCGGCCACGAAGACGCGGCCGGACCGGACGGCGCGCAAATCGCGCCACCCCGGGCGCTCGGCAAAGAGGTGCATCTCGGTCGTTGCCCGCTCGAGGCCAAATCCGCATGGCGCAACGACGAGCACCTCCGGATCGACCTTCCGCACCGCGTCCCACGAAATGCCCACCGAGTGCGCCCCCGGCGTCCCGAGCGCGCTCGCTCCGCCGGCCAGGTCGACCAGCTCCGGGCCCCAGTTGCCCATCGCGAAGACCGGATCGATCCACTCGAGACACACCACCGCGGGGTGCGGAAGGGCTCGCGTCCTTTCCGCGAGCGCGGCCATGTTCGCCCGGATCGTCGAGACCAGCTGCTCCCCGGCCGGGCTCGCGCCAATCACGCGGGCGACATCGACGAAGCCTTCGAGGATCGCCTCGAGAGAGCCCGTCCGAAGAGCGACCACCTGCTTTCGGACCAGCTGTGCGGAGATCGCATGCGCCAAGTCGGCCGGGCTGACGGCGCACACCTCGCAGTGCGTCTGCGTGATGAGCACGTCCGGCGCGAGCGCCGCGATCGCGGCGTCGTCGACCTCGTAGAGCGGTTGACCCGCGTGCAACCGCGTGCGCACGCGCTCGTCGATCTCCCGGCTGCTGCCACCAATGTCGAAGGTCGGCCTGCTGACGGCGGGAAGGCGCGTGACCCACGCCGGATGGTCGCATTCGTGAGAGCGCCCGACGAGGCGTTCGCCCGCGCCGAGGGCGCAAACGAGCTCCGTCGCGCTTGCCAGCAGCGAAACGATGCGTGTGGGCGTCGCCTCGTCCATCATGGATCCCCGGCCAAGAGGTCCGCGAAGACGAACCCGTCGCGCTCGACGATCTCGCCCGCCCGGAGGGCGATCGTCCGCTGGAACATCGGCCCGCCATACGCGAACGTGTGAAACTCGCCGCGCTCTCCGCAGGGGTCGACGGAAGGCGGCAGCTCGTCGAGCAACGCCGAGTCGAATTCCCGGCCGGCAAAGGCGGGAGCCAGTTGCTTCGGGTCGACGCACGTCAGGCGGGCGCGAAGACCGCCGGCAATCATCTCGCGCGCGAGGTCGTTGGTCGGAATCCCCCAGATCGGAAAGACCGGCCGCATCCCCGTTCCGGACAGCTTCTCTTCGCGGTACCGGCGGATGTCTTCGAGGAACAAGTCGCCGAACGCGGCGACGGCAATCCCGGCGTCGCGCGCCCGCACGAGGGCGGCGCCCATCGCCGCCTCGTATTCGGCGTTGCTGCACGGCGACGGAATCGGGACGGTCCAGAGCGGGAGCCCTGCTGCCTCCGCCTGGGAGCGCAGGAGCTCCGCGCGCACCGCGTGCATCGCCACGCGATCGTGGACTTCGTTGACCGTGGTGAGTAGGGCGACGACGTCGACCGCCGCCTGCTGCCGCAGCACATGGAGCGACCACGCGCTGTCTTTGCCGCTGCTCCAGGACAGAAGCGCCTTGGGTCGCGCGCTCATTTCGGCCCTCCTGGTTGACGCATCGGTAAAGGCCGAATTTGCACTACCGTACCGAGGACCGCCAGGTAGACCTCGTCGGCGACGCGCGCGACCCGCTGGTGGGCCCAACCGCAGACTTCGACGAACGCCCGCCCGAGCGCGGTCTCGGGGTGAACGCTCATGCCCACTTCGTTCGTCACCAAGATGCTGTGAAAGCGCCGCTCCTGAAGGACGCCCACGACGCGATCGACTTGGCTGAGGATGGCGTCCGTCGAGTCCTTCCGCACGAGGAGGTTGGCGAGCCAAACGGTCAAGCAGTCGACGACGACCACGTCAGTCGTCTCCAGCGACGCGAGCGCCTCGGCGAGCGCGATCGGCGCCTCGACGGTCGTAAACGCATCTCTGCGATCCAGGCGATGACGGTCGATACGAGCCTTCATTTCATCGTCCAAGGGCGTCGCCGTTGCGACGAAGACGCGCTTCTGGCCAATCTGCTGGGCGAGATCGACCGCGAACGAGCTCTTGCCCGACCGAACGCCGCCGCCGATCAAGATGATGTGATGTGATTCCATGGCTTGTTCTCGATTCGAATGGGCCGAGAGGCGTCGGCCGTCATTTGGGGCATCGGTGCGATCACGATTCGGTCATCCGCCGTGCGGAGAACCTCCACGTCGATCTCGTACACATCGCGCAGGACATCGGCGCAAAGCACCTCGGCTGGAGGGCCGTCGGCGCGCACCATTCCGTTGGACAGAAGCACACAACGGTCGGCCTGCGCCGCAAACCCGAGGTCATGCATGACGACGACGATGCCCACGCCACGCGCAGCCTCGGCGCGAAGCGTCGCGAGAAGCGCAACCTGATGGCGCGGGTCAAGGTGCACGCTCGGTTCGTCCAGCAGAAGGACCTTCGGCTCCTGCGCGAGCGCCCGCGCGATCGCGACGCGCTGCCGCTCCCCGCCGGACAACGCAGCGACCAAGCGGCCCGAGAGATGAAGCACTTCGGTGCGTTCCATCGCCGATCGCACGCTGCGATCGTCGGTCGCAGTCAGGCCGCGCCATCGGCCCACGTGTGGCATTCGGCCGAGCTCGACCACTTCGCGCACCGACCACTCTGGCGGAAGCTCCTCGGACTGCGCGAGGTAGGCGATCGCTCGTGGGTGGTCGATGAACGTGAGGACTCGACCCAGTGAGGGCGCGAGGATGCCCGCCAAGACTTTCACCAGCGTCGTCTTGCCGGCGCCGTTGGGCCCGGCGAGCGCGACGATTTCTCCCGGGTGCACGGCGAGTGTCACGCCGCATAGCACCGACTGCGGGCCATATCCGAATTGCACGTTCTCTGCGACGAGCATCGGAGTCATGATTCCCTCCGCAAGAGCCAAAGAAAGAACGGGCCGCCCACCAGCGTCGTCACGACGCCGACGGGAAGCTCAGCGGGGCGAATGAGGGTCCGCGCACCGAAGTCGGCGACCACGAGGAGCGTGGCCCCACCCAGTGCCGACGCCGGAAGCAGAACTCGGTGGTGGGGCGCGCCCAGACGACGCATCACGTGCGGTGCCACGAGACCAACGAAGCCGATGATGCCGACGAACGCAACGGCGGCACCCGTGGCCAAGCTCGCGCCGGCGATCACCCCGAAGCGTATCGTCCGGGGATTCACCCCAAGTGTCCGCGCCGTGTCCTCCCCAAGCTGGAGTGCGTCGAGGCCGCGCGCGAGCGCGTACAGCAATGCCATCCCGGCTGCGGCATACGGCGACACCAGGACGACGTCCCTCCAACTCGACAACGACAGGTTGCCCATCGTCCAGGTGATGACAGCGCGCAAACGATCCGCATCGCGAAGCATGAGAAACGTCGTCATCGACACGAACACACTGCCGACCACGACGCCGGCGAGCAGCAGCGAGGCTGTCCTCGATCGGCGTCCTCCGCGCGAAAGAGCGAGCGTCGCGAGCACGGCACCCGCGGCGCCAAAGAACGCAAAGAGTGGGACGAAGGCGGAGAAACGGCCCATCGCGAATGGCGCGTCCGAAAAGGCCTCCGCAAGACGCCCACTCAAGCAAAGCGCCAGCGTGGCGCCGAAGGACGCCCCGCTTGCGACGCCGAGAAGATATGGGTCGGCGAGCGGATTGCGGAAGATCCCTTGCATGGCCGCGCCCGAGCTCCCGAGGCTTGCGCCGACGAGCGCTGCCATCAACACGCGAGGCAACCGCAGATTCCACACGATGGACCCTTCGACGTCGAGCGTCGATGCGCGACCTTGAACCCCCGCGGCGAGCGCGGCGAACGTACGCCGAAGCGAAATCGCAAGAGCACCGCTCGCGGCCGACAGCAGCATGGCGCAAGCGAGGACCAACGCCGACCCGACGAGGACCCTGGCTGCGCCCGCCCAACGACTCGAGCGGCCACCGGACAGCCCGCCAGCACGGGCCGCGTCGTTCACAGGTGCACCGCGGGGTGCAGCCGTCGCACGAGCACACGCAAGCCGTCGGCGATACGCGGACCGGGGTGCACGATGAGCTGGGACTCGACCTTTGGAAGCTTGTACACGCGACCTGTCTGGACAGCAGCGATCTGACTCCAGCCCGGTCGCTTCGCTGCCTCTTCGAGCGAGACGCCCAGAATGATCGTGGGGTTGCCAGAGATAACCGCTTCGGGGCTGATCTTGGGGAAGTCGCCGAGCCCGGCGGGCACGATGTTGACTCCCCCCGCCTTGTCCAGCATCACGCCGATGAAGGACGTCGGCCCCACGGTGTAGAGATTGGCGTCGATCTCATAGTAGACGCGGACGCGGTCCACGCCGCGAATGCGTTCCTCGATCGAGACGACCTCGGCGACGATTTGCGCCGACAACTGCCTTGCCTCGAAGCTCTTGCCCACGATCGTGCCGATCGCCTCGATGACACGGAAGACATCGTCGAACGTCCGCGCGCTCCCGGCCCAGACGGATATGCCGCTCCGCTCGAGAGCGGCTGCAGCAGGGTTCGTCTCGGACATGAGAACGAGATCGGGCTTGAGCGAGAGAACGACTTCGAGCTGGGTGTCGAACAAGCCGCCGAGCCTAGGCAAGCGAGACATCTCGGGCGGCAGATCGCTGTAGTCATCCACCCCGACGACCCGAGAGCCGAGGCCAAGGGCGACGAGCGTCTCGGTGTGCGACGGCAAGAGCGCGACGATCCGCATCGGCTCCGACGAGATCGTGACGTTCGCTCCACGGTCGTCCTGAAGGTGGACCGGATAGCGAATCGCCGCGTGCGAAGCGTCAACGTCGGCCCCGGCGAGGTCCCCGGGCCACCGGTCGCCGCGCCGGCACGCGACCACTGCGATCGCGAGGCCGAGCAGGCCGATGCAGAGTGAGCGCATTCGCACCGGACAGCGCATGCCGTCCTAGAACGCGCCCAGCGAACGAGGTGGTAACCCGATGTTCGGATCGACGGACACCGATGTCTGCGCATCGAGCGACGAGCCATTTGCTTTCCAGACGCGAAGCGCGTTCGCATGGGCGTCCGCGAGAAAGCAAAGATCGCCACATCCGGGCGCGCAGCGTACGTCGCCGAACGCGACCGCGGCGCCGGCATCCACGAGCACGTGCGCCGTGCCCGACCCGAGATCGAGTGTGTAGGCGAAGTCGTTGCGCCCAGCCATCTGGTCGCCAAGCGTCACTCCGACCAGCAGCGTCTCGCTCGCAAACGCGAGGGTAAAGCCGAGCGGCAGGCTGAGTTGCGTCGCGACGTCGAACCGCTTGATCTCCACAGGAGGGCGCGCGGTCGCATCCAGCAGCACGACCGCGCTGCGCGGCGTGGGATCGCCGTTCACGCCGCTGCATGACAGCGCCACCACTCGGCCCGACGGCGCCATGGCCACGCCCGCGCAGTTCGCAGCACCCGCAAGATCGATCGTCCACGCGATCGAGTCGTCGCTCGTCGAGACTCCAGCCAGCCGTGCATCGCCGGCGGTCATGAAGCCGACATCGAAGCGATCGAGCGTGACCCAAACGTCGTTCCCGACATGGAGCATGTGATTCGGCCTGGGCAAGAATGCACCGTCGGCCGCGAAGGGGATGCGGCCTGAAATGGCGGCGTTCTGAGGATTGATGATGAGCACATCGCCACCCCCGTCATCCGCTTCTTGTCCGGCATTTGTGTTGGATTCGTAGCGCGTCACATAGGCCTTGGCGGCGGACAGTTCGAGATAGTCGTGGGGATTGGCCGAGAAGCCCGTGCCCACGTTCATTTGGCGCAGCACCTTCGCGCTGGACGGGTCGACCCAAGTGAGAACGGCATTCGGAAACTGGTCGATGAGAACGATCTCGCCGGGGGTCCGGGCCAGCGGGAAAATGACGTCCCCCGAGAGCGCGGCGGTCAGGCCGGGGGTGGCGGATCCGCTCGAAAGGATCGTCTCGGAGAGCAACGCGCCGGACGGCGAGAGGACGGAGATGTTCGTCGAGACGAAGTCGCTGCTCGCAACCAGCATCGCCACGGGGCATGGGGTGCCGACCCCCCCGTCGGCGTTCGTGCCGCCGTCGAGGTGAACGGCGGTCGTGGTGTGCGCCGCAGACACGTTGCACGCCGCCAGCGCCCCGAAGAATCCCACTCGCCACAATTGCCTTGCTTCTCCTGTCACCATTTTGCCTCCAGTGCGACGTAGACCGCCCTACCGGGCAGCGGGTATCCGATGAGATCGAAGCGAGTTTGATCGAGCAGATTGACGAGTCGACCCCGCAGGACGACCCGGTCCCGGAACGCCCCGATCTCCGCATCCAGGTCGAGGGATCCCTGCTCGGGAATCACGACCAATCCCGCCGGGTCGGCGTATCGGCTCGATTCGTAGAAGTAGGTGACGGAAAGCTTGCTGGCGTCGATTGGTGACGCACGGATCGGGGCGCGCAGCTGGACCCGAGGCACGACGGTGAGCTCGGGCTGATATGGAAGGATGTCGTTCGCGGGGCGGAGCGCCGACGTATTTCGCGGGTCGATCACCGTGGCCGCGAGCTCGAAGAAGAAGAACGGCGCGGGGGCGTATTCGGCGAGGAGCTCGACCCCCGCGACCCGCGCGGATCCCACGTTGAACGGGATCGCATACCCCCACGACGACCGCTGGTAGGCGATGAGGTCGCTCGCCAACCGGACGAAGCCAAAGAGGTCGATCGCCGCACCGCGAAAAACGCCCCTCGACGACCCCGCGGCGCGGATGCCTGCATCCACGGAGATACCGGTCTCTGGGACGAGAGCGGAGTTGCCCCGCGCGGCGCCGGAGATTCCGTAGAGCTCCGACAGGGTCGGCACACGCGCGTAGCGGCCGGCGTTCGCCAGAAGCGTAAGCGGTGCGTGCCCGACCTGGGCGCCGATCCGCCCGGACGGCTCGAGCTGGCCGCAAGCGCCGCCGTGGGGCGGGCCGGTGACATCCCCGGGCAGCGTCCAGGGGGGAACGCCGCTGTGCGAGGTACCGTGGCACTCCGCACCGCCCAGGGCGCGTACGGTCACCGAATCGGAGATCGCCCATTCGCCTTGAAGCGCGGCGCGCGAGAACTGGCGTTGCGCCCGGACCGAAGTCACGCCCGCGGCATCGATCGCGATCCGTTCCTCCGAAGCCCGGACGTCGGGCGTCAACGAGATGTGGTCCGATGGCGACCACCGGACGGCAACCGACTCCTCGACACGCGTCGCGTCGAGCTCGACCTCGGTCGTGCCGAGGTTCGCTTCCCGCGCCGGGTCATCGTATCGAGCGGTACTCACGATCGCCGCGGACGTGGTCGTGATCACGCAGCCGTGCATGGCGCAGGGCACCGCCGCGGTGAGGCCCCCCAGCTCCCGCTCGATGTGGACGCGCGCACGCGTGCTCGGAAAGAGCGGAAGGCCGGGCAGGCCGGCATCGCGGTCGACGACGTTGACGACGAGGTCGGCACGGCCCTCCTCCCCCAACCGCGCCGTCGCGATCGCCCAAACGCCCGCGGACCGCTCGTCGGCGTTCGTCAGGCGCACGGTCTTGCTGTTGCCTGGCTCGAACCGCGTTCCGGCGTCGTTGACGAACGGGTAGTCGTTGCGCGCCCCCTCCAGTCGAACGCCGACCAACCCGGCCGCTCGCTCGTCGCCCCCGCCCGCCACGGCCCATAGGGCATGGGCGTCGAAGCTCCCCGAGAGAACCCCGGCGCTCACCTCCGTCCGCCGCGGCCGCCGCGGCTCGAAGAAGATCGCTCCCCCGATGCCGAGTTGATCGCCCGCGAGCGGGGCGTTCGACCGGTAGACCTCCACCCGATGCAGCAGCCACAGGGGCACGAGCGACAGATCGGCGGTTCCCCCCACGTCGTCGTTGAGCCGAATGCCCGCGAGGTACACCGGGGTCTGCGCCGCCGTCGCGCCGCGGATGCTGGCAGTGGACGGCGACCCGTAACCCCCGGTCTCGAGCACTGTGACACCCGGCTGCGTTCGGAGAACGTCTCCCGCCTGAAGGCCGGGCGCGCCCAGGCGCTCTTCCCGGATCACGCTCCCGGCCACCGACGGCTCCTTGGGCGGCGATGCAATCGGCTCACCGCGCACTTCGACCTCGGGCGGCTCGTCCGCGCCAGCGCTCCGTGCGACGGCCAAGGCCATGGCGGCCACAGTCACGGAAATTGCTCCCCGACTCATCGAGTCGGGGCCAAGAAGCGCCCGGTCACTGGTTGTCCTCTTTCCTGCGGAGGGAGAAACCCGAAAACCGCGCGCATGCGCTCGCGGGCAACCGGCAGGTCTTCGGACTCGCAGGCTTGTCGGCCTTTTGGACCGGGCTTTCTACTTGTCGTCGCTTCCCAGTCTCGTGGACCAGTGCTAATGACGACGTTCGTTCCTGCACACCGCTGCGGGACAGTCCCGGATTCTCACCGGGTTCCCTTTTCACCTCCTCCCGACGTGGGAGGAGAGACCGACTGCAAGGGTGCGCATACACCCGAGGCGGGCCGCGCGGCAAGGGGGAACGAAAGGGATCTCTGGCGCATGCGCCTGCCGACGTTCCTCGAGCCCGAAGCCATCGGCGCCTTCCCCGAAGAGGCGCGCCGGGCCGTCTACGACGTGATGTCGTTGCGGCGGGACATCCGGCATTTCCGCGCCGGCGTCGACGTGGAGCCCGCCGCGCTCGACCGCATCCTCGGGGCGGCACACCTGGCGCCGAGCGTCGGATTTTCGCAGCCGTGGGGGTTCGTCGTCGTCCGCGACCGCGAGGTTCGCGATCGGATCCGGAAGAGCTTTCTCCGGTGTCGCGAGGCGGAGGCCATCCGTTTCCCGCCGGAGCGGCGCGACGCGTACCTCGCGCACAGGCTCGAGGGCATTCTCGAGGCGCCGCTCAATGTCTGTGTCGCGGTCGACCTGCGCGACCGCGCGGAAGCGATCCTGGGAACGACCGCGCAGCCCGAAGCGGTGCGCGCGAGCGCGTGCTGCGCCGTGCAGAATCTCTGGCTGGCGGCACGAGCCGAAGGCATCGGCGTCGGCTGGGTCAGCATCGTCGAACCGGCGGTCCTCCGATCCGAGCTGGCCCTTCCGCCGGGCGTCGAGCCGATCGCCTACCTGTGCGTCGGGCATCCGGTCGCGTTTCGCGGCCGTCCGATGCTTGAAGAAACCGGCTGGCGCGCGCGGCGACCGCTCGCGGAGGTCGTCCACCCGAATGACCGGTGGCGCAGCGCAAGCGCCACGTCGCCGGACGCCAGCTCGACGCCGGAGGTGACCCCGCCGCCCGCCGCTACGATTCCTCGCATCGACGAGGGAGCGAGAGGCGCGGCCCAAACGCACCTCGCGACATTGACCAAGCCCGTCGGTAGCCTCGGCCGCTTGGAGGATCTCGCCGTGTGGTACGCGGGCGTGCGGGGCGCGTTCCCACCGCCCCCCGTCGATCGGGCAGCGGTGGCCATCTTCGTCGCGGACCATGGTGGGGTGGTCGAAGGCGTCAGCGCGTTCGGGTCGCAGGTCACGGCCGCGATGGTCGCCAATGTGATGTCCGGCGGCGCGGCGATCAACGCGATCGCGGGCGAAGCGCGGGTCGAGATCCTTCTCACGGACGTCGGCGTGGCCGGGGACTTGAGCGGCGTTCCAGTGGAGTCCGTGGTCGACCTCCGGCGCGCGAAGGTGCGCGCCGGAACGGGCAACCTGCGCTTCGAGCCCGCGATGCGCCCGGACGAAGCCGTAGCGGCCATCGCGGTCGGGGCTCGCGTCGCGCGCGAAGCGATCGCTCGGGGAGTCGCCGTGGTGGGCCTGGGCGAGATCGGGATCGGCAACACGACTTCGGCGGCGGCGCTCACGTGCGTGATGGCAGGCCGCGACGCGGCCGAAGTCGTCGGCCGCGGCACGGGAGTCGGCGAGGATGTTCGGGCCCGAAAGATCGCTGTCGTGAGGGACGCGCTCGCCCTTCACCGTCCGGACCCGGACGACCCGTTGGGGACGTTGGCAGCCGTGGGCGGGCTCGAGATCGCCGCGCTCGTCGGCTGCGCGCTCGAGGCGGCCCGCCTTCGGGTGCCCGTCGTCCTCGACGGGTTCGTGACCAACGCGGCGGCGCTCGTCGCCGCTCGCATCGATCCAGCGTTGCGCGACTACCTCCTCGCCGCACACGCTTCGCCCGAGCCGGGCGCACGGGTGGCGCTCGCCGAGCTCGGACTGGCGCCGCTCTTCGACCTGGGCATGCGCCTCGGGGAGGGCACCGGTTCGGCGCTGGCGATCGCGCTCCTCCGAACGGCGGTGCACACCCAGCGGGCGATGGCCACGTTTGCGACGGCGGGTTTGGTCGGGCGCGCGGGCATCGGAGCGCACGCCTCGTGACCCGCGCGCCGCCGCCGGTCCGCGGGCTGCGGGCGGCGTTCGTCCTACTCACTCGCATCCCCGTGGGCGGCTTTCCCTATCGAAGCGAAGACTGGGCATGGGCGGCGGCCCATGCGCCCTTCGTCGGGCTCGTGGTCGGAGCGGTCTTGGGCGGTCTCGATCGCCTTCTTCTTCCAGTTGGGTCGTTGCCGTCGGCCATCCTGGTCGTCGGAGCGTCGCTCTTGCTGACGGGAGCCTTTCACGAGGACGGGTTGGCCGACACCGCCGACGCGCTGGGCGGTGGTAGTGACACGGCGCGTGTGCTCGCGATCTTGAAAGACAGCCGCATCGGGTCCTATGGCGGGGCAGCGCTGGTCGTCTCGATTGCGGCGCGCGCGGCGCTCTTGGCGCAGCTCGGACCGGCGGCGCTTTGGGCCCTTCCGATCGCCGGCTGCAGCGCTCGCGTAGGTCCAATCTGGCTGCTGGCGTGCCTCCCCTACGTCACGTCGACTTCCGAGGCGAAGAGCGGCGCCGTCGCGCGGGCGGGCATGCCCCAGGCTGTCGTTGCCACGGGATGGTTTCTGGCTGTGATCGGCGCCTCCGTGGTGCTCAGGTCAATCACCGGGGCGCGTGTGGGCGGGCTCGTGGCGGCGCTGGTGGCGGTCACCATCGTCACGGGCTGGCGTTACGTGCGGCGGGCGGGCGGGATCACGGGGGACTTTCTGGGCGCGACGGAGCAGGTCGGGGAGATCGCCGCGCTCGCCGTGCTGGCCTGGAAGGGATGATGGGCAGGGGCACGGGAGGTAGAAGACCCTAGCCCTCGACGATCGTCCCGATCGATTCGCCAAGCACCACGCGCTTGATATTGCCCCGCGACGCCATCTTGAACACCCGGATGGGCATGTCGTTGTCGCGGCAGAGGGTCACCGCCGTCGAGTCCATGACGCCGATGCGCTCTCGCAAGAAGCCGTCGAAAGTCATCCGCGGATACATTTGCGCTTCCGGGTGAGTGACCGGATCGCGCTGAAAAATGCCCTCGACCTTGGTAGCTTTGCAGAGGCAGTCCGCATGGATTTCCATCGCGCGGAGCGCGGCTGCGGTATCGGTCGAGAAGTACGGATTCCCCGTCCCGGCGGCGAAGATGACCATCCGCCCCTTTTCCAGATGCCTCACCGCCCTTCGCCGGATGTACGGCTCGGCCACCTGCCGAATCTCGATCGCGGTGACCACGCGCGTCGGAACACCGGCCTTTTCGAGGGCGTCCTGCATTGCAAGGGCGTTGATCACCGTCGCGAGCATTCCCATGTAATCGCCCTGCGCCCGGTCCATCCCCGTGCTCGCGCCCTTGAGCCCGCGAAAGATGTTCCCACCGCCCACGACGATGCCAATCTGCACCCCGAGCGCGTGCACCTCGGCAAGCTCCGCGGCCGTCGCCCGGATGACCGTGCCATCGATGCCGAAGCCACCGTCCCTGCCGCAAAGGGCCTCGCCACTCAGCTTGAGCACGATGCGCTTGTATTTGAGATCGGGATGGAGGGGGGGCGGAACGATCGTCTCGTCGTCACGCTCGTCGACGGGCAGCATGGGCGGCCTCTCCCGCTTACTCTCCGTCCATCGGGCGCGCAATGGCCGCCACACGCCCTTCGAGCTTCTCGACCAGCTTCTCGGCCCCGTGCGCTCGCGCGAGCAGCATGGCCATCCGCACTTCGCCTTCGGAGAGCGGCGCCCAGGATCCGTCCGCCCCGTCGGCCGTCGCGTCCAGGTCGAACCATACGCGGAGCCAAACGCGATACAGACGCTCTTCGTCGTCGCCCGACGCTTCGAGCTGGCGCGCGAGCTCGAGAGCGCCCGATGCGTCGCCGCATTCCAGAAGCGCCTTGGCAAGCACGTGAACACGATAGAGGTCCGCTTCCCGGTTCCCGATCGGGGGCATCGCGCGCAACCGTTTGACACACAGGTCGAGACCGGCGAAGGTCCCGCTCGAACGCTCGAGATCGGCGTCGACGACCGCCCGCAACTCCTCCAGGCGGCCCCCCCGCATGACCGGGGAACCGCCGGCGCAGGCGTCGAGCGCGTCGGCCCGATCTCCGTCCGCAAGCGACACAGCTGCCCTCCCGAGCTTTGTCGACACGAGGCGGGCGAGCGCAGGAGCAGGCTTCTGCCGCTGCGTGACCGTCGCTCGCAATGCGGGCGTCCCGGTCCTGGCGATCCGCAGCTCGCGCGCAAGGCGCAGCTCCTCCGCGCGAAGCGCAACCCAGAGAAGAGCGGCGAGGACCGCGAACGCCGCAGCGGCCGGCCCCAGAAACGACTCCAGCGTCCGCCCCGAATGCGACAGCGTAGCGTACGCGTCGACGACCGCGGCGAGCGCGGCCGCGATAGCGACCGAAGCGGCAGACCACCGCGCCCACGTGGCGAGGAGCGGAGCGCCGCGCCCCCAGGTGCGGCCGCCGCTGCGCCCCTCCGGCGTGGCCTTTGTTGCAATCACTTCGGGCTCCGCTCCGGCTGACGCGAGTTCTACCACTTCTACCCGGGGGGAGCGCAGCCGCTTCCCCGGCATTCACCGTGAACCGAGTATGCGTCGCCTACGTGCGATGAGCTACTCTCCCCCACTCCCGTGTCCGGCCGCCTTTCGACCACGCCCCGTAGCCCCGCAGCGATCGGTATCATCCTGCGCGGCCTCGGTCACACGTCCTTGCTTGCCTTGGCGCTGGCCAGCACCGCTTGCGCCACGCGCAAGAGCGCTCCCGCCGAGGCGCATGAAGCGGGCGCGGGCGCAGGCACCGGGCTCACGTCCGAGCAGGCGGCACAAATCCTCGCGCGTGTGGGCGATCGCGCCGTCACGGTGGGGGACTTCGTCGCGACGCTCGAACACATGGATCAGTTCGACCGCCTGCGCTACCAAGCCCCCGAGCGCCGCCAGGAGCTCCTCGGCGAAATGATCGACATCATGCTCCTCGCAGACGTCGCGAGAGAGAAGGGTTACGACAAAGAGCCCATCACGCAGCAGGAAATCCGCGAAATCCTGCGCGATGCCATGCTGAAGAAAGCGCGCGCCGGCCTGCCGGGGCCCAGCGACATTCTCGAGGTCGAAGTGCGCGCCGAGTACGAGGCACACCGCGCGGAATTCCACGATCCGGAACGAAGACGTATCTCGGCGATCGTCGTCTCCGGCGAAGGGGCGGCGAATGCCGCGCTGGAGGCCGCGCAGAAGGCGACGCCCATGCAGTGGGGCGAGCTCGTGCGAGCGAAGTCGGTCGACGCGCGCGCGAAAGAGGGCGGCCCAGCAGACCTGGCGGGCGACTTCGGATTCATTGGGCCACCCAGTGACCCGCGGGGCGCGAACCAGCGCGTGCCCGAAGAAGTGCGTGCCGCGGCGTTCGAGATCGCGAGCGTCGGCGAGGTAGCGCCTCGCGCTGTGAAGGCCGCGGGCCGCTACTACGTCGTAAAGCTGACGGGCCGAACCGCTCCCCACGACCGCTCGTTCGAAGAGGCGGAGCGCCCGATTCGCGTTCGGCTCGCCCAAAACAAGATCCGAGCACGAGAGGAGGCGCTGCTCGAGGATCTGCGAAAGCAGTATCCAGTCCAAATCGACGAGGCAGCGCTGGGCGAGGTCAGGGTGGAGCTGCCTCCGCACGACGGCGGTAGCTGATGGCGGACCTCGCCCGAGAGTCACCGCGCGCGCGTCGCACGGCCGATTGGCGCGACTGGCGCTGGCAACTTCGTCACGCGGTCGGCTCGGCAGACGATCTCGCGGGAGCGCTCGCGCTCACCGACCGAGAGCTCGAGGGCGCGCGCCGCGCGCAGGCACAGGGGCTGCCCCTGCGCATCACGCCCTACTACCTCTCGCTGGTCGACCCTCGCGACCCCGAATGCCCGATTCGTCGCCAGTGCGTCCCGGACGCCAGGGAATCCGTGGAAGTGCCGGGCGATCTGGTCGACCCGCTGGGAGAGCTCGCCCACGAGGTCGCACCCCACCTCGTGCAGCGATACCCGGATCGCGCCTTGCTCCTCGCCACCGACCGCTGCGCAGTGTACTGCCGCTTTTGTACCCGCTCGCGGATGGTGGGCGGGGGGGAGGGGTCGGTCTCCCTGGAAGCGCTCGGGCCGGCGCTGCAGTGGCTCCGCGCGCATCCCGAAGTGCGCGACGTCATCGTCAGTGGCGGAGATCCGCTCGCGATGAACACCGACCGCATCGTCCAGCTCGTGGCGACGCTCCGCGCGATAGACAGCATCGATACGATTCGACTCGCGACACGCGTACCCGTGACCTTGCCCATGCGCATCACCCGAGAGCTCGTGCGCGCCCTGCGCCCACACCATCCGCTTTGGGTCATGACGCACTTCAATCACCCGAAGGAGGTCACGCCTGAATCCACGGCCGCGTGCATTCGACTGGCCGACGCGGGCTTCCCCGTGATGAATCAATCCGTGCTCCTCGCCGGCATCAACGACGACGCCGACGTTCTCGAGAGGCTCTTTCGAGGACTGGTCCGCGCCCGGGTCCGGCCGTATTACCTGCTGCAGGCCGACCCCGTGCGCGGCAGCGCCCATTTGCGCACGCCGCTCGCGCGCGGTGTCGAGATCATGGAGCGCCTCCAGGGCCGGCTATCGGGTATCGCCCTGCCAAAGCTCATCTGCGACACACCCGGCGGCCGGGGCAAAGTGCCACTGGGGCCGGACTACGTCGTGGCTCGCGCCCCCGGGAGAACGACCCTGCGTACCTTCCGTGGGGAGGAGGTCGACTACTTGGATGTTTCCGAGGAGCAGCCTGGTGTCGTGCAGCAGCGTTTCGCGCGGCCTCCACTCCGTCCCTCCGGCGTTCCTTTGTTGCACGCACTTCGGGGCTCCGCTCCGGCTGAAGCGTCTTTACGACTCGCACCCGGGGGGAGCGCGGACGCTCCCCCCGTAGAGCCCCCCACCCGAAACGGTGGGGAGCCTTAGGGCCGTACAGCGGCAGGGCCGGGTAGGTTAGTAGCAGCCTTCGGGGCCTGATTGGGTCATGCCAACACTGGCCACACATTGGTCAGAGCCGACCGTCTGGCAATTGTAGAAATTTTGCAGGCCCGATGCTCCGCACGAAGTCGGAAGAGCGTACTCCGAGCACTGCGTCCCTGAGGTGGAGCACACGGCCGAACATCCGCTCGCCGCGCAACTCACCGAAAGCCCCGCAGCGGCGCTCCCGACGTTCCCGCAGTTGTGCCACGCCGTCGAGCATTGCGTCGCGCTGAATTGCATCACCGGCACGCCGCTGGGCTCGCAATTGTAAAGAAAATTACCGCATCCGTTCGGGAGGATCCGCCAGGGATTGGCCATGTTGGCCGCGAAGTAGCCCGGGTTGGTCACCGGGTCTTGGTCGCAGCAATCCGTGTTGTCCGTCACCCAGGCATTGACCTGACTCGGAATCGGTGCCGGCTTCGCGCACGACGCGACGCCGCTCGCGCTCTTGTCGCCGTAGCCGTCCCCGTCGTTGTCCGGATACCAGAGCGGTTTGGTCCCGCAGCTACCGCCGCCGCAGCAGCCGTTCGGACACGACGTGACGTCGCACGTGCACGCGCCGTTCAAACATCGAAGACCCGACCCGCAGTGGTTGCCGCAGACGCCGCAGTTGTTCGTGTCGCTCGCGGTGCTCGCGCAGACGCCGCCGCAATTGGTCGTCCCGGAGGGGCACATGCACGCGCCGGGGCCCGTGCTGCTGGAGCAGGTCAAGCCCGCCGCGCACGTCCCGCAATTCGCCGTGGGGCAATTCGTGCCCTCGGAGGCCGATCCGCAGTTGCTCGTGCCGCACACCGACTTGTTGCAACCGCCGCAGGTTCCCGGGGAGCCGCTGCACGTGCCCGAACCGGACGGGCACGTCCCGCAGCTCTGTGGATTGCCGCAATCATCCACGAACGACCCGCACGTCGCGTGGAGCGAGGCACAGGTCGTCTTCGGCGTGCAGGTGCACGTACCGCCCGCGCCATTCGCACCGCTGCAGATCTGCGGCGCCACGCAGTTTCCGCAGTTCGGGGTGTTGCCGCAGCTGTCTTTGAAAGCACCGCACGCGAAACCGTGCGACGCGCAGCTGTCGGTCGCCTTGCATGCGCATGTTCCAGCGCCGTTTGCGCCCGTCGCGCACACGTCAGGAAGCGTGCAGGTGCCGCACGGCTGGGTGACCTTGCACTCGTCGACGAACGAGCCGCAGTTGTCTCCGAGCGACTTGCACGTCGTCGCGGCCACACAGCTGCACGTCCCGCTTCCGTTGCAATGGGATCCCGGTCCGCAGGCGTGCCCGCAGCTGCCGCAGTTGTTGTCGTCGCTCTTGAAATTGACGCATGACCCGTTGCAGGCGTTGGGCGTTGCACCTGAGCACGCGAGTGTGCACGCGTTGCCACCGCAGAGCGGGCTTCCGGTGCCCGCGCTCGGGCCGCCGCACGACGTGCACGCGGCGCCGCCGGTTCCGCTTCCGCATTCGGTGACCGTCTGGCCGGTGGTGACGCAGCCGTGGAGGTCGCAACACCCGGCCGAGCACGTGGCCGCGTTGCACGCGGCGCACGTGCCGTTGTGGCATACCAGGCCCGCGCCGCACGTCTGTCCCTCGTGGACGGGAACAGGATTCATGCACTGGGGACCCGCCGAGCAAGACTGCACCCCGACCTGGCAGGCGTTGTTGTTCGGGTTGCACTGCGCTCCCCCGGTGCAGGCCGTGCAAGAAGCGTTGGCGTCGCACACGCCGCTCGCCCCGCCTTGGGTCGCACACGGCGTCCCGGGAGCGGCGGCCACGCCCTGGTCGGTGCACGTGGCGACGCCCCCGACGCAGGCGGTGACCTTGCCGGCGTGGCACGCGTTGACCGCGGGCTGGCACGACGTGCCGACCTGACAGGCCCCGCAGGTCCCGGCGTTGCAGTACATCGCCGAGCTTGGGCCGCACGTCGTTCCGTCGGGAGCATTGCCGCTCACCGTGCAGACGGCAGCCCCCGAAGCGCAGTCGTATGTCTTCTTGACGCACTTCACGCTCGGGTCCGAGCAGTCGCCGCCGGCGCTGCACGCGACGCACTGCCCGCCCTTGCATACGGAAGCACCGGCGTCGCCCCCCGCACCGCATGGGGTTCCCGCATCGACGTCGGTGGTTGCCTGGCACGCGCGACCTCCGTCGACGCAAACCCAAGTCCCGTACTGACAATCTCCGGGCGCGCACGTTCCCCCGGGCACACAGCTGCCGATGGCGCTTCCGTCGTCGCCGCCGTCAAGTACCCCGGGTGCGCTGGCATCGACCGGCCCCGCGTCGCCGCGCAGGCTCCCATCCGCGGCTCCGAGCGCATCCGGCGACGATCGGCCGTCGAGCGCGCTGCCGGCGCCCGCCTCGGGAAGCAGGGTCGCATCGTCGATGGCCCCGTCCAACTCCGCTCCGACCGTGAAGTCTCCCAAGATCGGAGCGCAGCCCGTGCCCGTCAGCGTCAGCCAAAGGACTGCATAGAAAGAAAGACGACGACACTTCAACGCTTCCTCCCGACGTCTTTCCGCGCGACGCACTGGGCGGCGTTCTGGTACGCGGCAGCGCGTGGGTCAAGGGCTGCGGTTCCCTTGCGCAAACATTGGCTCGCAGAACCCCAAGCCGGATGTCATCCAAACGGCGTACTTGCCTTGTTCTCGTACTGGTGCAACGTCGGCGACCTGATGCAACGTCGGCGACCTGCCGTCCAGCGCAGCGGACTGGCGCGCAGCCGGAACGGGTGGAAGAACTTCTCGCGGACGGCACTAGACTCGTCACCGATGCCGTCCAAACCAGTGTCCTCCCCGATCGAGCGCCTCGACGAAATGAATGCACGGGCCCTGGTGGGCGGGGGCCCGGAGCGCATCCGCAAGCAACACGAAGCTGGCAAGCTCACAGCGCGCGAGCGCCTCGACTTGCTGCTGGACCCGGGAACCTTCGTCGAGATCGGCCGATTCGTAACGCACCGATCCACCGACTTCGGCATGGATCACCAGAAGATACTGGGCGACGGCGTCGTCACCGGACACGGCCTCATCGATGGGCGCACGGTGTTCGCCTACGCCCAGGACTTCACGGTCTTCGGCGGCAGTCTCAGCGGCGCATACGCCCAGAAGGTCTGCAGAGTCATGGACCTGGCCATGAAGGTGGGCGCGCCGATCGTGGGTCTCAACGACTCGGGAGGCGCGCGCATACAAGAGGGGGTCGAATCGCTCGCTGGCTACGCGGACATCTTCCTCCGAAATACTCTCGCGAGCGGCGTCATACCGCAGATCAGCTGCATCCTCGGACCCTGCGCGGGCGGCGCCGTGTACTCGCCCGCCATCACCGACTTCGTACTGATGGTCGAGGGGACGAGCTACATGTTCATCACCGGGCCTGACGTCATCAAATCCGTCACCCACGAGGAGGTGACGAAGGAGGACTTGGGCGGCGCTACAACCCACGCGACCAAAAGCGGCGTCTGCCACCTGACGGCGGCGGACGATCGCACCTGCATTGCGCAAGCGCGCGAGCTCTTGTCGTTTCTGCCGTCGAACAACCAGGAAGACCCGCCCGTGCGCGCCAGCGGCGACCCGCCGACGCGCGAAGTGCCCGAGCTCGACACGATGATCCCCCTCGATTCATCGAAACCGTACGACGTGAAAGACGTCATTCACGCAGCGGTCGACGACCGCCACCTCTTCGAGGTGGCGGAGGCCTACGCCCAGAACATCGTCATCGGTTTCGCACGGGTGGGGGGACGCGCGATTGGGGTCGTCGCGAATCAGCCGGCCGTGTTGGCGGGGGTGCTCGACGTGCAGTCGTCGATGAAGGCGGCGCGCTTCGTCCGCTTCTGCGACTGCTTCAACGTGCCGCTCGTGACCTTCGTCGATGTGCCGGGGTTTCTCCCGGGGACCGATCAGGAGTACGGAGGAATCATCAAGCACGGAGCGCAGCTGCTCTTCGCGTTCGCCGAAGCAACGGTCCCGAAGGTGACGGTCATCCTACGCAAGGCATACGGCGGCGCGTACGACGTGATGGCGAGCAAGCACATTCGCGCCGACGTCAACCTTGCGTTCCCGACCGCGGAGATCGCTGTCATGGGGCCGGAAGGCGCCGTGAACATCGTGCGGCGCAATGAGATCGCGCGCGCGGCCGATCCGGAGAAAGCGCGCGCCGAGTTCGTCGCCGACTATCGCGAAAAGTTCGCCAGCCCGTACAAGGCGGCCGAGCTTGGATTCATCGACGAAGTCATTTACCCGCGCTCGTTGCGTGCTCGCTTGCACCGGAGCCTGGAGCTCCTCAAGGACAAGCGCGACGACAACCCCCCCAAGAAACACTCGAACATCCCCTTGTGAACTCGGCGCCTCGGGCTTGGCCTACGTCGGTCCCTCGAGCAGAAAGCGCGCCCGATGGATCGCGGACGCGACGGGAGCAAGCCGCGGCTCTTCGTCGATGAAGGCGAGCAGCCCCCGCGCGAGCTCGCAATAGCGCGCGCGATCGTAGCTCCCGCGCAAGAGCCCCACACGAAGGAAGATGGCCGCCGTCTGGACGACGTCGCACAAGCAGTAGGCGTTGACCTCGTCGAGCCTGCCGGCGTGCACGAGGGGCAACACCTGCGAGCCGTCGACGCCGACTTTGCCGGGGAAGCCGACAAGCTTTGCGTACACTTCGAGCCGGGCATTCTTCGCGGCGCCGAAGTCAGCGAGGAAATCCATCAGGTCGAAGTGGCCCTCGGTCGAGTACCGGTACCGCGTATTGCGGTCGGTAAACCACCAGGGCATCGGCACGCCGTGGCGGAGAGCGCGGCTGGTGATGACCGGCATGTCGAACGTGCGGCCGTTCCAGGTGACCACGGTCGGCTTCTTTGCATCGAGCCACTGGGCAAAGTCGGTCAGGATCTGCCCCTCGCTCTTGCCCTCCCCCACGACGCCGAGCCGCCTGGGCACATAGTCCTCGAGCAACAGGCAGCCAAGGGTGACGATTTGGTTGTACGGCGGCGGCGGAACGCGGTCGCTGTCGTCCTGGCGCGGCAGCTCGGGGTCCGGGACAGTCTCGATGTCGAGAACGAGGTGCGTCGCGATGGGCGTGTTCAAAAGTTGGCCCTCCCGGCCCCTATTCTCTATCGCCGATGGACGACGGAGGAAGAAGAGATGAGCACCGAAGATCGCCGGGCGCCGGGCGCAGCGCGGATTTCATTCGACGGCTTGGTGGAGGTGGGCGGAACACTGGGTCCCTCGTTCGAGGCGCAGGCCGTCAACGTCTCCGAGGAAGGGATGCAGCTTCGCACGGCCTACCTGCCGGAGCTCGGTCAGCAGATCACCTGCCGGTTCGAGCCGGCGCCGAACGAGAGCGTGGTCGGGTCGGGCGAGGTCGTTTGGTGCAGGGCCGCCGAAAGGGGCGGCGAGTTCGGCATTCGCTTCACCGACATCGACGCCGATTCCGTCGAGGCGCTCAAGCACGTCTGCGGGGTCGGCGCGACCGCCGCTCCCGCGCAGCGCGGCGCGAAAGTGCGACTCTACATCGAGGGCCTCGCCTCGCCGATGCGGGCCAAGATCCGCGACGCGGATCCGACGGCGATGACCGTCGGAAGCGACCTCGGCTTCTTGCAGGTGGGCAAGCAGCTCGAGCTCGAGGACGCGCAGAGCGGCAACAAGCGGCCAGCACGGATCGATCACGTGGAGGTGGCCGTCGACCCCGCCTCGCATGTTCCGCAGCTGGTCGTCACGCTGCGCTATGCGGACATGCCGGCCGATGGGCAAGTCGATGAGACGCGGCCGGACGAACCTGGGACAACCGAAGCCGCGGCGACGTGGGACGAGGCGCCTGCCCGCATGAAAGGGGCGTTTGCGACGCAAGCCGCTCGCGTCGTGCCCGCCATCCGGCGTTGGGCGAGTCACGCCAAGTTGACCATCGCGCTCCTCACCAAGCGCGGGCGCGGCGAGGACGACTCGGTCCCGCGCAGAACGACGGCACGCGCACCCAGCGGCGGGTTGTACGCGAGCGGGCGTCGGGTCGTGAGGGGGGACGCCATCGCGCCGCCCGATGGCAAGTCCGGGACGACACGACGCAGCCAGCACCCGAATGACGCCCCGGAGAACCAGCTCAAGCGCGCGACCACGAAGCGCAAAGCGGCCATGGCGACCGCGGTCATGATCGCCGCTGTCCTCGGAGCCGTGGCGATCAAAAAATCGCACCACGACACGACGCCGGTAACCTCCACCGTCAGCCCTCCCGCCTCGGCGGACACTGCCGTCACCACGACGCCGACGCCCGTCGCATCCGCGACTACGCCGTCGTCAGGACAGCAGGCGGCACCCGAGGCGGCGCCGCCGGTCACGGCGCCGCCGGCGAGCGCAGCACCGACGGAGAAACCCGGAGCCGGGGGATCGACGGCCGCCGCAGACGAGGGCAGCGATTCCTCACATGGCGCAGGGCACAAGAAGCAGGCGAGGGTTCCGCCCTTCGGCAACGGCTCGGTTCACCACGGCAACATGCTTCGTCTCCGGATGGACGGCCCCATCGAGACCATCGAAGGCGCGCAGCAGCCGACCGGGTTCGAGGTGAAGGTACCTGGTCGCCGGTCCCTCGAGGCTGCCGCCCCTCTGGCTGCTCGCGACGCGCGCATTGCCACCATCAAAGTCAACAATGCGTCGACGGGAGCCATGCTCACCGTGGCGTTCAAAGACGGAGTCCCGAACTACCAAGTGAGCGCCAGGGGCGACACGCTCGTCATCGCCTTGGCGCCCGTTGGTCCCCTCGAAGCGACCGTCGCCAAACGCGACGACAAGAATGCCAAGAGCGCCAAGCATGCCACCCGCATGCGGGATGACAGCCCCGAGCGCTAGTTCTGCTCGAGCCCTCGCTTCGGGGCCTTCGCTCGCCTTCTCGACACCGCTGCTCCCATCGAGCCCAGTGTGTTGCGAGGAGCCCCCGCTGGGCTACGCCAGCTTGCGATTGAGGCTAATGTGAACGCTGTCTTGCCTCGCGCCGCGCCTGACAACGCCGTACATACTCCCCGGCGCGGGCCGCGCGGCTCGGCCGTCGAACTCGAGATTGGGCTCCCCCGCCTCGATCCACGCTACGACCAGAGGACCACCGTCGGTGTACGAGGCCGGCGCGCTCTCACGTAATTCGAGAAGGTCGACGTGTACGCCCTCGCGGAGCTGAGCCGCCGTGACAGCGCGCTGGAGGCTCCCTACCGGACGGGAGTGTCGTCCAGGGACCCGACGGTCGGTGGCGTCGTACGATTGCACCACCAGCCGGTAAGCCGCGTCCTCGGAGAGTCCCACGGCGCGGACCTCCGCGTGCAGCGTATCCGCGGCATCGCCGAGCGTGGTTGCAGCGAGGAGTGCCATCCAGGACCCGGCTGCGGCCGACCGTGCGGTTCGCAAAGGGATGTGGGTGCGCGTCGCCATAGTGCGTGAGCTCCGAACGGGTCGACATCTTCGTCTGCGACAAACGTGCCGGCGATTTCCACAGGGCTCGGCCCGCTTGGCCAACGTGCTTTCAGATAGTTACGAGCCAGATTCAACGCGCGCGCCGCCACACTCGTGGATCGGCCGTCTCTCGATTTGCGGCAGCGACCACTCGCAACCCCGCGGCCTCTCAGGCATTGGTTGCCGGACGACCCCCATGTCGGACCGCCGCCACACCTGTCGCGCGGCGGACGTGCCGCTCTGACAAAACCATCACACCGGGTGCGCCACAGGCCCATCGTCGCGAACCCGCGTTCTTCGCGTCAGTTCTGCATTCGCGTCGTGAACGTCAGCTCGCCGCTCGGCGCGCGATCCACGATGATCCGCGTCCCCGCGGGAAACTCGCCCCCTAGCACCCTGCGCGCAAGCGCGTCCTCCAAGTTCTTCTGAATGGCGCGCTTGAGCGGGCGCGCTCCGTACTGCGGGTCCCAACCGGCTTCGGCGAGGAAGTCTTTCGCGCGATCGGTCACATCGATCGAGAGATCGCGACGGGAGAGTCGGCTGGCAAACCGACGCAGCTGGATGTCGACGATGTGCCGGATCTGCGAGCTCTCCAGCCGATTGAAGATGACGACCTCGTCCAACCGGTTGAGAAATTCCGGCCGGAACACGCGACGCACCTCTTCCATCACCGCACGCCGCACGAGCTCGCGACGGGTATCGACGTCGAGCGCCGGCCGCTCGTCGATGGCCTGGATGTGAGCCGAGCCGATGTTGCTCGTGAGAATGATCACGGTATTTTTGAAGTCGACGGTGCGACCCTGGCCGTCCGTCAGGCGGCCGTCGTCGAGGACCTGCAGCAGCACGTTCCATACGTCGGCGTGCGCCTTCTCGACTTCGTCGAACAAGATGACCGCGTACGGGCGACGGCGCACCGGCTCGGTGAGCTGGCCACCTTCTTCGTAACCGACGTAGCCCGGCGGAGCACCGATGAGGCGGGCAACGGAGTGCTTCTCCATGTACTCGCTCATATCGAGTCGGATCATCGCGCGCTCGTCGTCGAACAAAAACTCAGCCAGCGCACGTGCCAACTCTGTCTTTCCGACGCCGGTGGGGCCCAGGAACAGAAAGCTGCCGATCGGGCGGTTCGGATCGCCGAGACCTGCGCGCGACCGCCGGACCGCGTTTGCGACCGCGTCGACCGCGGCGTCCTGTCCGACGACGCGTTTCTTCAGCTCCGCTTCCATGTGAAGGAGCTTGTGCATCTCCCCCTGAAGCATCTTCGTCACCGGAATGCCCGTCCACTTCGACACAATCCCGGCGACGTCTTGATCCGTGACCTCTTCGCGCAGGTAGCTCGTCTTCTCCTGAACCTTTGCGAGCGTCCTCCGAAGCTCGTCAATCCTTCTTTCGAGCTCCGGGATCTTTCCGTAGCTTATCTCAGCCACTCTCCCGAGATCGCCTCGCCGCTGCGCTTGATCCGCTTCATGACGGAGCCGCTCGATCTCCGGCTGTGCCTTGCGAATCTGGTCGATGACTTCCTTCTCGCGCTGCCACTGCGCCCGCATCGCCCTCGAGCTCTCTTCGAGCTCGGCGATCTGCCGCTTCACGTCTTCCATTCGGGTCTTGCTGGCCTGGTCGCGCTCCTTCTTGAGCGCTTGCTGTTCGATCTGAAGCTGCATCAGCTTGCGCTGGAGAGCGTCGATCTCCGTGGGCATGCTGTCGACCTCTATCTTGATCTTGGCCGCGGCCTCGTCGATGAGATCGATCGCCTTGTCGGGAAGAAATCGCTCCGTCACGTACCGGTCGCTGAGAGTCGCTGCAGCGACGAGGGCCGCGTCCTGTATCCGGATCCCGTGATGCACTTCGTAGCGTTCCTTGAGGCCGCGCAGGATCGCGATCGTGTCCGCTACGGTCGGCTGGGAGACCAGCACCGGTTGAAAACGTCGTTCGAGCGCCGGGTCCTTCTCGATCCGCTTGCGGTACTCGTCGAGCGTCGTCGCCCCGATGCAACGGAGCTCCCCGCGCGCGAGCGCAGGCTTCAAGAGGTTTGCCGCGTCCATCGCGCCCTCGGCGGCTCCCGCACCGACGATCGTATGAAGCTCGTCGATAAAGAGGATGATCTGACCCTGCGACGCCTCGATCTCCTTGAGCACCGCCTTCAATCGGTCTTCGAACTCACCGCGGTACTTTGCCCCCGCGACCAGCGCCCCCATATCGAGTGCACACAGGCGCTTTTGCTTCAACGATTCCGGCACGTCGCCGTGAACGATCCGCTGCGCGATGCCTTCGACGATCGCGGTCTTGCCGACGCCTGGCTCGCCGATAAGTACCGGGTTGTTCTTCGTTCGTCTGGACAGAACTTGCATCACCCGCCGGATCTCCTCGTCCCGGCCCACGACCGGGTCGATCTTCCCCTTGCGGGCCGCATCCGTCAGGTCGCGACAGTACTTCTCGAGCGCCTGAAATTTCCCTTCGGGGTCCTGATCGGTGATGCGCTGTGAGCCCCGCACGCTGGCGAGCGCAGAAAGCAGCTTCTCGTACCCGACGGCGCCGTTCTGTTGAAAAAGCGCGGCCACTTCGCGATCGTGCTTCGCCATCGCAAGGACGTAATGTTCCACCGATATGTATTCGTCTTTGAGTTGCTTGGCCTCGTCGTCCGCTCGGCGGATGACCTCGAGCGTTCGCCGGGAGAGTCCGGGCTCCGCGCCGCCCGTCACGCGCGGCAAGTCTTGCACCTTGCGCGCAAGACCTTCGCGAAGCGAGCCCACGTCGGCTCCGGCCTTTTGAAGGAGTGGCCCAGCCACGCCCCCCTCTTGCTCAAGCATCGCCGCGAGCAGGTGCTCGGGGGCAAGCTCCGGGTTTCCGAAGCGCGACGCGCGGTCGAGCGCGTCCTGAAACGCCTCGCGACTCTTCGTGGTCATCCGATCGGGACGCATGGGCCTCTCCCTAGGTGCCGAACTCGCCGGCACGACGCGGATCGTCTCAATGCGAGCGCGCCCGCTAGCTCGTGCGCTCGTGCTCGCAGCTACGAAGCTAAGTCGCGGTGACCGCGGCGCAAGACCCGTGCCTTCATGCACCCAGCCCCCGCAAGGGGCGGCTAAATGTCGAGGTTCTTCACGTTGAGCGCGTTGTCCTCGATGAACTGACGCCGCGGCTCGACCTGGTCGCCCATGAGAATCGTGAAGATCTGGTCGGTTTGAACGGCATCGTCGAGGCGCACCTGCAACATGACACGCGTGTTCGGGTCGAGTGTCGTCTCCCAGAGCTGTTCGGGGTTCATCTCGCCGAGTCCCTTGTACCGCTGGATCTGCGTACCCTTACGACCCCGCGCGTCGATGTGGTCCCAGAGTGCCTCTGCGTCTTCGAGCTCGCTCTCCTCCTTCTTGGCCTTCTCGCCGTCACTCGCGAAATACGGAGCGGGCCCGATCGAGCGCAGGTCTTGCTCGATCGCGTAGAGCTCCTCGTACTCCGCCGAATCGACCAGGCTCCAGTCGATGACGACGGGACGGGCGGCAGCCCCCGGGCGCGGCGTGATCACGATGCGCGCAGCGCCGTGCTCCACCTCCCATCCGACCTCGATCTCGAGTGGAAAAATGTCGGGCCTCTTCCTTTCCAGACGAGCGCGAATGAGCGGAACGGCCGCCTCGACTCTCTTGCGTTCGCGCAGCTCCGTCTTGCCGAGCGGCGCAGCGTGCAGGGCCTGCCCGACGATGTTCGCGTCGGTGCGCCGATCGATCTTCGCAAGAACACGCCGGAACATCCGGAGGCGCTCGGCTAGCCGAAAGAGCACATCGCCCGAGAGTGTTGGCCCCTTGCTCGCCCGCAACGAGAGGCCCTCCACACCAAGCTCGAGGAAAAACCGATCGAGCCCGGCCTGGTCCTTCATGTAGACGTCCTTCTTGCCGCGCCTCGCTCGGTAGAGCGGCGGCTGCGCGATGTACAGGTAGCCGCGTTCGATGAGCTCGGGCATCTGTCGGTAGAAGAACGTGAGAAGGAGCGTGCGGATATGGCTACCGTCGACGTCGGCATCGGTCATCAGAACGATCTGGTGATACCGAAGCTTCTCGATGTCGAAGCTCCCCTCGCCGATGCCACAACCCAACGCGGCGATGAGCGTCCCGATCTCGGCGCTCGAGAGCATCTTGTCGAGGCGTGCGCGCTCCACGTTGAGGATCTTTCCTTTGAGCGGCAAGATTGCCTGAAAGCGCCGGTCCCGACCCTGCTTGGCGGACCCTCCGGCGCTATCGCCCTCGACGATGTAGATCTCCGCCTCGCCCGGATCGCGCGTCTGGCAGTCGGCGAGCTTCCCGGAGAGTGTCGAGTAGTCGAGCTGGCCTTTGCGCACGACCTCTCGCGCCTTGCGCGCTGCCTCGCGCGCCTTGGCGGCCAGAATCGTCTTTTCCACGATCTTGCGGGCCGTCTGGGGGTTCTCCTCGAAGAACCGGCCCAAACGCTCGTAGATCGTCGTCTCGACGATGGCCTTGACCTCGCTCGAAACAAGCTTGCTCTTCGTTTGCGAATCAAAGCTGGGATCGGGGTGCTTGATGCTGATGACCGCCGTGAGCCCCTCGCGGATGTCCTCGCCCTGAAGGCCGTTCTTCACCTCTTTAAAAAGATTTTGCGCAGTTCCGTAACTGTTGAACACCTTGGTGAGCGCGGCCCGCAAACCGGTCAGATGCGTGCCACCGTCCTTGTTGTGGACGTTGTTCGTGTAGCAAAATATCTGCTCCGAATAGCTCGAGTTCCATTGCATCGCGAGCTCGACACCTACCGGCGCCGCGGCCCCTTCGACCATGTGCTCGGCCACGATCGAAATCACCTTGTCATGCACCGGCTCTTTGGCCTTGTTGAGGTGCTCGACGAATTCGCTGATGCCGCCCTTGTATTGGAAGGTCTCTCTGCGTCCGCTCTCCTCGCGCTCGTCCGTGAGCGTGATGACGAACCCGGCGTTGAGAAACGATAGCTCGCGCAGACGGCTGGCGAGGACGTCGTATTGGAACTCCACGACGGAAAAAATCGTCGTATCCGGTTTGAACGTGATCTTCGTCCCCGTCTTGTCGGTGTCTCCCACGACGGCGAGGGGCGCAACGGGGGCGCCGCGACGGTACTCTTGAAGATAAACGTGGCCTTCCCGCTTGATCTCCATTTTGAGCCACTCGCTCACCGCATTGACGGCGCTGACGCCGACACCATGCAGTCCCGCGCTCACCTTGTAGCTCGAGTGATCGAACTTCCCCCCCGCGTGGAGGACCGTCATCACCACCTCGGCGGCGCTGACCCCACGCTCGGGCATGATGCCGACCGGGATGCCGCGCCCATTGTCTTCGACCGTGACTGATCCGTCGAAATGGATGATCACATCCATGCGTGAGCAGAAGCCGCCCAGGTGCTCGTCGACCGCGTTGTCGACGACCTCCCAGACGAGGTGATGCAACCCCGAACCGTCGTGGACGTCACCGATGTACATCCCGGGGCGCTTGCGGACCGCCTCGAGCCCCTCCAGCACGGTGATGCTCGTGCTGTCATAGTTCGACGAGGGCGGGGGCGCCGTTTGCGGTGTGGTGACGTTCGACATCGTCGGGGCGTTTCCTTCAGAGAGTTAACCACAGAACTCGCGTTTGATTTTGCGTCAGACTTTGGCGATTGAGTCGGCGCGCGCGCGAACAGGGGATGAGTATACGTCCTACATCCGGTGGACGCAAGCAAAAGTCGGCCTATTTCCTGCGTGATTTCAATCATTTATCTGACGCACATCGACCCGCTTCGCCCCGCGCGGCAATGCCCCGCACGCCACCCTTCTCGACTGTTCCACGCCCGTCGACCCCCACCCCTCAGACGGCTGTGATTCGACCCCCGACAACGGCAAAATCACGACGATCTTCCAAACCGAAAGAATCGCTCGTGTCGATGAGCTCCGGTCGAGTCGTCGTCAGAATCACTTGGCCCCGTCCCTCACGCAGGGCCTGGAATAGCGCTGCGTTACGCTTCCGATCGAGCTCGCTCGACACGTCGTCCAGGAGCAGGATCGGCCCCACGCCACGGGCCTCGGCGATCACGTCCATCTCTGCGAGCTCGAGAGCCAGAATCACGGTTCGGTGCTGCCCTTGCGACGCGATGCCGCGCACGGGCCGCCCGCCCAACTCCAAAGCGAGGTCGTCGCGGTGGGGCCCCGTGGAGGCCGAGCCCCGAGCGCGGTCGCGCCGGCGCGAATCAGCGAGGGCAGTTCGAAACGCTTCCGGGTCCGCGGGTGCGCTGCGCACATACCGCGCCCGCAGGACCATGTCGGGTTGCCCGATTCTCTCGAAAGCGCGGACTGCGCTCGGGCCCAATTGCTCGGCAGCTCGCTCCCGAGCAGCGCTCAACCATTGGCCATGGCGCACCATGAGCTCCTCCCAGCCGTCGAGGTCCGGCGCCCGCTCGCCGCGCACCTCGAGCACGCGCTGGCGCGCCCGCGAGGCCTTCGCGTAGCTCTCCGCGTCAGCGAGCGACGCCGGGCACAGGTAGAGCGCCAGGCGATCTAATAGCTTGCGGCGATCCGCACCCGACCCGGACGCGAGCCCCGTCACTCCAGAATGAAATACGACAACGGGCGTTCGCACTGCGTACGCGGCGAGCGTCGGTGGACGCAGCCCGTCGATTCGCGCCGCACGAAGTCCCGGTCGCATCCCCACACTGTGCTCCCGGACCTCCGCGTCTTCGTGGACACGA
Organism: uncultured Polyangiaceae bacterium; assembly: GCA_964531095.1. GTDB lineage: Bacteria > Myxococcota_A > Polyangia > Polyangiales > Polyangiaceae > Palsa-1150. Next base: position 41,314 of record CAZHED010000024.1, on the reverse strand, counting down.
GCGCGCACGCTCGCGTTCTCGCCGTTCAGCTCCAACAGGTCGGAGAGCTTCGAGGTACGGAAGCTTCGTGACGTCGCCAGGACGTAGAGGGCCTCCAGTAGGTTGGTCTTTCCCTGCCCGTTGTCGCCGGAAACCACATTGAACCGAGGACCCAGGACCAGGTCGACGCTGGTCAAATTCCGAAAGCCGCGAACGCTCAGCGTCTCGACCGCGAGCGGACGCATGACACGCACTCAGATGCGCATGGGCATCACAACCGCCAGAAACAGCCGCTCGCCGACGGGCTTGACCACCGCCGGATCCAGCTCGCCTCCGAGCCGCAGCTCCACTTCGTCTTCGTCGAGAGCACCAAGAACGTCCAAGAAGTACTTCGCGTTGAAGCCAATCGTCATGCTCGGCCCGTCGTACTCCACCGGAATCTCGTCGAATCCCTCGCCGCTCTCCGGTGACTCCGTCGTGATGCGCATCGTACCCTTGCCGATCAGGCTCAGCTTCACGCCTCCGGTTCGTTCGCTCGCGGCGATCGAGACCGCCCGCAGCGCTTCAGCAAACGGCGCACGCGATGCGCGAACGACCTTGTCGCTGTGTTGTGGGATGACCTGAGCGTACGGGGGGAACTGCGCGTCGACCAACCGTACGGCGAAGGATACACCCCCGCCCTGAAAGAAGGCGTTCGACCCGCTTTGGGTGATCTCCAGTTGCGGCCCGGATGCAGGCTCCTTGGCCCCGTCCTTCTCCGACGCCATGTCGTCGCACAGCCGGCGCAGCTCCTGGATCGCCTTGAGCGGGATGAGCATCGTGGCCGATGCCTGGCGGCCGCTGACCTTTACCTCCATCTTGGACAGGCGATGGCCATCGGTGGTCACCATGCGCACGACGTCTCCGTCCCACTCGAACAGCGCAGAGTTCAGGTGAGCTCGGGTCTCGTCGCTGGAGATCGAGAAGTGTGTCTTGGCGATGAGCTCCCTGAGCACATCTACCGCAAGGGCGAGCGACGGGGAACCATCGGACGGCGACGGCAAGGGCGGAAAATCGTCACCGGGCATCCCGCGCAGCGTGTACCGGCGCGCGCTGCCAGCGGCCTTGATGCTCGTTGTTCCGTCCTGTGATGCGAAGTGAATTGGACCATCGGGCATCATCCGAATCCGCTCGAGCAGGTCCTTCGCCGACACCGCGACGCTTCCGCCGCGGCTCACGTCTGCAGTCACGCGTCCGACCAAGGCCAAGTACATGTCGGTCGCGGCGATGCGCAGCGTGCTTGGCCCGTCGATCGCGAGCAGCACGTTCGAGAGCACCGGCATCGTGCTCTTTCGCTCGGCAACCCCCTGCATGCGCGAAACGAGCTTCAGCAGGTCCTTTTTGGGTACCGTAAGTTCCATTGGTCCAGTCTCGGTAGCATCCTTAGATTAGATTTGTAGCAGTGTCGATAGAGCCTGTGGGCGCGGGGGAAAAGGCGAAAAGCTGAGGTAAAGCGCGTAACTAGGTCGAAATCGCCATGTGGATGGTCATGGGTACGGCCACGACGGAGTGGGGGAGAATTGGAGGCCACTCGAGCTGTCCGGAACTCGTACGGGGCTGAGCTCCCAGGCTTGCCGGCACGTTCTTCACATGCGAGCTGCGCCTACGTTTGGGCCAGTGTGTAGGCAAGTGCGTCGACGAGCTCGCGGCGGGTCCTTTCGTACGTCCTTGGCCCGACTTGACCCGCGATCCGGGCTCTCTCGAGCTGTCCCAGCTCGTCGAGCAGCGCGGATCGCGCATCGGAGTCCCCGGCAGCGAACTTCGACCGCCGAGAAAACGCAAAAGCGAGCCCAGCGGCGACCCCGAGACCCGCCAGAACGGTCGCGACCAAGCGTTCCGGACCGGGCGTCGGAAGCCCGCCGATCGCGATGCTCATACTGGTCAGCTTCGGGTCCTCCGGGCGCATGCGACGCTCGACCACCAAGAAGCGCTGACCTTTTCCGTCGTGCCGAATCTCGGCTGGTGGAAACCCGCTAGCCGAGAGCTGAATGTCCGATGCAAGGGGCATCACGGCCCGTGCGATCGCGACGTGTGGGGGGAGACCGACGTCGAAGTCGAGGTCTTTTGACCCGGACAGCGGAAGCTGCCACCGAAACTCGACCACGTGCTGGCCGGGAGCGAATGTCCCCCGTAGGCGCGCGGCGCCTCCCACTTCGTCGACGCCCTGATCGCTCATCGATGCTTGCGTGTTAAAGGCGGTGAACCCCTCCGGAAGCGCCATGGTCAAACCGTCGGGCTGCCAGGCCGTGCGACCGAGATTGTAGACGCGTAGCACCTCTTCAAGCTGCAAGCGCTCCTCCCGAACCTCTGCGGCGATTGTGGCCTCGACCACCACGAGAGCGGCCTGCAGGTCGCGGGTCACGGGATACACGTGGAGAACGACGTGCATCGACTTCGTGTGCTCGAGCTGAAAGGGAGTCGCTGCGAATGCACCGCCCTGAAACCCTGAGCTCACGCGATAAGCGATGTTGCTCGCGATCTCCAACCCAGCGAAAGTAGCCCGACCGCGATCGTCGGTTGTGGCCTGCAAATGCTTCCGACTGTCTCCCTTGGCGATCGAATTGATTAGGATTCCAAGGGTGATCGTTTCCCCCGCTACCGGGCCGTCGTCGGCGTCGCGAATGTCGACTGCAATTGTGCCGGGCGCAAGGCTCGGGTCGGCTTCCTCCACGTCTTGGGGGGGATCGAACACTCCGGGCATCCCTGAACCACCGCGCGCGTGACCGTGTGGATCCCCCTCGGCCTGCTGCGCAAAAGCGGAGTTGCCGCCGGCACCACCCAGCAGCAGGCCGGCGACGACGATGGCCAGGACTTCACGGTTGCACACCGACCTGCTCCTTCTTCTTCAGCGAAGAGCCGCACTGCTTGCAGAAGGCAGCATCGGGCTCATTCGAAGCGCTGCATCCGTCGCAAAAAATCCTCGTGGCCGCAGGTGCAGGCGCAGCGGGCTTTGCCTCTTCGGGGGCCGCCATGCCCTGGCGGCTCAAGTAGTCGCGGGCGATGCGCTCGGCCTCTTCTCGAAACGGCGCAACTCGCCCATCCATCGTGCGAAGCACGGACTTGGCTTCGTCGCGATACTTGGTCAGAAGGACCTGATAGTCCTCGTCGGTGATCTTGCCGATCTCGTGCTCGTTCTCGAGGTCTTTGAGCCCGCGCAGCAAGCGACGCTTCTCTTCCACGAGAGCGTCGACCGCAGGGGTCTCGGCGGTCAGCGAGTCGAAGGCCACGGTCAGCGGCGCATCACCGCTCAACGTCCGCACGCTTGCCCAGAGAAGTCCAATCGCGCCCAGCAGCGCTCCGGCCGCCAGCACGAGCAACGCCGAACCGACGCTCGATATCACCCCGATCGCGATCGCGCCCAGGACGCACGCCGCCGGTAGCCCGAGCGCAATCGTGCGACCGAGCGCCCGCTCAACGTCTTCGTCGTTCACGCGCGTCAGCGCCGGCCGAGCTCGGCCGGAGGCTCTCGACTTACGACGGTCAGTCATCGAGCCCTTTGAGCTCATCATCGAGCCTGTCGTCGTACGCATCGCCGGGTGCCTTCGGGCCTGAAGGGCCCGGGCCTCGCTCGGCTCCCGTGGAGCTTGCTCGCCTCCATCGCCGCATCATCTGCGCGAGGCCGAACGCCCCGAATGCGATTCCGACGATGGGAACGATCCAAATTGCTTTCAACACACCCCGATTGGGGGGAACGGCAAGGGCGTCGACGCCGTGCTCGGCCTCGTATTCGGCAATGATTGCGTCGCGCGACTCGCCCGCTCGCATCTTCTCGCGAATCTTCTCGCGAGCTTCATCGGCATTTTCGCACGAGCACGTCGAGAGTCGGTCTCTACATCCGCACACGCACTGGAGTGCACCGAAAATCGCCCGCTCCTGGTCGCTCTCGATGCGAACAACTCCGTGCATGTCTTGAAGCATGCCCTGGGCACGCGCTGTGGGGGTGGCAGCGAGCATGATCCCCACCAGGACACTTGCCGCGGTGGCGGCCATCCCGCGCGCCCCAGCCCAGACCCGCGACTCGCTGAGCTCGAGCTGCGGCCACATGCAGACGAAGCTTCCGAGGATGAGCACCAAACACCCGATCCAGATCCAGCTCACGAGTGGGTTGACGTGGATCGAGAAGTCCGCGATGTTCTTGTTGGATGGATTGATAGTGCCGACTACGAGGTAAAGGTCATCGTGCAAGTGGTGACCGATGGCGACCTCGGTAACAGGCGATTCGGCTTGTTTTTTGTAAATAAACTTCGCGGGGCTCAAGCGTCCTTCGTAATGGCCGCGCTTGAAGACGTCGACATCGGCGAAGATCATGCGCTTGCTGTTGTCCACCTCCATCCGCGCGCCGACGTACGTCAGGGTGTAGTTCTCGACGGCGTAACTCTGCCCGGGGAAAAGCGAGGCCTCCCGATCGGCGTTCCACGACTGCCCCGAGAACCCGACGAACATCAGGACGATCCCCAAGTGCACGACGTAGCCGCCGTAGCGGCGCCGGGACGGGGGCGGGAGCGAAAAGACGGTGTGCACGAGCCCTGGCACGCCGCCGAGCCACCACAATACCTTCGGTGTCGACGACACGGCGCCGGCGCGGGCGCGTGAACGCAGCAGCAGCACGAACTCCTGCACGATGACGGCGGCGTTAAACGCGCACAACGACCAGCCCATCACCGGCATGAAGGCGTTGAAGACGCGAAGCCCCGCGCCGAGAGCGCCCGAGTAAATCGGGTCGCTGTAGACAACGGCGGGGAACCCGAGCGCGCGACCGACCGCGAAGTGCAGGACCGCCGCGACGACCACCGTGATCAGAGGAACACGGAACACGCGCCGCAGCGCCTCCGGGCTCGTTTTCTTCCAGCCAAAAAGGGTGCCCACGCCCATGAGTAGGAGGAGCATCAGCCCCAGCGGCTGCACCCACACCTTGTAGAACGGCGGCCCGACGGTGACCTTCTCGCCGGTCAGCGCCTCGCTGATGAGTGGGAACGTGGTGGCGATAAGGATGAAAAAAAGGAGGCTGCAAAGGACCCAGTTGTTCAGAAGGAAGGTGAACTCGCGCGAAAAAATCGACTCGATGGCGGGCCGGCCGGCCCGAACGTCGAGTCCACGGGTCATCCGCCGGAAAACGATCTCGATAGCCGCGAAGACGGCTGCTCCCGCGACGACCGCGATGAGCGTGACCCGGACCCCGACGGGAAGCGCGAGCCGCCACACGAAGTAGAGCCCGGGCAGGCAAGCCAAGATGACCGTCCACCCGGACGCCACGGCGGCCCACCGGAGCCTGCGCGCGGGCTTGATGTCGCGAAGCTCTGGCCAGCGCCAGAGAACGAGCGTCGTCGTGGAGGTCAGGAGGAAAGCCAAGAACACGGCGAAGTAGGTCCCGATGGACGATTGCGCGAACGAGTGAACGCTCGCAATCATCCCTGAACGCGTCAAGAACGTGCCGAAGATGGTCAGGAAGAACGTGAGCGAGATCAAGAAGACGTTCCAGAGCTTGAGCAGGCCGCGCCGCTCTTGGATCATCACCGAGTGAACGTATGCGCTGGCCGTCAGAAACGGCATGAACGCGGCGTTCTCAACCGGATCCCATCCCCAGTACCCGCCCCATCCCAGCACTTCGTAGGCCCAGAGCATGCCAAGCGTGTTGCCGATCGCGAGGAACATCCAGCAGAAGAGCGTCCATTTTCGGCTGGCCACGATCCACTCATGGTCGAGGCGGCCGGTGACCAGCGCGGCCACGGCGAACGCGAACGGAACCGAGCACCCGACGAAGCCCGTGTACAGGCAGGGCGGGTGAATGACCATCCAGTAGTTCTGGAGCAGTGGGTTGAGGCCATCGCCGTCCGCGTGCGGCGCGGCGACATTGACTGCGAACGGGTTTGCAGCGAAGGCCATGAGCACACAGAAGAAGAGAACGATGCTCATCAGCGTCGCGATGATGTACGGCTGGAGCGCGACGTATCGATTGCCCAGCCATCGGACGCACGCGCCCACGTAGACGCTGAGAAGGAAGAGCCACCACAGGAGAGAGCCGTCCTGTCCGCCCCAGAGCGACGTCAGCAGGTAATGCAGCGGCATCGAGCGGTCGGAGTAGTGCGACACGTAGCGGATGCGGAAGTCGTGCGACACGAACGCGTAGGCGAGGCACACGACGGCGGTTCCGATGAGCGCTACCGTTCCGTATGCGCCGAAGCGGGCAGCCTGCAGCGTTCGGGGGCGACCGTTCGCTCCCGCGGCAAGCGCAACCGCGAACGTGTAGCTGGCGACGACCATGACCGCGAGCAAGAGGCTCGCGCCGAACGCCGGAAAGGTGCTTCCGAAGACGTGGAGGAGGCTCGACATGGGGTCCTGCCTGGAGAGCGCGCGTACGCGCTTACGCGAAATGGTTGGGCCAAGTCTAGTCCGCACGTCCCAGCGAAGCGAGGTAGCGAACGAAATAGCTTCGATCCGACCGCCGGCGCGGTACGGGCCTGTCTTTGCGAACGATCAGGCAGCAACCGTTCAGGAGCGTTGCCGCAGGACGTCGCGCAGGCGCGTCAGTCCTTCCTCGAGTGCGCTGGCGGGAGCGGACCAGGCTATGCGAAACGCGTTGGGCATACCGAAAAACGCTCCAGGCGTCACGAGGACCCCGCGATCCCGCGCCGCAGCCTCAATCGTGGAGGTGAGGTCGCCGCCGCCCGCCACGGTCACCAATGCGAAGAGCCCCTCAGCCGGGGCGCTCCAGGTGATGCCAAGCGAAGCGTTCTCGTTGACCCACGCCGCGACGCGCGCGCGCTTGCCCTGAAGAAGTGTCCGGGCGCGGTTCGCGAGGAACGGTATGCGGTCGAGCGCCCGCAGCGCGATGTGCGAATGCGCCAGCGGCAGGTTGCCGCAACACGCCGTCATCGCGTCCTCCGCACGGGTCACGACCTCTGCCGGTCCGAGAAGCCAACCGACACGCGCGGGCCCGAGCCCGTAGCACTTCGTTAGGCTTGAGACGGCGACGACGTTCCGCGCCAGGCGGCGAGCGCTCCCCAAAAAGACCCCGCGGTCGTCGACGCGCGCATCGAAGGCGGCGTACACCTCGTCGACGAGCAGGTTCGCGCCGTGGCGATCGGCGACCCGCGCTACGGCCATGATCTCCTCCGTCGAGGCGCGCACGCCCGTCGGATTGTGGAGGTTGGTCACCACGACCAAGCGTGTGCGAGGCGTCATCGCGGCGGCGATCCGCTCGGAATCCAAGGCGAAGTTGTCCCGCGAATCCCGGGCGAAGCGCACGACGCGGGCGCCGACCCCCTCGGCAATGCGAACCAGTGGTTCGTACGCGGGCTCCTCCACCAACACGTCGTCCCCCGGCGACGTCAACGACACATAGGCGAGCCACAACGCCTGTGTCGTGCCCAGGGCAGCGACCGCCTCGCCGGCCGGCACCGCGTTGTGCGCTGCAACCGCGTCACGAAGGCGATGCAATCCCGACCAGTCATCAAGCTTGTCTGCCGGCGGAACGCCAAGCTCCGACATCGGCACCGTCGAAATCCCGCTCGTAGCCAGGTCGAAAGGAACCTTCCCAGCGTAGCGTCGCGCCCACTCCAGATAGACCGTAGGCCCGAACATTTTAGTGAGCGGCCCTCATGGCGCCCTCCGGCGACATCGTGAACGTTGCGGTGCGAATCGCATTTGCTTCCCCGAGCGAAACATACATCGTCCCATCGACTCGGTCGTTCGAGATGACCCCCACGATCGTTCCCGCGAATCCCTCATCGCTCGGGTCCTTTCGCGCGACGGTAGCGGTTAGCTTCCCGTCCGCACCGAGTCCGCGGATGCTAGCCGGCCCGAGCGGCCCCCCCAGCGTTCCGACGATGCGGCCGGTCGCGGGCTCCACCTGAATGGCGATCTCCCCTTCGCCGATTCCGGCGCTGGTCTCCTTCACCTTCCAGTGCACGTCCTTCCAATCGGGAGGGATATAGAGCGTCGCCGGGGAGCTCGTGTAGGTGCCGCGCCAAGCCCCGGTGGTGCTGGTTGCGTTGGCAGCACTTTGCACGGGAGCCGGCACCGGCATGACCGTCGCGATGCCCGAGGACGCGGCCGGAGTCGGCGAGCTCCCTTCCGCGCGCGACTTGCTGCAGGCCCACGCGAGCACCAAAAGCATGGCCCAAGCTTTCGTCATACCGTCGAACCGTCGCCGTCGAGTCGTTCGACGATACGGACGGCGACCTCTCCGTCGAGCTCCACCAGCTCGCCGCGAGCCATCGGGATGCCGCCCACGCGGAGCAACACCGTTTCGCCTACGCGTCGCCCCAACGAGACCACGTCCCCCCGGCCCAGCGACGACCACTCTCGCGCGGTCATGAGAGCCTCGCCAATCTCTACTCTCATCACGATGGGCACTTCGCCAATCGTAGCCACCACGGCGTCCTTCTCGTCGAGATCCATTTGCGCCTCCCTCGCCGCGACCGGCTCGAGCCCGGCCCCTAGCACGAGGCGGCCATCTTCGCAGAGCCGAGCCACGAGACCGAGCTCGGAAAACGCGGGCGCAAGCAACACGGGCCCCACGGTTACGTTGCCGTTGCCGTGCCCGCGCGCGATCGGCCAGTGGCGCGGGACAATTGCGTCCCCGGGTCGCAGAGAGGCCACTTCTTGGGGCGTGATGAACGTGGCGCAAGCGACGACCGGTATCGCCAGAGGTGCCGATCCGAGCGCGCGGAGCGCGCGGGCGTCCCAGGCCGGGGGAGCGCCCGAGAGTCCGGAGTTGCGCGACAGGATGACGCGCGCGGCGAACGCGTCGTCGGCCACGAGCACCGTCAGCGACAGGGCCAAGAGGTCGCAGTCGCTCGCAGCCAAGGCGGCCTCCAGCACGCCGGTATGCCCGGCCTCGAGCACTTGGAGAGCGACTCCGGCGTGGGCGCGCCGCACTGCGGTGAGGACCACCGCCGCGAACGCGCCGGCGATGCCTTCCGGGGCAGCGGCCGCCGCCTTGATGAGCCGCGGCGACGGACGTCCGAGGGCCCGGGCAACCAAGGTTGCGGCGAGGGCCGTCTCCGCTTCGATGAGCGCTCCGCGTCCCGCATCGGGAGCGCCCGAGGGCGCGATGAGAACGCCTACCCCGTTGCTGAACGCTCGCTTGGCCAGTGCCCGGTCGAGCGCCAGCGCTCGACCCACCAGCACCTCCACTTTTGCCCCGACGAGCTCTTCAACCGCGAGGACGAGCGCGCCGAGTCGCAGATGGGCAGCCGCCCAGTGCCGCACGTCGCGCAGCGCGTTCACCTCCCCGCGGGTGGTGGCTTGGAGCGATCTCCACGGAAAAGGGCGAACCCGCTCGAGCGCTCGCGGCGGGGCCATGGCATCTTTTGGCATCGCTTCGCGCCCCGCCGCAAGAGACCTGGTAGCCTTTTCGTCAAGAAAACCCATGCGGCCTGCTCGAATCGGTATGATCCCTTGGCTGGTCATCGGGGTGCCGGCGCTCGCACTGTCGACGATCAACGCGATGGCGCAAGGCGGTGACCGTGGCGCCATTTCGGTCGAGAACGCTACTCCGCCTCCCTCCGGCAAGTACACCGACGCGTGCTCGCAGGGAAACGCGCGCTACGCGGCGCGCGATTTCCCAGGCGCGATTGGCCATTACAAGGGAGCGATCGAGCTCGATCCCAAGAAGCCCTTGGGCCATTACCTGCTCGGTGAAGCCTACCTCGCCGCGGGCAGCGTCGCAGAGGCAGAGGCCTCGTGGAATCGGGCGTCGCTCGAATCCGGCGAAAAGGATCCGGCCATGCGCGCCCGCATTCTCTTCGTCCTGGCGGATCTGAAGGAAAGACAGTGGAAATGGGACGACGCGAAAGCCGCATGGCAACGCTACCTCGACTGGACGAATCGTTTCCCGAGCCCAGCCGGATTCCCCGCGAGCGCCCGCTCGCGGCAGCAGGTCATGGAGGCGATGCTCAAGCAGGACAAGGCCTGCGAGGCCGTGCGCCGACGCATCACCGAGACGAACGACGGCGGCGTCTTCACGGACCTCACGAAGGCTCCCGCGGTAGGTGCAGAGTAGGCAATGCCACGGTCTATCGGTCGACCAAGACGTCGCGCATCAGGAGCGCGTCCGCGTCGCGCACGAACGTTTGCCAGCGCGCATAGTCGTCGCCGGGCGCGACCCGCGCTGCGGGGAGGTCGATTATCCGCTCGAAGTCGATCGCGTGGCCGCTGACGGTATCCCTGGCAACCACGAGCGCATCGCCAAAACGCAGCTGGCCGCGGGGCACGTCGGTCGGCATTCTTGTCGATTCGGGCAAGACGACGCGCAGGCGTACCTCTGTGTGCCAAGACGTGATCCGCAGGAGGGGCGTGTGGCGCTGGGGAAGCGCAGCCAGTTGCGTGAGACCCGGGGCAAAGGGCGGGCGTACGACGAGCCGCCCGCCATCCAGCTTCGCGAGCTGGGGCACTTCCGCGCGAACACGCAGCACGAGCGGCCGGTCGACCGCGTCGGCGCTGTCGACCTTTAGGTCGCGCACGTGACCACCGTCGAACGATGGCGCGACGAGCTCGCGCTCTACGAAATCGAATAGTCGCGCTTGGGGGATTCGCGCGAGCGCATTGCGCCAGGCGATGGCTCTATTCCCGCTGAACGTCGCCGCGAGATCGAGGGTGGCGGAGCCGTCGCCGCGCACGGTCGCGCGCCCTTCGTAGGACACCCCGTCGCTCGTGCCCTGCGCATTCACCGTGTCACGCGGCATGCGCGGCGCGAGCACGATTGCGGGCTGATTTCGCAACTCCGCGGGGATGTAGCCGTACGGTGCGAACTTGTCGCGGACGGTCATCCAACGCACGCCGCGGTCCGTGTCGAAGCGCATCACGAGCGCATCGTACTGCTCGACTTCGCTCAGCCTTCCGAGCGGCGGCGTGGCGAGACGGTTCTTGACGAGCGCGAGCTGGCTGTCGATCCCGAGCAGACGCGCCATGTAGCGAAAAGCAGCTTGCCGCGAGCCACTCCCTCCCGTCACCACTCTTCGCCCATCCGTTTCCTTGCCGTCCTGTACGTGCTCGACCACCCAACGATACAGCCGGCGGGCTCGCTCATCAGTCGCGCCGTCCGGAACGCCGCGGACGATCTCCAGGGCCTTCGCGCGCAAACGTGGATCGAGCGGCGCATCGTCTCCAGCGAGATCGACGAGGCGCGCGAGTGTCGCGTCAAGCGAAATGCCCCAGCCGACCCGCACGCTCGGCAAGAACTCGGTGATCGGCGGGCTGTCCGGCTCCACTTCCGCCGGTGGGCTCAAGTCGACGCGCCAGCGCCGCTCCACGAACGTGCCGAGCTGCCGAGTCTGCGCGGGGGGCACGTTGTCTCGGGCCTCAATCTCGAGCTCCTTGTCGCCGGGGGTGACCACGATGAACTCGCTGCGCCAGTAGCCTTTGTCCGCTTCTCGGAAGAACCAGTGCGGGCTGCTGTACTGGCGCCCTTTTGCCCCGTCGCCTGCTTGGGAAGTGATGTGTTCGAGCTCGACGTAATCGCCAACCTCGAGGTGCGGCAGGGTCAACGTGGGCTTGCCGGCGATCGGTTCGGGCTCGAGCACCCGTCCGTCCGGTTTGATGACGCGTAGATGGAGCGCGAGGCCACTCGGGGGCGCCGTCTCGGACTCCGAGTTGATGGCTTCTTGCGATTGGATCTTCTGGATCTCGTGCTCGAGCATCTCGCTCGATCCGTCGTCGTGCACCCAGATCGCGGCGTAGTCCAGCACTCGCGCTGCCGTCCCGTCCATGTGATGGCCGGTCTTCTCCCAGGCCTCGAATTCCCGAATCACAGCGCGTCCATCCTTGCGGTAGGGCTCGAGGTCGGTCGCGCCTTCGAGCAAATCGATCGCCGCCCTGAGCTCGTCGCTGGGCGCCCCAGCTTGCAACGCGGCTGCGAGAGCCCGCCGAAGTGCTCCTGCGTCGCCTTTCGCGTACGCGCGGTCGGCCAAGCGAAAGCGGGCGCGCGCGTCGAGCGGCTGCTTGGCCAACGCTTTCTCGATCTCTGTGGCCGCAGCGCTGGGGTCACCCGAGCGTGCAAGGACCTCTGCGATGCGGCCGGCGATCTCCTTGCGCTCGGGTCGCCGCTTGGCGATGCGCTCGAGCTCCGCGATCGCTTCCTTGTAGTCCCTCCGCGCCAGCGCGCGGTCGAGGTCGACCTCTGCGTCGGGCTCGAGCTTCTTGATGCGGCCGGCCACCTCGTCGGCCTTCGCGGCCGGTCCGTCCTCATCGAGAGCCTCGAGGTAAGCATGCAGCGCAGACACGTCGTCCGGGAAATGGCCCGCCAGATCCGCCAGCGTCCGCAGCCGTTCGCCACGCCATCCGAGGCGCCCGTAGAGCTGGGCGAGCCGCTCGAGGACCTCCGGTTCGCTTTGTACCTCCCCGGCGAGTTTGCGCAGGGGGTCGACCGCATCGGAGAGGCCGTGCTGCTCCGCGTCGTCGAGGATGGCCATCAGGCGCGCCCGCCACAGGCGGGAGTCACGTGCGAGCGCGCGGTCGCGCAGAGCGCGGGCCCGCGGGGCGCGCGCGTCCTCGGGAAGCGCCGGGTCGCCCACGACGAACGACGACGCCATTTCAAGGGCGAGCGCGCCCGCGTCTTGCGGAGCAATCAAAGGATCCATGAGCACGGCGGCGACGTCGTCCAACTGCTCGGCGTGCGCGGCGTCCGCAGCGAGCGCGGCGTCCAGCGGTCCGGGAGCCGACGCTCCGCTCGCCGCCGCCCGGACGATCGAGTCGAGCGGATTCAGGTCGGGCAGGGCACGCGGGCGCTCGACGGCGTAGGGAACGCGTGCGTCGCTGTCCGTCTCCAGGCGCGACGCTGTCCCGTCGGGATTGAGCAGCCGCACGCTCGCGGCAGGGGCAAGGACGCGGGCGAGCACTCGGTGCCGGCCAGCGCCCACCCCGACATGTGTGCCAAAGCGCTGCCATGCGCCCCACTCTTCGACGCCACGCGAGAGCACGAGGGTGTCGTCGATCCACACCGCCACCGCCCCCTGAACGGCGACGACGATCTCGCGGTCCGCTGGTGCGGTGAAGAAGGTCTCTGCATAGAAGACCCCGTCTTGCACCTGTTCGTCGGCCACCGCCAGGCACCTGGTCTGCTTGGCCGACAGCACATGGGGGACGCTCCTACGCATCGGATCGGAGTCCCAAGCGAGCGGCCAGGGAGCGGGTAGCTCGGCCGGGAAAGAGCGCAGGCGATCGGGAGCCCCGCCGTGACCGAACGGTCCCGCGAGGCGTACCCCTCGCGCGCAGCCCGCGCGCATCTGGACCTCGGCGTCGTACGCATCGCCCGTCTTTTCGGCCTTGTCGTACACTTCGACCGCGCGCCACTCCTCGAGCTCTGCGACGGCGCGCCAGCCGATGTGTCCGGGTCGAGCGAGCAGCGTATCGATGGTCGCGCGGTGCGCCGCGTACAGATCGGCGACCGAGCCGCGTAGCCCCAGCAGTCGGCGGGCGGCGAACCACCCGATCAGCGGTGCTTGCACCTCCACGCTGCGGGCGGCCGCGCCGAGCGCGACAACGTAAGACTCCGCCGCCGACTGAGGATTGCCGTACGACTCGTCGATGAGCGCTCGGGCGAGGCTGGCCCACATGCCGCCCCGAGGCAGGAAGTCGAGCCGTTGGCGAGCGACCGAAGCCTGTTGGGCACTTCCCCCCGGTGCCAGCATCTCCGACAGCGCCCAGCGACCCACGGCATCGCCGTCGCTCGACGTGCGCGCGCTCGCCCGAAGCGCCGCCAGCGGCTCGTGCGACATGTTGGGCGGTATGGCGGCGCCGCAGGCGCAACCCAGAAGAGGCGGCGCGAGGGTGATTGCCCAGCGAACCGATGCCGCTCGCAAAAGCGCCGTGCATCGCCGCTTCATCGCAGGGTCACCGTTGCGCGTTGCCCGAGTCCGCGGTCGACTTCTTCGCACCATGCGCGAAACGCCGGGTAGTCGCTGGCCGAAATGCGGGTCTTCGCGACCGTCACCGTGGTCTTCACGCGCAAGGTGTTCCCGCTCGACTCGACGTCTACGGAGTACGAGCCGAATGGGCTCGACCCCCGCGTCGGCGCTGGCACGTTCTTCACCTTGGCGCCCGACGGAAGGCGAACGACCCAGTCGTCCTCCTCCGTCTGCTGCGCAACGAGACGTACGTCGAGCTTGCGCGACGCGAGAGGTGCGTAGTCGCGGATCATGTGTTCCTTGCGGCCGAGGGGCACGGTCAACACGTCCCCCTCGGTGCGTGCGAATCGCGTCACCTTTCCCCGAACATGCATCGTCACTTTTTGCTCGATGTCTTCGAGGTCGCCCGTGTCGACGGCGGTCACTTCGCTTCCGGGCAAGATCGACGCGATGACATCCTCCACGCGCCGCTTGCGCGTGGCCGCGGCGTGGAAGTTCACGCGCCACTCCGATGCCTCGACCCCGCTCACGTCGACCCGCCAGTCGAGTTGGGCTGCCCCATCGGCGGAGAGCGAGGCATCCAGCCTGCGCGCGTTCACGCTCGCGCTCGCGGGTGGGTCGGGCAGGTGCACAAGCTTCGCGTCGCCATCGTTGACCTGAAGGGCCACTGCGCCGCGATCCATCGCCGGGAGCTCCAATGAGCCCGTGTACTCCGCGGTGCCGTCCAGATAAAGGTCGAGCGACGGGATGTAGGCGATCATGTGGTCGAACGGAGCGAGGCTCGCCGGACTTGCCTCGATGTCGCCCTTCTGGCCGGTGCGGACGATGACCGGCGTTGCCTTGATGCCGAGCGCTCGGAGCATCGTGACGATGAGCGTCGCCTTGTCTTTGCAGTCGCCGAACCCTCGCGCGAAAATCTGCGCGCACCGGTACGGCTTGTAGCCGTGAATGCCGAACTCGAGCGCGACGTAACGCGTCTTCTGGACGACGTAGTCGTAGATGGCGCGCACCTTCGCCGTCTCGTCCTTGAGGCCTGTGGTGAGTGCTTCGGCGCGCCGGCGAACCTCGTCATCGGGCACGAACTGGTCCTTCACGAGGCCCCAGTACCAGTGCCCCATTTCGTCCCAAGACTTGTAAGTCGAGACGTGCACATGCCCTAGCACTTCGTCCCAAGGAGGCTGAAGCGCCTCTTGGACCACAGCCGGGAGATCGAGCGCGACGAAACGGAAAATGCGCTCGTCGCCGCGCTCCTCGACCGTGCGCTCGAGCCCGGGGACGTGCGGCTCGTTGAAATAGAAAGCGCGCGACTTCGGCGTGATCAGGACGTACTCGCTCCGTGCGAAAGGCTCGACGCCCTGCATTCGCACGATCTCCCCGAAATAGTCGGCGAACGCGTTGCGAGGTGCGACGTCTTCGACTCGGTATTGCACCTCGACGACGTCCCCCGGCTCCAGGCGGGGGAAGCGCACGTAATACCTGCGGCCAGTCGTGTAGATCGCCAGCGCCGGGTCTTCCGCCATCGCGCCCGCCCCGCTCTCGACCGCTTCGTCGATGCTCCCGTCTTTGCGGAACACCCGCGCCGCGCGGACCTGCACGGTCTGGCTGTCACTCTCGTAGGCGATGTCGTTGTATTCGCGCGACTCGGCGGCGGTCGCGTCGGTCAGCGGCTGGTAGACGACCTGATGGAAGCGGCTCGCAAGCCCGTTGGGAAAGACGGTGGTCACTTGAAGATCCACGAGTGACCGCCGGGACTGGCCGTCCGAAGGAAGCGCGCGTCTGGCGAGGAACTCAGACGCCGGGCGGGCGTATTGCTCGTCGGGCCGCGGTTTGGCGGGCTCGATGTGAGCGACTTCGTCGCGGACGTCCTTGGCCTGCGGCGTGAGCTCGAGCACGTGTTTCAACAGACGGAGCTGCTCCTCGCGCTCCCCGGAGATGGCGTAGGCCGTCGCCAGCTCGTGCAGCAGTTCCGTGTCGTCGGGCGCGAGGTCGACCGCGGCGCGGTAAACGGCGATGGCGCGCGCCCGATCGCCCAAGCGCATCCACGCTTGTGCTGTCGCGCGGAGCGCGCCTGCGCTGTCGGGGTCGGTCGCTACCAGCCTCTCGATCCAGCGCGCCGCCGATGCGGTATCTCGGCGTGCGACCGCGAGATCGATACGGGCGCGCGCGAATGCCGAGTCGTCGAAGCGCACTTGCGAGTAGCGCTCGGCGAGCTCATCGGCCTCGGCTTCACGTCCCTGGTCTCGAAGGGACGCGGCGGCCGCGCGCAGCAGCGCGACGCTCCGAGGTCTGCGTGCGAGAGCGCGGTCCAACAGGGTAAGCGCCGTGTCGCGCAGCCCGGCCTCGTCGTAGGCCTCGACCTTCGCCAGCGTTGCCGGCACGTTGTCCGGGTCGAGGGACAGCACCCGCTCGTAGAACGGCACGGCATCCCGCCAGTTGATCCCCGCTCGCGCCAACGCGGCACGCGCAAGCAAGACTTCGATTTGCTCTTCCGTGGTCGCCGGGTTGCTCGCGACGAGCGCCTCAGCCCTGTCGATCCACGACGCGCGCTGGTTTCGGTTCTCAGCGAGCTCCCCGGCGAGAAGCATTCGCTCGATCGTAGGCTCCTTCTCGGCGGCCCGGCGCGCGATCTCGCGGGCCCCGTGCTCGGTCGGATCATCGGATCCGGTCGTTCCCAGATACCTCGCGTACGCCTCGAGCACAGCCGCGCCCCCGCCGCGAGCCAGGCGTTCGAACGCTTGCGCTGGTCCCTCGACCCGAGCGGCCGACGGGGGCTCGATGCCCTTGCCCATCGAAGTCGTCGCGCCGCCCGCGCTCGTCGAATGGCGAGGGTCCGCATCGACCTCAAGGTGCTCGTCCGGCGCCCCGTCGGCCGCCGCCACCCGCAGCGAGAGCATCGGCGCCCGCTCGTCACCGCACACCTTTGCGGTCAGGCGGTTGTACCCTGCGCGAAGAGTCGCCTGGGCCGCGAACCGGTCCGAGTCTAGATCGCGGTACTTGCTGTCACGAAGTATCGACGCTCCGTTCCAGAACAAGCGCACAGCTCCGGTCGCCCCTGCCCACACGGAAATGGCGCGCGTCGTCCGCTCGTGTACGCGCGCGTCTCGTACGAACGTCGTCGCGTACACGCACACTTGCTCGGTTGGTCGTACGAAAGCCCCGAAGTCGACCCAACCGTACGGCGAAGCGGGCGGCAGCAAGCGCCAGCGGACCGGCTTGTGCTCCTTGCCGTCGTAGTCTTGCGCGAGCTTGAGGGGGCCTTCCTGTTCCTTCTCGGGATCGTACTCCGTGTCGAAGCCGACTTTGCCGTCGTTGTCGAACGGCCCGACGACCATCCACTTGTCGACGTACGCGAGGCGAGCGATCCGCCCCCGCGCTCCCTCGAGATCTCCGCGGCGCCGGCGCGCGTAGGCCTCCAGCAGCGCCGCGTATGCCCGGACGGGCGCGGGCTCCATCGGGTCGGAGGCGACTTCGTGCAGCACCTCCTCGACCTCGGCGGGATCACCGCGGTCCCATTCTCCCCACAGCCTGCGGAGCGCGACATAGGCGAACGGTCCGTACGCAGCGCGGATGGTCGCGTGCAGCTTCGCCAGCCGCGGCAGCCTCTCCGAGACGTCCGCGCGTGCATGCGTCGCGGGTACGATGCAGACCGCGAGCGCCAGCAGCGTCGTGAGCGCGAGCGAACGGAACGATACGCGGAACGGCAACACCGGCCGGACTTTCTGCGGCAGCGGGGCCTTCCGTCAAGCGCGGCGGCGCACCTGAGCGCGGTTCGCTCTTGGTGGCACCGGAAAAGGTTCGCGCTATTTGTGCAAGGATTGCTCCCCGCGGCGCCTTTGCGTGCGGGTAACCCACCGATGCAGCCTCCCCCGGTCTCCTCCGTTGACTCTGCCTCGATTGCCCCGACCGTCGCGTTACACAGCGGTGTCGTGCCTGGCCTCATCAAGACGCTGCGGCCGCACCAGTGGGTGAAGAACGTCTTTTTCGTCCTGGCGCCGATCGTCTTTTCGAAAGACCTGCTGCTCCACACGTCGCAGGGGCCGGCGCTGAACCTTCTCGTGACGGGGCGTGCGCTGGCTGCGACCGGCGTGTTTTGCTTGCTCTCCGGCGCCGTATACACAATCAACGACCTGGTCGACGTAGAGGCCGATCGCCTCCACCCCATCAAGCGCGACCGGCCGATCGCCAGCGGTCTGGTCCCGGAACGACTTGCACGCGCGATGGCCGCCGGGCTCGTCGCGGTCTCGCTCGCGGCCGCGTATCTCATTGCTCCGGCGCTGGCGTTCGTCGCCCTCGTCTACCTGGTCCAGAACATCGCCTACAGCTTCTCCCTGAAGAAGCTCGCATTCGTCGATGTCGGCCTCATCGCCTTTGGATTCGTCCTGCGCGTGCTGGCAGGAGGCATCGCCGCAGGCGTGCACGTCTCGGCATACATGCTCGCGTGCACCGCCCTACTGGCTCTCTTCCTCGGCTTCGGCAAACGTCGCCATGAGCTCGCGCTCGAGAACGCGATCAAGCAACGCGCCGCCCTCGAGATGTACACGCCGATGGCGCTGAACGTCGCACTCGCCGTCACCGGCACCGCGACCCTGCTGACGTATGTCGCGTACACGCTGGATCCGGCGACCCGCGCTTTCTTTAACTCGAACTACCTTTGGTTGACGACGCCCTTCACCGCGCTGGCGCTCGTGAGGTTCCTCCTTTTGGTGAGCGGACGGGCGGGGCGCGGGGTCAGGGCCGAGTCGCCGACCCAAGAGATGCTCCGCGATGTCTTCTTCGTGCTGAACCTCGTCTTGTGGGTCGCCGTCGTCGTAGCCATCGTCTACAGGCTGCGACCGAGTCCCTGACGGGAAACGGCGTTCCTGACGGACGGGAATAGTAGACTGCGGGCGTGCGCTCACGCATGGTGTGACGATCCCGATGCCGACCAGGGTGAGCTCTCTGGCCACAAAGCCCGGTCCATGGGGCGACCTTGCCCTTACGCTGCCGGTCTTTCTCGCTTACCAGGTGGGCGTCGTCTTCCTGAAGGTGCGCAACGCCAGCGATGTCGTCACGTCCCGCTTGCTCCACCTGGCCCAAGGCGATCGGTGGACGTACTTCGGGCTGACCGGAGCCATCGGAGGTGCGATGGTCGTCGTCTTCGCGATATTGGGGCGGGGGCAGGTCCTGCGCGTACGCAAGCTCGTGCAGATCGCGATCGAAGGCGCGATGTACGCGTTTGCGATGGGCGCAATGACGTCTTGGGTCGTGGGCAGGATCTTTGCTGGACGGGCGATGCCAGCAGTAGAGGGGCCACTCGCCGGAGTGGTGATGTCGTTCGGCGCGGGCTTTTACGAGGAGCTCGCCTTTCGCGTGGTGCTCTTTGGCGTCGGCGCGAAGCTTCTCGCTTGGCTGCTCCGCAGAAGCGGCATGTCTCGCATCGTGGGCGTGGGCATCTGGGCCCTCTTGTCCGCTGCGACCTTTAGCGGGATGCACTATGTCGGGTCGCTCGGCGACGTGTTCGATGTCCGGTCGTTCGTTGCGCGAACCGTGTTGGGACTTGCGCTGACGCTGGTCTACGCGACCCGCGGCTTCGCCGCCGCTGTGTGGACACATGCGCTCTACGACGTCTGGGTCGTCGTCCTTTAGCCCACATTCTGCCCGGGCCTCGGCACGTTTACGGGCACAAATGGGAGGACGGGCACTGAGTGCAGCGCCCGCCAGCGAAGCAGGCGTGCCCCGCGAAGCCGGGCATCATTCGATGGAGTGCTGTACTAAGACATGGGGCGTGATCCTCGCCGACGTCGCTCTTCCCGTGCCGTTGGTGCGCGCGTTCACGTATGGGGTTCCCGATGGTATGGCCGGAGGCGCTCTTCCCGGGGCGCGCGTCGTGTGCCCATTCGGCGCACGGCGTCTACTCGGCGTGGTGCTCGGCCTCCGCAAGGGTGAGCCGCCGAACGGGATCAAAGCCATCGCACGAGTGGTCGACGAGCAGCCTGCGATCCCAGAGGACCTCCTGGCGTTCCTTCGCGACGTCGCCTCGTACTACTTTGCGCCCATCGGTGAGGTGGTACGCCTCGCGCTCCCGCCCGTGGAGCGAGCGACTTCGCTCGAACTGAGCAATCCGACCCTTTTCTCCGACATTTGCGGGGTCGCGGCGAGGCGCGTGCAATGGGTGGTACCGACGGCCCGAATCGATGTCGGAGGCCCGCTGCGCGGCCAGCCAGCGGCGGTTCTCGCGCACGTGCGCGCGGCAGGCGCGGAGCCGATCGCCAGGCTCGAGCAGCGCTGGGGAAACGCGCGCTCGGCGGTGAAGAAGCTCACCGAGCTCGGGCTCGTGGCGATCGATGAGCGCGCCGCTCCCAGCGACCCGTTCTTCTCGGAGGCCGCCGCGCGCGACGTGCCGCATGAAGCCACGCCGGCGCAAACGGCGGCAATCGACGAGATCGTCGCGCGGCTGCACGGAGGCCGAGCCAGCACGCTGCTCCTGCACGGCGTCACGGGCAGCGGAAAGACCGAGGTGTACCTGCGCGCGATCGCGGCCGCGCGCGCGAATGGGCGGGGCGCGATCGTCCTCGTACCGGAAATCGCGCTCACACCGCAGCTCGTGTCCCGTTTCCGGGCCCGCTTCGGCGACAACGTAGCGGTTCTGCACTCCGGGCTCACCGCGCGCGAGCGCCATGCGATGTGGTGGCGATTGCGTTCGGGCGAGACCGACGTCGCGATTGGGGCGCGCAGCGCTCTCTTTGCGCCCGTCCGCGCGCTTGGCTTGATCGTCGTCGACGAGGAGCACGACTCCAGCTTCAAGCAAGAAGAGGGCGTCCGCTATCACGCGCGCGACATGGCGATTTGGCGCGGGCACCGCGCAGGCGGTGTGTGCATACTCGGCAGCGCCACCCCATCGCTGGAGAGTGAACAGCTCGTGCGAAGGGGGCTGGCGTCCAAGCTGCGCCTGGCCGACCGGGCGCGCGCGCAGCCCTTGCCGCGCGTCGAGCTGGTCGATCTTCGCCGAATCGGTTCGAGCACGATGGGCGACAAGCGGGTCAGCATGCCTCTCTACCGAGCGATCGAAGATGCGCTCGGCGCGCGCGAGCAGGTGATCCTGTTTCTGAATCGACGCGGCTTTGCGCCGAGCGTGCGTTGCGAGGCGTGCGGCCAGGTCGCCGCGTGTGCGGACTGCTCGGTTGCGCTCACCTTCCACAAGCGGGGGGGGAGCATCGTCCGCTGCCATTACTGCGATTTTCAAGCTCCGCTCGCATCGCTGTGCGCGACGTGCGGGGCCGAGGCGCTTGTGCTCGAAGGGGTTGGGACCGAGAGGCTCGAGGAAACCCTGACCTCGGCGTTCCCGCACGCACGCGTCGCTCGTTTGGACCGGGATGTCGCGAGCGGCCGGAAAGTCGAGAAGGTGTTGGCTAAGATGCGCGCAGGTGAGATCGACGTTCTCGTGGGCACTCAAATGGTCGCGAAAGGGCACGACCTGCCGAACGTGACGCTCGTTGGGGTCATCAATGCGGACGCCGCGCTCAGCATTCCAGACTTTCGCGCCAGCGAACGCGCGTTTCAGCTGCTCGTACAGGTCGCCGGGCGTGCGGGGCGAGGTGACCGAGCAGGAAGGGTCATCGTGCAGACCTGGGACCCCGAGAACCCGGCGATCGCACTGGCCGCTCGCCACGACGTGGACGCCTTTCTCGACCGGGAGCTCCGCGATCGTCGCGAGCTGGGCTATCCCCCTTTCACCCGTGCCGCGCTCGTTCGGGTGGACGCGACGGAGGAGGGCGCGGCACGTGAGGCTTGCTCGCGGCTAGCTCGGGCGGCTCTCGAGTCGGACGCGGTGCGCGCCGGCCACGTGCTCGTGCAAGGGCCGGCACCCGCGCCCATCGCGCGCATCCGCGGCCGCTGGCGATTCCGGGTCATGCTGCGCGCGGCCGACCGCGCTCGGCTGCGCGACGTGCTTGGCTGCGTCGACAGTGCGCGCGCGTCGCTCCCTCGCGCCGTTCGGGCGGCGATCGACGTCGACCCCGTACAGCTGTTATGAACCAGTCTCCGCCGATGACCGCGCGGGATGCCTGGGAAATCCCTTCGCTTTCAACGCGTATCGTGACCGAGCGGCTGGTTCTCCGTCCGCTGAGGACGGGCGACGTCGCCGAGATGCGGCGTGCCTTGCGCACCAACGCGCTGCATCTGCGTCCGTGGAGCGTCGCTCCCGGACCAGGTGAAGACCCGGCATCGCTAGCCTCGGTCTCGCGAGCGGTCCTGCAACATCGCCGCGAATGGAAACGTGGGCACACCTTCGTGCTGGTCATCGCGCCGCGGGAAGACGAGAGTCGAGTCATCGGTCGAATTGCGCTGAGTGGCGTCCTGCGCGGCGCCTTTCAGAACGCATACCTCGGCTACTGGATCGACCATGAGCTTCAAGGCCGCGGTCTCATGACCGAGGCGGTCCGGGCGACCAGCGCGTTCGCGTTCTCGGCTGCGGGGCTTCATCGGATTCAAGCCGCGGTTATGCCGCGAAATGCCCGGAGCCTGCGCGTGCTCGAAAAGGCGGGCTACCGGCGTGAGGGCATCGCGGAGCGATACTTGTCGATCGCCGGGCAATGGGAGGATCACGTCCTTTTCGCGATGACTTGCGATGAGCAACCAGAGGCTCGCGCAGGCCGATGAGCTGGCATGACCGCCGCCGTCTCGATTGCCTCGTTCGCCGTGGAATGGCTCTGCTGGGTGGTCGCGCCGCCGCGGTGCGCTGCCTGCGACACACGCGTGGCGCGCATGTCCGTGTTTTGCGCGGCGTGCGCGAGCACGGCCGAACGCGCGGCCGACAGCGACCCGCGGCTGACGGCGGCGTTCGTCTACGGCGGAGCGATCGAGCGCGCGATCGTCCGATTGAAGTACGACGCCCGTTCCGACCTCGCCCGCCCCCTCGGTGACCTTCTCTGGCGCGCCATTGCTCCCAGGGCCCAGGCACTTCGGGGCTCGGTCGTCGTTCCCGTGCCGCTTCATGTGTCGCGGCTCGCTCGGCGAGGCTTCAATCAGGCGGCCCTCATCGCCCGCCGGGTTGCGCCGCGCATCGACGCGCCGCTCTTGCCGCTCGCGCTCGTCCGCATCCGCGACACGCCGCAGCAGGCCGCGCTCGACCGAGACGGGCGCATCGCAAACGTCGCCGGCGCGTTCCGCGCCAGACAGGTCGAGCGAGTCCGTGGTCGAACGGTGGTGCTCATCGACGATGTGCGCACGACGGGCGCGACGATGAACGAATGCGCCACCGCGCTCATGGCGGCGGGCGCAGCGTCGGTGGAGCAAGCGGTCGTCGCAGTGGTGCGTGCCGGGGTATGATCGGGCCGAGGCGCGATTTGAACGAGAAGAACGGCAAGACGCATTCGCCTCCTGACGTCGACATGGAAGACGGCATGGAGGAGCTGAGCGATTCAATCGTTCTCGACGAGCCGCTCGGCCGAAAAGGCCTGGTGAAGGGGCACCCGCACTCCGAAGCTTCGGCTCCGCCCGGTGGGGCGACCGCGCCCATTGCACCCCAGTCCCACCCTCCGCTGCCGAGACCGAACCCTCCTCCCAGGCCGGACCCTGCCGCCATGCCAACCGAGCGCAGGCCGCCATTCAAAGCGGACGGAGACGACGCCCCCGAAAACCTGCCGACCGTGGCACTGCCGCAGCTGGTCCCCCGATATGAGTCGCAGACCGGGGACGCTTCCCCTGCGGGATCGCCCGAGGTCCCGCCCCCGGAGCCGCGATTCGCTCCCGTGGGGCTCAGCTCCGACGGCGAGGTGACGACGCTACCGCGCGGTACGCGTTTGCCCGTACTCGCGGCGGCCCTCAAGGCAGGGCTGCGCAAAGCGTCTCGGCTCGTTCCCTCTCGCGCCTCGCGGCGCGACCGACTGGGCCACGAGCTCCCTCCGCGCCGCCGCGTGGGGTCCTTTTCAATTATCGCTCTGGTGGCCGCGGGCGCGGGTGTCGTCGCGATCCGCGTCGGCCGCAGCCACGAGCGAACGGCTCGCTCGCCGGCGCCGCCGGTTTCGGCCGAGGCGCCCGTGGCGTCCGCGCCCAGCCTCTCGCCTTTGCCCGTTCCGGAAGCCGCGACGCCCGCCAATACCGCGTGCATTCGCGCCAGAGAGAGTCGCATCATCGCTCCGAACGCGACGGTCACCGCCGGGATCGAAGTCCGAGCCTTTGGCGACGACATCGCCGTCGGCTTTGCGCCGAACGACCATCAGGCCATGATGGTGCGCCTCGACCCTAGCTCGCTGGCGGCCGTCGAGTCCTCCGTCGCAGCTTCTCCACACCCCATCCGTCGCGTCACGCCAATTGCAGTCCCTGGCGGGCGGCTCGGCGTTGCCATCGATGTCGACCGAAAAGGAGATCCTCTCGGCGGGCGGCGTACCCTGCCCCTCGATCCTCCGCTCCAAGTCGGCGTCGCCAATGCGCACGTTGCCTGGGCACCTTGGAACCGCAGCGTAGCCGGGAGCCTCTGGCCCCTCGAGCACGTGGAGACCGTCGAGGCGTTGCGTGGGGCGCGCTCCGAGCCGAATCCGTCGACGGTGGCGATCACCTTCCGGTCGTCTGGGGCGGTCTGGATCGGTGCCGCGGAGGGCTCTGGGGCCCTCGCGGCCAAGGGGGACTTGTTCCGCATCGAAGGTCTTGGGCCCGTGCTCGGCTCCCCGGCGATAGCGCTCAACGAGGGTGTGGGCCTCCTGGCATGGGCCGATCGACCGTCGTCGGACGAGCTCTGGCGACTCCGCTGGGTGCGTTTCAAAGTGGGCGAGGCGCCGGGGGCCCCGAGTACGTTCGAGCCGCCGCCCGGAGGCAATGGCGAGCAAGCGATGTCGCCGGGCCTCACAGTCATTCCGGGGGGTCGATTTCTCCTGACTTGGACGCAGGGGCCGATCTCGGTGCACGAGGTTCGGGCGTTGACGCTGTCCGCGGAGGGCGCGCCCGTCGGGGCGCCTTTGACCGTTTCGACTCCCGGTGCCAACGCCGGACAGGGACAAGCAGCCGTCACGCCTGGCGGCCGCGGGCTCGTTGCGTTCCTCGAAGCGGGCGCAAACGGGTTCCAGGTCGCCGTGGCCCCCATCGTGTGTCGCCAGTAGGAGGGCCTCGGGGACGCGCCGGCAAGAGGCCTCGTTCCGGTCCTGCGCCGTTGTGGCGTTGGGATGGACCTACGAAGCACGCACGGGGCCGCGAACGGACCTGGTCTTCGCAACGAGAACAGCGGTCAGCATCGCGGCGGCGGCGGTAATCCACAACCCGGGCGCGTCGCCCCATCGGCGCGCAGCGGCTGCGTGCAACAGCGGCGCTGCAAACCCGAGGTAAGCGAGGACGTAGAACACTCCGGTCGCATAGCCACGATGGTGCGTCGTCGTCGATTCAATGATTCGCAACCCAGCAAGGAGGGTTCCGCCGTAGCCGCTGCCGAGCAATGCCGCCGCGACCAGCACGCCGGCGGGCCAGCGGATCGCGGACGTCTCGAGGCCGACGAGCACGCCCATCGCACCGAGGCAAAGCGCGCTCACAGCCGAGGTTCGGGGCGACGTCGCCTTCAGAAGCGGCTGAACCAGAACGCCGGAGAAAAGCGTCGTGGCGGTGACCACGCCCGTGTAGACGACCGCCCATCGGCCGACCTCATCGCGCACGATCGACGGCAGCACGGCAAACGCAATCGATGGGAAGGCGAAGACCCATGGCCCGATGGGAACGACGACGCGCAGAAACCCCGCCGGCAACCGCGAACCGCGGACGCTCGCGTCCAGGGGAAGGGTCCGCGTGGGCCCAGACTCGCGCGGCGCCAGCGCAACGGCCGCTATCGCCACTGCCAGAGCTGTGCCTTGCACTTCGAACGGCAGGCGCATTGGATCGGGGGCAAACTGCGCGATTGCGCCGGTGACGAGTGGCCCCCCTCCAAAGCCGCTCGACAGAGCGACCGACGCGCGCCTGGCTCCGGCCCCAGCAGAACGCGATCGCGCGAGGTCTTGGATCCACGCCGTGCCCGCGCTGAACGCGGCGCCGGAACCGATGCCGACGACGAAGCGTCCGGACAGGAGCACCGCGAAGCCGGCCGCGCCGAAGGCAAGGATGGCTGACCCAGCGAGCGCGACGCATGCAGCGGGGAGGACGACCTTACGCCGACCGATGCGGTCGGATGCTGGCCCGCCGACGAGCAGGCCCGGGACCAACCCGACCGCGTAGACCCCGAAGAGCACGGCCAGATCAACGGATGAGAGCGCGAGTCGCGCGCGGTAAACGAGGAGAAGGGGCACGAAATGATTGCTCCCCCAGGCCACCACGAAGAGGAGCAGGGCCGCACGAGCCGAGGTGCTCACGGATCGCTCATTGAGCTCGCCCGACTACTCGCGCCCGCGCATGGGGAGCTCGAGCGTTACGGCGACAATCCGGTCGCCGCGGGCGACATCCGCTCGGGCGGTCGGCGCACCGGACATCCAGGCGGCGGCTCCAGCGGCGGTAGCCTCGTCCTCCGTTGGAGTAAGCCGGCCGTTTATCGACGTCACCACGTCCCCGTCTTCCAAACCCAGCCCGAGCCGTCCGACGCCAGACAGCCGAACGCCCGCCGCCTTCCCACGGGCATTGACCACGGTCGCCCAACCGACCGCGCGCAGCTGCTCGGCGGTGAGATGGAGGAGGCGCTCTCTCGAGACGACGACACCTCGCGCACCGGGCTCCATCCTTCGAGGTGCAGCCCTCGTCCGTACAGCCGAGAGAGGATGCGCTGGAGGATCGGTCGATTGGGGTGCGGGGAGAACCGCGCCCGCCGGGAGCCGCACGGCGATCGACGTCCAGGTCGCTGCCGCTGTCAGGGGGCGCACGATTGCCGCGGAGATGCGCGGGACGACCGCTCTCTCCCCTATCAAGGCCAGCACGAATGGCGCGACCGCAAGGGGCACCAAGAGAAGATGGCCAAGGCGGAGCTTCAAAGCGCACACAAAGCGTAATCGAAGCGTAGTGCCAGTCCTCCCATTCTGCCCGTAAACGTGTCCGTACCCGAGCAGGGGGCAGTTCTGTGGCGAGTGGCACGTGCCACGGACGCCGCACGCTCACCTGCAGCAAGCGCCAAGCTACAATGCCGTGATGGGTTGCCACCCGCGCGTGCGACGCGCGTCGGCTGTCGGGGTTGCCACGCTCGCAATGTGGGCGACCTCGTGCAATCGAGCCCCGCCAGCTCAACCAGCGACGCACCGCGTTGTCACGGTCGATGCCGCTCAGGCCGCGGCCGCCGACGATGCCTCGCTCCCGGATGGTGCCATCGATGCCGCCGTGCAGGAGGCAATGGCGAACCTGAGCGTGCCCGGCGCCGTGGTGGTCGTCGGTCGCCGCGAGCGGGTTCTCTTCCGTCGTGCGTACGGCTTTCGGGAGGTGGCGCCAGAGCGCGCAGCCATGAAGGTCGACACGGTGTTCGATCTGGCATCGCTCACGAAGCCAATCGCGACGGCCACCAGCGTCATGGTCCTCGTCGAGAAGGGGGTGGTCAGTCTGGACGATCCGCTCGTCAAGTACGTGCCTGAGTGCGACAACAACGGCAAGAGCGCCATCACTCTGCGCCACCTCCTGCTCCACGTGTCGGGACTCCCCGCGGACACTGCGAAGGAGGACTTCGGCCACGGCCGGGACGAGGCCATCCGGCGTGTTTGCAGCGTACGGCTTCGCGCGGCCCCGGGGGTCGCGTCGATGTACAGCGACCTCGGGTTCTTGCTGCTCGAAGAGGTTGTGAGGCGGGTCACCCGGCGCGAGCTGTCTGCTTTTGCCCTCGACGCGATCTTCGCGCCGCTCGGGATGAAGGACACTGGCTTTCTGCCGGCCGAGAGCCTGAGAGCGCGGGCGGCATGGACCGAGCTCGTCGACGGCGAGTGGCGCGTCGGCGTCGTGCACGACCCGCGGGCATATCTGCTCGGGGGGATCGCCGGACATGCCGGGCTCTTCTCCACCGCCGACGATCTTGCGCTGTTCGCACGCGCGATCCTCGGGCGCGGCGTCGCCGATGGGAAGCGAATCCTTTCGCCCCGAGCGGTTGCCCAGATGATCGCGCCCTACGACGTGCCCGGCGGGGTACGCGCGCTCGGTTGGAACGTCGAGAGCTCATGGCGCGGAGAAGGGCTCTCTCCGCAGGCGATCGGTCATTTCGGTTTCACGGGCACGGCGCTTTGGATCGATCCCGACAAGGACCTGTTCACCATTGTCCTCACGAACCGAGTGCATCCGGACGGCAAAGGCGACGCCAAGCCGCTCGTTGCGCGCATCAACACCATCGCCGCCCGCGCGATTGGGCCCGCGGTCGGTCGCGTCGTCTGTGCCGAAGGGACGGGGGACGTCCGTACGGGAATCGACGTGCTCCGCGACGAAGGGTTCGTGCGGCTTCGCGGACGGCGCATCGGCCTCATCACGAACGCGAGCGGCCGCGCACGGGACGGGGCGTCGACGATCGACCTCTTGATGAATGCAGACGGTGTAAAGCTTGCCGCGCTGTTCACGCCCGAGCACGGGCTCGATGCCCACGCCGAGGGAACAGTCGCTAACGGACGCGACGTGAGAACCGGGCTTCCCATCTTCAGCCTGTACGGCGACACGCTCACTCCCGGTGCCGACAGCCTGACGGATATCGATACGCTGGTGTTCGACGTCCAGGACGTGGGCACGCGCTTCTTCACCTATGGCTCGACGATGCTCCGTGCCATGGAGGCCGCTCGCGACCACGATCTGGCGTTCGTCGTGCTCGACCGACCGAACCCGATCGATGGCGTTCACGTCGAAGGGCCCGTGGTCGTCCCGCGCTCGACGTCATTCGTGAACTATCACTCGCTGCCCATCCGCCACGGGCTGACCGTGGGCGAGCTGGCGACGTTGTTCAATGCCGACGATCACCTCGGCGTCGCGCTCTCGGTCGTCCCGATGCAAGGCTGGCGACGCGGGTCCTACTGGGACGAAACGGGGCTGCCCTGGGTCAACCCGTCGCCCAATCTGCACAGCGTCGCCGAGGCGCTCCTTTATCCTGCTGTCGGTCTGCTCGAGGCGACCAACCTCTCCGTGGGCCGTGGCACCGACGCTCCGTTCGAGCGCATCGGCGCGCCGTGGATCGACGGCTCCGCGCTCGCGGAGTCGCTGGCGGCGGAGCGACTTTCCGGGGTTACCTTCGGGCCGGAGACCTTCACGCCCGACGTCGACCCCTATGCGCACAAGCTCTGTCGAGGGGTGCACGTGACCGTCGTCGACCGATCCCAGTTCGAGCCGGTCCGCTCCGGCCTCGCGATCGCCCGCGCACTGCGCGCCCTTTACGGCCACAAGTGGGAATTGGAGAAACTGGATCGCCTCCTCGTCCATCCCGACGCGGTGAGGGCGATCGACGCGGGTCTCCCGCTCGCCGCTCTCGCCGAGACGTACCGCGTCGAGCAGGCGGCCTTCGCCGTCAAACGGGAGAAGTACCTGCTGTACGGCGATGGCCCCTGCGCGCGACCCGGACGGTAATCGATGCAGAGAACTCCGCGGGCATTTCGGTTTCGGGCGACGATGAAAAGCATGCGCGCGTATTGGCCGGTCTTTGCCCTCATCTTCCTCGGCTGCTCGCCGGCGATGCGTCGCCAAACATCCACGTCGTCCCTGATCGCGCGTGCCTGGGCCGGGCGCGAGCCGCCGACCACCGGTCGCGGTGCGGCCGTCGCCCGGTTCGCCGCCGGACAGGTCGGTAAGCGATATTGCTGGGGCGGAGTGGGACCGTCGTGCTTCGATTGCTCCGGGCTCGTCCAGCGCGCTTGGCGTTGGGCGGGTGTGCCCATCCCCCGGACGGCGGACCGGATCGCTTCTTCGCTGTCGGAGGTGCCCCTCTCCGAGGTGCGCACGGGCGATATCCTCTGGTGGCCCGGCCACGTCGGCATCTACGAGGGTAACGGGTGGATGGTGGACGCCCTCGACACGCCACACGGGGTCGTGCGCCGTCCGGCTGTCGATCCCCGCCGCGCCCTGCGCCCGGCCGAGGGTGAGGTGTTCCGCGCGAGCCGCTGATGCACGCCGTGACGGTCTTACTGGCACCCCGACAAGCCGGATGCGCACAGGATGGTTGAGGCGACGTTCACGTGCGCGACGCCGGTTCCTCTCGCTCCCGCCGCATCGGTGATCACGACGGTGATGTCGAGCGGCGCTCCCAGAAACTCATGATAATCCGTGCCGTCGGCGTCGAGCTGGTAGCGCAGGCCGGCCAACTTGCAGAATCCGCCTTGGTCGGGGTCGAACGTGAACACGACCGCCGTGCGCGGCCCGGCCAGCCCTGTCGACGGTTGAACGCTGGTGATCGTTGTCGTCGATCCGGCTTGCTTCAAGTTCTGCTGCCTCACCGCGACCCAGACGTGGTGACCGCCCTGCGGACCTTGCTCGGCCTGGACTGTGTCGCCGTTGCTCAACGGAAGGTAGTCGCTCTGTCCTGTGCCCACTTGAACGACCGGCGCACCCGCGTTGGCGGGTTTGCAAATGTCGGGAGTGTTCACGGCCCAATCGGACGAATAGGCCTCGAGCGCGCTCACGTGATCGTCTTGGCACATGCCCGCGAGGCACGTCTGCGGTGCGCTGCAAGCCGGGGCCCCGGGCGGGCCGCCCGGCAGCGCGAGCAGACACTGACCCTGCAGCAGGATCCGGAGGAGCATCGTGTGGCCCGGCACGAAGGTCGCTTCGGCCGTGCGCTCGAGGAGCGGTACGGCGCCGACCGCGCCCAGGTATCCCTGGATATGCACGCCGATCGGCGCGTCCATCCCGCCCTTCGGCGGCACCACCCTGACCTCGATGGGGAGCGAGCCAATCGGGAACGTGGCGTCAGTGTTCGTCGCGCCACCGAGCGTGGTGACCACGTGCACGTTGTCAATCGCGCCAATCAGCGATTCGCTCTCCAACCCGACGACGACCGCCGTCTCGGCTGGCTTTTCTGGAGCCGGCGAAGAGCACGCCCCGGCTACGGCCAAGAGGAGAGCGAAGCGCCGCGCGGCGTGGGCCGTCATCGGTGCTCTCGCGTCGGACGCGCGATCGCACCCCACTCTCGCGAGCGCCGCCGCGAATCGGTTGGCAGGCACGAATTCGCTGAAGCGAGGGGCCTCCTTTTCGTCACTGCCGAAACGCAGGACCACCGGAAGCCTGGCGCTCGCCCGTTACTCGTGGCGGATCCGGGCCACGGCGGGGTCATCGTCGTTGGTTTCGTCCACATGCAGCACCTCAATTGGCCGACATTTTCGCGAGGGTCGCGCGCGCCATCCGCACTTCGCCATCGAGCGCGATCGCGAGAGGAGGACGTGCGCCTTCGGTTCTGCGAACGAACGCGTGAAGGTATCTTCGCGCCGCCGCCCAATGCCGGGTCGCGTAGGCCAAATGGCCCAGCACGAACCGACCGTATCCTTGGCCGCACGGTGCTGACGCAAGCTCGTCGATTGTGGCCTGCAGATCGTGGACTTGCTCACCCAGCGCGACCTGCACGAGCGCCAGGTGCGCGCGATAAAGCGGCTTGTCGTGGGTGCCCCACCGCACGGCCCGAGCGAGGACCACGGCCGCTTCGGTGTAGCGATGCAGGAGAAACAGCGCGCTCCCGAGCGTCCAATCGTGGAACGCACGCCGCGAAGCGGGGGCGCGGCGCGCTGCGCGGCGCAGGTGCGACAGGGCGGCCTTCACGTCCCCTTCTGCTAGGGCCGCGCGAGCCGCATCTTGATGCAGGACGTCGCACAAGACGTCGAGCTCCAGGGCCTGAAGGGCCACCATGTGTGCGCGGCGGAAGCGGCGGGCTTCGTAGTCGGACAGGTAGAGCTGCCGTAGAAGCATCGCTTGCGTCGTCTTGTCGAGCGGTCGGTCCGCGGCAAGCCCCTGCCGAGCCCAGCGCGCACGAGCGGCCGACGAGCGCGCCGCCAACGCCTTGCCCAGGAAGTCTTCGGGGGTCCGCGCCGTGGGGCGGCGCGCGGGACGGGTGCGCGTGGTAAGGGGATCCGATGCCGTTCCCCGTCGAGCTCCCGCCACGCCGATGAGCTTACCATTCGCGCTCCCGTGCGACCAAAACGTGCTAGGCGTGCGCGCGTGCTGCATGGCAGGCTTGTTTGCTTGACGCTCGCGCTCGCTGGTGGCGCGTTGGTCAGCGCCGCCTGCGGTCGGCGAGCGACGGACGCCGACTGCCGGCTGATCGTGGATAGAAGCGTGGAACTGCAGATGAAGGAGCTGAGCCGCAACGACGTGGGCGCAATTGAACAGCGAGAGCAGCAGGTCCGCGCCGCGCTCGAGGACGAGATTCGGCTGTGCGAGAGCCGTCGTGTGACCGATAAGACGATGGCATGCGTCCGCGCCGCCTCGACGCTGAGGGAGCTCGATACATGCTTGCGGTAGCGCGTGCCGCGGCGGGGTGCCTGCTCGCCACGGTGTTGGGCTGTCTGTCCGGCTGCCGGCCGAAGGCGACCGAAACGCAGTGCGATCAGCTGCTGGACCGGTACGCTCAGCTGGTCGTCACCGAAAAGTTTCCCGACGCGTCCCCCGAGCAGATCGGTTCCGAGCGGGACCGGGAAAAGCGCGAAGCGCGGGGCGACGATGCCTTCAAAAATTGCAGCTCCGAAGTGAGCCAGGCCGAGTTCGCCTGCGCGATGCGCGCTCCGAACGCCGACGTCTTCGAGAAGTGTCTGGAGTGACGGGTCAGCTGGCAAACAGCGCCGCGCACCGTACGTCTACTTCGAGTGCGCCGCACGGCCGTGCATCCGCAGCTTCCTCCCCTCGGGTGTACCGACCGGCGCCGGGCCGTCGACCTGCCACAGGACGTCTCCCCCCACCATGCACACTTGATCCTGAAGCTCCCGCAGGCAGACGTCTTCCGAGTCGTCGGGCGAGCAGAGCGCGGTCACCGGGCCGACGTTTTCCGTGGCCATCGGTGGGGCGTCCCTGAAGACCCGCACCGCACAGCCGCGCTCGCGCGGTCCCCCGATTGCGCGCCGGGTGTGCGCCGCGTGTACGACGAGCTTGGTCGCGGTGAGCGAGTTGTCGGCGAGCCCCCACGCGACGTCACCGCCGCGCCGGCAAACGACGTCGAGCGCCTCACGCTCGCAGCCGCCGCGCGCGCACTCGACCGTCACCGTTCCCAGGTCGTCGACGGCCATCGTCGGCGCTCCCGGAAATGATTTCACCGGGCAGCCGGCCTCGTGCGGCGGATAGCGCGGATCGGGCGCCGCGCTCCCGCACGAGGCGACTGCGCAAGAGAGAGACGCCGCCGACGCGAGGACGATCGCTTTCATCATCGCCGCGAGTCACTCCGCCGCAGCGCGTGTTCTCAGGAGGGGGAAGCCCATTGCCGCCCGCTGCGCGAGCCATCCCTCGGCGACCGCCTTCGCCATGGTGCGAACGCGTGCGATGAATCGCTGCCGCTCGGTGACCCCGATGGCGCCCCGCGCGTCGAGCACGTTGAACGCGTGCGCGCCTTTCACGACGAAGTCGTAGGCCGGAAGCACGAGCATCTTGAGCGGATCGCGGCCGCCGACGGAAAGCAGGCGCTTGCATTCCTTTTCACTCTGATCGAACGCATCGAAGTGCGCTTGCGTGTCGGCCTGTTCGAAATTGTAGGTCGACCACTCCCACTCTCCGCGGCGGACGATCTCGGCGTACGAGACCCCCGGTGCCCACTGCATGTCCCAGAAGGACTCGACGTTCTGCAAGTACATGCAGATGCGCTCGAGACCGTAGGTGAGCTCGCCACTCACTGGCTTGCAGTCGATCCCGCCGACCTGCTGGAAATAGGTAAATTGCGAGATCTCGAGCCCGTCGAGCCACACCTGCCAGCCCAGGCCCCAAGCGCCGAGCGTCGGCGATTCCCAATCGTCCTCGACGAAGCGCACGTCGTGGTCCTCGGGCTTGGTTCCGAGAGCGAGCAGCGACGCGAGGTACTGGTCTTGGATGTCGATCGGGGATGGCTTGAGGATCACCTGGTACTGGTGAAACTGCTGCGTGCGGTTTGGGTTGTCGCCGTAGCGGCCGTCGGTCGGCCGGCGCGAAGGCTCGATGTAGGCGACGTTCCAGGGTTCGGGGCCGAGCGCGCGCAGGAAGGTGGCGGGGTTGTACGTCCCCGCGCCCACCTCCGAGTTGTACGACTGCACGAGGAGGCAGCCGCGCTTGGACCAGAAGTCTTGCAGGGCGAGGATGACTTCTTGGAAGTACATGGGCTCCAGAAGGGTGCTTCTAGCACGCACCCGGGCCTCATCGAGGCGGCCTTCTTCGCTCGTGAAACCAAGGGCGGTAGCCTTCCATTTTGGCGAGCTGTGCGTCGGGGGCGTGCGCTTGACAGGTCGACGCCTCGGCGCTCCCCAAAGGCGCGCCCCAACGGCGCTCGACGCATTCGTTCGGGTTGTAGGCCATCTCGAGCGCGGTTTGGCGATCGACGACGTCTGCCAGTTTCAGCTCCCAGTCCGAGCCGTCGCTTCGTGTGTACTTGAACGTGCGCTCCCGGAGCTCTCGCCTGACGCGCTCTTCCAGCTCGCGGCGCACTTCGTCGGGCGTTTTGCCCGCCGGCATCGCGTACCGCTCGCTTCGCCGGGCCACGCGCGAGGGCAGGGCGCCGGTGACGTCGATCGCGATGAGCAGGCGCAAGTCCCGCGACGGTGTCGAGAAGTCTTCCCACTCGCCGGTCGTCTCGAAGATCTTCGCGCCGTCGGGCATCTCCGCGACGGGTTTTCCGCTCGCCAAGAACTTGCGGCCGTTGTCGACGGACGCAGCGCGCGTCTTCACTTGCTCCTCGAGCGCCTGGATCGTCTCGAGCAGCGCCTGCATGGGATCGAGCGGCGCGGGAGACAGAACGTCTTCCACTTTGTCGTAGAACCCCTCGACGCCGCCCGCATATTGCTCGAGCGAGAAGTCTGCGAGCTCCGCGTTGCCGAGATGCCGGAGCGCACCGGCCTTGTCGCGCACGATGGTCCGAAAGCGCTTGAAGCCAGGGCTGCCGAGCGTGGGATCGATGGCGAATAGGAAGTTGCCACGCCAGAACCGCTTGCGGGCGACGGTTCCATCGGGCTGCCCGTCGACCGCGAGCAAAATGCCCCCTTGGGTGGGCGTCTGCGAGACACGCCTGGCGATCACGAGCACGTGTCCGTACGGGTCGGCGAAGATGGTGCCCGGACGAAGCGTCTCGATCGACAGTGCGACCGGATAGTAGTCGCCGGTCTCGTCCTTTGCGGCCGTTCGCCCGGCACCGGACTGCGCGGCGTCGGCCAGCGTCGTGCGCAAGAACTCGCCAAAACGCTTCGTGTCCGTTTGGTGGGGACGGTCCGGATCGGCCCACGGCGGCAGCGGCTGTGGCTTGCCGTCGATGGGCGGGAACGGATCGACGCTGGTGGCGAAGTCGCTGCACGTCGGCGGCGTGCCTCCTTCGCCGCGAGAGCAATGCGACCAGCCGAACGGAAGACCCAACTTGAAGGCGAAGTAGGCGCGCAGGAAGTACGGAAGGTCGGCGCAGTCGGGTCTGACGACGATGCCCTGCTCGTCTTCCCCGGCACCGAGGTAGTCGAAGAGAACGTTGCGTGACCGATCGCGCAGCACTTCGTGGAGCGCATTCCAGCTCGGCTGCACGTCCAGCGGTGCGTCGAACAGGTGGTCGATCCAGGCCGAATACACGTTCTCGAGCGACGGCGACCACTCGGCGTGCGTCGCCCATATCCCCCCGTCGGCCGCTGGGGGGACGGCGGGTCGCCCCCCGCCAACGGCCACGTCCCTTTTGGCGAGGATGTTGCCGCCGCAGGTCTCGTCGCGCGCGAAAGCAACGTGCCATGAACCGGCGGCGGGCGCTTCCACGCGCGCGAGCCAGTAATACGGAGGTCCGCCGTGTCGTTCTCGCGCGAACGCCGCGGCGCCCCCAGAGGCCGTGACCGAGAGCTGGGCGTCGACGGCCCCGTCGCTCACGGCCATGACGCTCATCGGTTTGCCGCGAGTAGGGTGGGCGGGTGCAGCGAAGAGGAACAGGTGCCCCGCCTCGCCGCAGAGGGGCTGCGGCGGCTCGGTCGGCACCGGGAACGGAGCGGCTGGGGGCCGCGGCGCGCTCACCGGAGAAATTGCAGCCGGGGCAGCGGCCTCCGACGGAGAAGGACGTGGCGACCGAGAGCACGGGTCGACGGCGAGCACTCCGACGATTCCCGCTGTCACACACCATCGACCAGCCATGCCGTGGAGCCTATTTCCGTAGCATGCTTGCCCGCGTCGGGGACTACAGAGCCACGATCATCGGGGCGCCACTGTAGGTCACCGACTTGTCGACCTTGGGGGTGAACGAGAAGCCGACGGCTTTGCTCGGCGCGACCAGGACGACCTGAAACGTCCGCTGCGCCAGCATTCCGGCGTATTGGCCCGCGCGCGCGCCGATGGTCAGCGTCTTCTGCGCGTCGTTCCAGCCGAGCGGGATGGTCGAGAACGCTCCTTTTTCGTAGTCGTAGGTCGTCCCTTGGTCCTCGTAGAGAGTGAACGCACCGTCGGCCCCGGCATAGATGTAAAGCGTAATCGGCTCAGCTGGCCGCTCCGACGCGTACTGCAATTCTGGGCCGACCGGCACGATGGATCCCGACCGCACGAAGAGGGGAATGGCGTCGAACGCGGCGGTCGCGCGGATCATCGTTGCCCCAGGCGATTGGACCCCCGTCCAGAAGTCGTACCAACCGGCGGCCGGTGGCAGGTACACGAGTCGCGACCGCGCCCCATAGGTCGTGACGGGGCTGACGAGGAAGGCAGGTCCAAACATGAACTGGTCATCGATCTCGCGTGCGGCTCGATCGGTGCGGAAATCCATGGCGAGCGGGCGCATGATCGTGCCCGCTTGCTGCGAGACCATTCCGGCAAGCGAATAGAGGTACGGCATGAGCCGATAGCGCAGGCGATCGAACTTTCGCATTGCCGCGTAAGCCGGACTGGTGTCACCCCCGAACGACCACATCTCCCGCGCCGGCGCCTGTCCGTGCACGCGCATGATCGGCAAGAACGTCGCGTATTCAAACCAGCGGGTGTTCAGCTCCGCCCACTCCGCCTTGGTTTCGGCGGTCGCGTTCGCCTCGGAGAAGCGCGAGGGGACCGCGAAGCCGCCGCTGTCGAACGTCCAGTACGGCATTCCCGAAATCGAGAAACCGAGGCCCGCCGTGATTTGCTTCTTCATTGCTGTCCAGGTCGACGTGATGTCGCCTGACCAGGTCGCGGCCGCGTACCGCTGCTGGCCGGCGAACCCGCTGCGCGTCAAAATGAACACCCGCTGGTTGGGCGACGCCGCTCGTTGGCCCTCGTATACCGCCTGGCTGTTCACGAGCGGAAAAGCATTCAGCATCCGAGAGCCCGAACCGAGCGCAGTCGGGTTCATGTGCGTCTCGCTGCCGTCGATCTGCGTCGCGGCGCTGTCGAAGGGGCCCTGCACGATCTCGACTTCGCTGGCGTCGAGCCACCAGGCGTCCACCTTCATCGAGAAGAGCTTCTGGTTGATCTGTGACCAGTAGAGCGCCCGGGCCGCCGGGTTGAACGCGTCGTACACGGCAAACGCGTGGTCGAGAAAGTCCTTCTTTCCCTCTGCGATGTTGGGCGGATAAAGAAATCCCTTGTCGCGAAGGGCGACGTAGTTCGCTGTCTCAGGATAGAACCGCGGCCATACGGAGATCATGAGCTGCGCGTGGTAGGTGTCGTGGATGCTACGGATCCACGCTGCCGGATCGGGATAGCGCGCCGGATCGAAATCGTGCGATCCCCATTGCCCCGCGGGCCAGTATTGCCAGTCTTGGACGATGTTGTCGATCGGGATACCACGATCGCGGTACCCCTTGAGAACGTCGAGCACTTCCTGCGCCGTCTTGTAACGCTCTTTGCATTGCCACAAGCCGTATGCCCACTGGGGCATCATCGGTGCTTCTCCGGTCAGCCGTCGGTACCCGGCGACCACGCGGTCGAGGTCCGGCCCGTACACGAACCAATAGTCGACTCCGTCGCCTACCTCGGACCAGAGCGACGTCGTCTGGTCGGCGACCGGTGGCTTCCACAAGAGGCGAATGAACTTGCCGTTCCCTTCGCCGGTCCACGAGAGTTTGACCGGCACCGCGGTGCCTTTGGTCAAGTGCACGCGCGCGATGTCTTCGTTGGGCAGCCAATCTTGCCGGAAGTGGTCGATGACCGTTCGGTACCCCACCGACAACCGGATGGCTCCGGTGGACCATGTGCGGAAGGTGTAGTCACCGGTGACCGCGGGCGTGACGCTTCCCGTCCAATTCACGGTTCCCGCGCCGGGCGCCACGTCGCCGGGCAGACCGCCGGTCGCATAGAGGCCGGTGGTGTCCGGCAGCGGCACCGGCACGCTCAAGTCCCCGAAGCGCGTGAACGACGTGTTGTCCCAAAGAATACCGTAGCCCTTGCTCGAGACGAGAAACGGAATGAAGACCTCGGTGTTGTATTGATGAAGATCGAGGTCGACTCCTTTGATGTCCATGAGCCCATTCTGATGCTGGCCGAGGCCATACAGCGACTCGTCGAAGTTCTCGGCCCACTCCTGATGCACGCTCTTGACTTGCTCACCGTGCAGCGTGGTCGGCGTGATGCTTCGGCCCTCAGGCTTCTCGGCCAGGATGGGTTGACCATTCTGGTCGCGAAACGTGACCGCGCCCGTCGCCGCATCGACCTGTACGGTTAGCCTGGACGTCGTGATCGTGGTATGCCCGCCGGCCGTCGCGGTGCGAAACGCGGTCGGCGCGCAGCGCTTGGGCGCGGTGGTCAGCGTAGGGCGGGAGAAGAACGCGGCATCCTGTGCGTAGGCGACGCGGATGACATCGCTCGCGCAGACTTGAATCTTGAGCATTCCTCCGGGCACTGGGAGGATCGCGCCGTCGGGGCTGCCGCCGACGGAGCTCCCGCTCGTGGCAGGGGCGACTGGGCTCGATCGTGCAGGTGGTCCCGACCCACAACCAACCGAGAGAAAAAGCGCAAACGGCAGCACGGCAAGGTGCCTCAACTCCATGATCTTTCCCTTCCTCTCGTGGCTAGTCGCTGCTTCCCGCGCCGCATCGTGCGTCGCCCGACGTGCGCGCGATGACGTCGTAGTCGCCCAACGGCGCCTCCGCCGGCACGATGATCCCTCCCGCGTACGCTCCGTCATCGCCGGTCGCCAGCGTACCCAGAAGAAAGGACTTCTGCGTCCCTACGGCGCGTAGCCACAGCTGGACGGCGAGGTGCGGGCACGGTTCTCCCTCGGCCCGTACGGTTCCGTTCACGCGCAAAGGGCTGCCCCGGCGAGCGTCCGCGGTCATGGCCAGGATCGAGAGGGACGAGCCGGGGCGACCGTCGAGATTGGACGTCCCGGACGCCGGGCCCGAAGGGGACTTCGTCGCATTGGAGCCATCCGCAGGCGCGCCGTCATCCAGGCCCGGTTGATCCCGCGGTGGAGCAGCGCCTGCGGTGCCCCCACCCGTCGATGCCCAGCCATTGGACGTCGTGCTGGCCGCCCCAGAAGGCGGTCCGCTCGCCGCCCGCGCGTCGGCCATCATGTCCCCGCCCCGCTGCGCGTTCTGTGGCCAGCTGAAGAAATCCGGCGGTGCTTCGTAGGCCGGACGGCTGGACAGGGGATCGGATGCCGCGGCGCTCATGCGCCCCGCACCTCCGAGGTCGATTCGACGCCATTGAGCCCCGTCGTGCACCTCGACCCACGCATGGGCCTCGTTTGCGACGAACCGCGTGGGAATCCCGAGGCTCAGCGAGGTCACGAGGAAGGCAAAGGCTCGGTGCCTGCATACGCCTTTCTTCGACAGCGCGAGGTCCAGGTAGATACTCCCTTGCCCCCGGGGCGAGTCGTCGGAGTCGGAGAACCCACGGAAGTACTGGACGAGCTTCGCGACGGCCTGCCGCGGTCGCATCCGACGGTTGATCCGGAGCGCGGACCGCACTCCGGCCGCTTCACGCGCCACGCTGTCGGGTAGGGCAGGGACGAACGGCAGCGCACTCCAGTCCGGGTCGCCGAACTGCCCTCCGAACGCGGCACGCGCGACGGCGATCTCCATCACCAACCGGGACCGGACGGCCTTCTCTGCGCCGTAGGCCTGAAGAAACCAGTTGTCCGCGCCGTCGCGGACCACGCGCACCGGCATTTCGTCCGGCCCAACGCCGAGGCGCGCGTGCACGATGCGCGCGCCCGGGCCGACGCTCGGGATGCGCACGTTTCGGCCGGTTTTGGCGTCGACGACCATATCGGCGTAGAACGCGTCATCGCCGGGTCCCGGCGACGCACCCGTCGGCACGGCGACCAGACGCTGGTCATGGACGTAGAGCTTGTAGTCGCTTCGTACGCCGTCGAACGCTTCGAGGCGTTTGAACGAAGCGGTCGAAGGAGAGAAGGGTTCGTCGTACCCGCTCACGTCGGGCCGCTTCGTGTCGCGATCGGGCACGAACACGTCGCGGTCCGCGTCGGGGCCGTACGCGGGGTCGGAAGGCTGGGGTGGCTTGCGCGGGTCCGGGGCCGGCACCAGTCCATGGGGCGTCCGAAGAGCGGCCGGCAGATCGCCGTCGAGCGCGACGCCCAGCGCGAGGTCTTCGGCGGGATCGGGAGGAATCGGCTCGTGCACGATCGGTCCCGCGGGGCGCGCGGCCGCAGAAGTCCCCAGCGCACCGAACGCGAGCGCCGCAAGAACGGCCAGGGGGCGAATTGCGTGTCTCATTCTGGAGTCCAGCAGCGGGCGGACGACACGATCCGGCGCGCTCCGATCGGCAGCTGCCAGACGCGTCGGCCTCGCTCGGCGCCCGCGAGGCTTCCCACAGTCGTGCAACCCCGAGCACGCGTAGCGTGACAAAGGCCCAGCAGAAGGCCGAGGGCGACGATGGAGAGCAGGGTGGCATCTTCTCCGACGGGTTGGCGGCCTTCAAGGGGGCGTCGGTTCGCCGCACTTTTCCCGCGTGACGTTTGCCACAAGGGCGCCCTCCGGGGACAATGGGATGATCG
The DNA here is from genome assembly GCA_964531095.1 of uncultured Polyangiaceae bacterium. GTDB lineage: Bacteria > Myxococcota_A > Polyangia > Polyangiales > Polyangiaceae > Palsa-1150. Next base: position 535 of record CAZHED010000024.1, on the reverse strand, counting down.
GAAGCGCCCGCGAGGATGCCGGGCGTTCGCGTTCGCGGCCCCGCTTCGCAACCTCAACCGCTAACCCGAACGGATCCCCCATGCGAACCCCATTTTCCTGGTGGTTGGTTCTCGGAACGGCTTCACTCGCCGCTGCGGCATCGTGCAAGGAGCCGGCGGCCGGCGGGCCTGCGGCGGTAGGTAGCCCGGGCGCCAGCGCGACGCGAGGTGGCGCGAGCTCGGGGGCCGGTGGCTCGGGGTCGAGCCCAAACGCCGGAGCGAGCGGAAGCAGCGGGTCGTCGGCGGGCGCCAGCGGAGGGGCGAGCGCCGGATCGAGCGGAGGGGGGAGTGGCGGATCGAGCGGGAGCAGCGGGTCTGCGGGGACCTCGGGCGGCGGGGGGGCGAGTTGCAAAGGGATCGCATCGTCCGTAACGAGCCCAACGCCGACCTCGGCCGCCGTTTCGGTGACCGTCGACGTTGCCTCCGCCGGTGGGTGCACGGTCGCGTCGGACTTTGCGGGGACCAACTACGAGTCGTTCCCTGGCTGGGGCGCGGA